>JBBPID010000113.1:0-12558 GCA_038040505.1 Acidobacteriota bacterium | reverse complement strand
ACCGCTTGCGTTAGCAAGCGGTTTAAAAGATTCAACTAACGACTCGTTTGAGATGTGTGTATTTCGATCCAGGAATACGGGTTTCTTTCGCCAAGGTTGTGAACTGAGCTCTTAACCCGCTCGCTACCGCGAGCGGTTCTGTACCCGGTCGTCCGTTTCACGGACTCATTTGTAAATCTCGACTCGATCCCAGCACTGAAGTGCTGGGCTATTATCAACCGTCCGCTTCGCGGACGAGGTCGGACGCGCTGTGTGCAAATCTCCACGTCAGTTACACGGGCCCTGACTTTTAGCCTTGTCGAGACGCTTAATTCGCCCATCAACCCTCGGGGCAATGGCCCGCACGCCGCGGATGGCTTTCTGCAGGAGGTCGGCTTCCGAAGGCGCTTGCGCCGGACGAATCAGCACGGTGGCGTTGCGAAACACTTCATAGCCATCACCCGCCTGCAGCGCGACATATTCAGTTGTCGCCAGGGTATAGGTCGCTTTGTCGTCGAGCGGTCTGCCGTTGATGGTAATGCTGGTGATCCGGGCGCCCGGCTTTCGGCTCGCGTCATACTCGTAGCGTAGACCTGAGACCTGCGGAAAGCGGCCCGGCTGCGCTTCAACTCCTATCGAAGCAACTCCGTGTTCCAGAGCAGCGCGAACCAGCGCCCCAGTCAGTTGCAGCTTCACCACCTTGTTGTTGTAGGGCAGAATCGAGAGTACGTCCCGTTTGGTCAGCACTCCGCGTTCAAACGTGGCATCGGCGCGGATCGAACCGCCATTGACCAGACCGATGTCGGAGTTCGTTGCCCGGCGATATACGTCGGCGATGAAGTTGCCCATGTTTGTTTCCTGCGTGCGGACGTCGGCACTTTTCGCATCGAGTTGAACCTGGGTGCGGCCGACCGGCTGTTCCAGACCCTTTAAGAGCGGACCGTACTTTCGATCCAGCGAAGCGAAAGCCGGGTCGGCCTTTACTTTGTCGGTGACGGGAATGACTTGCCAGTCGATGCTTTCCAGCTTTCCGGTTGACCTCGATATGTTGAGATCGATGCGGCCGAGCTCGCGGGCGTCAGCAGTCATCTTAAAGATCGGTGCGTGCCCGGCCATCGACTCGAGCAGTGTGTGTTCGTGCCCGCCGATGATTACATCCACACCCGAACAACGGGCTAGTTGCTTGTCTTCATTCATCGAAAGATGCGTTAAGGCCACGATCACCTGCGCGCCCGCCTCGTGAATCCTGGGAACCACGCGCGCCGCGGTAGCGCAGGGGTCCTGAATCTCCACGTCGGGTCCGACCCGCGACGTTTGCAGAGTCTCCGGAAGCAGGATCCCAAAGATGCCGATCTTCACGCCGTCAAATTCGCGGATGACAAATTCAGGAGTATCGGCGAACAGCTTTCCAGTTTTCTTGTCGATGACGTTGGCAGCCAGCCATTTGAAATGCGACTCGCGAACGCGGTCCTGCAGAACGGCGGGGCCAAAATCAAATTCGTGATTGCCGAAAGTCGCGTAATCGAGCTCGCTGGCGTTCCAGGCCTCGATCATCTGCTTGCCCTTGTAAGTATTCGACTCGATCGAGGGCGAGATGGTGTCGCCGGCCATCAGAAAGAGTGTATGCGGCGACTCTTTCATGATTTCCTTGCGCAGCATTGAAACTCGCGCCAGGCCGCCGCGCGCGCCGCCGTCGACAGGCGCAAACTGATAGACGTCATTCACCTGCAGCAGGGTCACCCGTACCGGGCACTCGCGTTGCTCCTGGGCCAGCGCCGGCCCGATTTGAAGGAGTACGAACAGCAGAACCGCCGCAATCCGGCGCCGGCGAAAATCATTTCGAATCATGGTTGAAGCCTTTCAGATGGAGTCTTCGGGTTAAGGCCCTGAATGTGTGGCCGAAAGCGTTTGGATTATACTGAGATGAAGATTGCTGCGACAATCATTTAGAGTGTTGAATCGCGCTTTAGCCGCATCCAATTCTCCCTCTCCCAGACGGAGAGGGAGCCAGAACTCTTACGATAATGCCCTTTAACGAAACCATTTTCATCACCGGCTTTCCCGGATTCATCGCCACGCGTTTGGTTAAGCGCCTGGCGGCGGAAGGCGCGCGCTTCATTTTGCTGGTGCATCCGGTTTTCCTGGCGGTGGCCCGGGAAGAACTTGATCAAATAGCCGCAGAGACTGGCGGTGACCCACATCATTTTCGCGTGGTTGAAGGAGACATCACCAAACCGGATCTCGGGCTGTCGCAGACGGACCTCGAAATCGCACGTCACGAGACGAGCACCATCTTTCATCTGGCCGCGATCTATGACCTGGCCGTCTCGTCCGATGTCGCATCGCACGTCAATGTTGAAGGCACCCTGAACGTGAACTTGTTCGCCCGGTCGGTGGTTAACTTGCGGCGGTATCACTACGTTTCGACCTGCTATGTGGCCGGCAAACGGGAAGGCGTGATCCTGGAAGGTGAACTACATCATGACATGGGCTTTCGCAATCATTACGAAGAGACAAAGTACCTGGCCGAGCTTGAGGTCAACGCGCTGAAATCCGATCTGCCGATTACCATTCACCGGCCGGCGGTCGTCTGTGGTGACTCAAGGACTGGGGAAACGGCAAAGTACGACGGGGTTTACTATCTGATTCATTACCTGCGCCGGTGGCCGGGCGCGTTGACTCTGCTGAACATCGGCAATCGCGAAGTCTGTCTGAACATGGTGCCGATTGATTTCGTGATCGATGCGATGGTGGCCCTGGCTAAAGACGATCGGGCCCTGGGCGCGACTATCCAGCTTGCCGATCCGTCGCCTTTAACGACGCAGCAATTGTTTGACGAGATTTCAAAAGTGATCGGAGGGCGCGATTCGCTGGCGACCGTACCGGCCGGCATTGTCTATCCCGTGCTGATGCTGCCGTTGGCTCCGAAGATCACCGGCTTGCCGCATTCGGCCGTGCCGTATTTCTTTCTTGAGCAACGCTACGATACGACCAGGGCGAGAGAGCTGCTCGATCCGCACGGCATCCGATGTCCGCGGTTTCCCGATTATGTTGAGACTTTGGTGAATTTCGTAGCTGAGCACCCGCGGCTGGATCAATTTTAATAGGACCAATAGGTCCTATTTCTTCTGACTAAGGTCCCAGGCGTTCAATTGTCCAATTGCCATCCTGCCCCAACTTATATCTCAGTCGATCGTGCAGGCGATTGTCCTGTCCCTGCCAGAATTCAATGGCGGTGGGGTTGACGCGATAGCCGCCCCAGTGCGGCGGACGCGGCACGTTGTCGCCGAACCGTTTCTGCAGTTCATCATAGCGCGCTTCGAGACTCTCGCGGGTGGCAACTACCTCGCTCTGGTTTGAGGCCCAGGCGCCCAGCTGGCTTCCCAGGGGCCGGCTCTGGAAATAAGCATCGGATTCTGCTTCTGAGATTTTTTCGACCGTGCCTTCGATGCGCACCTGCCGCCAAAGACTGGCCCAATAAAAGAGCAGGCAAGCCCGCGGGCTCTCGCTCAACTCGCGACCTTTCCGGCTCTGGTAATTGGTGTAGAAAACAAAACCGCTGTCATCAAAACTCTTCAGCAGAACGATGCGGGCGTCGGGCGTGCCGTCGCTGGTCGCGGTCGCCAGAGTCATCGACGTCGCGTCCTGCTCGGAAACGCCTCGGGCGCGAGCTTCCTCAAACCAACTTTGAAATTGCCGGATCGGATTGGCGTCGAGACTGGATTTGCTGAGCGCGGTAGATTGGTCAGTCATTAGCGGCGTTAGAAAGAGAGAGTGTCACCCGTAGTTGTACATAGGACCAATTTGACCTATTCGGTCGCCGCTTCGGCCTCTTCTTTTTTCTTGGTCCACATGCCGGCGATCTGGTTCGCTTCGGCGAGCGTCAGGTTGTCATAAATGTCAGCGGTGTCTTTGACGACGCCGTTTTCCAGCTCCGCTACTTCCCAATCGGGTGCTTCCGGGTCGGTGCCCGCTTTCCCGTCAGACACACGGATTTCGTAAGATACGTTGGTTTCTTCTTCAGTCATTGATTATTTGGCCTTCCAAAGTTTTGCGAAATGACTAGATAGTAAACCAGAAAGCAGGTGAAAATCCTAGCTACCACTCTCTTGATTTAGCGAGAAAAGTCCCGGGCGGAGATTACTTTCAATTGACCTTTGATTTCGGCAAATTGCAGACGTATTGGTGGCAGGCGAATTTCGAACAGTTTCGTTCCTTTAGGCAAACCCAGATATTCGTCAGGACAAACCCTGGACTCTAAATTAGAGCTCTCCAACATGTCCTCATATTGCTTAGAGCGTTCTGCGTGAGTCCTGGTGACGTGCTTTCTCATCAAAACTGCTATTTGTTCCAGCAGATCAGTGTAGCTTCGCATCCGTGAGAGGCTATCAATATTTTCGGTGAGGTGGTCATAGCTTTTTGTTTTTGCTCCATAGGTGCGCGTATAAGCGTGACCATCAATCAATTGATAAACGTCGGGAGGAATCATCTTATCTTCCGGCACCGAATCGGCTTGAATGGAATCATCATCCGATGAAGACCGGCTAATAACATAAAGCGAAGTTAGATAACCTGCGTTGAGCCCGGCAACGTAGAATCTTCGAAGTTCAGCAGGGCTGGCCTTTGCCGCCGTATCTCGATTCAGGTTGTAAAACCAATTCGTATCCTCATCGTTGACGTAACGCTTTATGAAGTCAATCGTAAAGAATCTTTCGATGACCGGCTTGAAATCCTTTGAACGATCCAGCGTCTCCCTAATGGAAAGCGCAAACTTCGCTACCTTTTCAGCCTTAATCTGTTCACCGACCGTGCGCTTTCTTACCGTCGGATAGGCCTTTGCTGCTATTAGCTCGCATGCTGGAATCGATATGGTCGCGACGACGCTGCCCGGCTGGATCCTATTCCATACGTACGGTGAACGCATCAATTCGGACCGGATTGTCTTGCCAGCGAGATCGAGAAGGCTAACTTCATAATACCGGTAGCGCTGGTCGGAGCATTTGAATTCTATAGTTTCAAGTCGTCTCTTATGCTTTAAATGAGAGTCACCTAAGAAAAATTCCGGTTGATCGAACGTCCAACGGAAAGTGACTCTGCCAATGTCACCACCCAATATGACATTAGCCGTGTTCATGTCGATGACACTTTCGTCGAAGGTGTAGACGCGATACCAGGTAACTAGTTCTTGAGCAGCTACGGAACTCGACGAAAGCAGCAGGACTAAGAGAAATGCTTTCATACTGACCTCATTGGTAACCCAGGTCTGAATGAGCTTACGAGTCTCTATTCCGCATAATACGCCTCAGCAGGGTAATATCAAGAGAGATTAATCATTCACCCAAACAGGTCCTGGTCGCTTGTCAAATTCAAAGGAAACAGCACTTCCCCTAGTCGCCATTGTCGGCCGGCCGAACGTTGGCAAGTCCACGCTGTTTAATCGTCTCATTGGGCAGCGGCGCGCGATTGTCGGTGACGAGCCGGGCATCACGCGCGACCGCATCTACGGCGAAGCGAACTGGCGCACCACCCGATTCGCGATGGTCGACACGGGCGGCATTGTGCCGGATGACGATGCCGTAATTCCGGCGAACATTCTGAAGCAGGCCGGCTTTGCGATCGATGATGCCGTCGCGCTGATCTGGGTGGTGGACGCGCGCAAGGGGATTACGCCGCTTGATCAGGAACTCGCGCGCCTGCTGCGGTCGACCGGAAAGCGCGTGCTGGTCGCCGCCAACAAAGCAGACGCGGTGGGGCTCGAGAGCGACGCTGGTGAATTCCACAGCTTTGGGTTCGCAGATGTATTTCCGATCTCAGCCGAGCACGGAAATGGACTCGGAGAGATGCTGGATGAGCTGATTGCGCATCTTCGAGGCAGTAGCGCGACCGTCAGGCAGGACGTAGCTGAAGGGGTCGAAGAGGCGGACGGGGCCGCGCTCCCAGCAAAGGAGTTGCGCCTCGCTATCGTCGGCCGCCCGAACGTTGGCAAGTCATCGTTGCTTAACAGGCTTCTTGGTGAAGAGCGTGCGATCGTCTCCTCAGTCGCGGGTACCACACGAGATTCGGTCGATACTCTTCTTGAAAAATCCGGACAAGCTTTTCGTCTGATCGACACTGCGGGCATTCGACGCAAAGGCAAAACCCTGGCGATGGCGGAAAAGCTTTCGGTGGTGATGGCCCGCAAGAGCCTGGAACGCGCCGATGTGGCGATTGTGCTGCTCGACGCCGAGCAGGGAGTTGCCGCGCTGGACGCTGCGATTGCGGGTTATGCCTTTGAGGAAGGCTGCTCAATTATTCTGGCCCTGAACAAATGGGACGCACTCGAGGACAAGAAAACCGGAACGCCGGCCGCCTTCGAAAGAAAGGTGCGCGAGCAAATGAAGTTTCTGAGTTGGGCACCGGTCGTCACTATCTCAGCCTTGAAAGGGCAGCGTGTCGACAAACTCTTGCCGCTGGCGGTCAGGGCTAACCAGGCGCGGCGGGTTCGCATTTCGACTTCGCGTTTGAATGAATTCTTCCAAAAAGAAATTCGTGAGAGGTCAGGCATCCTGCCCGCGAAAACTCATGGCGGCTCGCGTTTGCATGTTCAATACATCACGCAAATTGGCGTGCGCCCGCCGACGATTGTCGTCTTCACCTCGGGGGGAAAACCCGGCTTGCATTTTTCTTTCCTGCGCCATCTGGAGAACCGTCTGCGCGAAGAGTTCGATTTCTTTGGCACACCGATCAAGATTGTGGAGAGACACAAGACGAAAGGCAGAAGAAGGCAGGAAAGCACCGCACGCAAAGGCGGAAAGCCGCAAAGATCGGCCCGCTGACGGAGAAGAAACCAGCCCGATGGATTCGAAGTCCCTAAAGTTTGAAGTCATTGCCCGAGACGGTGAGGCGCGGGCGGGTATCATTCATACACGCCGCGGTGCCATCGAAACCCCGGTCTTCATGCCCGTCGGCACCGCCGGCACGGTCAAGGGCATGCGCTTCGAAGAGCTCGAGGCAGACGATCTCGACGCGCGGATTATTCTCGGGAACACCTATCACCTCTGGCTGCGGCCGGGCATCGAAACGATTAAAGCCTCCGGCGGATTGCACAAGTTCATCGGCTGGGAGCGCGCAATGTTAACCGACTCGGGAGGTTTTCAGGTTTGGAGCCTGGGCGCGTTGCGGAAGATCACTGAAGAGGGAACCGCGTTCCGCTCGCACATTGATGGCGCGTCGTGTTTTCTTTCGCCTGAGATCTCAATGGAGGTGCAGGGAACTCTGGGGGCTGAGATCGCGATGGCTTTCGACGAATGTGCGCCGGGCGAAGCGAGCCGTGAAGAAACACGGCGCAGCATGGAACTAACGTTGCGCTGGGCAAAACGATCAAAAGACGCGTTCGAGAAGAACGTCATCGAACCGCCCGCAGGGAACGCAGAGCTCTCGGGAAGGCAGGCGTTGTTTGGCATTGTTCAGGGCGCGTCACATCTCGACTTGCGGCGCGAAAGCCTGGAACGAACAGTCGAGATCGGTTTTGATGGCTATGCCATCGGCGGTCTCAGCGTCGGGGAAAAAAAGCCCGTGATGTTTGAAGTCATCGAAGAGATCGCGCCGCTCATGCCTGCTGATCGGCCGCGATATCTCATGGGCGTGGGTACTCCGGAAGACTTAATCGAAGCCGTCGCCCGTGGCGTCGACATGTTCGATTGCGTCCTTCCCACTCGTAACGGCCGCACCGGCCAGGCGTTCACCTCCGCCGGCAAGCTGAACATAAAGAACGCGCGCTATGCAGTCGATCAGAGGCCCCTGGATGAGGCTTGCGGCTGTGCGGTTTGTCGTCGTCACACGCGCGCATTTCTTCGTCATTTATATCTGGCCGGAGAGATGCTGGCCAGTATCCTGTTGACCCATCACAATCTGGCGTTCTTCCTTGACACTATGCGACGCGTAAGGCAAGCTATCCGTTCTTGTCAATTCGCTAAATTTCGGCGGGAGTTTACAGAGCAGCCAGACTCAGAATTGGGAGAAGATAGCGACTGACTTTGTGGACGTATGTCTAGCTGCGCGTCCGGTCGCGGTTGCAACTGGACGGGTCTGGTCTGAAACAACTTATGCACTTATTTCTGTTTCAAGGCGGCGGTGGATTCGGATTTCTGATCCCGATGCTGCTGGTTTTTGGCGTATTTTATCTCCTGCTGATCAGACCCCAACAGCGGAAACAGCGCGAGCTCCAGGCCACGATTGCGCAATTAAAGGCCGGTGACAAGGTAGTCACCACCGGCGGCATTATCGGTGTGATCACCGCAGTGCGCGACACGAGTTTCATTATTAGAAGCGCCGAGAAGACGATGGTCGAGATTGCTCGCACCGCCGTCGCGGGAGTTGACTCGGAAGAGAAGAAGTAGCACAGACTTGCGGTCTGGGACCTCGAAAGAATAAACACAGACTGAAGTCTGTGCCACGCGTTATGAAGAAACGGAACCTGCTTCAGCGATCCATCATTATCGGGATAGTAACCCTGATCGGTCT
Organism: Acidobacteriota bacterium; assembly: GCA_038040505.1. Lineage (GTDB taxonomy): Bacteria > Acidobacteriota > Blastocatellia > Pyrinomonadales > Pyrinomonadaceae > UBA11740. The sequence goes on along the minus strand of JBBPID010000113.1, from coordinate 4,077 downwards.
CTACATAGTGATTGGCCCACACGGCCGACGTCCTCATCTCAGAGACTTCACCTGGTCCGGTATTAAACAGAATCTGGCGCAGAATATTCACCTGGGGCTGGATCTAAAGGGCGGAGCGCATCTGGTGATGCGGGTGAAGATTGAGGACTATCTCAAGCGGCTCACCGAAGATGCGGCGACCGCGGCGCAGAATGCCGCCAAGGAAGCCGGTTTTGAAGTTAGGGAAACGCGCGCTGAAACTACCGGTGGTCACCGCGTGGTTTTACAGGTGGCCGATCCGGCGAAGAATAAAGAGATTCGCGAAGCGGTAGAAAAGAAAGTCAACATCTCGGATCGCGATGGCTGGTCGTTTTCATCGAACGGTACCACTTTGGTCTGGACGATGAACGGATCGACCGAGCGCACGCTGGCTGACTCGGCTACCGAACAGGCGCTGAAAATTATTGATAGTCGCATCAATGCCTACGGCGTAACCGAGCCGACACTGCAACGTCATGGCGCGCAGAACTCGTATCAGATTCTGTTGCAAATGCCGGGCATCCAGGACGCCGAGCACGTCAAGGAACAATTGGGAACTCCTTCGCGGCTCGAGATGGTCCATGTAATTAGTCCACCCAGCCCGGCGTCGATTCAGACTTATCCAACCAAAGAAGACGCCATCACTTCGCTGAACAGCGGCGGCAACATTCCGGCGAACCGCCGCGTGCTTCCTTACGTTCAGCGCGCGAGTTTGAGCGGCGAGGAAGCGAATCCGCAGGTTAAGCCACCGGAGAAATGGGTCGTAATTGAAATGCCCGCCATTATTGATGGCGCTGAGTTGCGTTCGGCCGCGGCCACGCAGGGACGTAGCGGCGGAGACGAGTACGAGATCGATTTTTCGCTCAAGAAGATTGGCGCCGAGAAGTTTGGCGCCTGGACCGGCGCTAATGTGAACGAGTACATGGGCGTAGTCCTCAACGACAAAGTAGAGTCGATAGCCTTTATCAAATCGCAGATTTTCGATCAGGGTCAGATTACCGGGAATTTCAAAAAGCAGGAGGCTGATGACCTGGTGCTGACGTTGCGTTCGGGCGCCCTGCCGGCCGGAATTCAGTATCAGGAAGAACGCACGGTGGGACCAAGCCTCGGCGCTGACTCGATTCGTTCAGGCGTCCGGGCTTCCTTACTCGGGTTGATATTGGTGGTGGCGTTCATGCTCATCTACTATCGCGGCGCCGGCGTAAACGCGGTAGTTGCGCTGCTGCTGAATATGATTTTGATGCTGGCCGGATTGATCATGTTCAATGCCACGCTGACGTTGCCCGGCATCGCGGGTATCATCCTGACTATCGGCATGGCCGTTGATTCCAACGTGCTGATCTTTGAGCGTATTCGTGAGGAAATGCGTTCGGGTAAGACTATTCCTTCATCGATAGAGCAGGGCTTTGGGCACGCTTTCGTGACCATTATCGATACGCACGTAACCACGATCGTGTCTTCGCTGTTTCTCTATGCGTTCGGCGCCGGACCAATCCGCGGGTTCGCGGTGACTTTGGTAATCGGCCTGCTGGTTAATTTGTTTTCCGCGGTTTACGTCTCGCGCACGATCTTTATGTGGCTCCTCAGTCGCAAGAAAGGTCAGCGTATCGAGTCGCTCAGTATTTAGAAGACGTGGCTTTTAGTCGCGGTAGTAGCTTTACGAAAAGATGCTTCAACTATTCCACAAAATAAACATTGACTGGTTGGGCAAGCGCCGCTTTTTTATCGGCATTTCGATCGTGCTAATGCTGGCCGGAATGTTCTCGGCCGTGTATCGCCACAAGTTTCATCCCGGCGGCACGGAAGCTTTCAACCTGGGCGTCGACTTCAAAGGCGGCACGGTGATTACCGTGCGATTCAAGCAACCTCCCGCGGTTGAGAACCTGCGCGCGGCCATCAATAACGCCGGGGTTCATGATGCCGTAATCCAGCCAATTCTGGATAAGACGGGCGGCTTTCTGATTCGAGTGCCACACCAGGGCTCTCAGGGAACAGAAGCCGAAAGTCAGGCGGGTGTAGACGCCGCCCGCGCCCGGGTGCGACAAGCCCTGAATACGTTCGGCAAGGAAGCTGACGCCGACAAGACTCTCGATGCCGATCCCCTTGCCGTGTACAAGATCGAAGGCACTGACGCGGTCGGCGAAGTTGCCAGTAAACAACTCCGGACGCAGGCCATCGCGGTAACTATCGCGGCCTTGATCGGAATGTTGCTCTTCATAGCGTTTAGATTTGAATGGACGTATGGCGCGGCGGCGGTGATTGCCGTCTTTCACACGGTGCTGGTGACTCTCGGGCTCTTTTCCATTTTCCAAATTGAGATTAATTTGACGGTGATCGCCGCCCTGCTTACCCTGGTCGGTTTCGACGTGAACGATTCGATCGTGATCTTCGATCGAATACGGGAAAACCGAAAACTGCATCGCCGGATGACTCTGTACGACGTAACGAACCTTTCCATTAATCAGACGCTTTCGCGCACGGTCATCACTTCGGGACTCGTCTTTCTTTCAGTAGTCGCGTTGGTTTTGCTGGGCGGCGATACGCTGAGACCATTCTCGCTGGCTTTGTTGATGGGTATCATGTTTGGTACCTACGACACGATTGCGGTAGCCGGCCCGATCATGGTCTGGTGGGAGAGAAGATTGGAAGCGGCTAACAAATCGGCCGCGGTTCCCGCGCGCGATTCAGGTGTTACTGCTGGTCGCAATCCCGCCCCCGGCGGGCGCGCCCGTAACGGCGTAGGCAAGCCTTCACGCGCTGCGTGAGCCGGGAACCGAACCCCCTCTACTGGAGTCTAATCATCGCGGGAGTTGCCCAGCGACGACCAATTCCGAATCGCGAAAACGTGCTGTTTCGCACCGGGATTTGTTCTTGACTTTGAAAGTGTTTGAGGCATAGACTGCAAACGTTGCTGGCCAACTAAATACGCTTTGTTATCGTGCCCAGGCTTGTAGAGGGGTAGGATGCGCGGGGTCTTGTATGCTGAGATGGCCAGTTTCTTTGTGTCTCGCACGGCAACTGGAACTATCAGCACCAGTGCAGAAACACGGTCTCCACAGTTTCCCTACTCTTTAGTTTTCAAGCGGGTTCTTAATAAGGCTTTTGTGACGCAATTGTAATGATTGTTTTTGACCCCTTTTGGCACCGAATAGGGAGGATAGAAAATGTTCGACCACTTAGTTGAGTCCGGATCGCACTCAGCAGATCTCAAACGAAAAGGCTCGTTTCTCGCCGGGTTTGCCATCTTTTATGTGATCCTAATCGCGGTCGGTCTGGTCGCAGGAATCCTGCTGGCGCCCGCATACATTGACCAGCAAAATCTCGATCTGGTCACGCTGATTGCCCCGGTGCCGGTGCAAGCGAAAACAGACGTAAAAAGAGAAGAGCCCAAGCCGGAGAAGATCAATGTTGATAAGAACGTTGACGTGCGCCGGGAGTTGATTGCTGATGTGACGCGCACCGATCTGGTGCCGAAGACAATCTCAGCCAAAGCGAGCGATGTGCCGCCAGTGCGCAAAGGTGTGGTCACGATGTTGGGTGGCAGCAATTCGAATGCGACTGCGCCGATGGCGCCCGGAAGTGGCAGTGGTAGTATTATTTCGGGTCCAACCACGGTTCAAGTTAAGACTGATGACGCACCGCCGCCGCCACCTAAGCCAACCCCGCGTGCGCCGATTTCCGGTGGTGTGCTTAACGGAAAAGCCGTTCGCCTGGTCCAGCCGCCCTATCCTCCGATCGCGCGCAGCGCGCACGCGTCTGGTCAGGTCAGCGTACAGATTACGATTGACGAAAACGGAAATGTGATTTCGGCCCACGCGGTCTCGGGACACCCGCTGCTGCAAGCCGCGGCGGTGGGCGCAGCTCGCGCGTCGAAGTTCACGCCAACCAAGCTTTCCGGACAACCCGTCAAGGTGAGTGGCGTAATCATCTATAACTTTGTGGCGCAGTAACAATCCGGCGCGCTGGTGCGCTCCAGAAAACCGGGCGCAACCTGGGCTCGGTTGATCGCCGGTGAAGGAATCAATCTAAACAAAACCTTTTTGGAGGAGTTACCGTGAC
>JBBPID010000112.1:0-12793 GCA_038040505.1 Acidobacteriota bacterium | reverse complement strand
CCGCTCACTTTCTGGTTGACTTTCAACACAGTTGCTCCGCGGCTCTCGCAAATTTTGTTTACCGTTAACCCAAGGCTCGCAGAGCCTCGCCTTGGGCTTAGCTACATACGCTGCTTCGCAGCTTGTCGAATATTGCAAGCTAAATGTCGCGTGACTCAACGATCAATAAAGAACATTTAGCGCCCACCTAAGACTTTTGGCCAAAGCCGCGGGGATTTGAAGGGAAATCCTTCAGGGCCACAGTCGAGGTGCGTGGGGCTCCTGCCGGGTGTGCGAACACAGCCTCGTGCTCAACAACAGTTGAACGTCGCAATCGCCGTAGGTGAGTCAACTATTATTACCCAAACCAAGACACGCCGGGACCCCAGCGAGATCAATTTTCACGCATTGTCCACCCGTCCCAGACGTCATCGACGTAATGAATCAACCACGAGTCCCGATTCGTCTCCACGGGTATCGCCGCCCATTCATTCTCCCAACTCGTCCCGGCGCGCTCGGACTGAGCGCTTGCGTTGCGAATCTGATTGCGCCGCACCCACTCGTCATCCGAATCTTCCCAGCCGTAGTAATGAACTCGGAACCGGCCGGACCGAACGTCGATGATTCTCGCCTTGTACCAGGCGCCCTCAGATCTCACTTCCACCCGCCGGTTTATCTCAGGATTAACTTTTGATCGCGCTTCAGCCAGCGTGGTGTCGCGAGAGAACTCGCCGGTCGTCACAAACGCTGACCCTTGCTCTTCCGCAAAGCGCATGTCCTGCCTGATGCCATCGGCGATCTCACCCAAAGTTATTTTCCGGTCATCATTGATGTCGGCAAAAGCTCTACCGTTGAAACCGGCCAGAAGCATCTCCGTAAACGTCCAATTCTCGGTGGACAACTCGTTTGCGGATGAGGACGTCAGCACGGCGTAGGAAACCCGGCGACCCATTCGTTGCGCCTGTTCCGCCAAACTGCCGGAATAACATGAATCGGCCGTAAGCAGGGCCCGCGATCCTTTGAAATACTTCTCGACATCTCGCACGACTGATTCCGCGGCCCATCCCGGAGTGTCGTCGCCGGCGTCATAGGTCGCGAAGTAGGTGGTGCGTTGGTCGTCGGACTTGTAGCCGTGTCCGCAGTAATAAAAGAAGAGCAGATCGCCAGGCCGGGCGCGTGACAGGAAATCTTTGAAAGTTGACTGGACTCGTCGGGTGGTTGCCTGCGAGTCTTGAAGGTAAACAAGCTGATCGGCGGGCACGCCTTGTTGGCGGAAAAAATCAACCAGTTGCGCGTCGCGCCGGTTCCTTTGCGGGAAGGAAGTGAAAACTTCACGGTGCTTCCATCGCAGCGTGCCGACAATAAACACCCACGTCTTTTGGGGCTGCCAACCCCGCTCCTGCGCGAATGCCGCGGGGCTCGCGGCCAAACCAACGCCCAGCATTATCAGGAGAGCAAGGCCCAGTGTTTTAAGATTCCTGAATAACATTTTGCTTTCGGTTAGCTTTCTGAAGTCGCAAGCCGGGGAGGGGGAGAGCGCTGCTAACTCGACCTACGTCTGTTTTTGCTTTTGCAGCATGAACGAAACCAGCCTCGGCGGTTTGTTAAGGTCCTCTTCATGCCACCACTCGTTCACGCTGCCCAAAGAAAATCCGGCAGCGGTCGCTGCGCCAGTGAAGTCTGAGAAGTGATGCACGAACGCTTCGATCTCTGTCCGCTTCTGATTGCGTTCGAAATTCGCTTTGGTGCCCTGGTATTGCCGGAACGGATGCAATTCCGAAATAAAGAATCGGCCTCCCGTAACCAGGACGCGCTTAGCTTCGGAAAAAACCGGAGACAGATCCTTTATGTGTTCGAGCACCAGATTGCACGAGATCAGATCCACGGCCCGCTCTCGGCAGGGCCATGCCCGTTTCAGGTCAGCCACGACAAAGCTGACGTTACTGGATTGCACTTTCGTCTTGGCTTTCTCGATCATCGCTTCGGAAAAATCAAACGCGTAGACTTGCTCGCCAATCATCGCCAGCAGCGCAGTATTCTTGCCCGTGCCGCACCCAATCTCTAAGACGGCCCTGCAGCGCAGATTTGCCAAAATATTGTGAGTGATCGCCCGATCCAGGTCGCGGGTCAGGTTGCGGTCGTGGTCATACGTGGACGACCAATCTTTGTAGGCTTCCTGAGTCTTCACGGTGTATTGGAAAGGTGAACCGCTTGCACAGAGATTCTTAATTCGTGTTCTGTCATGTAGCTTAGTGTGATTTCGTGGATCGTTTGACTGCGAATCCTAAGCACACGATCCACGAAATCACACGAAATCACACGAAGCAACGGAACCAGGCTTATCTTGGACGCTTCGAACCGGCCGGTTACTCTAAGTGCAAATCTTGTTTTGGATTCAGATGCTAATCGCGAACAGCTTAATCTCATCGTCTTGCTCTGACAATCTCACCATTCGCTCAAATTCAAAGCCCATCTTTTCCAGCAGTCGAATCGAACTCTGATTGTCCGCGTTGACGACCGCCGCCACCCGTTTCAATCCCAGGGTGTCGCGGGCGTAGGCCAGAACCGCGCTGGCTGACTCCAGGGCAAATCCCTTCGACCAGAACTCCGGCAGCAACGCATAGCCAAGATCTACATCCGGTAACACATCCCGCCTGAGCAGGCCGCAAATCCCGATGCGGGCCGGCGGCTCTTTAGCTTCAACCAGCCAAAGTCCGAAGCCGTGCTTTTCGTAACTGGCGATTGGACCTTTCTGAATATATCCGCGCGCATCTTCAATAGTGCGTACGCCTCTATCGCCGATATTTTGAATGAAAGAAGGCTCGTTCAGGAGCCGCAAAATAAAGTCTGCGTCAGCTGTTTCGAGGCGACGCAGACTCAGCCGGTTAGTTTCCAGAATCATCAAACGTTGATCTCCAATGTGAAGCGACTAACGATCGAGTGATTTCGTAGTGTGTTCGGTGACGCTCGCCGGTTTAGCGATTTCACCGGTATTCGCCCGCCATGAACCAAAGCCGGCAACGGGAATGCCCTGTACCGGTGGCAGCGCCTGATGCGATGCCGCCCCACGCAATTGCACCGGATCACTTTCGCCTTCTGCGTCGCTTGCTCCAGCCTGGAAAAAGCGAGCATAGAGCGTCCGGGCCAAACCGAGCATAAAGATGGTTAGCAGGATTGTCTGTGAAATCTTCTCGAATGGCGTGTCGCTCACCGCGCTTTCCACCAGGCGGTCGTTAGCGGAGAAAAGGGGAGCCAGCAGAATATAGGCGGGAATCAGAACCACACTCAGTAATATTAAAAACACGCCCTGGCGCAGGCCCTTTTGGCGCGGCGATCGCTGCTCCGCGCTCTCTTTCGCCTGGACCGTTTTTGACAGGCCTCCGGCCGAAACTATTTCTTTCAAATTATTCAAAGACAAGCCGCAGTGAGAACAGAACCGCGTTTCCTCGGTGACTTGTGGCTGCGAACATTTGGGACAATACATGATGAAACCTCGCCCGGCAGATTTTCAACGGCAGTTGCCGAGGCTTACGAATCGGCGCGAAGTGAAGTTCAATCCTTCAGTAATTTCTTTTTCTCCCTCTCCCATTGGGAGAGGGTTGGGGTGAGGGCTTACTGCGGCGTCCCACCCCAATTCATCTTTTTGTCTTTGAATGCCACTCGACGCTCACCGAGCACAAATCAGAAATAGAGTGCGGCGCCTAACTAACGCTTGCGTCCAATTGCGAACAGGGTCGCTGACGAGCGCACATACATTGCACCGTCAGACAGCGCCGGCGTGGCCATCAGCAGCTCGCCCATCGAGTTCGTTCCGATGTGGTTAAACTTGTCTCCAGCCGTGACGATCAGGATCTCGCCATCCTCATTTGTCAGGTAAATCTTGCCGTCGGCGGCCACCGGAGACGCGCTGAAGCCGCTGCCAATCGTCGGGAGCCGCTGCCGATACAATTCGTTACCCGTCTTTAAGTCATAAGCGTCGAACGTTCCGCTATTCGCCAGCACGTAGAGTACGCCTTTGTAGATCAGAGGCGTCGGCATGTAAGACCCACGACCGGTTCGACTCCAGGCAATCGTGTCGCTGGCCGTCTTGCCTTCGGGCAGGGTGAGATCGCCGCGCGCGTTCGGGCGCAACACAAAAATTGGACGTTCCGGACCGCGGCCACTGGCCACGACGAACAGGCCTTCGCCGAAGATCGGTGTCGGTGCGGTGATTTTTGAGCTGCCTCCCAATCGCCACAGTTCCTTGCCGGTGCTGGGGTCGTAACCGCGAATGAAGTTCGAGGCATTGGTTACGAGCACGGGTCCGTTTGCGGTCGTCGCAATCGTGGGAGTTCCCCAGGATGGAAGTTCGTCGCGTTCGGTTTTCCACACCGTCTTTCCCGTCGCGGCATCCAGCGCCAACAGAAAAGAATCGGTTTGCGTATCGCATTGCAGGATGACCAGGTTGTTCCAGATGATTGGGGAACTTGCCGGGCCCCATTCGTACGTCGGAATGTCATAGGCGCCGACATCGAGCTGGCCCACATCCACTTTCCAAAGAAATTTTCCGTTGAGGTCGTAAGCGTGAACGCCTTGCGAGCCAAACCAGGCAACCACGATGCGGCCATCCGTGGCCGGAGTGGAATTGGCATAGGTCGATTTGATGTGACGCTTGTCGATCGGCTCCCCCTGATAAGCCACGCGCTCCCACTTAATTTTTCCGGTGCGTTTGTCGATCGCGTAAACCATCCAACGATGAAGAGAGCGATCCTTCGAGGCGTCGCCATCCCCATATAGACCCGGCCGGAAGGTAGCTTTGGGATCGCTGCTGACAGCGCTGGTGACAAAGATCCGGTCGCCCCAAACAACCGGGCTCGAGTGTGCCAGCCCGGGAATCGGCGTTCGCCAGAGAATGCCTTCGCCGCTTTTCGCGTCCCAGCGATCGGGCAAGTTCTGGTTCTCGGCGATGCCTGAGGCCTGCGGCCCGCGAAACGAGGGCCAACTTCCGGACATACTCTCCGACGCACGTGGCGTTGATAGCCGTGCGCCGGCAGTGAGCTTGATGAGTCGAGCGGGAATGACCCTGGCTTCGTCGGCAGGCATCCAGACGCTGCCGTCAATAATTATGCGACGAACCACACAATCATCTGAGACCAGTTTGAAGTTGACGCGATTGCCGCCTACCGCGAACTCATAGCGCCCGGTTCCATCGCAGCCACCCGGTCCGCCTGACATCGTTAGATCAACCACGGCGCCGTTAGCTTTCCACTTGCCGCTCAGTGCCGGCCAACCCTTGCCTTGAAGTGTGAAAGTTCCGGTTGGGTCAAATTTGGCCACGAACGCGCCAAACTTCAGAGGAAAGGAAGGTAGCGCCGGAGATTGTTGAGCGCCGGCTACTATCCAACTCAACATCAGCAGAAGGAAGATTCCCAAATTGATTTTGTGGCCCGTCTTCATCTCAAACTCCATTCGTTTTTAAGTTTCGCCTTGAAAGGTAGCACCTCAACTCTCACGATATTGGATTCGGTATGGTAGTGACCTGAGAAGAGGTGAGACGCCAGCGATCTCCCGACCGCAACCAGACGTGAGTGAACGCAAACGCCCCGATCGTTTCCTGGCCACTGATGACAATCTCGCGGTTGACTCGCCCGGTGACCACGGCCGTATGACCGAAAACTTTTACCTTGACGTTCGTAGGTTCGTATTTTCGATACTGCCACACGCCTTGTTTGAAAAAGGCCAGGTACTCCGTTTTACCCACGGCCTGGCCATCGAAACTGATGTGAACGAGATCGTCGGCCAGCAGGTCGCCCACGGCCACGTCATCCTTTTTGAGGAGGGCCGTGGTGAAGCGCTGCTCGATCTGCGTTACCACGGCCTCAGCTGTTTGCTCTGAAGGAGCTGAAGTCCCCTGAAAGCTGAGCAGAACAAGAAGCACAGAGAGTAAATACATCGAACCACCTTTCCGACGTTGGGCGCGGGTTTCGAGGTTTAGAAAATTGCCGACTGGTAATTAGACAGTTGAAAAATCTCGCGCACTAAACCCACGGCCTTTTCGGCGTCAAATTCTGCGCACGTGTAGATGATTGTCGAAAGAAACCGTGGATTCACCCAGACACTAATATAGATGCCGGAATCAATCAGCGGCACAAATCCGTCAAAGCCTTCGTTGACGTCTTTGCCCGCACCACTGGTGCGATGAATTATCGGCTCTCCATAAGTCCGAAGTCCAAGCCCGGCAGTGATCCGTGAAAAATATCCTCGCAAGCTGTCTTCAGTAACTTCAACATCGAAATAGCCCTCGACCAGAAGCCGCTTTCTAAAAATCTCCGGGGCGATGTTGGTTAAGGCCGTTTGGTTCATAAGAGTTGTGGGTCTCTCGACTCGCGTGCCCCCTGGAATTTCCGCACTCAAGCTCTGGTTGCTACGACTTCCAGATACTCGCCTTGACCATAGGTCGTCCCGTCCGTGGCCTGATTATGCTCTCCCCAGAGCTGTTCCAGATCTTTTCGCAACGCTGCCTGGCCGTTGTCGTCGAGCGCTTCGAACGCGCGTTTCGTCGGACCATAGTACATGCGGAAAGACTCAACGACCTCGGCCGGAGGATACGGATAGACGAAGGGACACATTCGCTTCGTCAATTTCAAGTCGGCAATTCCTTCACGCAGTCGTTCGCGCACAGTTTCCTCATCGCCCCATTTGACGGGCGAAGGCATGTTAGGTGGCGGCGGCACATGTTTGCCGGTGAGCTTAAACATCTGACCGACAAACCCTGCCGGCGTCCAATTTGCCATAGCAATCCGGCCGCCGGGGCGGCAAACACGCACCAGTTCAGCCGCGACCAGCTCAGGCCGGGGCGCGAACATGGCTCCGAACATACTCACGACCGCATCGAACGACGCATCGTCATAGGGCAGATTTTCAGCGTCGCCCTCGTCGAACTGAATTGTCAGACCTTCCGATTTAGCGCGAGCCCGAGCCTGCTCAATAAGATTCGTCGCAATGTCGACCCCGGTGACAATTGCTCCGGCCCGCGCCGCCGGGATCGACAAATTTCCACTGCCGCAAGCCACGTCGAGCACGCGATCGCCCGGCTTTAGTTCGAGACGCGCAATAAACTCTTCCGCGCCGGCTTCAATGTGGCGCGCCACTTCGCCAAAATCGCCAGACATCCACATGCCCTTAAGTTTTGTTTTCAATGATTCCATCTCAGGACTGGTTGCGCTCATAGCTGATCACCTCGAATGATTTTTCTTGTCGGTCTTTAGATTGCTCTGGATTTTCTGCGCGAACTGCGCTTGAGTCAAACGCGCGCCTACCGATTCGGTTTAGAGTTTGGTTTGTCGACGAAAACATCCGGATTCCCCTCCCTTTGGGAGGGGTCACGGGAGGGACGCAGTTAGTGAAGCTCTAAACAAGTAAGCTCTCGCGCGGGCTCAGTCCGCCCGCAGTGCGTGGCTGGGTTGTCGCTCTAGCTGCGCCCCTCCCCCAGCCCCTCCCAAAGGGAGGGAGTATTGCGAGCTTGATCAGAACTTCCTTTACGCCGCGCTCCCAGTAATAAGTGAAGCTTTTCAAATCAACGGCACTCCTCCCACGTCATCGCTTCGCCCCAAACCACTGAAACGCCTGCGCCGCATGGCCGTTCATGGTCACCACCTCAATCTGGTCAACCGAGATGACGTCGAAATCCTGAGTCAGCGTGTCGATCCAGCGCGGATCGTGATGCCGAACGGTAACTCCCTCCGGCAGCTCAAATACTCCATAGGTTCCGTATTTTGGCTGGTCGCGAGCATATCGCTCCAGGTTGCGCGCGTCTTTCTGTAGCCCGAGATCGCTGATGTACAAAAGCCCTCCGGGCCGTAAGACGCGCCCGACCTCTTTCACGATCGTTCGCTGGCCTTCGTCGGTCGGTACGCAAGTCAGGACGCTGAACAAAAGGGTCGCATCGACTGAAGCGTCGGCGAGGGGAAGTTTCGCCGTGCTCTGTTCCTCAAAAGTAATGGCCGGAAATCGCGCGCGCGCGGCGGCGACCATCGCCGGCGCCGGATCGACGCCAATCAGGTTTCGATAGCCACTTTCCCACAGCAAGCCCAACGCTCTCCCGTAGCCGCAACCGAGATCCAGAATCCGGCTGTCGGAAGATAACAATTCTCGCAGCCGCTCGAAGTTCAACGGGTGGCCAAATGTTTTTTGGGGGCCGACTCGGTTCCAATAATCAACCTGGCAATCAAGATTCATATCTCGATCAGCTCGGGTCTGGTAGCGTTAGTTTGAATCTTTGCTCGACTTCTGAGTAATCGGCCTGAGTGTCTCTGATTAACTGCGAAACTTTTTCGGCGGCCTCGTTTGAGGAAATCACCGGGTAGACTTCAAACTCAACCAGATCATTCCAGTTGTCGAGCCACTCGTCGAGCAATAAGCGATTATCAGTTTCCATTAGTTGAAAGCATTGTTCGAGATTTGCATCCACCCAGCTCGAGACGTATTGCAAACCATCGGGAGCGAGACGGCCTCGGGCCTGGAACCGTTCATAGACAGGAACCGGGTCCTGATTCTTAAAGTGTTCGACAATCATGTACAGCAAAGCGGTTTCTCCGATTTCATGTTCGTCGAGGTCAAGTCTCGCGGTTATGCCATATCTAAAGTCTGCTAAATTATTGGGCAGCAAACTTTGGCGGCTCTGCCGCAGCACATAGCGGAAAGGCTCTGCCTTTCCGTCAGGTTATCAAACTAAGATACGTCGAGGCTATGCCTCGACGGGCACGAGGCATAGCCTCGACCAAACGGAAGGATCTACGGTAAGGCAAAGCCTTACCGCTATGTGCTGCGGCAAAGCCGCAAAGCTGAATGACGGGTCGCGCCTAAGAACTACCTCACGTCATAATCACTTCATCGGTCGTTTGCGGCCGGTTTCGAGTTTGGCTTTCACTTCCCGTCGCACCCGCGCGGCCAGTCTGGTTTCCCCTTTACTGACAAACCTCGAAACGCTCTTCGGATCGCGCTTCGACAGCTCTCGCAGTGCCCAGGACAACGCTTTGAGGACCATGTCGTCACGATCGTCAACCAGGGCCCGGCACACTTTCAGTGTCCGAGCGGTGTCGCCCGCGCCACCGCGGGCCCGCGAGTTGAGCGGCACCGTCGCGACCAGCGCCAGCCGGCGGCGCCAGCGATTCGTTGATTGCGCCCAACGCATTACTCGGTCGTCCGAGACGCGATGTTCGCGCCACGCCACGCCCGCGAGGGTGACGCCGAACAGGTCAACCGAACCCCAGTCGGCCAGTTCTTTTGACCACCTTTCCACGGCCGCTTCAGTCACCATGCCGACCGCGTCGGGTCGCGCGACCAGCAGCTCACAGGCAACCACCCGTTCCGGCCAACTCGGGTCAGTGAGTAATGCGTCCGCCACGGCGACAATGGTTGCCGGCGATTCCGCAGCCGTGGCTTTCTGAAATCGTCGCCGGACAGCGCGCACCTCAGGCGTCGTCTGCGCTGGAAGCCCGCGCAGATCACGGCGAATGGCTTCAACGATCTCGGCAACATTTACTCGCTGCGTTTTCGAGTTCGCGGCCATGAGACCTATTTTTGCTTCGGATCTTTTTCGAGCGTTAGGTAAATGTGACTTACGAGGCCACCGATCCCATAGAGTTGCAACTCTGCGATCGCAGTATCCTTGTAACCGCCATCCACAATTAGCAGGCGCAGAGACCCAAGTCCGCGTTTGTTAACGAGGTATTTCTTGGCTCGTTCCGCTCGTTTCAGTTGTTTCGTCTGAGCTGCCGGGTTCGGTCCATACACAATCATAACCCCACGACTCATCCGGTCCCGCATGCTGATGACAAAATTATCAAGCCTAGCTTTTTCGTCTTCAAAAGGAAGATTCTCGTATTCATCAAACTTAGGGAAGTAATCAGCGATGCAGCCGCGAACCGCAGGACAGTGAGCCGAGGCCTCGTTTCGGCCTGGCTCGTACGTTAATAGCGTGACGGTATTGCCGTATTCTTCGACTGTCAGGCCGTCTTCTTCATTGATGTAATAAGCGAAAATGCTATCCGTCTTATCTTTCTTGAAAGTACCTTCCGACAGGAATTTCTCTTTCTGAAACTTACTCTTAGGGATTACACCGATGCCGGTCACAGTTCCAACCGGAACATTCCACCCAATGCCACACCCGTCGCAAGGAAAGGCTTGAAAGTAGACGACTGCTGTCTCGTCGGCGAATTCGTAAAGTGCGGCATGTGGTAAATCTTCTTTGTGTGCCGGACCCAACAGGCGCCGGACATCTTCTCGAGTTGAATGGAGGGGGACAATCCCGCGCCACTCTTTGGCGGAGGTCGCAGCAGCAGAAAGGACTGCCGTCAAAATGATAAGCGCAGTTGTGTGGATTGTTCTCAAGTTCCTAATTATTGTCGATAGCAAGACCGATCCACGAACATACACGAAACGACACGAAGCAATCTTAATCACTGGTCCGTGGATCGCTCACTGCTTTTCGCGCCACTTGCGCAGCAACTCTTTTTCTTTGTCTTGGTCCAAGCCGGCTTTCAATGCCTGGTCCGGACAGTCAGTTTCCCACCAGCTTAGCGTGTCTTTAATCGTCATACTCAGCGGGCGAAAGGTGAGACCGGCGGCCACAGCCTTGCTGCTGCTAACGAACATAAAGCCTTTCAAATCAGGCGCAGCCTCTTCCGGCATCCAGAGCGGCAGCTCGCTCCAGGCAGCGACTTGCTCACTCAAAAGAAAATCTTCACTGATCCAGCTGAAAGAAGCGTCGCTATTGCTCGTCATCTTACATTCGTTGAGGAGTCCTTCCATCGTTAACTCATGCGCGAAACCGTTGGCGTTATAGATGCCGGCTTCCCGCCGTTCAATCATCGCAACCGTCCATTCGGCCAAATCCCGGGCGTCGATGAACTGCACGTAATGGTCGGGACGACCCGGAGCCAGGACTTCGCCGCCGCTCGCGACGCGCTTAACCCAGTATGTGAACCGGTCAGTGTAATCATAAGGCCCAACAATCAGGCCGGGACGAATGATGAGCACTCGATCAGTCAGGACCTCTGACAATTCCTGCTCGCACAAGGCTTTTAGTCCGCCATACATTTCTCCGTAGGAGGCCGCTGAGGCTTGGCCTGACGGATCAATCGCATTTGCTGCTGCTAATTGTTCGCTGGTTAGCGTTGCCAAAGCAGCGCTCTCGTCTATTCCGAGTTGACTGAAGTCTGCGTACGCGGAAAGACTCGAAACAAAGACATAGGTGTTGACTGAGGAAGAGAGTGTTTCCGCGGATGCTTTGACGGTGCGCGGCAGATATCCGCAGGTATCAACGACTGCGTCCCAACGGCGGCCCTGTAGTTTGTCGAGATCGTGGTCTCGATCTCCAACAATTTTTTCGACACCGACTGGAGTGTCACTCGTATGCTGGCCGCGATTGAAGAGCGTGACTTCGTGTCCGCGCCCGACTGCGGCCGTGACCAGGTGCCGACCGACAAATCTGGTTCCACCCAGAATTAAGAGCTTCATTGATTGAGTCCTCTATGGTTGACTGCGCCAGCCTCTGGAGACCAGCCAACCGATCAATAGCGCCATGCCGGCGATACAAACAACGCCTGCGAGCGCCGAATAGGTGAGTCCTTTGGGCAGAGACATCCAGAGAGAAAACCCTATCAACGCGCCCAGGACAGCGCCGGCAATGAACTGCACCCAGTTGCGTCCGCCTCTTGCCGACATTTACCCTGCACGCTTCTGCAAATCAGTTGACACCTTGTGAAAGAAATCAGCGATCCGATTCATTGCTTCCTCAAACCAGGGGCGGTAATTCCAAAATGGATGTGGCCCCTTCTCAATCATGACCAGTTCAACCTGACCACCGGCCTTGCGATAGAGCTCTGCAAAACTTGAAGACTGTTCCGGCAAAACGTTTTTGTCGTCGGTGCCGTGCAGGAGCAAGATGGGTGGTCCGCCGGCCTTAACATGATTTACCGGCGAAGCGCGCGCCCACAACTTAGGGTTCTGCTTTGGCGATGAATGGAGAAACCGCGCGACAACGCTGCGGCCTCCGGCGTCCAGACGGCGGACATCAGTGGGAGCGGCCATCGCCACCACCGCCTGCACGCGGCTTGAGATCTGTTTGTTACCGCCGTCGCCTTCAAGATCGCGATCGTGGCTGAGCGCCGCCAGCAGCGCCATGTGCGCGCCTGATGATCCGCCGAGCGTGCCAATCATATCCGGCAATATGCCGTATTGTTTGGCATTGGCACGCATCCAGCGGATTGCGGCCCTGACGTCCTGCAAGGCGCCGGGAAAACCAGACTCATCGGCAGTCCGAAATTCAATACAGGCCGCGGCGACTCCGCGTTCAGCCAGGCCGGCGGCGACGTGCGCCGACTCTTTCCGGTCATTCACGGTCCAACCGCCTCCGCGAATTACGACCACACCCGGCACGCTTTGGGTGGCGCCGGCTGGAAGATAGAGATCGAGCCGCAGCGATCTCGTTCCGTACCGAGCGAACACAATATCCGGAACGGCCTTAACTTTCGGGGAAGGGTGATACTGAACGCGATCCGGATCGGTGGGGAGCTGAGTTGCGTGCGTGACGAGTAATTCGTTACCGAAAGCCAGCATCGCGAGCACGATTATCAGCGCGCCCGGTTGACTACAACGCATGGATTTAGTTGGGCCTCAGACTTTTTTTAGATTCACGGATCCGGTGATGAAAGATTAACACAAAGGAAAAAATTGCGGTCAAGGTGTGTGGGCCATCTCGTAGCTACTCGATACCAAACGTGAACCTTCAGCGAGCTGCGAAGCAGCGGTCGTAGCTAAGCCCAAGGCGAGG
>JBBPID010000012.1:0-86663 GCA_038040505.1 Acidobacteriota bacterium | reverse complement strand
CTCGCAGAGCCTCGCCTTGGGCTTAGCTACCTCCGCGGCTTCGCAGCTCGTTGAGCAATTACGCTAACGATGAAACTGGTGACGACAGGCTCCTTGGAAGCCTTTCAGCCGCGATCACAACCTCAAGTCTCATCAGCTCGGGGTCGGGAAGGTGGGCTTGCCCCCGCTCTTTCTTGTGTTCGAAAGACTAGCAAAACCGAATCGGGCGCATCCGGCTGAGCTTTCTTCATGTGGGCTTATAGATCGTCTTCGCTACCGTATTTGACTCGCTCAGAGTTACGATGCGTCGCGATGTTCACCAGAGCCATTGTCCGCCCGCCCGCCCCAAACTTTGCCGAAGGTCTGACAACCAGCAGCCTTGGTACGCCGCATTACGAACGCGCCCTCAAGCAGCACGAAGCGTATTGCGCGGCATTGGAAACCTGCGGATTAAAGCTGACTCGCTTAGAGCCTGACGAGCAATTTCCTGATTCTACTTTTGTTGAAGACACTGCCGTGATCGCGGGCAAGTGCGCGATCCTCACCTGCCCCGGCGCGCCCAGCCGCGCGGGCGAAATTGTGGCTATGCGTGGCGTTCTGGCTGATTTCTTCCCTGCTCTTTCGGAAATTATTTCGCCGGGAACGGTGGACGGGGGCGATGTTTGCGAAGCCGGCAAACACTTCTTCATCGGCACCTCAGAGCGCACGAATGAAGCAGGAGCACAGCAACTGGCAACGACGCTGACGGCCCAGGGTTACACAAGTAGTTTCGTCGATATTCGGAGGTGGCACGCGCATCCTGCGCGTGAAACCCGGGCGGGACGCCCGTGCCACGCTGACTTGCTTCATTTGAAGAGCGGACTCGCTTACCTCGGTGATAACCGTTTGGTGGTAACCGAGACACTCGCCGAACGCGCCGAGTTTGCCGGATACGATCTCATTCAGGTTGAGGCCGACGAGGAGTACGCAGCGAATTGCGTCAGCGTGAATGACTATGTGCTGATCGCGGCCGGCTATCCCAGCCTGGAAGCAAACCTAAGCGCTCTCGGTTATCAATCGATTCCTTTGGAGATGAGCGAATTTCAGAAGATGGATGGCGGATTGAGTTGTCTGTCGCTGAGATTTTGAAGACAGTAACAGCCACAGACGAACACAGATTTTCACGGATAAGACAAAGCCAATAATTAGCCAAAAAAAGGCTGATTCGTCTTGCTTCTTATCTGCGTCTATCCGTGTTAATCCGTGGCTCGTTCGTTCCTACCACTTCGGCGTAATTCCCAGGTTCGTAAACAGGAACGCGAAGATGTCGGTCTGTTGTTCCAAAGTCTTCGTCGTGCTGCTGGCGCCGTGCCCTGACTTGGTGTCGATGCGAATCACCACCGGATTGTCCCCAGCCTGGGCCGCCTGGAGGGCCGCCGCGTACTTGAACGAATGGGCCGGCACCACCCGATCGTCATGATCCGCTGTGGTAACCAGAATCGCGGGGTATTTCGTGCCCGCCTTTATGTTGTGGATCGGCGAGTAGGCGTAGAGCGCCTTGAACATCGCGTCGCTCTGCTCGCTCGAACCGTAATCCGAAATCCACGCCGCGCCGATCGTGAACTTGTGAAAGCGCAGCATGTCCATGACACCCGCGTGTTGATGCACGGCTTTGAAAAGTTCCGGCCGTTGATTAGCAACCGCCCCCACTAACAAACCGCCATTGGAAGCGCCCTGGATAGCCAGCTTGCTCGACGAGGTGTACTTCTGCGCAATCAGGTATTCCGCGGCTGCGATGAAGTCGTCAAAGACATTCTGTTTTTTCAGCTTGGTGCCGGCTTCGTGCCATTTCTCTCCATACTCGCCACCACCGCGCATGTTCGCCGAAGCGTATACGACTCCCTGTTCGAGCAGCGCGATGCGCAAGGCGCTGAAGCCGGGACTGGTATTGCTGTTAAAGCCGCCGTAGCCGTACAACACCGTCGGGTTGTTGCCGTCGAGCTTGAGTCCTTTCTTATGCGTGATGAACATCGGCACGCGGGTGCCGTCCTTACTGTTGTAGAAGACTTGCTTCACTTCATAATCCGGCGCGTTAAAGCCGGGAATACTGACGGTGCGAAAGACCGTCGACTTCTTCGTGGCTATGTCGTACTTGAAAATTGTCGGTGGGTAATTGAATGAGGTGAAGCTGTAAAAAACGAACTTGTCATCGTTACGGCCACCAAATCCGCCCGCCGAGCCTAATCCCGGAAGCTGAATTTCGTTTTCGAGTTTACCGTCCAGGCTGTAGACGTAAGCGCGGGTGGTCACATCCTTTAAATAGGTCGCGAACAGTTTGCCGCCGGCGGTGCCTGCATTCTGCAGAGGTTCCGGCCGTTCCGGGAGCACGTCTTTCCAGGTTTTGGTCTGCGGATCGTAAAGCACCACCTTGCCATTCGGGGCGCCATGATTCGTTTCAACCAGAAACTTGTCCTTGACGTTGTCGATCACCCCGTAACTGTCATCGCCAATGTCGGCAACGATCGGAGTGAATGCCTGATCGGTCTTTCCTCGCTCGCGAAAAAAGACGGAATTGCCCCTTTTACCCGCGGACGAGTCCGATACGCTGAGTAACTCAAAGCGCTGGTCCTCAGTGATGCCGATTCCCTGACGACGTTGAGGATGTTCGTTATCTTCGTAAACCAGTTTGTCTTCGGACTGCGCCGTGCCAACTTTGTGGTAGTAGATCTTCTGGTAATCGTTCTTGCCGGCCATCTTCTTTCCTGACTCGGGCTGAGGATAGCGGTTATAGAAAAACCCTTCGTCGCCCACCCACGAAGCACCTGAAAATTTCACCCACTCAAGATGGTCGGACAATGCTTTCCGGGTCGCTACATCCAGGACGTAGTAATCTCTCCAGTCGGAACCGCCTTCCGATATTCCATAAGCAACATATTTTCCGCTTTCAGAGAGCGAGAAACCTCCGAGTTGCGAGGTTCCGTCAGCCGAGAATTTGTTCGGGTCAAGCAGCAGATCGGGCGGACCGTCGAGACCCTTTTGAATGTAAAAGACGCCCTGATTCTGGAGCCCGTCATTCTTTGAGAAGATAAAGTTTTCGCCGCGGCGCGTGGGGGCACTGAATCTCGGATAATTCAGGAGCTTTTCGAGCCGCGCTCTGATTTGGGCACGATAAGGAATTTTTTCGAGATAATCGAAGGTAACTTTGTTTTGGGCCTCGACCCAGGCGGCAACTTCCGGCGCGCGATCGTCTTCGAGCCAGCGATAAGGATCAGGGACTTTGGTTCCGAAATAATCATCGACTACGTCGACCTTTTTCGTCTCTGGATACGTAAGGCGGCCGGCGCCGCCATCACCGCCCTGCGCCTGCGTCAAACGCAACGGCGCTACGAGCGAAAGCGACAGAAACACCAGGACGGATAACGACAGAAAAGCACGCTTCATCTTTTTCATGGAAACGGTCCTCCGGGAAAATCTCATGGAAACTTTTGTGCGGGCGGACATACTTTAGTCGCAGACGCGAAAAAAATCCAACCGCGAATGCTGCCCCCCGAGAGCGGCCGGCGTAGTTTCAGGCCTAGTCTTACTCACACCCGGCTGCAGCCGGGTGATCAGGGGTTAAAATGCAAAACTGAGACGGGAAATCCAGGCTTGAGTTACTTCTTGTTCCTTGATCCTGGCGGCTGGGTTGCAGGCTCGGGAATCGCGGGCCCGGCGGATAGTTCTCCACGTCCAAGATCCGCCAGAGCCACAATAACCAACAAAACGGTGACGCCTAAAGTAGCCAGGATGTATAGCAGAGCGGTTTGCTCGAAGTAGATCAGCAGAAACACGAGCACTGCCAGGCCAACAATCCAAAGGTAAGTGACGGTGCGCCGCTTTCTGGTTTTACTAGTGCGTAGTCTTTGACTCATTTTTCCTTAACCAACGGGAAAGGGCGGCGCCCAATCTTAATAAATGATTCCTCTTTGAGTTACCAAACTGAAAGTGCTACGCATTGTGCCGGTAAGCAAATCGACAATACCCTTCTTTGAAAAAGCACCGCTTTGCCCAACATCGATTATGTCGTAGGCTTTCAGAAGTACGTCGGGCGCCTTGCCCTTTTTGATCGCATCAAGATTGAATTTGAGGTCTTCCTGGCCGACCACTCCGTCCTTTTGCCGAAAGATATGGACCTCGTTCGTGTTGGCCATGCGCTGGGGTCCACCGGCCATGGCAATCGCCCGCGCCAGGGTTAGCTGATCTCTGAGTGGCAGCTCACGCGCCCCCATCACGGCCCCAGTTACAAACACGGGCTCGGCCTCAGTCACAATCACAATGTCCCCGGGGCGAATAAACGGATCGCTTTCTTCTTTTCCTTTTTTCAGATCACTGAGACGATAAATCGTGAGTCCAAAATCTCCCTCGTTCGACACGACTGCTGTTTTCTGAAAAATCTCCCCCGGCTGCGGGCACATCTCCGGCTCAGTGTGCATGATTTGAACCGTGCCGCTGGCGCGGTCGGTCGATCCGCCAGCCTTGGTCAGCAACTCGTGCAGCCGGACCCGCCGCAGCATCATGACCTGCATCGGATTCTTTACGGCCCCGGAAATCGTGGCCGGTTGTCGGCTCTTACGCTCGGAGATACGCACGCTCACCTGCGGATTGCGAATGTACTTTCCGTAGGCCTTGGTAATATCCAGTTGGACTTCCTTGTCCGTGCGGCACTGGGCGTGAATCGGCGCTTCCAAAAACGGGAGTGAAGAGATGTTGCCCTCCGCATCCACCTCAACAATCGAATTCAGATCCGATTGGCCGAAAACCCGGACATCCAACACGTCGCCCGGTCCCAGCAAATAACCCCTGATCCCCTGCATGTCCACGGAAGGGCCTGAGCTCGGTACCGGCCCTGAAGGCTCCTGTGCGAACGCAAACATACCGGCCCCTAAACCGAACAGGACCGCAAAAAGGATGAGAGTTTTCTTGCTCATGACTAAACCTCGAAATTCGTTAGTGAATCAACAGGAACACGGGATTTACTACGATCAGGCAGCTTTCCACCGGGCGGTTAACGAGCAGTCAACTGTGCCGCTTAACTCGTCTTGGCGCCGTACCCGGAAGGACAAATCCAGTGAATAACCAGTTGCAATGATCGCACAAAAGATTGTAGATGCCAAACAACCTCAACAGCCAGTAGGTGCGCTTGTAACCTTGCCGGATTCTCTCGCTACGGCATCTCGGACATTTTTTACTGAACATTATCCGCTCAACCTTTCTCAGGAAAAGCTGACCAAGTGCAAAGTGCGGGGAGACGTCGGGATTACGACTACAGGTGTCTATTAGTTTTTCGTCGGGTAGTTTTTTCGTCGGGCCTGCCTAAGGCGACGCAACAATCACCTTTTCGGTCGTCAATTGCGCCCGCAACAATTCTATCTCTCGCGAAATTCGTTCCGCGCCAGCTTCCGGATCCTGATCTACGCCGTCTCGGGTAAGATAGAACAAAGCATCCCGATAACAGTCGATGGCCCGCTTGTAGTGACCCTTGAACGCAGCTCGCTGGGCCAGTTCAACCCAATGAGCAACCCGGCTGGACGTAATGAACTCACGCACGGCCCGGGCTGAGCGGTGCAATTCTTCTTCTTCCGGATAAATCTTCAAAGCTGAATCTATACAATCCAGCGCCCGATTGGCAGTCTCAACCTTCTCGTAAAGCCGGGCCCGCTGTTGGGCTTCACGGGTAAACGTCAGGGCCGAGCCTCGCGCCCAGGTTAACAGATGATGCCGCTGCAGAATTCGCACTCGCTCCTGCCCGGCGCGCAAGGCCAGGCGCACTTCGGGCGACAACCCCGGAGACTGTCCGGTTTTTTCGGCGCCATCGAGATATTCAGCACATAAGTCGTACAGCTCGCGGTGCGTTTCCGGAGGCGAGTCCAGCGCGTCAGCGGCGGCTGATTGCTTTTGCAGCGCCCTGAGCGCCGCCGAATGTAAACTAGCCGAGCTGCGACTGCCGCTGCGCGCACTCACAGGTCCCCGATAAAGCTCCTGCCGATCGTGTTCGCGCATGTTGTGTACTCTGGCTCGACGCATCACTACGACGCGCGCTGAGGCGGCTACCAGCATGACCACGCTCGCAGCCAAACCGGCCGGAACCCAGGGAACTTCTTCACCTTGCAGCATCCACCAGAGAACAAAGAAAAGCGCCGCCGAAGCTGCGGCGGCCGCAGTCATATAGCCCGACACGGAAGGCATCCGAGAAGGCTCGCGTCGGCGCGCCCCGAACGAACTCGGCCTGCGTGGCCGTCCCGATGCATACAATTCTGATTCTGACGATTCCACCGACACCTCTTACCAGGTCGAATGCAAAAGTGAGGGCAGTTCTAAACTGAGACTATGGTGTGCTAAGTGTTAACTTCAGGCGACGCTGCTTCTGATATCGGAAAAGGAATTGCGAGTTTCCCTCCGGCCTGCGTCCGTGCAAAATTATAGTCAATTCTCAGTCAGGTATGTCAATATATGTTCCCAAAAATCATTCTGAGAACGCGTTCAAATCTGTCGAGATTGTAGCTCAGTTTGTCCCTTTCGCGTAGCGAAGAAAGGAACTATTGATGGAGAACAGTTTTGCCGGCAAGGTTGCCCTGGTAACCGGGGCCACCTCGGGAATTGGCCACGCGGTGGCCCTCAAATTCGCCCAGGCGGGAGCTCGGGTTGCCGCCCTGGGCCGGGACCAGTCTGCGCTCGGCAAAGTAAAAGGTGAAATCGAACAAGTCGCAGGCGAACCGCTTACGATTACCGTTGATGTCACAGATGAGCAACAAGTGCATCGCGCGCTCGATCAAACTATTGAGAGGTTTGGCCGTCTCGACGTTTTGGTGAATGCCGCCGGTCATATTTCTTCGGGAACCATCGAAAGCACCCGCCTGGAAGCCTGGGACGCGATGATGAACGTGAATTTGCGAGCGGTCTTCCTGACCATGCAATTGGCCGCACCTCACCTCATCACAACCAAAGGCAACATCGTCAACATCTCCAGCGTCACAGGCCTGCGTTCTTTTCCGGGAGTGTTGGCTTATTGCGTTTCAAAGGCCGGCGTCGATCAGTTAACTCGCTGCTCAGCTCTGGAGTTGGCGCCCAGTGGTGTGCGCGTCAATGCCGTAAATCCCGGCGTGGTAGTTACCGAAATTCATAAGCGGGGAGGCATGGCTCAGGAAGACTACGAGCGCTTTCTGGAACATTCGAAGACCACGCATCCTCTGGGTCGAGTGGGCGATCCAATCGAGATAGCTGAGCTGGTGCTTTTTCTTGCTTCGGAAAAGGCCGCCTGGATAACCGGAGGCACCTATTCGATCGACGGGGGCCGCGCGCTCACCTGCGCGCGCTAGACGCCGGATCTAACTCTGATGACGCTTCGATCATCTTCTGGTCGCATTTCCCAAATCTGGCTATACTGCGCCTGCCATTCGTAAGATCAATTAGCCTGAGATGAACAACGTAATTACGCCCAACGTGGCTCAGCGACTGACTCCGGGTGCGTTTAGACCATCCGGACATCAAAGCGCAATCAAGATCGTCCTGGCTGTTTTTGCGATCATGATCGCCGCGATCCTGGGTCTGCTCATACTGCTCTTGATTGGAGCTGAGACGGGACTGGTAGAGATGACCATTGGCTTGCTCTGCGCGACGCTGCCGGTGCCGATCTACATCACGCTGCTGCTTTGGATCGATCGCTATGAGTTCGAGCCGCTGTGGATGCTGGCCACGTCATTTTTCTGGGGGGCCGTGATAGCCGTTTTCGTGGCGCTTATTTTTAATACCGGCCTTTCGCTCATCGCTGCCTCAGCCACAAACAGCGAGCAAGTGGGCGAGAATTTTGGGGCGGTCATCTCAGCGCCAATCGTGGAGGAAAGCGCCAAGGCCTGCATTCTGCTGGTGCTGTTCTTTTGGAAGCGGGACGAATTCGACGGTATCGTGGACGGCATTGTTTATGCTGGCATGGTCGGTCTGGGCTTTGCCATGACTGAGAATATTATGTATTACGGCCGGGCGGTGCAGCATGGCAGCGACGCGCTGACTTTCGTCTTTGTATTGCGCGGGATGGCGGCGCCTTTTTCGCATCCGCTGTTCACCAGCATGACCGGCATCGGGTTGGGTTGGGCGCGCCAGTCAATGAACGGCTTCATAAAGTTAGTGGCGCCGGTGTTGGGATTCATGCTGGCGATCCTAATGCATGCCACCTGGAACGGCTCGGCAGTCTATGGTGGGGCGCTTGGCTTCATCGTTTCGTACTTCGTGATCATGGGTCCGGCTTTCATCATCACCCTGATGGTGATTTTCTTTTCGCTGCGCCGTGAGGCGCGCATCGTCCGTCAGTTTCTTTACCCTGAATATCAAAGCGGCTTTTTCACTCAACAGGAATACGATAAGCTCTGCACGGTCCGTGGCCGGATGGGAATGTCCTGGCGGATGTTGAGAAAGCGCGGCTTTGGAATGTGGCGTAAGCGGATGCGATGTAATCAGCTTGCCAGCGAGTTGGCTTTTCACCGTAGCCGGGTGACGCGCGGGATCGGCCCCGCTGGACAGGCGGCGAAGGAGCGTGAGAGCAATTATCTCTACACGATCCAGGAAATGCGCCATAAACTCGGCGCTCGGCCTTAAGTCGTCGAAATGAGGTACGGTGCTGGTTCAACGGTGCGCAGTACCGACTTAAGTCGGGCTTTTTATTAAGCAAAAAAGAACGCAACTAAAGTTGGTACTCTGAACGCCGCTATTTAAGGACACCACCAACGGCTTAGATTCCTTCGCGGCGTGGCTGAGATTGACATATACTTGGGACGCTCTGGCTAGTCTGGCACCCAACAACACTGACTCTTGCACATTCAACTCTTACCCAGCTCGTTCGATGGCAAAGGGCGCGCTAACGCGGCGCAGCGGTTGACCTGCTTCCTGATTGACGACGCCGTCTCGGTTGACGCCGGCAGTATTGGGCTCGCCCTTACGCCCGCGCAACGCCGCACGGTTCGCGATGTGATCGTTACGCATCCGCACATGGATCACATCGCCAGCCTCCCGATTTTTGTCGATGATCTCTTTGGCGAACTCGAGCAACCGATTCGCATTCACGCTACCAATGAGGTAATCGATCTATTGAAGCGTGACGTCTTCAACGACAACGTCTATCCGCGCTTTGATGAGCTTAAGAATCAGCGGGGGCCGGTGATGCAGTACGTCCCCTTTGACGTGGGAAAAGAGTTCAAAATTGCTCACCTGCGCATAACTGCGGTACCGGTTAATCACATTGTGCCGACGGTGGGCTTGCTGATTTCTGATGCCAAGGCTACCGTGGCCTTCAGCTCTGACACGGCCGAGACGGATGAATTCTGGGTAATGATCAATGGCGCGCCTCGCCTCGATGCGTTGTTCATCGAAGCCTCGTTCCCGAACGCGATGAAGGATCTTGCTCTGGCTTCAAAACATCTGACGCCGGCGATGCTTAGTCATGAACTCACCAAGTTAAGTCACAACGGCATAGACGTGCTCGCGGTCCACATTAAACCCGCCTACCGAGAGACGATCATTCGTGAACTAACTGATTTGAAAATGGATAATCTGAGTGTGATGGAAACGGGCCGGGTTTACGAGTGGTAGAGATTCTCTCTACTTAGTCTTCTCGCTACCTAACTCGCTGAAATTCTGTTTGGGTGTGCTCGCCGGCAACTCCGTCCAACAGGACGCGACCGTTGGGAAGCAGGCTGGTTACGTGATAAGTGCGTTCGGATGTATCGCGCCCGGGCATTAGCTCAGCGCGAAAGACTACGGTCATCCCGGGACGCGCCCAGGCATCGAGCGCCTTTGCCCGTTCGCGGCGTTGCGCGCGCGTGGACCCGCTGTTCTTTCTGATCACAACTGTTCCAATCGCTCCCAACGCGCCGGCAGCCAAAGCCAGGCCGCCGAGCAAGCGCTTAGTGCTCTTTCTCATCAGGTATTTTCAAAACCCCGGATTTCAAATCTTGTCCCCGAAGCCGACGCGAAATCGACAATCCAAAGCAAAATCCAAAACCCGACTTACCTTCTTTGCAAGCTGTGTTCCCCGATAACCAGTAAGAAGGCGTCGTCCCCGCATTGGTTGGCTGCGTCCGCCATGCCTTTAACGAATCATCGAGTCTGTCTCTCGCGAATTACTGACACATAGGGTCCAGTCTCACGTTAATTGTGGGCAAGCCGCTTAAGGCTCGATCGGCATTAATTTGCGTGAAACTCGCCCATTCAGCCGGCAATTTGTCTTCCGCAAAGACGGCCTCAACCGGACACTCAGGCACGCAGGCGTCGCAATCAATACAGGTCTCGGGATGGATCACCAGCATATCGTCGTCCAGGTGGAAAGCCTCGACCGGACAAACCAGAGCACAATCGGTGTAACGGCAATTGACGCAGGGTTCAGCAACTATGTACGTCATCCCAAACGAATCCTCCAAGTGTAGTTGAGTTATTGCGGCCTAACTGTAGCATAGACGTTGGCTAGTGTTGAGCACGAAACACCTGTCAGGTAAATGTACGACTGAGGATAGCCGATTGGCGCTTTGACGCGACCAGCTCCCTACTTAAGACTACGAACGCTTACAGATTGTAATTTGCACAGTGCTCGGTACCTCGAAACGGCAATGTGTGGTGTTTCGAACGAATCAAGCCCGCAGGATTAGATATTCCTCGCTGCTTCAACGCTCCCGATCCACGTTAGAACAATCTTCTGATTTTAAGCTCCGCTGGCGTTGAATTCTGTCGCGCCGGTACCGGGTCGAGTCGGCCCTCGCTACGCCGGAATTTCAGGTTGTTCCGGTAACGCCTGCGCGGCGCCGTTTCCGGCGAATGGCTATATCACTTCGGTTGACATCTATCTCGATGCCGACAGCCTGACAATCGCCAACGACACGCGTTTTGATTTTAGTTCCGCCATTAATCAGCCGGACGGAAACCATCGCCGTGATTTTGTCTTCAACGCCGGATTTTACAATGACACGGATCTGACCGGCACCGGGCCTCGCTTTGTAATCAGCGCCAGCAACAATGCTGGGCGAAGCGGTGCGTTTCCCAAGAATCCGGGTAGGGATCCGTTCACCATTGCTGATGCCGGCTGGTATACATTTCAGCACACGTTTACAGACAATGGCTCCGGCGTGCTGACGGTGACCTTAACCATCAAAGACGCCGCAGGTACTGCGCTTCATAGCTGGACGCTCAGCGATCCTACCGACTTCATCAACACTGTCGTTGGTTCGAACCGTTACGGCGCCTTTGCTCTACAAGAGTTCTCGATCCTGGCAATCGACAATAGCAGTCGCTTCGATATCCAGAGCCAACCGGCTGACAAGGAACAATGCAAGAATGACGGCTGGAAGCTGGTGGTAAACGGTCAGAACGCACCGTTCAAGAACCAGGGCCAGTGCGTTAAATTTGTTAACACCGGCAAAATAAGAGTTCTATTAAAGACCATTGATGTCGCCGCTACCGTGGTAAGCGGAAGGTCGCACGTAATAAAGAAAGGCTCGGCACTTAGTGCCGGGCCTTTTTCTTATTCTTCCCTCTTTCGTTCAACGCACACCCTTCACGTCTAGGGTTTCCAGTTCGGCACTGGCGCCGGGCCAGAGAAATCATAGAACCCCAAATCAACTTCGGCGAACACCTTCGACATCAGGATGATCTGTCCGGTGTGCATCGAAAAATGTTCGACCACGTGCAGAATCGCCTCCAGCGCCGTCACCTCGCAGCCCTGGATTTTCATCTGCTCGAGCAGCCGTTCGCTGTCGAACTGCGCCAGGGCCTGGTCGGCCTCACCGAGAGTCTGTCTTAACCTCGCCAGCAATTCGTCGCGGGGAACTACTTCGCGCTGAGCAAACTCGGCGTCGCGATCGCGAGCGTCAGACGCGCCGCCAACTCCGCAAACGATCCATTGCCGCACGTTGCCGCTCAGGTGAAGCAACAGATTGCCGATACTATTCGACTGGGGATTGGCGCGCCACCAAATCTGCTCATCGCTGAGCAGTTCGAGGCAGCGCTCGATCTTCGGCAGAAAGTCCTCGGCAAAGTGATGACGAGCACGGGTGATAAAAGCCTGGCCGATTTCACTCATGATCGCTAAGACTCACCTTCCATTGCGCTGGCCGCTCAGAAGAGACGCAGTGTGAACATACGCGGGTTCGCCGTAGTCGAGTTGAAGCGATTCAAAGTCACTTCGACATAGTAGAGACTATCGGTGAAATCAATCGGCGCGTTGAAGTCACACCTGGCACACGGATGGTCGTTGCTTCGATTTCGCGCGGTGCACAGCAACACCGGAGTGGTGTCGCAGGCTTTAATTTGAAACAGCCTTGCTTCAATGATCGTGCTGTTCGGCGCTTTCGATCCCATCTCCAATTGTCGCCAGCCGGGTCTGTTTGGGTTGGCGTTATTGTCGAAGGTGTTAGTTACGTTATAGCGGGCTGTGATGATGCTGCCGGGTGCGCCTGGTTTGAATCCGATGTCGGCGCTGCCAAAGGCGTAAGCTCGTAACGAATCCTCGTCGACCGCACCGGAAGATCCGACCGCGGTCCATGGCCGCGGCAGTGGAGCTTGAGGATTAGGTTCGCTGGCCGCCGCCGACGTTGTCGTGTCCGGTGCACGACCAGGCAACGAGACTACGACCAACAACACTAGCAGGATTGTGAAGAGCAAGGCGCTCCAGGTTCTGTTTCTCTGTTCATGCGTAAGGTTGTGTTTCATGATCAATATTCCTCCTGTTCTTGTGGGCGCCGCTTGTGTTTCGCTTTGCGCTCGGCGGGACGCGCTTTGACGGCCGGTTTGGCTTCTGCGAGCGGGTGACCGGGAGGCGCGAGCGGGCGGCGTATTGAGCTGATGATCGATTTCCGCTTCCGGCTCTTGGAGCGTGAAGACTTCATCGCGTTTTGTCTCTGGGCGAAGCTGTGGCGATGCTATCTCCGACCCGTCGCGACTGTCAATCAGTTTTGCGGAGGTCTCACTAGCACCCGGTGTCAGCGTTGTGAAGTTCTCACAGACAAATACCGGCCGGGCCGCTTTCAGCGGCCGGCAACCATCGAAATGGTTTTCGTTTCCGGCGCTCGTCTCCTCGGCACCTCGCTAAAAGCGAGGCGCTAATGACAATTTCGCGCAATCGGAAACTGATTGGTTTACAGGGCGAGTTTAGGCTTCGTTGGGTTGTTGGCGAGAACGCAGCAGGTTCTCGACCGCGGTAGCGGTTTCGCGTCGCTGACGCTGTTCGAATTCACTTACCCAGTTCGTGACCGTGGTCACCATGTCGCGAGCGGTCTGACGCGCGGTATCGCGGGCGGACTTTGTCTTGACCGCCTTACCTTTACCGCGTTCGGCACGCTTGACGACTTTTACTTTTTTCTCAGACATATTCTTATAGACTAGGTTCTCTCGATTTCTTGAGCCCTAAAATACCGGGCTAATTGCATGTATCTTTGACGTAAACTAACGAAATATTTTGCGTGAAAGTTCCGTTCCTGATTTGACCTGTCCCGGGAAAGCAACCATTAGACGCTGCCAGGCCCGGTTTGGTTGTAGGAAAACTGCAGGGGGCGGTTCAATCTGAGTCAGCCTGCTTGGCTAGCATATCGCTTCGCCAGAGCTTCTTTTGGGCCCGATAAGCCAGGAGGACTAGGGCTAAGGTGCCACATCCGGCAATCCATGGCAAGGAGCCCTTCAAGCCGCGCGTGCCAAATCTGACCATCAGGGCGTTAACAATTATCAACGAAATCCGCAGTTCCGTGGGGCCAAAACGGGAAAAACTGACCTTGAATTCCTCAGTTGCCGCCAGCATTAGGAAGGTGTGAAACATGAAAGCGCTGAACACGCACAGCACCAGAAGCATGTTAAAGATGGCCCGCTGCGGCAGCAGGAACGAATAACCAATCAGGATCGAGCAAAGAAAGCCATAGTCGAACAAGTGGTCCATGTAAAAGCCCCACTTGCGCAGACCGGTATTGCGAAACTTGCCAATCTTGCCGTCGTAATAATCAGTGAAGTAGTGCATTACGATCATCAGGTTAACCATCCACAGCCAACGCAGGTTGCGCGCCGCCAGATAGCTGAAAAAGACAATTAGCAGCGACCAGACCGGCGTCAACAACGTCAGGTGATAGGTTTCGAGCCAGGCCGGGATGCGTGGCAAAATAAGCCTCGCCAGGCGACGTTCCAATGGCCCGAGCAATCCCGTATTCGTCTTCCCGGCGCCGGCAAACTTCTGTTTGCCGTACACGCGCGCCGACCAGTCGTGGCCATCAGACTTGCCTAACGGGCCGGCTGCTATTTCACTTTGCATTTTCCTCACCTTTGGTTCTTTTGAAGATTCCGTCACCGAGAGAGGGTTGAATGAGCAATCGCCGAGCCACGATTGTGGAAGGAGGCGTACTCCAGGTTCCTTTGGGCAGGCCGTGGCGCTGGCGTTCGTTGTGGACTTTACATGCCGCAAAAATGCCACACGTGGAGTATCTAAGGATCTTAAGAGAACCAGCGAAGCGGTGAAAGCCTGGGGTGGGAGCGGCTTTGCCGCAGCACATAGCGGTAAGCCTCCGGCTTACCGTCCAGACCTTCCAAGATCAGGGGAGGCTCCGCCTCCGGATTATGAGGCGTAGCCTCGAGTTATCAATCGAGGTCGACGGAAAGGCAGAGCCTTTCCGCAGTGTGCTGTGGCGAAGCCACCCTGCACTTCAGCTTTACGCCTGACGCTCGCTCTGCAAGTTTTAAATAAACACCACGGATTGCGAACTGGGAATGTCGAAGCGTTTCCGGCAACTCCGGCAGGCGAGCATGTCATCCACGCGCACCATGTAATCGCGGGAATTCTGGAACCGGGCCTTATCGTCCTGGCTGGCGCCCCGCGGGAGCTGCGGTTTCTTGGTTCGCCGGATCCAGCGCACTTCGTAATCCCCGCGCTGGCGGCAATGCGGACATGAAAATAAAGCCTGCTTCACTTCCTGCTTCTCGTTAAAAAAATCTCGTTCGTTCATAAGAATCCATTATCCAAATCAGTCGCGTCGAGACGCGATGGCCTGCTTCGTACTCTCCCTGACAGTCGGACGGCCCACGCCCAGAAGTCTCTCAACCGCGGTGACCAGCCGCCCCGGAATCACGGGTTTGGACTCAAAAGCATCCGCCCCGGCGGTTAACGCGAGCGTCGCCTGTCCCGTGCCCCAGGCTGAGATCGTCAAAACCAGAATCCGGCTCAGCTTCGGGGTGGCCCGCAGGCGTTTGACGAATTCTACGCCCTTCTGCGCGCGCTCCACGTCGATAATCACCAGGTCAAACGGCGCACTAAGCAGATGGTCATAAGCCTTGTCAGCATCGTAAGCGACGCTGATGCTGTATCCACATTTGTCGAGCGCGTCGCGCGCAACTTCATCCAGCGCGTAATCACTGAAGATCAGAATTGTTTGCCAGTCGAGCATGGCGAACCACTACTACTCTCGTTCACAAAGATCGCGCAGATACTGAAAACTATAGATTCCAGTTTCGTGACCGTCACTCCAGCGAAAGTTTAAAGCGTAACGGCCGACTACGCTAAGGTCTTTAATCTCAACTTCGTCCGAGACAGCTTCCGGCTTCAAGGTCCTTTGCCCCGTCCATTCGTTCACGCATTGCGCGCAGGGACAGGCGCGCCGCAGCCCGGCCGCTTCATAACTGCACACACGTTCGTCGGCCCAGGTAATTCGCAGTTCTGTGTCGCTCTCCTGCGAAATCTCGCGGGGCTCGATCATCTGTCGATGCGGTGCGGTGTCTACCATTGAATGCGTGTCAGAAGCCCGCGCGTCAGCAAGGGCTCCGTTGCCAAACCAGGCCCTCCTCACGGTCGGGCTTCTGAAACGAGCTTTGCCAGGGCCGCTTCGACGGCTTCGGTTTGAATCTGTGAATGCGAAGCCGACCAGACAACTTCTCCTTCACGAAAAATCAAAAGTTGGGGAGTTTCATGCGTGACCCCCGACCGCTTCTCGAGATCATCCGACACGGCGCGAGCGTGCTGCACAATCACAAGTCCCAGCGGCCGCCCGAGCCTGGTTAAGTTAGAGTAGGCCCGGGAACTGATTCCGCACGAGTTGCTATGCTTGAAAACTATCGCCGGGCCGTCTTGGGACTGCTTCAGGAATTGATCCAATGATTCGATGTCGGTGATTTCAGTGAACCCGTCTGGCATAAGCTAACCCCTTGAATTACTTCCAGTAGCGTCCATCTTAACCTTCTGCTTCCGGTTCTACAACGCCGTTGACAAGCGGACGGGGTAGGCCTAGCCTATAGCCACTGTAGAGTGTAACGTGTTTTCCAGTTCGGGTTTTTGCCGAGCCCGGCCTACCTCAGCTTCGCGAGGAGATGAAATGAAATCGTCAGTCCCCTACTCAAAACAGATCTCTGTTCTGGTCATTCTTGTCTTCCTGATCAGTGCCGTCAGTAGTTACGGTCAACGACGCTCCCGGGCTCCACAGAAATCCGGCAGCCGCGCGGCGGTCATGGTTGACGAAGCTGAGAAACTGGCTGAAGAGAAAAAGTGGCCGGAAGCGATCGACGCCTACAAGCTCGCCGTCCGTCTGGATCCGAACTATGCGCCGGCTTTCGGTGGCCTCGGTGACGCTTACTTCAATACTGGAAATTCCGAGCAGGCCCTCGCCGCTTACAAGGAACAGGTGAGACTCGCACCGAACGATGCGCAGGCTCAGTTTGACCTCGGCTATTTTTATAACGCGATGGGCCGCCACGGCGAGGCTTTCGCTCCACTGGTCAGGGCGACCAGCCTCGATCCGAATTTTGCCGAGGCTTTTTACGGCATTGGATACGCCTATCTGCGGGGTGAAGACTTTGAGAAGTCAATCAGCTATCTGAAGAGCGCGATTCGACTCAAGTCTGACTACTCAGACGCTTATTACGGGTTGGGTCAGGCCTATGCACGTATAGGCAAGACCGATCTGGCGAACGAGCAGGTGAAAAAGCTCAACACCCTCGACGCAAAACTCGCTCGCAAGCTGGAAAAAGAGATTCAGACAGCGTCGACCGCAGCCAACACCACTGCGCCAACGACAAACCCGCCGTCCGAAAAGCCGGTGGCGCGGTTGGTGGAAACAATTCAAGCGCCTTCTAAACAACAGTTGACGGCAAACACGGAAGGAGCGGCAACTCCGCCGGCCTCCGACCCCAGGACCGAACCCAATTCGCGACAGTTAGAACAATTGCCGGCGTCGCAAACTCAGACAGCTGCAACCAAGTCTCAGACAACTTCGGCTCCGGCGCAGAGCAATCAGGTCACTACGCTGCCGGTTGGCCCCAAGCGCTGGGCCCTGGTGATCGGCGTCGACAAATACATCGATCCGCAAATCAGCCCGCTCAAGGGCTCGGACAACGACGCCCGCATGATCGCCGATGCTCTGGTGCGTTACGCCGGCTTTCCGCAGGACCAGGTAATCCTTTTGGCAACGAACCAACCTGTCGAA
The DNA here is from genome assembly GCA_038040505.1 of Acidobacteriota bacterium. GTDB lineage: Bacteria > Acidobacteriota > Blastocatellia > Pyrinomonadales > Pyrinomonadaceae > UBA11740. Next base: position 69,243 of record JBBPID010000012.1, on the reverse strand, counting down.
CGGCAACCAACTCGCGTGAACATCCTGCGGCGTCTGTCGAACCTCAGCACCGCCGTACCAAAGGACGGCTTGCTGCTGGTTTCGTTCGCGGGGCACGGAATGGAACGTGGGGGGCAGGCCTTTTTGTTGCCCGCTGACGCTCAGATTAGCGACCAGATCTCCTTTCTCGAGGAAACCGCCATCAGCATGAATCGCGTCAAGAGCTGGATCAAAGAGACCGGCGTGGGCCAGGTCCTCCTGCTGCTCGATGCCTGTCGCAACGATCCCGGCGGTCGTGCCGACGCGCCTAACCCTCTGAGTAATGCGTACACCAACGCTTTCAATTTCGACGTCCGTAATCGCGAGGTCCAGGCTTTCGCGACCATGTATGCCACCGGCATCGGCCAGCGCGCTTACGAATACACAGAGAAGAAGCAGGGCTATTTCAGTTGGGCCGTGGTTGAAGGATTGAAAGGTGGGGCAGCCAATGACCGAGGCGAAGTCACCCTCTCTCAGCTGGTAAAGTATGTGCAAGAGACCGTGCCCAAGCGGATCACAATCGATCTTGGGTCAACCAAACAGCAGAAGCCTTTCGCGATCATCGAAGGCTATCGCGCCGACGAGCTGGTCCTGGCCGTAACCAACTCCGCTTCAATGGCCTCAACCAGCAACACGCCGAATATCGCGACGGTAGATCCGGCGGCGATCGAACTGAGCTACTGGGAAACGATCAAGAACAGCAACAACCCGGATGACTTCAAAGCCTACCTCGACAAGTATCCCGACGGCCAATTTGCATCACTGGCGAAGTCGCGCGCTCAAGCCGTCCGACCCGGGGGCAACGCGGCCAGCAGCGATTCGATGGAAATGGTTTACTGGAACGCAATCAAAGACAGCCGCAACCCTGCGGACTTTAGAGCTTACATAACCAAGTTTCCCGGCGGACTGTTCGTCGAACTGGCGAACAGCCGCATCTCTTCAATGGAAGCCGAGAACGCCGAGCGTGACAAAGCCAAGGCGAACGCCGCGGCTGAGGAGCGCATGCGCAACACTCACATTTATGACGTGAAAGACGGCGGCGGAACGGAAGGGTCGCTGACCGTAACTCCCGGCACGTTATCGTTTGAGCCGAAGAAGGCGAATGCCAAGAAAAGCATTACGATTCAATGTTCAGAGATCAAGAGAATCGAATCCGGCAAATCGGCCTTTCAGCCGCCCCACGTGAACCTGTATCTCGTCGCTTCTCCCGGCGGAAAAGAACGCATGGTAGTGTTCTTCACCTCGTCAGGTGGACAGGGCCTGTTCGTCAAGACGCCGATCGTTGACCTAACTGCCAACGTGATTAATGGCGTCATCGACGCTTGTAAAATGGCGCGCGTCAATCAGTGAGAGCCGAGCTCACTCGTAAAAGATCCTGAACGCGAAGTGCGGGGCTTAGCCGGCCAGAGGCTTTGGCTCTGAACTCCTCACCACTGTGCAGGGGTTTGCGGTAACGCTCAAGAAAATCGTAAAAGATAAATCCTGATGCCCGAGGACAGATCACAACTGGAGACGCTGACTCTGAACGAGTCGTCGAATGCGTCCCTCAACGAGACCACGCTGCCGGAACAATCGAACCTGATTGGAAAGACCCTTGACGGTCGCTATCTTATTGAAAAAGAGCTTGGCAAGGGCGGAGTCGGCGCCGTTTACCTCGCGCGCGATCGCAAACTTCACGACAAACACGTCGTGATCAAAGTTCTGCTGGAAAAATCCTTTCAGAATTCCTGGGTGGTGCAAAAGTTCCAGCAGGAAGCCGAAGCCCTGGCCCGGATCAATCATCCCGGCGTCGTTAAGATCTTCGATAGCGGGAGTCTCGCCGACGGCAAGGCTTATTTCGTGATGGAGTTCATCAATGGCACGACTCTAAGATCAAAGATCACGCCGGAAGGTCTGCCGCTGAGTCTGGCTGCTGAACTAATCAAGCAAATCGGGCGCGCGCTGGCCGCGGCGCATGATCGAGATGTCTTTCACCGCGATCTGAAACCGGAAAATATCATGCTCCAGAGTTTCGGCAGTGGCGAAGAGCAGGTGAAGATCATCGACTTTGGCATCGCCAAGCTGAAGGATTCGCTGGTCGCGCCGAGCACCGTCACCGGCGCGACGGCGGGAACCGTTTCCTACATGGCGCCTGAACAACTCAGTGGCCGGCCGGTTTCATCCGCAACCGACAATTATGCCTTCGGCGCGATCGCTTATGAAATGGTAACGGGGCGCAAACCATTCAACCCGGAAACCGGATTTGAGCTGCTGGAGATGCAACGCGCCGGGGTGCGCATCAAGCCGTCCGACTTGCGACCGAGTCTTTCAGAAGAAGCCAATCAGATTATTCTCCGCGCGCTCAACTTTGATGCTGAGGCGCGGTTTTTCCAGGCGCGCGAATTGGGAGATCAACTGGCGCGGGCGCTGGGCGACGAGACCGGCGCAGTGGATTCCGTGACCCGGAATCGGGGAGCAGTTCCGCCAACTCAATTGGCGACCGATTCAAATCCGCCGGCCCGACAAACAGCCGATCTCGCGGCCAGAGAACTGTCTTCCAAAACCATAGCCGCTCGTTTCGAACCTGCGCCTGTTAACACGTTGGGTGGCTCAGTTTACTCGGCGGACCTCCAGGCTGAGGACGCACCGGCGAGGCGGCCGTGGCTAAAAGTCGTCGCAGGATTGCTGCTCATCGTCTTGATTGGTGCAGGCGCGATTGCGATTTGGAAGCGAGACCGTTTTTTTGGCAAGCGCGAAGCGACGCCGGCGCCGGCGCCTACTTTGCCAGAAAGATCGCTGGCCTATTCGCTCAACGTGCAGAAGCTACGCGACGGAAAGCCGTATCAGGATCCTTTCGACTCTTCCGGTCAGGAAATTTTTGAAAACGGATGGAAGTTTCGGATGAACCTGTTCAGTCCCCAGGAAGGTTATCTTTATCTTTTGAATGAAGGACCGGCGGCCAATAACGAGACGACATACAACGTGCTCTTTCCTGAGCCGCAGACCAACGGCGGCTCGCCGCGCGTGACCGCGAATCAAAATTTGCAGACTGCCTGGATGCGCTTTGATGAACACCAGGGGACGGAGAAGTTCTGGCTAGTCTGGTCGGCGGAACCGGTCAAGGAGTTTGAAGCAGTCACCGGAGCGGTCAACGAGAAAGATAAAGGCGAGATCAAGGATGCCGCGGCGGCGCGTAAGATCCGCGACTTCCTTACCAGGAATTCATCGCCCAAGCCGGAAATAGCCAAAAACTCGGCAAAGAAACAAACCACAATTAAAGGTCGGGGCGACCTGCTGGCAAGCTTTATCGAGTTGGAGCATCACTGAGTCGCTGGGAAGGCGAGCACGGATCGCGGACGACCTGTCCGCGCAAAGCGCAAATAAGAGTCCGCCTGACTCTCCTCATAGAAACGCTATGATGAAAACAAACTTTCGACTGCATGCACTTAGCGCCCCTGCCGGTTTTGTGACCCTGACACTAATTCTTTTGGTCGCCGGCCTCTTGCTCGTTCTGCCTGGAAGCGCTAGCGCACAGCAGGAGCCTAACCGTCAGCTGGTACAAGGCCCTTCATCAAATCCAGGCGCCAGCAAACGAATCGCATTGGTCATCGGCAATGGGGCTTATACCAGTGCGCCGCCTCTGCGGAATCCGCCCAACGACGCGCGCGATATGGCCGCCACTCTGCGAGCGTTGGGCTTTGACGTAACCAACGGAACCAACGTCAATCAGCGGGAAATGAAACGTTTAATTCGCGAGTTCGGACAAAAGTTAAGGGCGGGCGGTTCGGGGCTTTTTTATTACGCCGGGCATGGCGTGCAATCAAAAGGACGCAACTATCTGATTCCGGTCGACGCTGACATCCAAAGCGAAGTCGAAGCGGAAGACGCCGGCGTTGATGTGAGTCTTGTGCTCGGGCACATGGACGAGGCGCAGAACGGCCTTAACATCGTGATTCTTGACGCCTGTCGCAACAATCCGTTCGCGCGCAGCTTTCGCTCGGCCAGTGATGGTTTGGCGCAGGTTGATGCGCCGACCGGGACGCTGATTGCTTATGCCACAGCTCCGGGACGCGTGGCTTCCGACGGCGCGGGACAAAATGGTCTCTACACCTCAGAGTTGCTGAAGCAGATGCAGGTGCCGGGCCTCACCGCGACTGAGATGTTCATGCGCGTGCGCGCGGAAGTAATGAAGCAAACCGGTAACAAACAGGTACCCTGGGAAGCTTCGTCGCTAGTCGGGGCATTTTATTTCAGCGGCGCCCCGGGAAACTCCGACGCGTCAAACAGAAGCGAATCAAAAGTCGACGCGGCGGCATTCGAGCTTAGTTACTGGGAAACTATCAAAAACAGCGCGAGCGCCGATGATTTCAAGGCTTATCTCGAACGCTATCCGCAAGGGCAATTCGCGGAACTCGCCAAGAGCCGAATCGCGACTCTGCAACCGGCTACGAAACCTACGGAGACTCTGACCCGAGCAACCGGCGGCGGCGCGACTGAACTCGCTTTCTGGGATTCGATCAGGAACAGCACGAGTGCGGATGACTATCGGGCATATCTTGAGAAATACCCAAACGGCGAGTTCGTGAGTTTGGCGAAGAGAAGGCTGGCGCCATTAGAGACCGCCGAGAAGGAAAAGGAAAAGCAGGAACAAGCAAAGCGAGAGGCCGATGCCGAATACGCCAGAACACACAAATCTTTCAAGGGTCGGATGGGCCGCGGTGAGGATACGGGCAACAATTATTGGCCGGCGACGCTTCTTGTTTCGCCTTCACAAATCAGCTTATTCGCAACCATTGAATGGCTCAAGTCCAAGCCCTGCTCGTCCTTTAAAAAGGCGATAGTCGAAGGCGACTACATCCGCGAGATTGATGCAGGCATTAAGGTCAGATTCAGGGCTGCCTCGCCAGCCGAGGCCGCTAGCGCTCTCGAAGCGATTCAGAATGCTTGTAAGAATAAGTAGAAGAATGACGCCGCGTCATTTGACGCCTGCGAAGCTCGAACGTATATGCGGAACCTAAACAAACTAATCATTGCCTTGGCGATAGTGAGCTTCTCTTCCCCGGCACAATCCGGGCTCGCCCAGACTCAGGACGACAACTCGCGTCAGATCGTCCTGGATTCATTTACTAACGCGCGGCCGCCCAAAACTTCAGCTTCCACAGCCGGTGGAGGACGCACCCGGCCGCCTTCAGTTCGCAAACCGCCTACCTACCGACGGGTGGGCAAACCGTCGCTGGCATCTACGTCCCGAGCGAACGAAGAACTCGGCATTACGGTTTGGCGTCTGCGACCATCGAAGCAGAACGATACCGGCGCGCGCTTGTTGGTGATGGAAAATTCACAGTCGAGCCAGTGGACGCCCGAACGTATCGAAGTCGACACGCCGCTGGCGGTCGGCGATCGCGTGCGCATCAGCGTTGAATCGCCGCGCGCCGGTTTTCTGTACGTGGTCGACCGCGAACAATTTCAGGATGGCACCTTCGGCGACCCGTACTTGATCTTTCCCACGACCAGGACGCGCGGCGGCGACAACCGCGTGCGGCCGGGAAAGCTGATTGACATCCCGGCTCAGGAAGACAATCCGAGTTACTTCACGCTCATCCCCAGCCCGACTCGCAGCGATCAGGTTGCGGAGGTCCTCAGCTTCATCGTGACACCGGCACCGCTCAATAATCTCGCGATCGGCGATCGGCCTCTGAAACTTTCACCAGCGGACGTCGCGAAATGGGAGCAGCTTTGGTCAAGTGAGGTGGAGCGTTTTGAGATGAATGGCGGCGCCGGCCGCACCTGGACCCCCGAAGAGAAGGCCGCGGGCGCCATGGCCGGGAGCAGATTACTTAATCAGGAGGAGCCAACGCCTCAAACCGTGTATCGCTTTGCCAGACGAAACCGGAGCACGGTCCTGGTGACGGTGCCGCTGCGTTACGGGAGATGATTAGCAGTTTCGCGAGACCTGGCTGTACAGCTTCTGCGGCTTCGCCTCCGCATCTAGCGGTAAGCCTCTGCCTTGCTGAGCATTTTCACTAGCTTATTCGTGTGAACTCGTGGATCGGGTGCTGGGGGTTCTTTTCAGCACCGATGTGTCATAATTTCGGCCATAAAACAAAACGTCGTTGACAAAGGTCTGCCGGCGGCTTTAGTCTGCTGCGCAACATTTAGTCAGGCGATGATGGTATAGTCGCCGCAAGGCGGAGGAACTTCAGCTTGGACTTCATGACTAACTTTGATCGCTTCTTCATCTATCGCGCGCCGCGCGCGAAAATTCGGCGATTAAAAGCTCTGTATCGCTTACGATCAAGAGAACCCTTTATGGACGCCAGTGGCTTTTTGAATAAGTTCGCTGCTCACAAATCGAATTATCTGCTCGGCTTTATCACCGACCCACTCACCGCCATTTTCCTTCTGTTCTGGGAAATATTCGTCCTGCGGACGAGCTTGCTGGCAATCACGGCCTGTTTCGCCGCCGGCGTTTTGGCCTGGACGCTGCTGGAATATGTCTTTCATCGCTTCGTCTATCACAAGGGCAATACGCTGGCGCACAAGGGTCACCTGATGCACCACGACTCGCCGAAGTTATTACTCGGCATGCCCTGGTTCATCACCTCCGGCGTCTTCTGGATCCTGTGGTACGTGCTGGCTGTGCGCCTCGGCGTGCACCTGCTCTGGAGTGTCTTCTCAGGATTAATCATCGGCTATTTTATCTACTGCACTTTTCATCACGCCCAGCATCACTACAGCCTCACAAATAGGTGGTTCAGCGGTCTCACCAAACACCACAACATTCATCACAGCCTGCGCGATGTAAATTTTGGCGTGACGAACCGCTTCTGGGATCGAGTGTTTGGCACGATCTATCGGAAAGAAGAATACAAACCTAAAGCAGTCGCGCGCGGTGCGGGGCAGTAGTTATCGAGGAGCCCGCGGAGCAGGCGAACGCATAAAGCCTGGGCGTAAGCCCAGGAAACTACGCAATTGAAATGAGCAAGCAAACGCTTTCTATGAGCGTTTACGATGTGACCTTGGCTGGACTAAACTAGCTGCATGAACTCGAAGGACCTAATCACAATTGATGTAGATATTCTCGGAGGGACGCCGGTTTTCCGGGGCACGCGCGTACCCGTGAAAACTTTCTTTGAGTATTTGGAGAACGATTACTCGTTAGAAGAATTTCTGGAGTGTTTTCCTTCCGTCAGCCGCGATTTAGCTTGTCAGGTCCTGGAACGCTCTGAGCATGCCTTGCTTTCTCCCGCTGCATGAAAATCCTGTTGGATGAGTGCGTACCATGGCCGATGCATAGGCTACTCGCACCTAATGACTGCACGAGTGTGCAAGGGCAAGGATGGAGCGGGATTAGAAATAGTGAATTGCTGAAACGGGCAGAGCTTCAATTCGACCTATTCATTACGTCGGATCAGAATATTCGCTATCAGCAGAACCTTACCGGCAGGCGCATCGCCATCATCGAGCTTTCCACGAACGATCTCCGTCGCATTCTCGCCGCCGGCGAAATGATTGAAGAAGCTATCGACGGGATTAGCGAATCTGAGTTTCGGCATTTGGACATCCCGTAAGGTCTCGGTTAGCCTGAAAGGGTTGCTGCGAGGCCAAAAACCTCCAAACCATCCTCCCAAAACCAGCGTTGGGATACTAGATTGTTGCCGACTCCCACAAGGATTGAGCTTCCGCCCGGCCTTGGACTATCATTTCCTTCCCCGCTCCCAAGGGCGAACCGCTTTCATCAAAGAACAGAAAAAATCAAAGCAAAAACCTGAAAGTTAGACCGCGTGAAGCGATTGACTCAACGCCTCTCTCGTTCGTCAAGTGGGCTACTGCCTCAGATCGCGGGATGTCCGATCCTTCATTTCCACTCGCCCACAATCACAAACGGGGCCCAGTAGAAAGGTGCGCTGTATTTCTTTCCTGAGATCATCGCAACCTGAGCGTCACGCATGGCGGAGGCAGGCGAGCCCGGACTAGGTGCCAACAAACGCTTATAGAAATCTGTCATCAGATCCGCCGTAGACTTATCGGCCACCGACCATAAGCTCACGCCGACGGTTGGCGCGCCCGCGTACATGAAAGCGCGCGTCAAACCGATCACGCCTTCGCCGCGCTTCTCTTTGCCCAATCCGGTCTCGCACGCCGACAGCATCACCAAAGGCGCGCCCATTCGCAGGTTGAAAATCTCGTCTGTGCGCAGGAATCCGTCAGAAGTCTTGTTTCCGACCAGCGACAACACGACCCCGGTGAACTGCGGCCGCTCAGTGTCCAGCAGCCCGTGCGTAGCAATGTGGACGACCTTGTAATTGGTCAATTCCCGGCTGCGCACGTTGTCTTCGCTCGCATTCAGATCCGTCCAGACCTCGGCCTGGCCGCCCCCGGCGCGCGCGAGTTTGGCAATCTCGTCAGCTTCGACTCGCGTGCCTGACAGGCGCGCCAGACGCAATCCCCCAGCTCCGGCAGATTCACCGGTGACATCGGCGACTGCGCTTTCAAGCCCGAGACCCAGTCCACGAGTTTCACCGGGCCCCTGGGTTACCGTGCCCGCTTTCACCCGCGGGTCGTTTGCGTTGAAAACCGGATCGGCGACCACCAAAACATTTTTGCTGGTACTCGCAACGCGCTGCTGCCGGATCGCGGCGATAACTGAAGCTGAAGGCGCGTAGACCACTTCGTTGGTCTTGATGAGATAACTAAGCGAGGCATAATCAGCCCCGTCCGCCGTCTTAACCAAAGCTTCGAACGGGACATAGTTGAGCGCGCCGTCGGCGACAATCAACAGCCGCTTGTCGCCGAGCACTCCGCTCGCAGGTTCGACCGCCGTTTTGTAAAGCGCGTTCGACGCCGCGACAAAAGCCGCGAGATTCTCAGAAGGACCCTGCGCCAGTCCCAGACCCCGCTGTTCATCCGCTGCCACGTCGATGCCGGCGATGCGGCGCTGGAGCTTGGGAGGAATCAATTGCCCGCGAAAGTCAGTCGCGAGCTTTTCGACGTCGGCCCGCCGCGGCAGTTTGTAAAGCGACACCGCCGCCTGGGTGACCGCGAAGAGGTAAGAGCTGTCAGTGCCGAGGCTGTATTCCAGCAACACCGTGCCGTCGCCCAGAACCTTCTGTTGCACGTCGGCTAGCGACTGTGGTTGCGGCGCGGTCAGCGAAGCGTAACGCGGATTGGCGGCGCGAATTTGGTTTTCAATCTCGTCGAATTCAGTCTGAAGCTTGTCGAGCTGGACCTCGAGATCCGAAGGCTTTTCCTTCTGCTCGGCCGCCAGACTGACGCCGGTGAGTTGCGCCGCGATTGCCTGCTGCCGATCCAGGTTGTCCTGCTTGCGCTTCAGCAGTTCCGCCGGCACGCCTTCAGTGATCAGGGCATTCACTTCACCCAGCATGTCGAGGAGCGATCGCGCACGGCCGGCTTCGACGATCTGAAAAGATTCGGCCGCATACTCCAGGCCTTTGCCGGACAACGCGCCACCGGCTGTTGAATTCAGCAGCGCCATCTCAGCCAGCGCGCTCGAAGTCTCGTCATAGACATCTTTGGTCGTCGCCAGAAAGGTGGTGCGCGATTCGTCGGCGCGCAAACTTCCGGCGCGAATCGCCTCGACCGTCTTCAACGCGTCGCGATAAGAGGCCAGCGCATCTTCGCGCAGCTTGTTCGCTTTACCTGCGTCTTTTTCCTGCGTCGCCTGCATCCAGAGACTGCGTCCGAGACCGCGTTTCGCCGGCCACATCAAATCGAGTCGCTGATCCTTTTGCGCGCCCGAGGCGGCCTCGGTAAACTTTGTCGCCGCATCTTTGTAACGTCCCTGGCGCAGCAAAACGTCACCAAGACCGGTTCGTGCGGCCGCGCGAAAGCGTTGCGTCTGACCCAGCTTGGCGATAACCCCCAGGCTACTACTGCCGGCATCGAGCGCAGTTTGAAAATGCTTGCGCGCGCCTTCCAGATCGTTATTTGCAAACGCGATGCGGCCCATGCCCAACTCGAAAGTCATGGAAACGATCGCGGCTCGATAATTATCGAGCTCTTTCTTGACTTCCAACAATCCGCTCGTCGCCGTTGGTGCGGTGACGCTTGGTTTTCCTGTGGGGAAGCCGCCGCCCATGATTGATGGTAGCCCGAATCGCCCCCCCTTCGGCTCCGGCTTCTTCACGATCATCATCAGGTAAGAGCTGCTGGCTTCCGAGAGTTGCCCGAGGCGGTAATGCGTGTCGCCAATTTTGGCGAGCATTAGGTTTGCGTTAAAGCCGTTGTCAGCCATGCTCGTGGCGGTTTGGCTAGCCGCCGAAGCAGTCGAACCAGCCATGCTCGCGGCACTGTTGGTTGCCGCCGAGTTGGCTTCGTCCTTTCCGCGCGCGGTGACAAACGACTGGTAAGCTTTCTGATAATGATCGAGTGCAACCTTGTACTGACCCTGGATCAGGTACAGATCGCCGAGCCCGTCCTCAGCCGCCGCCACGCCGCGCGGATTATTGGCCTGGGTGTAAAGACTGAGCGCGGTTTCCAAATGGCCAAGCGCCTGATCGGCGTGGCCTTGTTTCAGCAGAGAGCGACCGCGGCTGAGCGCCGCGCCGGGATCGGTTTGCTGGGGTGCGGGTGACGTTGCTAAAGAAAGCTCGTTGTGCGCGCCGGCAGAGAAAAGAAAAGACGCGCTAATCAGCGAAATGACGGCAAGTGCCGTAGGCACGAAATATTTATAGAACCGGATTCCATTCATTTGAACACCTCGAGTTCAGCGAAATTCCTAGCGGGCATTTCGCTGAACTCGAAGTCAAAGCTGATTCCGGCTCCTGGCTATAAACATTGCGCCGCTACGCGGCTTCCAGGAGTGCGGCAACTGGTAAGCCGCGTTCAAAGCGCCGACCAGTCGGCGCACTCCAAGCTTACTTATGAATCAGATCCAAAACCGTCACCAGCAACGGTGCGTTGGTCGCCACGTTCATGCGGATCACTGAAGGCTCGGGCGCGCTCTGATCCAAACCCAGGCCGCGCGTGGTCGCGATTTGTTCCTTCTCGCTTTGTGGCTGGCCAAAAGATTTGGCGGCCACCGCCTTCACTTCGGCCCTGGTCGCAGTGCGAATCTGCGCCCACATTTCCGTCGAAGGCCGCCACGGACACTTGCCCTTGTTTGTAGCGCAATAGCCGACCAGATCGTTACCTGTGGGTACGATTGGCAGAGGCTCTCTGGTGACCACCACGTATAAGCGCTCAACGCCCGGGTTGCCGTAGAAGGTAAACCAGCGCAGCCGCTCATCGGTCTCTTCGCTGGACGGAACTTCGACCGGCACATGCGCTTCAATCCAGTTCTCGCCGCCATCCAGGCGCGGGTCCGGGTAGATCATTTCCGGGTCGCCGTCGCCTTCGGTGTGAAACACATAAAGATAACCATCGGTGTTGGGCTCGAGCGCGAGGCGCACGCTGTCCCCGTTGCGAAATTCGCGGGTGGGTTCGACGCGTATGCTGCGACCGTTGGTGCCGCGCATGAAGAGCGTGTAACCGAGCCCCAGAGCTTTCGCCGCCTCGTTAACCACCGCGCTTTTCTTCTCATTCAAACGGGTTGGGTTCGGGGCCGCGGTATTCGCGTTCTTTGCCGATGCCGACGTGGTATTGGTCGGGCGGGTCCGGCGCCGTCGCGCCGCCGCGTTAGCGTTCATCGTTTTGGGTCGGCTGCTGATAAACGCGCCGCGCACTTCGTCGTTAGGTTCCTGCGCAGTCGCTACCAAAACGCCGCACGCCATAGCGGCCAAACTAAGCAACATAATGAAAGTCTTAAATCTCATTCTTGAAACTTCCTCCGACTCGGCAGCTAGTATCCTATTCTCCAGGCGCTTAGAGTGCCAACTTCAGTTGGGTTCCTGACCCGATAAGACAGTCGGACTAAAGTCGGTACTCTAAACACCGCTCGGCAAAGTAGAACACCAGCTACCAGGACACACTTCTTACTTGTGTTCGATCTTCACCTTGAATATGACGGGCGCGCCCTCGGCGTTTTGCGGAATTTTGACCGAAACTGAGGGCGACGCGCCGGTTTTGATGACCTCGGCCTTCACCGAGTTCGCCTTGAATTGTTCGCCCAGATCACTTAACTGCTTCTGCTCTGCTGCCGACAACGCATGACCTGCCTGCTGTTGCAGGAAATCCGGCGTCGTTAGCGCAGTCACGGAAAAGATGATGGTGAACTCGTCAGTTCCCGCGGCTTTATCCAGCGTGATCCAGCGCGCTTCCCCGTTTGTGTCATCCGGAAAGACAAAATCCAAACCGCTCTTAACCTCATTAGTCGCAGGTGGGTCGGGGCCCGGCTTGCCAGTCAAGAAAGTTGTCGGCGCATTCTTGTTGCCCGGGCCGATGATGTAGAGATAGCCGTTCTCGCTGGGCGAGAAATGAAGCTTGAAAGACTGGCCAGACTCCATCGATACGGATTCGCCGGCAAGTACTGAGTCAGCCTTGTTTGGCGTATCTACTTCGACCCAGTAGCGGCCGACTTCATGCCCACCCACAGCCACGTCACCCTCGGGAACATTCTTTGAAACCTCAGTCTTCGCCGGATTGCTCGGCGACATAAACTTGATTAACGCATAGCCCCCGCCGCCCAGGACTAAAAGCAGAACCACCACGCCAATCGCGATGGCAATTACCGGCGAACTCCGTCGCGCCGGCGCCGACGGTTGCGGCAAGGCGGGCACGGAATGACCGGGAATCGCCATCGTTGGTGGTGATGCTCCGGCATAAGCCGGCTCGACGTCTCGTCCGCCGGCTGCGACCACAGTCGGCAGCGTGCCGGCAGAACTCTGGAGCGCTTCAGCACTCTCATCCGCAGTTAATGCACCTTCGCTGACGATCGTCGGCGCAGTTCGTTCCGCAGCGGTGATTGGCCGGCGTTCAGAACCGGTCTCAGGACCTGCGGACGCCGATGGCGCGCAGGCCGTGGAAAAGACCGACGCCACTGGAACGATGCCGGCCGCGCCCAGGGAACTGCGCAACTCGTTCTCTAATTCATCGGCGGTGGATTGTCTTTGACTACGATCCTTGGCAATCGCCCGTGCGATGGCGCGACTAAAATCCTCGGGCACACTCGAGTCAATTTCGCGCAGAGACTTTGGCACCACGGCGATGTGTTCGCGCCGCAGTTCCAGAAGCGTTAAGCCGCCAAACGGCCGCCGGCCGGCAATCAATTCATAGAACACGATCCCCAGACTGTAGATGTCCGCCCGCCCATCGATTTCGGAATTGCCGTCGTCCGGTAGTTCTCCCCACTGTTCGGGAGACATGTAGTAAGGCGTACCGAGCATCTGCCCGGCCATGGTCAAAGCCGTGTTTCCCGTCTTCTCCGCACCGGCAACTTCGCGCAATTTAGCGATGCCAAGATCGAGCAATTTCACCGCCGGCGGACCGCCCGTGCTCGGCCGGCCAATCATGATGTTCTCAGGTTTCAGATCGCGGTGGACGACGCCCATCGCGTGGGCTGCGTTCAGCACGCTCATCACCGGCTCAAGCGCCGCCAGTGCTTCCGCGGGAGTAAACCTGACGCGCTTTTTCAATTCAGCGTCGAGCGTACTACCCTCGACGTACTCCATGACCAGATAGATGGTGCCGTCGCTTGAGGTGCGGAGGTCATAAACCGTGACGGCATTCGGATGCCGAAAGCGGCGCGCCGCCTGGCCTTCGCGTTGAAAGCGCCGCAACCATTCGGTGTTGCTGCGCATTTCCGGCGGCAACAACTTGATGGCGACGCGATCACCCAGCAGTATGTGACGGGCGCGATACACGGCGCCCATCCCACCTTTGCCCAGAATGCCCTCAATTTGGTATTGGCCGTCGAGCACAGTTCCGACTACCGAGGTGGGATCCTCCTCCAGAACTTCTCCGTCGTTGGGACAGAAGCTAACGCTGTCTTCGAATTTCTCTTTGCAGGTCAGGCAAAATTTCATTGGCGAGTTAGTTTACAACGAACGAGGATGCGGGGCGAATGAGGACGAAGTATTGGACCTGTAGGTCGAATAGGACCTATGGCTCTAGTTTCTGAGGAAAGCGGGTCCAATGACGTAGATCACAAAGTCAGCGCAGAAATGAGCAACGATTGCTGATTCCAGGCCGCGCTTCCAGTAAAGATATCCGAACGAGATGCCGGCCACTCCATTCAGCAGCAACGCCAGCAAAACCACCGTCGGCGTAATCTGCATTACCATCGCCGCGTTCGGCAGGTGGCCCAGCCCAAAAATAATTGCTACCAGGACATTGGCAATCCAGAAAGTGGTCGCCGTCAGCTTCGTCTTCTGCTTTTGAAAAACTCGGTTTCCAATCCAGGCGATCAAAGTCAGCAGAAATAGTCGCATCAAAACTTCTTCGTCAATTCCGCCATAGAGACAAACCAAAATCCTCTTCCAAATAGCTGCGCGCGCCGCAGTCACGAAGGGCAGGCGGGGAAAGTAAGGAGCGGCTATTAAGATCGTAATGAGAAGGACAATTCCTACGATGACGCCAACCAGTGCCCCGTACACTACCGAGTCGCGCGCGTTAACGCGTGGTCTTTCAGGATAGAGCCGGCTTTCAAGTAAGGGTGCGCCCAAACCCAACTTGGGTGCGAGTAAGAGGCCAATGCCAATCACCACGGCCAGCAAGAGCGTATTCTGGGCAATTCCGATAATGATTATTAGAGGAACAGGGAGTGAAGGAGCCGGCGCATTCTCGATCAACGGCCGAAAGACTTCGAAAACCAACGGCATTGCCGCGGCTGCGCCGGCCAAAGCCGCAATCAAGAGAACCCAGAAAACACGCCAGGGATATTTTCGCTCGCGCGCGTCATCAGGATTGGTTGTAGATCCGCTCGGCATATTCAGCCACCATGCGGTCACTGCTGAACACGGGCACCAGGGTCTGGATCGATCGCTTCATCATCGCAATCCAACGGCGCGGAATTCCCTCTTCATCGCGCTCGTAGAAGCGTGACACAACTTCTTCGTCCAGGACGCGGTAAAACGATTCAGCTTCGCGGCGGTCAGCTTCATCATCGGTGAGCTCAGTCAAATCGCCGATCGCAAACCCGTTGTCGCCATCGTAACCTTCCAGCCACCAGCCGTCGAGCACCGAAAAGTTCAAGCCGCCATTGATCGCCACCTTCTGCCCGCTGGTGCCCGATGCTTCCTGCGGCCGGCGCGGCACATTCATCCAGACGTCCACCGATTGCACCAGATGTCGCGCAACTTCCTGATCATAGTCCTCGATAAAAGCGATGCGATTGCGGACCAGCGGATGGCGCTGCCACTCGAGCAGCTTTTGCAGGATGAGCTTGGCGCCCTGATCCTGAGGGTGAGCTTTGCCGGCGAAAACAAACTGCACCGGCCGGTCCGGGTCGTTGACTAGTCTGGTAATTCGCTCAGGATCGCTCAGCAGCAAATCCCAGCGTTTATAACCCGCGACCCGGCGCGCAAACCCTATCGTCAGCACCTGCGGATCAAACATCGTCCGCGCGGCCTCGATATATTCTTCACTCTCACCACGCGCCAGCCGCGTGTCGAATGAATGATCGCGTATGAAAGCCACCAGGCTTTGCTTTAGGAGAGAATGCGCCTGCCACAATTCTTCGTCGGAAAGTTTCTCAATTCCGTAGGCCCATACCCCGGCATCTCGGGCACGGTCGATCCAGTCCTCGCCGACGCGTTGCTCATAAAGCCGTCGTAAAAGCGGCGCTACCCAGGTGGACGGATGCACGCCGTTGGTCACGGAAGTAATCGGCACTTCGGCGGCGCTCTTCGCCGGCCACATGCGGTTCCAAAGTTGGCGCGAAACTTCGCCGTGCTTGCGACTGACGCCGTTGGTTGAACGGCACATGCGCAACGCCAGAGGCGTCAGGCCAAAACCCTCGTTAGCGTCGCCGTTGACTCTTCCCAACGCCAGAAACTCGGAAGCCGTTAGTCCCAGAGCAGTCTCAGCCCATTCGCCGAAACCTTTCGACACCAGCGACTGGGAAAACTCGTCGTGACCGGCGGCCACCGGCGTGTGCGTGGTAAAGACGCAACGCTCGCGCACACGGACGGCCGCCTCCGCAAAGCTCAGGCCCTCACGTTTGATTAGTTGATGTACGAGTTCGAGAGTGAGAAAGGCGGAATGGCCTTCATTGAGATGGAACACCGAGGGCTCGATCCCCAGATGATCAAGCAAGCGCACGCCACCCAGGCCCAGCATCATCTCCTGCACCAGACGCGTTTCGCGATCGCCGCCATAAAGATGTCCGGTCACCAGGCGATCGTCCGCTTCATTCTCGGCGACATTCGTGTCCAGCAGATAAAGCCGCACCCGCCCGATGTCTGCTCGCCAGACGCGCGCGCGCACCGTTCTTCCGCGCATCACCACCTCGATCATGACGGGCGCATCGTTGCTGTCTCGCAGCAAGTGCAGAGGCAATTCGTCGGCGTGAGTTTCGCGATACAGCTCTTCCTGCAATCCGTCGCCGCGCAGGCGTTGCCGAAAGTAACCGAACTTATAAAACAAGCCAACGGCCACGAGCGGGAGATTTAAGTCGCTGGCTGACTTCAGATGATCGCCTGCCAGGATTCCCAACCCTCCGGAATAAAGCGGCAGCGAACTGTGAATGCCGAACTCGGCGCAGAAGTAGGCGACCGGATTCTGCGTGCTGATGCGCGGCGCAAGCTGCAGTTTTGACCAGCTTTTTTCATCCGCGAGGTAAGCCTCAAGCCGCCGGGCCAGATTCTGTATCCGATCGGCAAAGGCCGGATCGGCAGCCATTTGCGAAAGCCGCAGATCAGGTATCTGGGCCAGCAGAGCTCGCGGATTGCGGTCACACTGTTCCCAAATGCCCGGGTCGAGATCGCGAAAGAGCTCGACGCCGTCGGGCGCCCAACTCCACCAGTAATTCCACGCGACCGCCTCAAGCGGTTTGAGCGGCGGCGGCAATTCTCGCCGGCGGGTCTCCACCGGCGGTTGAATTACGTTTTCTGTCTCAGCGCTCATTTCGAACAATCGAACTAAAAACCGTAAAGAGTCATTCACCGTACAAAATTAAGGCGGCCTGCGCCGCCGAAAAAAGAATGAGTGATTTTGCAGAAGTTTTGCAGATCGGTCAACTCAGTGTCAGAAGCCCGACCGTCAGGGAGGGCTACTAACGTCTCGTTAACCTTGTAGCTGGCAATGCTGCGGGAACCTGACGAATCTTGCCCTCCCTCACGGTCGGGCTTCTGATGCATTCATCACTCGCTGAACTTCTGATTCTCCAAAAACACCGCCTGATCGCCTTCCTTAAAAAAGACCAAACGCACTTCCTGTAATTGCCTGTCGTTCGCCAGAAAGTTCTCAATCGTCTTTGACCCAACTTCGGCCGCTTCGGCTAAGGGATAGCCAAACACTCCGGTTGAAATCGCGGGAAAGGCAACCGAGGTCAGATTCTTCTCGACTGCCAGCGTCAACGAATTGTGATAGCAATTCGCCAGCAGCTCGGCGTCCCTTCCGCCATTCTCGCCGTAGATGGGCCCGACTGTGTGAATGACAAAAAGCGCCGGCAACTTTCCTCCGGTGGTGACAACGGCCTCGCCGGTCGGCAACCCTCCGGGGAAACGCGTGCGGCGAATCTCGCGGCAGTCTTCCAGGATCTCCGGCCCACCAGCGCGATGAATAGCGCCGTCAACTCCTCCGCCCCCGAGCAGAGACGAATTCGCCGCGTTAACGATCGCTTCGGTGTCCTGTTTAGTCAGGTCACCAACCACGACGCGTACGCGGCCATCGACAAATGTCTGTTCTTCTACGTCCATCGACCAGGGCCAACGGGCCCGATGCCCACCAAAAGCTTGTTCGACTCTTTCATTCGATCTGAGAATTGGGAAAATTAACTCTCTGGTTCACTCAACTCGACGACGTTTTCGTCGTCCTTCGGGTGAATGCGAACCTCTTCATCGCATGGCTGGACATTGACCTCGTCGAACATATCCATTCTCCTGAGAGCTTCAGCGACGCCTTTGGCCTTATGTTCGGTCAAAGGATGTTCCGGATCGACACTGGCGATTTCGAACACGCGGTCATCGATGCAAACTACACCGAGAGAGCCCAGCGTTACTCCGGGTGTGACCTGGATATCGTCCATGTTGTGAATCTTGAAGTGGCCGGTCTGTTCGACCCAATCTTCGATAAAAGGATCGCGCAGGGCGTGCTCCGCTTCGCCTTCAGTAAGATAGGCGCCCTCCACAATAAGGCAGTACTCGCGGCCTTTAATTTCAGTCATTGTCGCAAGAGTTTGGTTCGCGGCGCTGGGGTGGCGTCCGCAGTTTCCGGGAAGGGGCTTTAGCGGCGTTGTTGGCTGTCATGACAGTAGGTCGTCCGCTGAAATGCGTCCGGCCTGACCTTGGGACGTCTAACTTTACCACCGCTACAAGGATTTGCGCCAGACTTTTTCAGGCACGCCCACCAAGCAAAAACGCCACCCGAGCTCTGGCTCAGGTGACGTCCTTGTTGCGGGGGGCATCCTGCTCTTATGAAGCAGTCGCGTATTGCTTGTTCAGCTCCTGCCGGAGTCGATTGAAATACGAATCGAAAGTGACAAAGCCGGTCGTTCCCTGAAAGAAGGCCCGGCCGCCCGTCTCATCCGAAACGCGATTCAGCGAGCTCTGGCCATAGCTGGCTGCCAAACGGCTGCTGCTGGTAAAACCAACCGACGGCGCATAGAAGGAGTAGATGACCACGTCGCGCCGCTTGGCTTCGCTGATGGTGCGGTCGATGTCAATCGTGTGGCCCGCGGACGAGGTATCGAACCCGTGTGAAGTATCCAGACCGTCCGAAATCAACAATACAGTGTTGGGACCCTTCCAGCTGGAATCGAACTTCTTCAGCGCTTCGATCACTTCGATATACGGATTGTACGGCGACACCGCAGTGCTGGCGATGGGGACGCGCAGCGAACTCGCAGCGCGATTCAAATCAGTCGTAAACGGTTGTCTCACTTGCAGACTGCCTGAAGTGATGTAGCCAACCATCACTCGCGAGCCCGCCGGCAACGAGCGAATAAAATCTCGAGTTACGCCGAGTTCGTTTCCGACCCGCGAAATCAGATCGTCCTGGATCAGAATCGCAACATTCATGGGCGTGCGCACACGCAGCGCCTCAGCCTCTTTCGCATTAGCATTCGTTTTGGCGTTCGCGAAAGCGGAGACGCCAAAGCTCATCGTCACCAACAATGATGCGACGACGAACGCAGAAACTTTCCTAAACATGATTCACCTCAATAAACGGCGGACTTTTCGCCGGTAATTTCTTTCGTTTGTCTGGGATCGATTTTAAGATGCAGTCACGGTCTTTAAGGTTGGCAAAGACGAGAAGAAAAGGTGGGAAAGACCAGATAAGAGCAACCACTTTCCTAGTATCTTTGAGAGTTTTTCAATTGTTATTTTTCAGTGCCTGGTGGGGATCAATTTGTGTGTCGTGGCTAATGCGGCGATGTCCTTATCTACTTATGAAGCTGGCACACGCCGCTGGCGTCGCAGGGAGGCGGCACCCCGAAGAGCGTGTAACGCCTCGAAGCCAGCCAGTGATAAAAGACCGGCCCGAGTTTGGTAAACGGCCAGATGGCCATTACCGGCGCCAGCCAACGCCAGCGTGGCAGCACGCGAATCACCTCGATCCAGGCAAAGTAGCCTTTGGCCCAGCGTCCATTCGCGTCGCGGGTATGCATCTCTTCGGCCATCTGCTCGCGCGTGTGCGGCGCGGCGCGCTGCAGGATTTCCGCATCGTTGTAGTCCAGCCATTCGATGCGCCGATCGCGATCCAGGGGCTCAACCCGTGCGCGCATCCAACGACAAAGATTGCAATGGGCGTCGGTGTAGACTTCGATTTTGCCGGCTTGCGTTAATTCCATTTCTTCAGCTTCGGCCAAAGGTTCTGGAGCGAACCAAACTTTGATCCCTTGCAAAGGAAAACCGGAATGTTGCGCTCTAGCGCGTAGGGATTATCCGAAGTCCCGACGTACTCAACGTGTTCAAATAATCGTTCTAAGACTTCTTTCTCGTCATCCAATACGATCATGCAGTTGCCGGAATAGTTGCGCGGGCCCCACAGGAAATAAGTTTGATGTCCGCTTAAAGCCTGTGGCAAGCCATAACGCCGGCCAAAGAAATCGATCGCTCCGGCCTGGCCATAGTCCTGTGCAAATATACCGCAGTCGGGTCTTTCTTCCGGCGGTACCCGCGCCCAGGCCTGGGCCGTCATGGCGGCCAACTCTTGCCAGCCAAACTGATCGGCGTAATGTTGAGGCAGAACCGCGCTCTCGTGACTGTGCTCGCTGCGCGGCAGCTTGAACGGCAACTTGTTCATGTATGAAATGAAATTGTTTACCGGCAAAACTGGAACTACGATTGGAGTTAACCATGCCCCTCCAGCAATCAGAAGCACAATAATCGCCGGCCTCAGCCAGGCTTGGCGACTTCGGACTATGCCGTTTTCGATGCTGGTGGCGCCGGCCGCGAAAAGCATGGGATAGATTGGCGCGAGATAGTAATTCTTTCCTTTCAGAACGACGAACGCAATGAAGCCAACCAGGTAAGACCAACCAAGCATGCGATAGTCCTTCAAACGCCGCGACAACAACAGCGCAGCCACGCCGGTAATCCAGATCGGCGCCGTCAGCGGATGAAGCAGAAGAACCTGTTGCGTGAAAAACTCAAGGGGAGACAGTTGCACGTCTCGCCCTCTGCTTCGGATGTTGTGCATCAATTCGAGAAAAGGCCAGTGATTGTTGAGGTTCCAGATCAGGTTTGGAAGAAAGATCAGGAAAGCAGCCGCGCCCCCCAACCAAAACCATTTGTTCTTGAGTACGCTACGTTGTTTGGTCAGCAGCAGGCCGACGACGATTCCGAAACCCAACACTGCAATCGAATACTTTTCTTCCATACCGAGCCCGGCCGCAACCCCAAAGCACAACCAGTGACGCGCGTCACGTTTGATCGCTAAAACTGCAAAGTACACGCAGGCCATCCACAGCAGTGGTTCGAGAGAGTTAGTGGTGAGCAGACTGCCACCTGATAAATAAACCGGAGCAATCAGAACGGCCGCCGCAGTGAGGATGAGAGCAAAGCCGCGTCCGCCGAACTCCCGCGCAATCATCGCGGCCAGGACCACGACCGCCGACGTAGCCACGGCGGGAAGAAATCTTATGCTGCGAAGCGAATCTCCCAACATCACTCGACTAATCCTGACCAGAAAGGGGAGGAGCGGCGGCTGGTCAACGTAACCCCAGGCCAGATGGTCACCGGATGACAGGTAATTGAACTCGTCTCGGAAGTATCCGTAGCGATTGTTGAATACCCAGTGGAATGCAAGTTTGCCCAGCGCTATAGCAACAACGATCAGCATTGCACCCGCGAAAAAAGTTCGCGGCTCGCGGCTGGAATCGGAAGAGGATGCGTTATCCATCGAAAACTTGAGATATCCCGGCTTTCTCTTACTCGTCAATCTGTTCCCAAGCAAACCAAGTTTTGTTCGACGCGCACGATACAATAACGCAACTGGAAGGAATGGTGGCCAAAAAAGTCCTTAATAATTTGCGCAACTGCGCTTCAAGCTTAGCCAACTGTTCAGTTTCAAAACCTGAACAACAATCCCGGCGCCGGAGTTTCGACTCTACTTGCCATTCCCTCTCCCGCTCGGCTAAATTACCGAATCAACCCGCAGCCACATCCGCCTTTTTCCGTAGCTGAAATCGAGGGATGTCTGTCGCCAAAAGCCGATTTCTGAAAGGACTTATTATCGTTTATGAAAGCCTATGCCACTGAAGCCATCCGTAACCTTGCGGTCATTGGACACGGCGACGCAGGGAAGACGCAACTGGTAAGTTCGCTTCTCTACGTCGCAGGCGCCACGCCCCGCTGGGGCAAGGTCGATGAGGGCACAACCGTCACCGACCATGACGAAGATTCAATCGCCCGCAAGATTACCCTCAACACCGCCCTCGCCCACGCTGAACATCGCGAAACCAAGATCAATTTCATAGACACTCCCGGGTATGCAGCGTTCGTGTCGCATGCGCGCCCGGCGGCGCGCGTGGCCGACTGTGGCATCGTCGTTGTCGACGGAGTAAAGGGCGTCGAGGTGCAGACCGAAAAGACCTGGGCTTACGCCAATGAATTCCTGTTGCCGCGCATGATGGTGGTAACCAAGCTCGATAAAGAGCATTCCGATCTCGGGATCGCTTTGGACAGCGCGCACAACGTTTTTAACCGCGCGATCATGCCGTTCACCCTCCCGATTGGAAAGGAACATAATTTCAAAGGCATCGTCGACGTCGTGCACATGAAAGCCTATCAATATGACGAGGACGGCAAGCCCAAAGAGATCGATATCCCCACCGAAGGGCGCGACGTGGTTGATAAGACCAGAGAAAGATTGATCGAGTTGGTGGCGGAGTCCGACGATGCGTTACTGGAAAAATATTTCGAGCAGGGCACCCTCGACGACTCAGACGTGCTACCCAATATCGGCAAGGCCATCGCCAACAGTAAACTTTGTCCAGTCTACTCGGTTTCGACCATTACCTTGGTTGGTCTCGCGACTTTGCTCGATCATATCGTTGAGTTCGCTCCCGATCCCGCCCACCACGAAGCCGAGCACGGCAAAGATGAAAAAGGCGAGGCCGTCTCGCGCAAGTATTCGAACACCGAGCCTTTTTCAGCTTACTGTTTCCGGACCATCGCCGATCCTTTCGCCGGCCGGATCAATGTAATGAAAGTGATCAGCGGAAAAGTTGGCACCGATGCCAACGTTTACAATCCCTCGCGTAACTCCACTGAACGCCTGGGCGCGCTGCACACAATGCAGGGCAAGCAACTCGACAAAGTTCCGGAAGCCAACGCCGGCGACATCATGGCCTGCGTGAAGCTGAAGGAAACCCAGACGGGCGACACCCTTTGCGATAAGGCGAAGCCGGTGATTTACGATCCGGTGCAGTATCCCGAGGCGGCGATTGCTTTCGCCATCGAGCCGAAATCGCGTCAGGACGAAGAGAAGATCAGCGTGGCTATCCACAAGATTCTGGAAGAAGATCCGGCCCTGACTTTCACGCGCGATCCGCAGACCAAAGAATTCCTGCTCGCCGGCTCAGGGCAAGTCCACGTTGAGAGTGTGGTTGAGAAATTAAAGAAGCGTTACAGCGTCGAGGTGATGCTGCATCCGCCGAAAGTACCTTACAAGGAAACGATCACACAGCGCGCCGAGGTGCAGGGCCGGCATAAGAAACAGACCGGCGGGCGCGGGCAGTTTGGCGATTGCAAGTGTGTCTTTGAACCGCTGCCGCGGGGCGAGGGCTTTATTTTCGAAGACAAGATTTTCGGCGGCTCGGTCCCCCAGCAGTATCGGCCGGCGATTGAGAAAGGAATTATCGAAGCCGCGTCGAGTGGCGCCATTGCCGGCTATCCCCTCGTCGATTTCAAAGTGCAGTTGATCGACGGTTCTTATCACAACGTTGATTCAGACGAGCACAGCTTTCGCGCGGCCGGGCGCAAAGCATTTCGCAACGCCATGGAAAAAGTAAGGCCGGCGCTCCTGGAACCCATCATGGACGTCGAAATTGACGCGCCGCAGGAATGCAGCGGGGACATCATGGGCGATCTAAATTCGCGTCGCGGCCGTGTTCAGGGCATGGACACTCGCGGCAAGCAACAGGTGGTCAAGGCCCAGGTGCCGATGGCTGAAATGCTGAACTATCAGTCCACCCTGAACTCAATCACCGCGGCGCGCGGATCTTTCCACATGCAGTTTTCTCATTACGATCCGGTCCCCGGCCAAATCGCCCAGAAGATCATCCAGCAGGCGAAAGATGAAGGGCGAATTCGCGTCGCGGAAGAAGATTAGTCCGAACCTTAATCCGCAGATTACACAGATTCACGCATAGGGATTCGCGTCAGCAAAACACGCCCGCCTAAGATCTCGTTGATCGTGCTTTTGTGCTGTTTCCCGGCTCAGTTAGGTTATTATCTGTGTAATCTGCGGATCTTCTTCACACCAGGTCATACAATCCCCACCTTCAAGCGACTAATTAATAAACCGATTGACTGCGAAATCATTCGCGGCAATCAGCAATTTTTGATAAGGAGCATTCGAATGAACCCAACTTGGAGAAGACTGTCCATTCTTGCCGGCGCGCTCGGCGCGCTGGTATTGACTGCCGCAGTGGTTTTTTCGCAACAGCCACAACCGCCGCAAGGCCCGCCGCCGGGTCCGGGTTTTCATGGCCGAGGGGGACCACGTGAAGGATTCGGGCCATTTGGCCCATTCGGCCGGGAGTTGAATCTCACCGAAGATCAGCAGGCGCAAATCAAGAAGATTCAAGAGAGTTTTCACGACAGCGGTAAGACACTTCATGATCAAATGCGCGCGCTGCATGAAAGCCAGCCAGATCCGATGAGCACTGAATTCAATGAAGCGGCGGTTCGGACTGCAGCCGAAGCTCGCGCCAGGATTCAGGTCGAAATGGAAGTCTCTCACGCCAGGATGATGTCGCAGGTTTTGGGCGTGTTGAGTCCGGAGCAGAAAGCGCAACTCGCAGCGCGACATCAACAAATGCGGCACATGGGCGCGCCGCCTCGCCCGCCGCGCCCCGGCGAACCACCGATGTAATCCGCAGATTACTCAACTGAGTTACAAATCGAAAGGGAAAGCGGAGTTATCTTCGCTTCCCCTTTCGTAATCTGCGTAGTCTGCGAATGCGCTTATTGAGCAACAAAGTTATAGATCAGGTTCCCGGTAACTTTCACCGGCTGCCCCGATAAGCGGGTGGGCGTAAACTTCGCCTGCCGTGCCGCTGCCACCGCGGCTGCTTGCAACAACGGATGACCGGCAATTGCTTTGGCCTCGATGACGTTGCCCTCCTCGTCGACCGTGACCTGTACTGTAACCGCTCCGGAAGCGTGGGCCTGCCGGGCAATCTCGGGGTACTGAGGCAAAGGCATACTGGTGGTCTTTCCGTTCAGCACGCCGCCGTTGATTACGGTCCCCGAATAACCAATGGTAGCGGAGCCAGTTCCAACCTTGTTCTCCAAAGCTCCCGGCAATCCCTTCACCGTGTAGTCTCCCGGAATTTCAAATAGTGATTTGTCCGGCTCACTACGATCGACGTTAGTCAAACGATAGACCGTTTCGCCGAAGCGAGGATCGCTCTGCCGGCTCATCACTACCGTTTGCAAAGCGGCCGAGTACCAGCGCTCGTTGATAATCTCTATTGGTAAATCGTTGCCAATTTCTCCGGCCGGGATGGTGAACGTATTGCGCGTGCCCTCGACCTCAACGCCCTCCATGGTTTGTTTGCCCAGCGAGGTCTGTTTGGCTCCGCGGCCACCGTAGTATTCCATTCTGACACCGCTGCCGGCAGGGGGAGAGGTATACACATAAACGTTGCCACTGCCTTCGGCCTGGCCCGAGGGAGCCGGCGTTCGTTCGTAAGTCTTTCCAACTTCTCCCTGTCCCCCAACCGACACTTCAAATCGAAACGAGGGCATCTTTCGCGCGGTCTTCGAGCGCGCGTCCAGCACGTAACTGATCTGCCCGACCGGATCGTAAATAAAGATTGTCTGGGGCGGATCGTCCGCAGTCGCAAAGGGACCAATGGTCCGCAACTTTTGTTCGCGACGAGTGCGGCCCTCGCTGTCGCGGAAGAGCGCGGCAGTCGACTTGTTTACGATCCGGTTGCCGTCGGCGAGAGTTTGAATGACCTCGGTGACGGCCCTGGCTGAATAGGGAGCGTTCTTAACTACCTTGCCGTCAAAACTCATTTCGCTGGAGATAAAATTAAATGTGTCTTCGCGCGGCAAACTAGGTCGCGTGGTGGCCCCCGGTTCCTGAGTCCAATCCGGCTGGACCTCGACCGTTCCCCTCGCTGGCTGTTGAGAAAATATGACTGCGCCGCTCGACAGAACAAAGGCCGGGGCGAGCATGCTCATCAGTGTTCTTACTTTCCTGTTCATTGTTCATTCCTTTCATTACCAGGTTTCAGGTCAATGTTCGGCTGATCAGCCGGCTGAACAAACCGGATGGCTCGCGCAAGGCCATCTGCTCCGACTAACACGTCGGCTTTGATCCTTTCATCGGCCCGATCCATGTTCATAGGCAGGCCAAATCTGGCGAGCGCTGAACGCGGCAAATCAACCCTGACCATTTGCACGCCATCCTGCAAATCAAAAGCGTTGCCATATCCCAGGGAGACAAAATGCGTCACGACTTCCTGTGTTTCGGTGGGAGTTGCCGGAACCGAGGACGCTTCGGGTTGCTGGGCGATTTCAGGCCGCTCAACCTTCGTCCTTAAATGTCTTCGCGGTTTAGCTGTTCGTGGGCCGACTGCGATAAGAGATTTTGGCGTAGGCGTTTCGTTGACGAGGGCGGCCGGTGGTGCGTCGCGGCCGGGATCGTTGACTGGAAGAGGTGTTTGCCGGGAACTTGCCTGGTTTTGTCGCTGCACAGACGCGACTTGCCAGCGCCACGCGGCAATCCCAAAAGCCAACAACACCACTGCCGCCGCCGCGGCGGCCCAGTAACGACGGCGTCCTGATGAAGCTGAAATTGACGCGACTTTGGTTCGTTCACGAAATGCACGCAAAACTTTCTCTTCCAATCCCGCGGTCGGAGAGGCAGCCTTCGTGTCTTCAGCCAGCGAACGGAGACTGTCACTGAGATTGTTTTGCGCCGCCAGAACATCATCACAACGCTTGCAGACGCCAGCGTGTGCCACAGCCTGAGCGCGCTCATCCGCGTCCATGATCTCGTTGCGGGCCACTTGCCCGGCGATCGCCTGGAACTTCTCACACTTCATGCAAAACACCTCGCTGCTTTTACGCGACTCGTCTCTGCTTTCCCCTCTTCTACGGGCCGCATCTTCTCGACCAACATTGCGCGGGCGCGATGCAGACGCGATCGTACGGTGCCGATTGCGCAATTCAAGACGGCGGCGGCTTCCGCGTAACTCAATTCCTGCAGTTCACACAGCACCACGACTTCGCGATAGCGAGTCGGCAAACTCAAGACCGCCTTGCGGACCGCTTCGATCGTTTGATGACGTGACAGCTCAGTCAGCGGATCGCTTGGCTGTTGCGTCTGAACTGCGGACGGTAGTTCGCCCTGTTCGTCCGCGAGCGGAGCATAAAATTGTTCGCGGCCCAGCCGCTGTCGCATTAGATTCCGCGCGATGCCCAGCAGAAACCAGTTCAGCGGACCACGCTTGGAATCGTATGACTTGCCGTCGCGCAACAGCACCATGAAAACCTCCTGAGTCACATCTTCAGCCAACGCCTGAGAACCACTCATCTGCAGGGCAAATCGATAGATGCTCGGATGCAGGCGCCGGTACAATGCGCCCAACGCATCTTCGTCTCCGGCCAGCATTGACCGCAGCAGGTCGGCATCCGAAACAGTTGTCTCTGTTTTCATCCCGATCTCGCGTAAGCGTCGATGATAATTCGCTTGAGCGGGCGAAAGAGTTCCAGAGTTTTTCGCGTGTTTTAGTGGATCGCTCATCCTCAAGTTGAAGTACCACTCGAGCTCGAGATTAGGAATACGGCAAAAAACCAGATCTCACAGTGGCATTGGGCCAATGAGGAGTATAATGCGCTCAAGCACCGCTTAGTACCACACGGCATCGTCTAATCAATAGTCAGGCAAGGGCTGCACAACCGAGCCCCCTAGTGGAAAGACTTATGCGAGAGATTATTCAAGGTGCAGCCCTGTTAATGGCCTTTACCTGCGTTTTCGTTTTTGCAAAGCCCACTTATGCACAGGGCGGGGATGTTGTGACCGTGACCACCAAAGACGGGAAGGTAGTGCCCGTCGTGAATTTTCAGGCTGTCTACTCGTTGTCGATGAGGATAGCCTTTGGTGAGATCCCGACGGACTCTGCTTCCGCCCTTTACCTGGTTCTATTCCCGAAGACCGAGAATAAACAGCCTTCCAAGCCTGAGAGGCTTATCTTACCCTTTTCCAACCTCAGTCTTGTTACGTTCGAAAAACCGGGCACGTATAACGGCCCTTGTGGAAAGGAGTTCGCCCCCTATCTGATCTGGCACATCGTCCGCGATAATGGCAGCAAGATCCGGCTGAGCTCAGAGTGCTTCGCCGAGTTTACTCCCACCAACGAGAGCCTGCGGGTCGTGAAGCTGGATATTTTTAACTCCCGTAATATCCAGCGTGGCGGTCCCTACGGCTATGAGTTCGCGTTAAAGGAAATGCCTGTGACGACTTTACCGGAGCGTCGTGTTGAGAATCGACCGATGCTGTTCAACCATTTCAAAGGAAGAGTTGTAAAACCAACTGGTGAGAGTAACTCCGTGATGTTTTTCATCGACGAGAAGCTTCGCATCGAGTTTCCTACGAGGCGAATTAAACGTCCGAATAGCAGGGAGCTCACTAGATTGTTTCCTCGTCAGGTCGAGAGCGAACGTGTAAGGCTAAGTCGTTCCAGCGCCGACTGGTAGGTTTCAAATGCGTTGGATCGGAGCGCGAGTTGTGCTTGTTACAGAACCGGGAGCGGTAGCGACCGGATCATCGGCTCAACTTGAGATTACCCGCGTCGTGATTGTTTGAGGTGCTGAATCTGTCGCTGCTCGGCGGCCTTTGGGGGTTTTTGAGAATGGGTTCCGCGGGTTTGAACTCATGATCCCGTCGCTACCGCTCCAGGCTCTGTAACAGTCGCACGACCCCCTAGCGAAATCTAAAACCGAAAGGAAAAGACAATGAACAAGGTCATCGCCCCAACTCTTTCCCTGTTGCTGCTGCTATGTGTTTCATGTGGCGGAGGCAAAGTTAAGCTGCCTGCTAAGACATCGATCGGCGACCTGGTGGAAATTAAGAAAGGCGACAAAGTTGCCATGGACGATCCCGTGATCATGCCTATCACGCCACCAGCCGGCGAGATCATCTACGAACTTCATTTCGATTCGATGAATCAGATTAGCTATGGCGAGAACAAGGAAAGCTTTCTTTCGCCTTCTCTGGTTGATTCCACCGGACGGGTTTATCCCTTTGTCTATGCCGGCAGTGTCGGATCAGACGGCTTACTTACCAGGAAAGACTGGCGCGCAAACGGCCTCTACAGACCGGAAGTCGGAGAGTCCCGGATCACAATCACTAATCTCAACGTTGGCGCGTGGCCCGGCAAATGGCAAGGTTGGGTTTTTACCGGAACCTTTACTTTGCCAAACTCTGATAAGCCAAAGCGAGTAGCTTTCGTCTATTCAGTGCCCAAAGATGCGCGCGGAGTAAGTCTGAAGGATGGTGGCCAGACACACTTGATAGATTGAGCCAGGGATCGTTGCCGCAAAATGATCGAAAAGGAGCAACTGGGATGACCGCTAAAGGTCCTGACTTGGAAACGAAGCCGCGCACTGGTGGCTCCTGGAAACGGTGGGTGCTGGGCGTGTTGGCGATATTTATCTTCCTGGTCGCCGTTGTTGACCTGGTGATCCTGTTGATTCCCATGCCCTCGCCGCAAAGGCCGGTGTCGAGCGGAGGGCAAACGGTCATATTTCATTCTTCGGAAACGGACACCAGCATCATCCGAGCCAAGAATTGGGCCGAGTCAAACCTCAATTTCGTGGGCTGGGCCGCTCGAACCAAAAGCGTGGGACCGGATGAGCTTTACATACTGAAGCGCAACGAAAACTGGAAGAACGCCCTTGAAATCGGACAGCTGCTGACCTCGTTCTTTTCCTTCATACTGTCGTTTGCGCTGGGAATTTTTGCCGCGCGTACGGCGTTGAGAAGACTTGCTCAAAAGCTGGCGTAATTCGACTACTACTGAAATTTCCGAAGTTCGTCTTACATTCCGGCTTGTTTGCGCTTGTCGAGCGCAATCTTGCAGAAACGAACTTCGCGCCGTAGCTCCAGCTGGCTCATTACCTGGTTAGCCAACATTTCCAGCGCTTCAATCTGACCTTCGTCCAGGTGTCGAGGCTTGCGATCCATGACGCAGAGAGTCCCAATAGCGAAACCCTCCGGCGACCAGAGCGGCATCCCGGCATAGAATCGAACAAACGGTTCATTGAGCACGAGCGGATTGTCGGCGAAACGATCGTCGAAGAGGGCGTCCTCGATGATAAAGCAATCGCGGTTCAAGATTGCATGGCCGCAAAACGAAATGTTACGTGGCGTTTCTCGCGCCTGGATGCCTACGCGGGCTTTGAACCATTGGCGGTTCGCATCAACCAGACTGATCAGCGCGGTCGGCGCCTCACAGACATAAGAGGCCAACCGAGTCAGATCATCGAACGCGTCTTCGGACGCTGTATCGAGGACCTGATATTGCCGCAGTGTCTCGAGTCGTGCGGCTTCATTTCCCGGAATCGGAGCAGCTCTCATTATAAGTCTCCTTTCCTGAGAGCGTTCGGCATGTGGCGCAAGTTGGCAACTTGCGCTAGTTTTCAAGGTTGAAGTGCGCATATTCTAGTCGCGCTTAGCTGAAATCTCCAACCTTTTTTAGTCAGGTGCACGCGCAGATGGTCAGAAACCGATTCGCTCTAACGATTCTGCTTGCAGGTTTATTGCTCGCCTTCGCGGTCTTGGCGAGTTGTCGATACTCGAATCAGACTAGCCAACGAAAGCTCCTAATCTACACTCCGCACGGTCAGGACATGCTGCGTGATTTCGTGGCGCGCTACAAGCAGGTCCACCCCGATGTTGATGTGCAGGTCCTCGACATGGGATCGCGCCAGGTTCTGGAACGGCTGCGTGCCGAACGCTATCGTCCTCAGGCCGATCTCTGGTGGGGCGCGGCCCACACGACGTTTCAAACCGCGGCTGAAGAAAACCTGCTCGCGCCGTATCGTCCCACCTGGGCCGACAAGGTTTCCGAGTCGGCACGTGATGAGCAAGATCGCTGGTATGGGACTTTTGAAACTCCTGAAGTAATCGTTTACAACAGCGCGGCGGTGTCGGCCGCGGACGCGCCCAAAGACTGGGACGACGTGCTCGATCCAAAGTGGCGCGACAAGATCCTGATTCGCAATCCAAATCCTTCGGATTCAATGCGCGCGATTTTTGGAGGAATAATCTGGCGTGATTACAAAGACACCGGCTCTCCTGAAAAAGGGTATGAGTGGCTGCGCAAACTCGACGCCAATGTTCATGAATACACCGCGGATGGAACTCTGCTGATGCAGAAGCTGGCGCGACAGGAAGGACTCGTCAGTTTATGGTCCCTGCCCGACGTGCGACTCTATCAGGAACAGAAAAAGCTCCCTGTCGCATACAACTTTCCGACCAGCGGGACCCCGGTGGTAACCGACGGCATAGCGATCGTGCGCGGGGCGCCGCACGCCGAAGAGGCTAAACGTTTTTATGAATTCGTTACGACGCCGGAGAGCCTGGTGCTTGCCGCCCGAAACTATTATCGCGTGCCCACGCGCACGGACATCGATCGCACACAGTTTCCCGATTGGATGAACCAACCTTTCACCCGCATGCCTCTCGACTGGAATTTGTTAAGGCAACATGGGAATGAATGGTTGCAATACTGGGACACGAACATTCGCGGCCGAGGAAAGTGATTCCGCGCAGACCGGCGCCCTGCCGTTTCGCTGAGCATCCCCCCTAAGTCACCATCGCAACTGCTTAACGTAACCGAATCACCAATGACTGCGTCTAAATTAACAAAGGCGTGGCCGTGGCGGCGGTCGGGGCGGCGGAGGTTTTGGTGGTGGTGGCCTCGGTGGCGCCCGGGGCGGCGCCCAGGAAACGAGAAGTTACAACCTAATCTTCTCAGTCAACTTTCAGAACATTCTGAATCATGTGAACCTCTGACCGCCGGTTGGGAACCTCAGCTCGTCATTGTTTGGTGTCTCGACCTCCAGCGCCGGCGATTTTGGCGGGGGCGGCGGTCACGGGGGCGGATCGGCCCCTTTCAATCGTCTGATCCAAGCATCGATTCGATTCAGCTTTTAGCAAGGGTAAATCCCCGAAAGCCTAAGCGTTATATCCACTTAGCAATACCGCAAGTGGCGATTTGAGACCCTCCCAAAGAGAGAGCGTCCACAATTTATTCAAAAATCCCGGATTACCCTATTGACCTGGGCACTTGCGATCAGCGAGAATCAAACTCAGTTTGGATGGCTTGCCAACCATCCGATACTAACTTGGGACGTTCCGACCGTCCCCCCTCGCCATTGCGACAATTCAAAGTCGTAAAATAAACTTAATCCTGAATTAGTCCCGTGTTCTCAGGAAAGAACCCTAAACGAGCCTTATGACTAAGGCCGTTATTCAGCACCGCACCTCGACTTTGCTGAATGGAGAATTTGATCATGGAATCGTCTTCAGTGCCCCCCAAACCCGACTCCGAGAAACCGGTTAAGTCTACCGGACGAAACGGTGACGAAGCCGCTAACGACGTTAGCGATTCGTCGAGTCAGCGCATGGTCGCTGATCGTTTGCTGGCTGCCTTGTCCGGCGGCAACCTTGAGCATCTTGCCAAAGCGCGGCAGGCTTTTCTCAAACAGAGCTCGGTCTCACAGCCGAAGCGAATACCTGCGCCTTCCAGAGAGCAACCCGAGGCTCCTCAGCAGCGAGTGGCTGAAGTGAAACACTTTCCTGCCGACCTGGAGGCTGAACTCGAGCGCCGCCAAACCGTCAGAAACGTAACTCAAGAGGCAGTGTCGGACACCGACCTGCGTTACGAAGAAGACGAACTAACGCGGGCTGAGGAAGAGCTGCAACGACGCCGTGCCGAAATCAAGGCTGCGAAAAGAAAAGCCGAAGACGACGCGAAGCAACGAGCGGCCGAAGCTGCTCGGATTCAGATCGAAGCGGAAGCCCATCGCCGGGCGGTTGAGGAAGAGCAACGCCTGGCGAACCTCGAGGCTATTCGTAAGCAAGCCGCAGCCGCAGCCCACGAACGCGCACGCAAAGAACAACAACTCAATGCTGAAATCCAGAGTCTCCGAAGTTTAGAGCAGAAAGAACTCGCCCGCCTGCAGGAAGCCGGGGTTCGCATCCAGGAGCAGGAAGAGGTTTGCCGGCAGGTCGCGGCGGAAGCGCGCCAGCGGTCTCACAGAGAACAGTGGCTCAAAGGCGAAATTGAATCTCTCTTAAGAGTCGAGCAGGAAGAGCTCAAGCGTATCGCGGAAACAGAAGCACGCGTGCTGACGCAGATGGAAGCGCGTCACCGTGCAGAATTAGAAGGTAAGCAGCAGGCCCAAAAGGAACAAGAGCTCAAAGCCGAGATCGAATTTCTGCAAAAAGCCAAGCAGGTTCAACTGCAGCGAGTGGCTGAGGCCGAAGCCCGCGTTCAGGCTTTGAGCCAGGCCCATCAGGTCGCGATTACGACTGTCGCCAACGAAACTGAAAAAGCTGGCAAGCTAACCACCGACATCGACGCCCTTAAAAAGGCTGAGCAGGAGCAGTTACAACAAATCGCAGCGGCGGAATCGCGCATCGCTGCTTTGTCGCAGAATCGTCAGCTGAAGCAGGCTGACGCACAACAGCACGCCGAAAAGGAACGACAGCTCAAAGCGGAGGTCGAAGCTCTACAGAAGAGCCTGCGCGAAAAGCTCAGCCAAATCGACGAAGCCGGCGCCCGCCTCAGACAAGCGGAAGCGGACCGGCTCAAACAAATTGAAGTCGCTGAGATGCAGCTGCGGGCGCTGGAGGATGCGCACAAAGCCGCGGCCGCCCGGTTGGAAGAACTCAACCGGAATGAGCAGAATCTTAATACTGCGATCGATAAGCTGCGTGGTGACGAACAACAACAGATCGATAAGATTGCCGCCGCTGAAGCGCGATTGCGTGCTCAGGAAGAGGCGCATCTCGAGGCGCAAATTGAAGCTGAGCTGAAGGCAAAACAAGAGACTGAACGACTTGCCGAATTGAACACGCTTCGTGCTCAGGTCGAGGCCGCGGCCCGCGAGCGCACCGAAAAAGAAACCTGGCTTAACGCCGAAATCAGAGCTTTGCGCGCGGGTGAGCCGGACCAGGAGCGCCGCATTGAAGAAGCGCAGGTTGGCCTGCGTAACGCGGAAGAAGCTCGGACCCAGGCTGAAACCCAACTCCGCCAGCTTAACGAACGGCAAAAGTCGCTCACGGTTGAGGTTGCTCGCCTCCAAACCTCCGCGGAGGAGCAGCAGAAGCACATTGCCGAGACGGAAGCCGCAATTCGCCTGGATAAAACCAGAGTTGAGCAACTCGGACTCCGGGCCCAGTCCGTTGATACCGAAGTCGAAGCGCTCCGCAAGTCTGAAGCCGAGCTGGTTCGCCGTGTCGACGAGGCTGAAGCTCGATTGCAGGCGCAGGCCGAAGCCAACCGTAAAGCCGAAGCCGAACTCGCGGCCCGAGTCCAGATAGAAGCTCAACGGGTCAGCGAACTGACAGCTCTTCGCCATCAAGCTGAGACCGACTCACAGAAATACGCCACCGCTAAACAGGCGCTCAGATCCCAACTTGATCACTTGCGCGAGGTCGAGGCCCGACAGATCGAGCAAATAAAGGCGGCTCAGATTGCGCTTAAGGCGCAGGAAGAGGCGCATCAACGCGCGCAAACCGAGGCCGAAAGTCGGGCCCAGGAGCATGAACAACGTCTTTCAGAACTGCGATCAATAGGCAAACAGCTTGAGGAGGCGGCTGAAAAGCGCGGCGAACAGGAACAATTTCTTAACTCGCAAATCGAAGTGCTGCATGAAATTGGGCAGGAACAAGCCAAGCGGATCGAAGATGCTCAGGCGATGGTTGCGCTGGCCGAGACTGCGCGCGTGGAAACGCAGGCTGAAGTAGCGCGCCTGACTGAAAAGGAACAGTCGCTCAAGAACGAAATTGAAGTTGCGCGCCATGCGGAGCAGGATCTGCTCAAGCGTATCGTCGAGGGTGAAGCTCGATTTGTCGAACAGTCCAAAACGCTCCAGCTCGCCGAAATGCAGGCCAAACAGCAGGGGGAAAAGCGAGAGCGCCTTGAAGCGGACGTTGCCAGCCTGCGCCAGACTGAACAGGAGCACCTGCAGCGGATCGAGGAAATCAAAGCGCAGATGCCGACGCTCGAGGAAGCGCGTGGCACGGCGGAAGCCGAAGCTGAATGGCGAATTGAGCAGGAACAACAACTCAAAGTCGCCATTGCCGTTTTGCGCGAGCAGGAAGAAGAGCACGTCAGCCGCATAGAAGAAACTCAGGCGCGGCTGACCGAACAGGTCAAGGCCAATTATGTGGCTGAAGCGCAGGCCCAGCAGCACGCCGAGAAGGCCGAACAGTTGACCGAGGAACTGCAAAAATCGGTCATGAGCCGTGACGAACAATTCAAACGTCTTGAGGAAGCGGAAGCGCGGCGGCGCGCGTATGAGGAGACCCGCAACGGCAGTAAGGTCGGCATCCAAAAACGCGCTAAGAAAGAGCAGCAGCTCTTAAATGAGATCGAAGCTCTGCGGCAGGCTGAAGAAGAGCAACTCAAGCGAATCGAAGAAGCCGAGAATCGCCTGCGGAGTCAGGAAGAAGCCCGACAGTCGGCCAGAGCCCGCGTGAAACAACTCGCCGAAACGGAACAACAGATTGTCGACGAGATCGCCCAGTTGCAACTGACTGAGGCGGAGCAACTTAACAAACTAAAAGATACAGAAGCGCGCATCCCTGAGCATTCCGAAGCAACCCGTCAGGCTGAAGCTCAGGCCCAAAGACAGGCCGATGAGGAAGCGCAACGTCTGGCCGAACTCGAAAGTGTCTGCGAGCAGGCCCGCGCCCAGGCCGAAGAGCGAGCCGAGAAAGAACGCGCGCTGAAAGCTGAACTCAAAGCTTTGCGTCAAGCTGAAGGAAAACAGCAAGACCGAATCGCTTCAATGGAGGCGGAGCTCCGCGGAGAATCCCCGCGGGAGTCTTTGGCTGAAATTGAATTGTCATCGGCAACGGAAATCGAACTAGTCACCGAGAGTGAATCAGAGGTCGCCTGGCTGTCGATTGATCTCGATCATTCCGACGAGCAGTCACTGAAAGAGCTCGAGGTAGTTAAGGTCGATACCACGGCTGACCTGGCGCTGTTTGAACTGGATGACTATTCCGCGCCGGCCATGGTTGACGTGAAAGTGCCGGAGCCGAATATTTCGGCCCAGCCGCCGCGTTCGCAGGCTCAGGAAACGGATGCGGCTTCGTCGGCGATCTTCGAACGGCTGCAGAGTAGTGACTCATCCGACCGCGCAGCTGCCCTAGCCGATCTGGCTCAGTCGCATCACGAAGATTCCTACCGGATGATCGTCAAATCATTCGACGATCAGAGCGTGGAAGTTCGGAATGCGGCCGCCCGCGCCCTGTCCGAATTAGGGACTGACCTGGCCGCCTCGTTCACCCGGGCCCTGCGTGACGCCTCGCCGGAACGCCGGCGAAAGATTGGGGCAGCGATTGCCGGATCGGGACTGGCCGCGAATGCGATTAACAGCCTCAGCGGTGAGAGCCGCGAGCGAACGTATGACGCCTTCTCGATTCTCTTCCTGATGGCCAAGGCCGGAGAAGTGCACCCGCTGATGCTGGCAATCAGCAAGCATACGGATCTTGAGGTCAGGCTCACGGCGATCAAATTACTGGCGCTCAGCAACCAGCCACACGTCTTGCCGTCATTCCGCAACCTGGCCGCGCGCGAAGCGCTCCCGCCCGATGTTCACTCGGCGGTGATGGAGGCTATTTATCTGATTAGTAATCAGACGCGAATTGTTGCGTAGGCCCGCGGACAAGAGCCTGCGGAGCAGGTGAAAGCATAAAGCCTGGGGCGTGAGCCCCAGTAGCCCCCAACCAGAGAAGGAGAAAAGCCCGCGAAGTGGGCGACCGCGTATTCCGTGTAACGCGCTGTCGCCCGCTTCGCGGGCTTAGAAATGTAATGTCGTCGCGATCCTGGGGCTTACGCTCCAGGCTTTATGCTTTCACACGCTTCGCGGGCTTTGGAAAAACAGCTCTAAATTTGTATCAGAGTTTTTAGACTGTCTGACTTGCTAAGCGCTCAACTCGTAACCGTCCTTCAGCCATTTGACCAACTCGGCATCGACGTCTGCTGGTCCGCTAAGTTTGACCTCGTGATGAAAGCGATTTGCCGAAGCCTGCTCGGATTTGTGAATCCGCGGGCTGGACAGCTTTCGATCGCTCTTGACCGTGAGAATGATTGCGCTCTTCCGGGTAGCCACGCCGGCAAAGGCCGTCCGGTTGACCAGATGAATCGAAGTCTTCTTCGGCTCTTCGCTCACCTGTCCAAACTGTCGCACGTTTTGCAACAACCGATCGTAGATCGAGCGGACGGACTTGTCCTTTCCTTCGAAGTGGGACTTCACAGTGAAACCACTTGAAATCGCGACCATCCCTTAACCATCCTAATCTCTGTATGACAGATCGATTCGATCGAGCTTGCGCAGCAAACCGGGCCAGGTAAGAGCGGCGCCCCGACCAACAGTGACCACCTTAACGTGAGCTTCGACCACGCGAACAATCGGATCCGGAATTCTTACGAGTTCGTTGTCCCCGGATTGCGACAGGATCTGGATCTTGCAAGCGCGCTCAAGCAGGAACATCGCCAGAAAAGCCTCCGCGGCCGTGCGGCCCACCGTAAGCAATCCATGATTCCGCAGAATCAAGTGTTGCTTATCACCCAGGTCGGCAACCAGACGCGGCTTCTCAGCTTCGTTCAGCGCCAGGCCCTCGTAATCGTGGTAAGCCAGCGACGTGAGGGCCAACATTGCCTGTTGCGACAGAGGTAACAGACCATCCTTCTGCGCAGAGACGGCAATGCCATAGTCAGTGTGCAGATGCATCACACAAAGCGCATCTTCACGCGCCGCATGCACGGCGCTATGAATGGTAAAGCCGGCGGGATTGATGAAGTGAGGCGACTCCATCACTTTGTTGCCGGCCAGATCTATTTTCACCAGGCTTGAGGCCGTCACCTCCTCGAACATCATGCCGTATGGGTTCAGCAGAAAGTGATGCTCAGGTCCCGGGATCCGGGACGAGATATGCGTGAAAATCAGATCGTCCCAGCCATACAAGGCGACCAACCGGTAGGCTGCGGCCAGGTCGACCCGCGTCTGCCACTCCGCTTCTGAAACTTGATCTTTAACTGAAGATGTTTTCGCAGTAGCGCTCATTGTGTTCCGCCATCCAGGTTGATTAAGTTCGCCGTGTCTTACCTAAACTCAAACGACTTCAAATAGTCAGCGTACGCCTGCTCCCAGCGGCCCACCGTCTTTGCCGGGCCCACCAGTTTGAGAAAGTAGTTCCCTTTCGGCGTTTCGATTACCGCCGCGCGCAGGCGATAGTTCGCATCGTTATGCGTCGTGCCGCTGCCGGGCGACATCTCAGCTGTGTAAGTGCCGCCGACATCGACGGTCATTACCTTCAAACCATTTACGGTAATCGTTTCGGTTTTGGCTTTGTCTTTGGAAGCGCTGCCGTCGGTTTGCTGGATCTGGGAAATCCAGCGATCAATATTTGCCTGCGCCGAACCGCCCTGGCTGGCGCCAAAGTAATAAAGCACGAGCGAGGCGTCTTCGTTGTCGCCTTCGGCTTTCGGCAGCTTGTACTGGGCCACGCGCATCGCCGACGAAGGCTTCTCAGTCACCCAACCATCTGAAGCTTTAAATCGCAAGTCGGCGGACGTGCCGGGATTAGACGAGTTGGCATTCGTTTGCTGACCGATGGCGCGCGTCGCTCCCCTGTCTCCGCAAGCAAAGCAAGCGAGCACAATTGCCATCACGACAGTGACACCGATCTTCATAGGTTTGGATGCGCGTGAGTATAGCAGAGACCGAGAGTGGTGATTAACCAGCACAGGATGGCTCCCAAAAAGCGGTTGGTCTCGTCCGCGCAGCGGACGAGATGTTAATAGCCCAGCACTTTAGTGCTCGGATCAAGTCGAAACTTACAAATGAGTCCGTGAAACGGACGACTGATTGTTCGCACGGATCCGGTTCTGTTCAGCCGTCCGCTTCGCGGACTGATCCGATCGACTGACCGATCCCAGCGATAAATCGCTGGGCTACTCTCAACTCGTCCGCGCAGCGGACGACAACCAGGTTCGACTAAGCGTTACCCGAGGCAGCCGTGTGCGCCTTTGCGCGTCGCTCCATCTCTTCGGAAGACACGTCCTCCTTATGAGTCGCCACATGCCAAACATGTCCAAACGGATCTTCCAGGGTGCCGCTGCGATCTCCATAAAACTGGTCCTTAACCGGCCTTTGTTCTTTTCCGCCGGCCGCGATGGCCTGTTTGAAGACCGAGTCCACATCCTCGACATAGATCATGATGCTCACCGGCGAGCCGCCGAGCGACTGCGGACTTTTGTATCCCATCTCGGGAAACTCGTCGGCCAGCATGATCGGTGAATCGCCAATCTTGATTTCCGCGTGCCCAATCTTGCCCTCGGGGGCCGGCATTCGAAATAGCTCGGTGGCGCCGAAAGCCCGCTTGTAATAGTCGAGTGCCGCTGACGCCCCGTTGATGATCAAGTACGGCGTCACTGAGTGATAACCATCAGGTATAGGTTTTGTCATTAGAATTACCTTTCTGCAATCGTTATTTAGTTTTGAAGTGGCCGCATTCTACTGCCGATTGCCTCTAAACTCGAAGTGCATAACGCTGCCGTTAGCCAGCTTTATGTCCGAGGTCTTGGCGATCGTGTTTACATCAGGAAAATGCCATCTCAGAGTTTCGACAATCGGCTGTCCCATCAGGCCGGCCCGCAACGGCTCGAATTCGATGGTCCGGGCGTCCTTCCACTTCCCTTTGTGATCGTGGACCTCGCCCATCGAGGTGACGCACATGTAATGGACAGCTTTTCCTTCCTGGTCATACGCCAACAGACAAGACTCAGCCATCGATCCGATTGAAGCTTTCCCGGTGTTCGTGCATGAAACTCCGGCGCCGCGGGCCACGATTGTGCAGTTCATCGTCCAATCAAATGTCTCGGGAGGAAATCCCGGAACGTTAGCGGTCATCTTCCCTAGCCATGTTCCATTGATTGAGTCGACAGTATGGTTTACTTCGGGCGCCACCGGCGGCCTCGACCCGGTATCTTTTTGTGCACGCGCCGGAAAGGCAAAAAGCAGGAAAAGAATAAGCAGGGTTTTGTTCATTCAATTGACCTCCGACGCTTCTTTTAAGATTGTGGCCGAGCAAGTCGATCGTTGTCGAAGCGACTTACTTGCCGGTAAAGAGAGTCTTCTCGTCGACGAAACACAGTCCGTTGCCCCAGGGATCTTCGCAATAGAACGAAAGTTCGCCCCAGGGCCGTTTCACAATTTCGCCCGCGGCTTCGCCATGGACGTCGTCGCCCGCCAGGCAATTCAATTCTTTGGCGCGTTCATACACTTGCTCGAGATTACTTACCGCAAAATAGACATAGTCGGGAATCGGTTTTGGCTCGAGTTTTCCCGCCGAAACATCGACGACCGCAAGAATCACCGGACCGCAATCAAAATAATGCCGCGAGCCCCGCGGTATTCTGATGCCTTTGTCATCCAGCAATTTCGCATAGAAAGCCGCGGCCTGATCCAGATCGGAAACTTGCAGCGCAATGCGAAATAGTTTGGGAACCATAGTTGTCCTCCTGCTAACTGGCGCCATCTTTTTGTGGAGCCGGGTGCTGGCCGATGTACCAGAGATTGTCGAACGGATCTTTCACCGCACCTACGCGGCCATAAGCCTGGGCGGCGGGTGCCCCGGCTGAGACTGCGCCGGCGGCAGCCATCGCCCGCGCGTACCACGCATCAACGTCATCAACGTAAAGCATGAACACCATCGGACGCGGCTGCCATTGATCGTGCGCCTCGCCCATCTCGACGACAGAATCGCCAATCCTAATCTTGGCATGATGCACGATCCCATCAGGCGACTGATAGACGGCAATCTCTTCCGCGGCGAACGCCTGCTTCATAAACTCAATCATCCTGGGCGCGCCGCGCGGATTGAAGAACGGCATCAGATTAGGTACGCCCTCAGGAATGTAGCTGGGTCCAGTCGCGGTGGCTACATACCAGTGGTTCCCGGCGACATCCTGAATCGCCGCGCCGCGCTCGCCATATTCCTGGTCGGTAGGCGGCATCAGCACCGTCGCGCCCGCAGCGACCGCGCGTTGGTAAACCTCGTCAACATTTTCGACATACAGGTGAAGAGCGCCGGGCGCCGGCGAGCCCTTCCACTTAGCTCCTTTGCCACCGCCGCCAATCATCAACATCGAGTCGCCGATTTTGTATTCCGAGTGAAAACCACCGGCTGAGCCGAGGCCATATATTCGTCCGGTGGCGCCGAAGACTTTGGTGACGAAATCAATTTCTTCGTGCACATCGGGCACCGTTAGATATGGGGTCACCGTCCGGTATTCGCTAACTTTGGATCCCAACTCGTCACCGCTTTCTATTTCAGTGGATTCAGTACTCACCGATGTGGCTGCTACCAGTTCATCACGCAAGCTCGATTTCATAGACACGCGTGGCAGTAAGCGCAAATCGCCGGCGAGGCCGAGCAGGTCAGCGACCTGCGAATCAACAGCCTCAGGCCGCGCCTCCGGATTGCGGAGCATCGCTTCGATTGCCTGATCGAGTTGTTCTGTTAACAAGCCTTCTTCCATGGTCTTCTCACTTCAAGTACGCGGCTACCACGTGTGAGCCTCTTGATTCTCAATTCTGAATTTTCTTCCGCAAGTTCTCCAACGCGCGAAACTGTAACTGTTTCACCGCGCCCTCGCTGCGACCCAATTCCCCCGCAATTTCGCCAATCGACTTCTCTTCGGCAAAGCGCATCACCACCACTCGTCGCTGATCGTCCGGCAACTCATCGACCAGCGTAAACAGTTTTGCGCGACGCTCGCATTCTTCGAGGTCGGTTTGCTGTTCGCCGTGTGTTTGCAACTGCGGGGTCGAGGGGAGCGCGTCGCCAGGGGAAGCCGGTTCTTCTTTCGCGTGGCGCTTGGCACGATCCGCAATCAGGTTCGACGCGATCCGGAACAGCCAGGCGGCGAAGGGCCCACCGGTCCACTTGAACCGCGGCAAGCTCTGCAGCGCCCGCCGAAAAACGTCCGCGGTCAAATCTTCAGTCTCAGCCCGGTGGCGGACCCGGCGCGCGACGTAGGCGTAAACCAGATTGAAATGCGTCTCATAAAGCTCAATAAAACAGGCAGGCTCGCGCTGCGCCGCTTCGACTAAGCGCCGCTCTTCCGCCTGTTTTTCCTTACTGAGGCGAACGTTCTGTGCAGGATCGCTGCCGGCCATTGCTTCTCAATGTATATAAACTCTGCGGAAGGAAAAAGGTTACGGGTGGTGGGGGGCCTTGCAGGAAGGAAAACTCTGTGGATTCTAAGAGCTCTGAAATTGAGATTACAGAACCCCGACGAGTCGGGGTTCCCTGCCGTCATTACCTCTGACTGACGATCACCAGCCTGCCGTTGTTAATTGCCTGAAGAAGCTTTTGCGCCAAAGGCGGATTCAGCAACCTGAGAACTTCATATAGCACCCAGGCAGCGGGCCGGTCCCTCGCCAACAAGTAAAGATTGCCGAGGAATAACTGGGCTTCTGAGTCATCCGGTTTGAGACTGACCGATTTCCGGGTTTCCGCTATAGCTTCGCGATAGCGCTTTTCCCGGCTGTAAGCATAGGCGAGATTGAGATGCGTCTCGGCGTTTTGCGGCTGAAGCGCCGCTGCCCCCTCAAGCGTCTTGATCGCAGCTTTGAAGTCCTTCAGGCGAATGTAGTTGACGCCCAGATTGTAACTGGCAACCGGGTTGTCAGCTTTCTTACTGAGCGCCTGCTTGAAAGCCTGCTCGGCTTTTTCGAATTGGGCTGAATCTGCGAAGACCACACCGAGTTGGTTGTAGGCCGCGGAATAGGTCGGGTCGAGTTCGATCGCTTTTTCGAGCGTCGTCACAGCTTTTTCATATTGCGCGAGATGGTAGTACGTCGTCCCAAGGTTGTAGTAGGCCCGAGCGAAATTCGGAGACAGCCGAATCGCCTGTTCAAAGAGTTCGAGAGCCGCCGCATACCTTCCGGCATTTATCCAGCTAACGCCTTGATTGTTAAGGCTCATGGCTTCTGGGACTTCGGTTTTGGCTCCGCTTTGCCCTGCCGCAACCATCCTCACTAAAAGAAGCAGACCGATTACAAGGCAGCTCCGCCATTTTTCAATTCGCATGGGTACCCCTCCTGAACACAGAGATAACTGTCAGTTGAGTAAAGGGGAGTATTCGTCTTTGCAGGTCTGGGCTAAATCGTGCGGAGATTTGAGCGCGAGAAATCCTAAGTAACGAACTTGGCGGTAAGCACAACGATCAAAGCACGTTCGCCGAGGGTGGCTGTGCCAACCACGACCTTTTCACCATCACGCAGATTGAGTGTCGTCTGCACTTGCGTGCGGTTATCTATCTTTGTTCCGCTCGTAAGGCCGGTCGAGAAAGTAAACTCTCCAATCTGAAGTGTCTGAGCACCGGTTGCGCTGGGAGTCAGCGTAACTGAGTTGATCGAGTATTCGTACGGTAACGTGACGCCTTCAGCCGGATTCGGCGACCGAGAAATGTCCGTCGTGCCCCGGCCGTGCAGACCCCGCTGGGTCTCGGTGAGTCGCTGCACGATCGTGGTCGCCAGCTCATAATTCTTGTAGTTCAAGGTGTCCCGCAGTTGGGTGAGCACCGCTTTTAGCTCGGCGGGAACCTCTGCGTTCGCGGGAGTGGTGTACGCGCTTGAATTAGAGGCCAAAAGCACATACATGTGCATCTCGATATTTGGGCGCGGCGCGACGGGCACGTCCAAACGCTTGAGGGCCTCTTCCATAGTCACAAGGTTTTCGGGAAAGTCGCGCACCGTGATGGTCTTAAACTCTGAGTTGGCCGAAACCGCCGCCCCTTTGAAGCCGCTGCCGAGCTGCCGCAGAACATTACCCAGGCTCACCGCATCGCGATACTTCGCGTCAAAGACCCTACTCTTAAAACCTTTTTCGGTGACGTAATTGTCTTCCGCCTTCGGCGCCGGACGCGTGTCCGGTTGCTGTGCGAATGACACAAAGGAAAGGGAAAGTACTAACGCGATCGAGGCCAGAATGTTTTTTATCTTAAGCATAATAGCGTGCCTCCTAGACACCTTTGGAAACTTTACCGGGGGAGTCATGTTTAGTGCGTTGTGGCGTAAGCCAGATGATGCGAATGTTCGGGTCCCTGGTCT
The DNA here is from genome assembly GCA_038040505.1 of Acidobacteriota bacterium. Taxonomy (GTDB): domain Bacteria; phylum Acidobacteriota; class Blastocatellia; order Pyrinomonadales; family Pyrinomonadaceae; genus UBA11740. The sequence continues at coordinate 25,138 of JBBPID010000012.1, read as the reverse complement.
GCATCTCCATCCTGAGAACCTTTTCCGAAGACGGAACAGCCTCAGGCTCGAAGCTGTTGGTTGCCGGGGAGACCTGCGTATTTATCAAACGTTGGGAAGGCCCATTCACCGCCAGAGTGGGTGCGCCACCTATTGGTGCCTCGCCACGCTGCTTCATTGGAGATCGACGAGGGCGGTTCGGGGCCTTCGCCGTCTGAGACCCCTTTCCTGGAATAGCTGACTTGATCCCCGATTCGTTGCTTTCCCGGGGCGGATCAATCGAGGGGGACTTTGACGCAACCACCCCTGGTTTCTGCGGCGACCCCTCGGTTTGGCCGGCGGTTATCGTGCCGTTGTGTCTGCCGCGATTGACAATGAAGTAGAACGCAAACAGACCGACTGTCAACAGCAGCACCGACGCGACGGCCCAGCTCAGCCGTGGCCGGAACCAACCGGCAAACAATCGCTCAAACGATGAAGGGTTTACTGCCGGCGCTTCTGTTTCAATCTCGCGCATGATGCGTTGGCGGATGCCCGCATAGACGCTTTCACTAAAAGCCGGTGGCGCAAAGTCGCGCAGCAATCGCTGCGTCTCGTGATACTCGGCGGCCGTATTCCCGCACTCGGCGCAGGTTTGTACATGCGCGGTAACCAAACGCGTGCGGCCTTCTTCGAGGTCGCGGCTAACATAGAGCGGCAGCAGTTCCTGAACAGATTTGCAATTCATGATGACTAGGCCTGCTCCTTTCGTCCCAACTGTTGCCGGCAAAGGATCTTGATCTTCTTACGCGCCGAGCTAATCTGCGAGCGCACCGTGGTCGCGCTGGAATTCATTATTTGCGCCACCTCTTCGGTCGAGAGTCCTTCAACGTCGCGCAGCACGATCGACGCGCGCTCTTTGTACGGCAGCGTCGCCAAAGCTCTGCCGACCAGGTCCCGCTCCTCCGTCCGTAAGAGGGCCTCTTCAGCATTCTGCTGTTCAGCCGGCATCGCCATGGTGGCGGCGCCCGCGTCGTCACTCAGCGACTGGAATCGATCGCTGTGGCGTTGGCGCTTCTTAGCAAGGTCGCGGCAAACGTTAATCGTGATTCCGTACAGCCACGAAAAAAAGTCCTGGTCCTGCTTAAAACGTTTCAGGTACTTGTAGACTCGCAGGAAAACTTCCTGGGAAGCATCGCGCGCGTCCGCCTCGTTGCCCAATATTCGCCAGGTGACCGCCATTACTCTCTGTTGCGAATGAATCATGATTTGCTCGAAGGCTACGGAGTCACCTGCGGCGGCGCGCTCAATCAGACGCGTTAGGGCTGGCTGATTCTGAGTCAGGGCAGTTCCCGGCAACAGTATTTCAATGGCCAGAGCCATGTCATGAGCCCCGCTCGGCACCTTTTTCAAGTTCTCCAATTCTCACTTACATATACTTCCCCTGGCGGAATAACGTTGAGAAGATTTATTCCGGCCAGTGGTAATCCGCGGAAACGCTGGGACTTTCGTTAAGTCCACGCTTGAATAATCACGCTGTTCCTACACTTTAGCAGCTTCACCTAAGATTTATCGGAGGCAGGCGGGTTGGGCTTGATTTCCTCCCAAATCAGTACATGTCTGGTCTCGCGCAGCAGAAGAGAGCCAACGATGAAAGTTATCGTGGCCACCGCGATCGGATAGTACAAGCCGGCATAGATGTTCCCGGTCTGGGCAATCACACTCAAGCCGATCAGCGGCAAGAGACCTCCAAACACGCCATTCCCGATGTGATATGGGAGAGACAACGACGTGTACCTGATCTTTGCGGGGAACGCTTCGACAAGGTAGGCGGCAATGGGGCCATAAACCATCGTGACGAAAATCACCTGGATAAAGACCAGCAGGATCAGTTTCCACGCGACGGGATTACTGAGCAGGCCGGATAAACCGGAGTAGTTCAAAACTTCGGCGGCCGGCTGGATCTTGCCGTCAACCAGACTTTGCGGCGTCAGGCTGACGGCGCCGGTTTTCGGGTTTCGCTGTGAGATGGCCGTCACCACATTCGAGCCTGCGACTGCCTGCATGGCGTGGTAAATAGGAATGTAGGAAATCGCCGCTACGATGCAGCCAAGCATCATGATCCTCTTTCGCCCGAGACGATCAGACAACGACCCGAACAGAACAAAAAAAGGCATACCCATCAGAAGTGCTATCGCGACGATGTAGTTGGCCGATGTAGTGTTTACCTTGAGTATGGTTTGCAGGTAGAAGAGTGCATAGAACTGTCCCGTGTACCAGACGACGCCCTGTCCGGCGGTCGCGCCGAAGAGCGAGATCAAAACCCGTTTCAGGTTTGGCCACTTGGTAAAGGCTTCCTTAAGTGGCCGCGCGGACGTCATGCCCGAAGTTTTGAGGTGGCTAAATATGGGCGACTCTTTCATGCGCAAGCGCACGTAGAGCGAAATCCCGACCAGCAGAATCGACACGATGAACGGCAGCCGCCAGCCCCACAAGGTGAAGGCTTGTTTGCTCATCGTGTTTTGAACAATCAGGATCACCGCGAGCGAAACAAACAGTCCCAGCGTCGCTGTGATCTGAATGAAGCTGGTGTAGAAACCGCGACGAGCGTCGGGCACATGCTCGGCGACATAGACGGCTGCTCCACCGTACTCGCCCCCGAGAGCCAGACCCTGAAGTACTCGAATGAGTAACAGAATGATGGGCGCGGCAATGCCGATCGTCGCATAGGTAGGAAGGAAACCGATTAGGGCGGTCGCGCCGCCCATAATCAGCAGTGTTACCAGAAAGGCGTACTTGCGACCGACCAGATCCCCGATGCGTCCGAAGAAGAGCGCGCCGAAAGGCCTCACCACGAAGCCAACCGCAAAGGTTGAGAGATAAGCGATTAGCGCCAGGGTGTTATTCCCCTCCGGATAGAAGAGCGGCGCGATCACGGTAGCGAGGCTGCCGAAGATGTAGAAGTCATACCACTCGATCATCGTCCCCACAGACGAGGCACTAATTACCTGCCAGATTTTGTAGTCTTGGCTCAAAGTTATTTTCCTTTGGTCTTAAGAGATCGCGAGTTTCGTCACTCCTGCCGATTCTTGATTGCCCCGCGGATGTTGAGGGCCGCCAAAAATACTTGCAGCGCGATCAGTGCGTAAGCGCCATCTTTCCAGCCCCAGCCGATCCACAAAACATTGCTAAGCAGGAACAGCCAAAATCCCCAGTTGCGTTTGAACTTTCGCTGCGAGGCTACCAGCCAGGCGGCCACCATAGTTACCGCCATCGCCGGCCATTGAAGTAGATCGATCCACGTCATGAACTTTCTCTTTACAGTGTTTCTCGTTCCCACGTCAAAGACGCAGGAGGCGAACTCGGTTAATTCTCGAGGCGTTAGAGTACCAACTTTAGTTTGGGTTCTTTCTCCCTCGATAAAAGCCGACTAAAGTCGGTACTCTGAACACCCGTTGGCGAAGCAGGACTCCCTCTCCGGTTCTCTCTGCTCGATTCATTTGTTATGTTTAGGGCCATGGCCTCTGAATCCAGGACCGCGATATTTGCGGCTATTCTCGGCAATCTCGCGATTGCGACGACAAAATTCATTGCCGCAGGTTTTAGCGGCAGTTCGGCGATGTTGTCTGAAGGAATTCATTCTCTGGTCGATACGGGCAACGGCGCGCTCCTGCTGCTCGGAGTTCGGAATAGTAAACGACCACCCGACGCCAGGCACCCCTTTGGTCACGGAGCGGAGATTTATTTCTGGTCGCTGGTTGTGGCGATCTTGATTTTCGCTCTCGGCGGCGGGATGTCCGTCTATGAAGGGGTTACCCACATACAGCATCCAAATCCGATCGGAAATCCGACCTGGAACTATGTGGTGCTGGGACTTGCGATCGTCTTCGAGAGCATTTCGTTCTACTTTGCGATTAAAGCATTCCGAAAGGAGCAGGGCAGGCAGGGAGTCTGGCAGACGATCCGCGGCAGCAAAGATCCGACGACGTTCACAATACTTTTCGAGGACACCGCTGCTTTGCTGGGGCTGGTGGTAGCCCTGGTCGGCATATTCCTGGGACATCAGCTGAACAATCCCTATCTGGACGGTGCCGCCTCAATTACTATCGGCGTCATTCTTGGCATAGTGGCGGTCTTTCTGGCTTATGAGAGCAAGGGCCTGCTAATCGGGGAGGGAGTGAATCCACAAACTCTCGATAGTATCCGCGCGATCGCGATCACAGACCCCGCGGTAGCGGAAATCAGGAACGCACTCACCATGCACTTCGGCCCACACGATGTGTTGCTCACTCTGGACATACGATTTGAAAAAGAACTTACAGCGGCGGAAATTGCCGCCGCAATCGAGGAACTGGAAAAGAAGATTCAAGTCCGGCATCCGGATATCAAACACGTCTTCATCGAAGCCAAGTCTCTGACTGAGGCGGCCCACCCAGCCGAAAACGGGGATTAGCGATGGCCATGCGCATAAGCTATCCCGACGGTTCGACTGAGATTATTGCCGAAGCCGTCAAAGTCGACCAGCAGAATTTCCATGAAGGCATGTTCGACTTTTATGATGAGCGCGGCACGCTCCTGGCTCAAATCGATATGCATATCAGGATCAAGTGGGAGCTAATCGACGAACCCGCGAGTAGTGAGTAGTGAGTAGTTCCGAGCTGGGCGACGGCTAAGACTAATCCGCAGATTTCACCGTTTACACAGCGGGAAACAGTTCCGAAGAAGGGCAGAACAGATCCCGGCCTAAGCGTTCCAGCTTAATGCCATTTTGTTCTGCGTAATCTGCGGATAGTAAGTCGAAACGCTACAAAGCTACACCGACTGTCCGGCGGCATAACCCGAGGCCCACGCCCACTGAAAGTTGTAGCCGCCTAATTGTCCGGTAACATCCACAACTTCACCGAGAAAATAAAGGCCCGGCACGCGTTTGGCCTCCATTGTGCGCGACGAAAGTTCTGCAGTGTCCACACCGCCGGCGGTCACTTCGGCTTTTTTGAAGCCTTCCGTCCCCGATGGCTTGATCTTCATTCCATGAAGCCTTTGGGCAACCTCGCGAAGCTCGGCGGCCGCAAACTGCTTGAGTGGCTTGGAGCGCGCGTACAGTTCGCACCAGGCATGAGCAAAGCGTTTCGGTAGATAACGCGAGAGCAGGTTGGCCAGTTCGATGCTGGAACTCTGGTTCTCAGTCAGCACCTCAAATGCGTGCAGGTTTGGCAGCAGGTTGATTGAGATAGGATCAGCCGGCCGCCAATACGTCGAAATTTGCAGAATCGCGGGCCCACTCAAGCCGCGGTGCGTGATCAGAATATTTTCTCTGAACTCAGCAGGCCTGGAATTTTCGGACTGGTAACTAACCAGCGAATCGACCGAAACCCCGCTCAGCTTTGCCAGCCTCTTTTGCATTCGTAAGCTCAGCGTCAGCGGCACCAGACCTGGCCGGGGCGGTTCAATCCGCAAACCGAACTGCCGGGCAATGCGATAGCCAAAGTCAGTCGCTCCGAGGGGTGGAATAGACAGCCCTCCCGTGGCGATCACCACTGATGACGACCGGAAACTCTCGAAGTTTGTCGCGATGCTAAAAGCGAAGGAGGCCACCTCTTCATCTCGTTTGACCTCACGCACCTGGCAGCCGCAACGAATTACCACACCTGCCGCTTCACACTCGCGCAACAACAGGTCAATGATTTGTTGAGAACTGCCGTCACAGAAAAGTTGGCCCAGCTTTTTCTCGTGATAAGCGATGCCATGTTTTTCTATCAGCGAGATAAAGTCTGTCGGTGTGTAACGAGCGAGCGCGGACTTGCAGAAATGAGGGTTTGCAGAAGTAAAGTTATCGGGGCTCGTCCAAATATTAGTAAAGTTACAACGCCCGCCGCCGGAAATCTTTATCTTCTTGCCGATCGTCTCAGAGTGTTCGAGAACCAAAACCCGACGCCCGCGCTTGCCGGCTTCAATCGCGCAAAACAGTCCGGCAGCCCCTCCGCCGATGATGATCACGTCCCAATCCGGCATGGTTCGTTACCGGGGCCACCCTCTTGAGAGTTCCTCGTCTTCGGGAGGTTCCTGATCGTCTATCGTCGTCAAAATTGGAATGGCATGGACTTCCTTTTGCGTTCGCAACGCATATTTCAGGATCGCCATCGTTCCGCTTCCCTTTCCTGAGCGAAAGCCAATCACAGTTCCGCAAAGATCGACCATATAGCGGTTGCGAAAAGCGCGGGCGCGTTTCCGTCCGGGAAGTTGCAGCTCAACGACCCGTTCCAACTCTTCCAGCCAGGTTTGCATCGACCTTGGTTGTTCAAACCGCGTGTAGGGGACCACCGCCCAACATTTCTCGTTGCGTTCCAGGAGCCACTCAATCGCCCATTCGTCCATTCCGCGGCTGCCCCCCAGCACCCAAATTCGACCTTGGTCCACAAACGACGAAAGATACTGCTCAAACAAAGTGCGCGCTGTATTACGCTCAACATCGCGTGATCCAAAGATCGCAATCGAGTTCCTGTTCGTCATACCAGCGGGCGGTCCACAGATTTTGCAGATTACACAGATTCAATACCACATCGAGAGACCGCTCTTTCCGATTGTTCTCTCTGCGTGGTCTGGGTAATCCGTATAATCTGTGAATGATTCTAAAACGGGCCGATCAATCATTGAAATCAAACTTGCGATAGATTGGATCGCTCTCCAGCTCGTACTTTTTCAAAAAATCCCAGGCGGCGCGGTTGATCTTCGGGGCCAGGTCGTAATACCAGTGATCGTGATTCGGCAATTCAATGAGTTCAACCGGAAATCCTTTTTCGCTTAGAGCGTCCCGGGTTTCTCTGACTGCCTTAAGCGGCAAGCCCGGGTCACGGTCTCCAACCTGGATAAAGATTGGAATCTTTCGTTTGGCCAGATCGATCAAATCCGAATCGTCTGAAAGAAGTCCCGCATGAATGGCCGTCGCCGCAAAGTACTGGGATTCCATTAGACATATCTGAAGTGCGAACGAGGCGCCGGCCGAATGCCCGAACAGATACACTCGGCGCGGATTGATCGGGTATTTGGCTTTAAGCTCTTCCACCAGATCGCGCAGATAGTCCGGCCCATCTTCGGGCGCTCGCCATCCCCGCGTGTTGGTGGAATCCGGTCCAGCGATGATGAACCCCTCCTTCTTTGCCAGGTCCTTCCATTTCTCGACCAGCGAATTACCGACGCGACCTGAGCCATGAAGCAGCACGATCAGCGGCGCCGGCGACGACGCCTTGACCGACGCAGGTACGTAAAGGTAGTAGGCGCGCGTCACCCCTTTTGAAGTGATCAACTCCTTGGTAATGTCATCACCGGCAAAGGCGAGGGTGAAACAAGAGAGTAAGAAGGTTGCGAGGAACAGAAGCCTGGCTTTCATGAGGTAAGGTCCTTTCAGGGGCAATTGACTAACATATAACAATAAGATTCGCGGTCGGAGTTCGTTATTCGCTGTCCCGGCATTGAAAATCGAGAACAAATCGAAGCCGCCGCAGGAAAGGCGCGTCAATATTCTCTTTCCGTTTGGCGGAAATAACGGCGATGCCATCATACTTCTCTATTCGCTCGAGCAGATAATTGATTTCAAGATTTGCATAGCGATCGTGGCTGTCTTTCACTTCGCTGCGTTTTCCGAACAGCGCGTCAGCCTCATCAAAGAAGAGGATCGAATGCCTTTCCTGGGCCGTCGCAAAGACTTTTCGCAGGTTCTTTTCCGTCTCGCCAATGTACTTACTGACAATCTTGCTCAGGTCGACGTGATAGACATCCCGACCCAATTCGCTGGCTAACATTTCCGCCGCCGCAGTTCTCTGTTTGGTTTCTGCGCACGCGAACAGTACGCCGATCCCAGTTGCGCTCTTTGATTTCCGCTTTTCCCGAGCCGCGCCGATGATCTGTTGCAAAGTCGATCGCTGCGATTGAGACAAAGAAGAATCTTGAGGGCACGCCGCAGATGCGACAGGAGAGCACACGGCAAAGCTTACTGTCAGAGTCAGGAGCAGAACTGCAGATTTGCTGGGCGCCATGCGGCAGTGTTTAAAAGGTTCGTTCACCTTTCCCGCCCTATCACCATGGGCAATTCAATGAAGCTGGCCTGGCCCGGAGAATGAAAAACTCTCTGCGTGGCTTTGCGATAGTCGTCCGGTTTGGCCCAGAAAATGTTGGGCACAAACTTTTGCGGATTCCGATCATAAAGCGGGAACCAGCTAGACTGAATCTGCACCATGATCCGGTGACCCGGCAGAAAGACGTGGTTCGCGGTCGGCAGCGCCCAGCGATAAAGCAAAGGCTTGTCTGGCGCGAGAGGCTTTGCATACTCAAGACTTTCGCGATAGCGGCCGCGAAAAACATCCATCGAAATAGCCAACTGATAGCCGCCCATATTCGGCTGTCCGGCGACTTCATCGGGATAGACGTCGATGACCTTGACCACCCAGTCTGAATCCGTACCGCTGGTTGAGGCGATCAGATTTACGATTGGCTCGCCGCTGATCTTCACCGGCGTCCGCAGAATGTCCGAAGTAAACGCCAGCACATCCGGGCGTCCCGATTGCTCACGCTGATCGTCAACCAGCCAACGCGACCAACTGGTGCCGTCAATCGGTCGAGCGCGATACGGCACCGGCTTGGAAGGATCAGAAACGTATTCTTCGTAATTCGTTGACGAAGAATTAGGAGGATCAAAGCTCGCTTTCAACCCGCCGTTAAGGTAGAGCGGCGTGGCTTTCAGCGTACAGCCAATTTCGCAGCCGGTCGGCCAGGAGTTGAGCCGGTGCCAGTGGTTGGTCCCGGTTTCAAATGCGGTTACCGGGGCAACATCCATCCGCGGCGCATTGTCCTTCAGGTAATGATCCAGAAACGGCCGCAGGATCTCTTGCCGGAAATAAAGAGCGGTATCGCTGTTGAATTTGATCGCGCCCAACGAGCTGCCATCGCGAATCTCCTGCCCGTGATGCCATGGCCCCAGCACCAGAAACACTTTGTCGTTGCGAGTATCTTTCGGCTCAATCGTTTTATAGACAGCGATGTCGCCATAGATGTCTTCCTGATCCCAGAGACTGTGCACGAGCATCACCGGGACTTTCAAAGGTTCTTTCGCCAGAATCTTATCGACCGCCTGTTCGCGCCACCACGCGTCGTAACTGGGGTGTTCAAGCAGCTTGCGCCAGAAGCCAACCTGTTCCAGCCCGCGCCGGCGGCCCAACTCGCCGGCTGACCCCGCTTCCATGAACATGTCATAGTCGTCGAAGTGGCTGGTCCACCACTTCATCTCGTTCGCGCGCGTTGCTTCCTGATCATAGATGTAGCTCATACCCTGCTGGCGGAACGCGCCGTTGTGAAACCAGTCGTCGCCCATCCACCCGTCCACCATCGGATTCATCGGCACCGAAACTTTCAGGGCGGGGTGTGGATTGATTAGAGCCATCAGCGGCAGAAAACCATCGTAGGAAATGCCGAGGATGCCGACCTTGCCGTTGCTTTCAGGAATGTTCTTTACCAGCCAATCGATCGTGTCGTATGTATCAGTCGGATGATCGACCGCGGTCGGATTCAGAGGTCCGCGCACGGGACGATTCATGACATAGTCGCCTTCCGAACCGTACTTGCCGCGAATGTCCTGCACGACGCGAATGTATCCACCCTCGACGATCACGTCGGTAGCGTTATCGTAACCATAGAGGCTCGGCCCCAGATGTGAACTGTCGGTGCGCGTGGTCAGCGCGCTGGCGTTGTAGGGCGTTCGGGTCAAAAGAATCGGCGCACCCTTGGCGCCTTTGGGAACCAGGATGACCGTATGCAGCTTGATGCCGTCACGCATGGGAATCATCACGTCGCGGCGGGTGTAGTCGAACGCGTCGTTGGTCGGCGTGATTTTCTCAGGTGTTTCGTTGGGGAGAGTTTGGGCGGCCAGGGTTGAGGTAAACAGCAAAACTGCGCTCGCGATAATCGCGAGCAGGTCACAGGTGCGTATCATCTTCTTAATCATCTGGATCGTCCTATTGAAAGTCTTAAGATTGAAATGCTCTTCGTGTCCGTTCGTGTGATTTCGTGGATCGTTCCGCTGCGGCGCGAGACGATCCACGAAGTGATTTGGAGTGCGGTGGCAAGCGTAAGCGCGCACCGCTTTGGATCAATCAATCAAAAGCCCGTCGCCGCTTCGCTCTGCCGGCGCACTCCACAAACATTGCCACACATCGGCAGGCGGAGCCAAAACGAGGCTCCCAAAGAACGAACTCAGACAACGGACACGAAGTTACCTAACGACCCGCCTTCACCTTCTTCGCCGAGTAAAGCTCAGAGAAGATAAACTCAATCCGGCCGGTCTTGCCAGGAACGAAAACGAGTTCGTTCTCGTTGGCGCTGCCAAAGGAAAACTTCCGCTCGCCGCTGGCCGTGAGCAGGTAATCCGTCCCTTCGTTCTTTACGAACAGCTTTCCGTCTTTAAGGTAAACGTCCCAGTTGGTCGTTCCCTTGTAGCTCCCGACGTATTCAGCCAACTCGGCCGGCGTCGGCGACGGCGGAGACTTTGGCTTTTCCGGCTCCTCAGGCTGAAGATTCAAACCCAGCTCGCTGGCCCGGTTCAAAGTCCGCCGCAGAGTTTCGCCGCTCTTGTTGGTTAAGACAATCACGGCGAACTTTCGCTCGGGCGCCATTTGGATCATCGAGCCATAGCCGCGACTGAATCCGCCATGCGCAACAAATTGCACGCCCTGATAACGGAACGTCGTCAAGCCATAAGCGTAGAAGGAATCCTTTTCGCCGGGAACCGCGATGTGCGGCCGCGACATTTGACTGACCAGCTCGGCCGACAAAACCTGTTTGCCTTCCAGCCGCCCGGCGTTCATAAAGGCAATCACCCAGCGCGAAAGATCATTAATGTTTGAAAAGATCGACCCGGCCGGCCATTGCGCCACATTGTTGTAGAAAGGTCGAATGATCGCCGGCGCGCCCTCAGCGCTGACGTTGTGGCCGCCGGCCAGCGGGTAGGTCATGGCCATCAGGGGTCGCAGGGTTGTTCGATTCATTCCCAACGGCTTGAACAGAAGTTCGTCCATAGCGTCGGCGTAGGATTTTCCCGAGAGCTCTTCGACAATAAAGCCCGACAGCCAGAAGCCCGGACTTGAGTACGAGTAGATCTCGCCTTGCTCAGCAAACAGCACATCATCCTTCCAACCGCGGACCATCCTTCCCAGCGACTCGTCGTCCTGCGAGATGAACGGCGGCGCAAAGTCGCTGACGCCGGCCGAGTTGCTCAACAGATAATGCGGCGTGACCTGTGACAGACGCGGACTGAGGCTTTTGACGCGATTGCCAATTGGCTCGTTGAGTTTGATCTTCCCTGCTTCGGAGAGCTTCACCAATGCCGCCGCCGTGAACATTTTGGTGGTCGAGCCGATCCGAAACAGCATCTCCTTCTGCATCGGCGCATTTGTTTCCACGTTCGCCAAGCCAAAGGCTTTGGCGTAAATGACTTTGTCATCGCTAACGATCGCCACCACCGCGCCGGGCGTGTGTTTCTCTTTGAGCTCCGCCGCGACGACCGCATCCAGAGAGTTGTAATCGGGCTCAGCGCGCGGACCTGGTTTGGCGGTAACGGACGCCACACTTAAGGTGACCAGGACTGCTAAAGAGAAAAGGGTAAAGGCATATCTCGAGATTAAGACCTTCATAGTTAGCCCTCCGTTTGAATAAAGCTAATACGCAATCAGCGACCCACTGGGTTTTGAAATTTGCTGCGAATTGGACGCGCTTATGGGCAATCAGACTTTTCCTCGTTTCGCAGCGGCCTGGATTACTTTTTTGAGTGTCGGCGGATCAACGTCGCTGAGGCGTTTGATATATAAGCATCCCTTGCCCACGCTGTGCGTGCCCAGTTTCTTCAGTAAATCTGCATCTTGCAGACCCGCCGCTACGTACAGCGTGAGATTCTGTTTTCGCGGAGAGAAGGCAATCACGGGCCAGTCACCTTCCCGTCCGCTCGCATACTTGTAATGACTGACGCCAAAGCCGACGATGGAACTGCCCCACATCTGCGGCTCCGCGCGCGTTGCCTGCTTCATCAGCTTGGCAATCACCAGACAGTCTGCCCGCGTCTGCGCATCGGGGAGACTTTGGATAAACTGCTGAACACCCTGGTTGGTTGGTTTGGTCTTTGGTTCAGGCATTAATTTGGTCCTCGTAGCCGGTCACGCGCCGCACACTGCCAACTGCCTCCAGCCCACTCCTTCAAAGCGGCACCAGTTCAGTGGTGGTGTCGCGACGCTTTTTTTCTTTAAAGCCCTCGACAAAATGGCGGGACCCTGGCGTGGGAAACTTTTCAGCGTAGGCGCGATCGACCGCCGCCTTCAGGCGCTCGCTGCGGGTGAAAACCGGGCGGACCCGAATCTGCCGGCCGTCGACTTCGATTATTCCGCGCGGTTCTTCCAGGAAGGTGCGGTACCAGCTGCGCGGTTTCAGACTATACGAGCGGACAAAGACACGGCCTTCAACGACTACCGCCCAGATGCCGATGATGCGATGCGGCTTGGTGCCGGCGCGAATGCCGAGGATCTTGCCGTCGCGAATAGCAGCGACGACGGCTTTTGAAAATCGATTGCTCGAGCCCATAAAAACATCCGCAGATTACACAGAATGACTTATAAAGGAAACCGATTTTGCGTCATCCGTGGAATCTCCGGACCGCTTTGATTCGAAAATCCTCAGCCAAAAGGCTCCCCTCAGCCAGCCACTGTGTGCGATGGCGGAATGAATGCTACGATGAACCATAAATTCACGGAGGTAAGACTATGGGATGGGATGGCGACGCTTTGGCCGGTCAAACGGAAGAGATCTTCGAACGGCAACAGGCGGTGGCTGACGCCCGCGCCCTCAGGGGCACGTCCACACCGGAGGAGCGCGCCCGCAGCGCCCAGTTTGAATCGTTACGAGTTTCGCGCTCGCGCATCATGACGCAACTGAGCGGGGCCACGAACCCTTCACATCGCGCAGTACTCGAGCGGGCTCTGCAGTCCATAAATGACCAGATGGCCGAAGATGAATCCCACGGGTAGTTAAAGCGTGGGTGGAAGTTTGGAGTCCGGCGACTCGTCGCCGCTTTTCTCCATCGAACATCCTCAATTTGCCCTCGCCGCTACCAGGCGCGCCCGGACAAAAAAGCGCTGACAAGTCAGCACACTCAAAAAACTTACAGCCACCAGCTCGGCCGCACCACGCCTTTGCCGTGAGGCTGAATCCAAATGTACCTGCCACTCTTATCCTGATAACCATAAAGCGTTGCGCGACCTCGACGAGTCTTGTTGAAGAACAAGCCGTCAACGAAGCCCTTGCCAAAGAGCTCACCAAAGTAAGGAAACCTTTGCACGACCTCATCATACGAAAGGGGCTCGCCACACTTCTGGATAGCCACGGCTCCTTTCCGATCGATGCACACCCAGCGACCATCGTCTCGATCGAAGTAAGACTCGGCCGCTGACCCGGCCAGGTCTCGTCGATCGACCGGCTGCATTTTTCCGGTGCGGACAGCAGCCAGGCCTTCCGAAAAATCTCCGGCCTCGCTGAACTTTGGCGCGATGACCATCTTTCCGCGCGGGTCGACGTACCCGTAACCCGACACGTCTACTCCCATCTCGATCCGTTCGCCGCTTCCGACTTCAACCTGGACTCGTTCACTCTTATTCCGCAAGACTGAGGCGCGCCCTTCATGAAAATCGCCCTTGGCTCTGACTTGTTCAGGCAGTTTGAAAACCATTTGGCCCTTGCGGTTCATGTAAGCAAAGCGCGAATAACCCGCTGAGCCATCGACGATGATGCCCACGCGCGCCAGCCCCTCGCTGAATGAGCCGTCCGGTTCCGAAACGTCGGCGAAGGTATCAGCTCTGTTCTTTGGTCGCAGGTCGATCACCGTCTGCCCCTCCCGGTTAACCAGCGCCCATTTGGCAAAGTCATTCACCAGGGCCAGACCCTGCGAAAAAGATTTGGCCACTGCCAGGCGACCCGCGACGGCGAATTCGCCTCGTTTGTTTATGTAGCTGCTTACCGATTCACCGTAGCCGTCATCGTAGGTGGTCACCACCGCAAAGCCCTCGTGAAAAGGTTCTTCGCAACTAAACTTGGTTTGGGGCTCGATGACGAACTGCAAAGAGTGATCGACGTAGCCACAAGGAAAGTGTCGTTTCTGACCGCCGCCTTCAATCACCGACACCTCGGCCACGCCGTCAGAGAAGGGACTCGCTGTATAGAATCGAAAAGGTGCGACTGGTTTCCCCGAAGGATCGATAAATCCCGCTTTGTCGCCAATTCGGACCGCGGCCACGCCTTCGGTAAACGGGTACGCCTGGTCGAACTGGGTCGGGATGACAACCTTTCCCAATGAATCCATGTAGCCAAACTTGCCGCGCGCATCCCAGATGACAAACAGTTTCGGTGAACCGGCCGCCTGCGCTCGACCCTGGATGAAAGTTATGGAGAGGAGGAGAGCCGCAACGAAGAAACGTAATCGTCCGCTCATAGGGGGTGAACGGAGAGCTTGATTGAATCTTGCGAAAAAACGCTTCGGAATCGGGCAGGCTGCCTCCCGCTTCCTGCCTCCTGCTTCCTGCTTTCTGCCTTCTGCCTTCTGCCTTATCAGGTCATCACAAAAGCGATGATAAAGCCGGCGATGTTCACGGCGAAAAATAGCGCAGTCTCGCAGGCAAACAACACGGCAGACTTCAGCAACGTCCAGGACCATTTCTGCCGGTAGACCCGGCGGAGAGCAAAGACCAGATAGATTAAGGCAATCGGGTAGAAGAAATTGAGCACCATCGCCGGCAACCGCCATCCCACGGCCGCCACCGTTACATAGAGCAGAGCAAAGATGCTCTTACAGCAGAAGTCGAATGAGTAGTAATGAAACGAAAAGATCAGATGCTCGACGTAGTATTTCTTTCCCCGGATGTATAGCAGCGAGAGAAACAGCCCCGACACCAGAACGCTTCCGAAGCGCAGCACGGCCGCCGCCTTTTCTGCGCGCTGTTGGATTCGATCGGCCATGATGTGCGGGTCAACTCCCTTTCGCCTGGCTATGGCCACAACCACCGACGAGCGGCTCATCCGTTCGGCGCCGCCGCCTCTGACATCGGAAAGAGTTCCCCAGGCGAAAAGAAAATAGATGGCGCTAAACGTTAGATAGAGTCGGACGGGCGTGAGGTAACGTTTCTTTCTTCCGGCCAGGTATGCCGACGTGAGCAGACCGGGCCTGAAGAGCAGACCCAGAAAGGATCGAACAATCTTGTTTGACTGGAGATCGGTGAGCTCATCAAACAGATGGCCGACGAAGCGTTTGACCGACAGGTCGCGCGGGTCGAACTTCTTTTGTCCGCAGGCGGCGCAGTACTCGCCGATAACCTCGGCGCCACAGTTCGGACATTTTTCCGCGCCGTTAGCGGCTTCCGTCGTTTCCGGCGGCTTGTCGGGTGTGGACATCTATGCTTCGTGTGGTTTCGTGAAAGGACCAACTGTATAAGCGATCGGTGCATTTACATTCGCGAGTCCTGGGGCTCTGGGCAACACGCTTCAGAAAAGAACTCGCGGATAGGCGTTTAATTAACCTATTTTCGCGGAAGCATTCCTGCCAGCATTTCAAACGAATCATGCAAGGTGGCAAATGACGCTTCCAGATCGCCGTCCGCACCGGTTTTCGCGTCCCGGTTGAATTTATCCAATGCGCTCTTAAACTTCTTCATCTCTTTTCTAAACTCATCGCCTCTGGTTTTTGTTAAGCCGACCGGCACGCCCACCTTAACTATCGCTTTGCCCCGCTTGACCAATTCGCCGGCGTTCAACCTGATCCGCCCCCAGTCCTTGCTCGGCAATGCCTCATGCTGCAGCGGACGGAGCACATCATGAAACTGGTTGTACTCCTTCACGCTGAAATGTTCCGAACCAGATACCGCCAAAGGCATCAGCAACAACAGACCCGTGACAGCAAGCAAAGAAAGTAGTTTCATCGATGTCTCCTTAAACCTGTTTAGAATTAATGAAAGATTGTTAATAACGCCATTAGGCTCATTCCCAGCCTGGATCTTCTTGACGTTCTCTGGCTCTGAGTAGAATCTGCGTAATCTGCGGATTACCTTCGCGTCAACTGACGATACTTAATTCGATGGGGCACTTCGGCCTCGGCGCCCAGACGCGCTTTCCGATCTTCTTCATAGTCCGAATAATTCCCTTCGAACCAAACCACCCGGCTGTCGCCCTCGAAGGCCAGCATATGCGTCGCGATTCGATCCAGAAACCAGCGGTCGTGTGAGATGACCACCGCGCACCCGGCAAAATTCTCCAAAGCTTCTTCCAGAGCCCGCAACGTATTAACGTCAAGGTCGTTGGTCGGCTCATCCAGCAGCAAAACGTTGGCGCCTTCTTTCAGCATCTTCGCGAGGTGCACGCGATTCCGTTCGCCGCCCGACAGCATCGACACTTTCTTCTGCTGATCCGAGCCGGAGAAATTGAACCGCCCAACATACGCGCGCGAGTTCACTTCCCGGCTGCCCAGCTTCAACACGTCGGCGCCGCCGGAAATCTCTTCCCAGATGGATTTGTTGGGATCCAGCGCTCGGCTTTGATCGACATAAGCCAGCGCCACGGTTTCGCCGGTGCGAATCGTCCCGCTATCCGGCTCTTCCTGTTTCGTGATCATCCGGAAGAGAGTCGTCTTTCCCGCGCCATTCGGACCGATCACGCCCACGATGCCACCGGGCGGCAGGTGAAACGTCATATTTTCAACCAACAGATTGTCGCCGTAAGCCTTGGTTACCTGGTCTGCTTCGATCACCACGTCGCCCAGGCGCGGTCCGGGTGGAATGTGAATCTCTAAATCTTCGCGCCGCTTCTCAGAATCTTCGCGCAGCAGCGACTCGTAAGCATTGACGCGGGCCTGGCCTTTCGCATGTCGCGCTTTTGGCGACATGCGAATCCACTCCAACTCGCGCTGCAAAGTTTTCTGCCGTTCGCTTTCAGACTTCTCTTCACGGCGCAGACGCTCTTGTTTCTGCTCCAGCCAGCTGGTGTAGTTCCCTTTCCACGGGATGCCGGCTCCGCGATCCAGCTCGAGGATCCAGCCCGCTACGTTGTCCAGAAAATAGCGGTCGTGCGTCACGGCGATAATCGTTCCCGCATAACTCTGCAAATGGTGCTCGAGCCAGGCGACCGATTCCGCGTCGAGATGGTTGGTGGGTTCATCGAGCAGCAGAATATCCGGCTTCTGCAGCAGTAAGCGACAGAGCGCCACGCGCCGCCGTTCGCCGCCGGAAAGGATTTTGACCTGCGTTTCCGGTGGCGGACAGCGCAACGCATCCATGGCCATTTCCAGACGCGAATCCAGATCCCAGGCGTCGAGATGATCGAGCTTCTCCTGCACCTCGCCCTGCCGCAGCAGCAGCTTGTCCATCTCGTCTTCGGACAGCTCTTCTCCGAACTTCGCGTTAATCTCTTCAAATTCTTTCAGGAGATCGACAGTTTCTTTCACCGCTTCTTCGACGACTTCGCGTACCGTGCGCGCGTCATCGAGCAACGGTTCCTGTTCAAGGTAGCCAACGGTAAAGCCCGGCGAGATAACCGTCTCGCCGAGAAAATCTTTTTCGACGCCGGCTAGGATCCGCAGCAGGGAGGACTTGCCCGAGCCATTGAGCCCGATCACGCCAATCTTCGCGCCGTAGAAGTAGGAAAGATAAATGTCTTTAAGGACGGCCTTTTTGTCATAGAACTTACTGACGCCGACCATCGAATAGATGACTTTGTTGGCTTCTGTGGTCATGGAGATTTTGACAATAGCGCTTGCTTTCGCGGGCGAGTCGGGCCTACCTCTCGATTAATTGGTCAGGAAAATTTGAATGATTAAGCTAACGCGTTGAGTGCAATTCTGCAAGATGGAACTCACCCGGCGAAGCTAAGAGTCGAACCTTTGCGCGATAGAAAAAGCGGATGTCTATGATGACGGCTTTGTTGGCTAGGAACTTACTGAGGCGAAGCCAGGGGTAGATGATACTTCTGTTGTCATAGATTGAAGTTTAGGTTCCGCGATTGCTAAAGGCCTCGTCAACGATTTACTGGCTCGGCGCTCAAGTCTTTGGCGTGTTCTATGACCTGCGAGGTCGCCTGAAGAACGCGTCCGACCTCAAACGAAAAACGCGACACGCGTGGAATCCAATCAAGAAACAAATCCGGCTCGTTCGGGAAAACACTCTCGGTGACCACTGGTTCAATCCTTTTCATAAGAGCGGCCGATTCAGGTGAATCGATGCTCTCAGCCTTTGAGATTTGCAGCGCCTCCGCCATATTGTCACCCGCTGAAGCTTGCAGTTGAAGTTTGGGAAAAAGGGCTGCGCACTCAGCCGGGGCGCCTATTAACATCGCCAGCAAAAGCATTGGGACCTGGAAATCACCGGGGAACTCCTCGGTACCCTCAAATTGAGCGAGATCCTCGCGGCCAACGCGGGCTTTGAGAATTCGGTAGACGTTTGAAAAACGCTTGGCTGCGCGTGGACTGGGTATTAGCGGAAACAACCTGACAGCAAACTTTGCTTCCCATTCCTTAATAACCAGCGACTCTTCCTGAATTACAAATTTTGGCTTGTCTTCCTGAAACTTGGTTTCTTTTTGCTCGAGCTGTTCACCTTTCCGGTCCGTAGAAGCGGGTTTGGCTTTGGCCTCGGATTCTGACTTGGGATCAGGCGCCGCCCCTTTGTCACCGATCGGCTGGCGCCCGGTCGAGATCGGCGAGGGGATCTCGGGCGTCGGAGGTGTGACGTGTTCCGTTCTCGTAGTTGAATCGCTGGATAATAGTTTTGAGATGAGTTTGCCGTATCCCGGACTGGTCATTCGGCGCAGGTTAAAAGGTATCTGGAAGATTTTTTCCAGATAATTCTGCGGCGTGGTGCGCCATGCACTCGGCTTAGCCCCAGGTTGCCCATCGCTTTTGAAAGCAGTGAGGGTAGTTCCGAGCGAATGAAGCAGCCAACGCGGATCGACACCGACAACTACCACGAAGAGCGGATAAGCCAGGAGAAGGTGAACGGCCTGAAGCACGTCCATCACCTTGTCTTCCGGGCAACGATCGAGATCGTCTATGTAGAGAATAATCCGATCGGCGGCCCGGAAATTGGGCTCGGGAGTTAGGCGTGCAGTGGCCAGCCGCGTGGTCAGAGATTCAAAGTCCTTACGGATGGTCGAGATTAGTCCGAGGTGCTTGCGGTAGTCTTCGGATCTGGTTCGTTCCACCAGGAATCGGGCCAGGCTTCGACCCTCCTTGATGGCTCGGATGCGCTCTTCCAATTCCACGACTCTGGCCGCGGCGGCTGTGACGCGAGCTGCTGCTTCCTGCTCCTTGGCCTTGAGCGAGGCAATTTCATTTTGCAAGTCAGTCTCTTCTTTTGTGGGCGTCTCTCGCTTCGCCGCGATCAGTCTATCAACTTGCTGTTTCGCAGTTTCTACTTTTGCCAAGCCGGTCGTTGCCGTAGTGATCGCCCGCCGAAGAATAGTGGTTACGGCGACGATGAGCCCAACAACCTGGGCGATAATGGCAGACGCCGATGCGATGACACTATCGGTAAAGAGATATTTATGTGCCAGATAAGCGAGACCCGGTATAGCCAACAGCACAACAACGAGCAGCCCTATCACGAGGCGCCGATTCTTTGCGCTGACTAAAGCCATGAACAAAGCAAGCGCCCGTCCCCGAACGGTATAAGCTTCAGAAACGGCAAGTGATAAATCTGAAACGCTTGTTAGGGCTGTGGGAACTCCGATTTCGTTAAGAGATTTCTCTAAGTCCTTCTTCAGAGGTTCGTTGGTCGAAAGCAGAGTCGCGAGGTCAGCCATCCGCAAGTCGCGTAACTTCAACTCTTTTTGCTGGCGTTGAATCTGGAATTCCTGCAATGCCTGCTGGCGATTGCTGATGATCTGTTCGGCCCCTTGCTTCTCGGCCTCAGCCTCGGCGACGATCGCCTTTGCGCTGCCCAGTTCGGAGAGAAGTTTAGCTTGTTGTTCTTCGTCGGTCAGTGCCGGGGTTACGTAGGCCGCCAGCTGTTCAAGGATGTAACTGACCAGACTGGCCCAGAGGTTTGTGTCGACGTAGTGCCAGGCATTGAATTCGATCTGAGCTATGTTTGCACAGAACCGTGAATTGGGAGCGGCAGATCGCGCTGCCAGATCATCGACCGCAGTCCTCATCGACTTCATGAAGAAGCTCTTACCCGTTCCCCAGTCGCCAAAGAGACCAATCGCAAGTGGAGGCTCGACCTCTTTGGCCAACATGACGGCGGTTAGAGTATGCACGTCCTCCTGGATTCCCAGGTCGTCCTCTTTCACATTTATCGTGTCGGACGCGTACCCCGCGACAAAAACCCGGTCAATGTCGGAGCTGCCGGGTAGGTCGTTAAGGTAGTTCCGTATCAGTCGGGCCGTGTCGCGTGTTTCGAGATCAGTTTCTGCGTCCGTCAGCGAGCGTTCAACGCGAGAGCGTTCAAACACCGCCAGCAGGAGCGTAAAGTTTCGGCGAGCAGTTTGATTTGCGCCGCGGGCTTCAGCAATTACCCGCTTCACCATCTCTTCCACTCCCGGACTCTCCGACAGGTACTTCACCGCTTCGCGAGCCATCTCCGGCTGAGCTAAAGCGAACAGCGAGTCATAGGCTAAGGGTGAACCAATCTCGGCTCGCGCAAGTTGTTCGCAGATCACTTGCGCAAGTTCCGGAAATGCAACCACGCGCAAAAGCCGCAAAACTGGCCAGGAGGTTCCGAAACTTCCGGAGGCCAACGTGGATTTAAACTCTTCTATGACCTCGACGTCATGGCGCCTGGCGATCGCTTTTTGCAACGCTGCGACCTCAGGGGCCTTATCTCTTTGCGTTCTCTTAAGCGCCTCGGCCAGGAATGAAGTGTTTCGCTGGTATAACCCTCCCAGCGTCCAAAAGCGAACAACGCGATCCGGCTCGTTCGACTCTCTGAGGTGTCTCAGGAGCAAATTGCGACTCTCCGAAGTTTCTGCGTCAGTCCAAATCAACGAACTGATCATCCATGAGCGGATAGACGATATCCGCTTCGGGTCCCTGGTCGCAGTTGCAAACTCGGATTCAACCCTGGGGCTGAATCTGCCCTCGATCTCGGCTCTTAGCCGAGCCGCCAGCGCCGGCTTGTCTATCCGCTTCGAGGTTTGGATTTGTCGGAATATTCTGGCGCGTTCTTCTTCATTGCCGTCTACCAACTGATCCACTATTCGATCCAGTTGGGCTTTACTCTGAGACTCGATGGGTCTTGGTTCCCCGGTACTCAAAGGATCTCCGCCTTCAAGGTCGCTCGGGTTTGACTCGCGTGCACCAGCCGTCTCAGAACTCTGAGGATCGTTAGTATCAGCCGGACCTTCACTCTGTTCCAATGCGGCCATGGTCGCCCGCCCACCTATGCCGTCAGGCGTCAAGCCTTTGCTTTTTTGAAAAGCAATCAGCGCGGCTTTGGTCTTCGAACCAAAAATTCCGTCCTTCTCTTTCAGATCAAAGCCGAGCTGTTTTAGTTTCGCTTGAAGTGCGGTTACTTCTGGTCCTGATGACCCTTGTTTTAAGACGGGCATAATTGTTTCTCCGCGGATGCTTGAGGTGAAGAGTAAAGAGAGGCGGCCGTCGGCAACGATTTTCCACGCGCGCGCAATCAATGAAGATTTACGTACGGGTCATGGCCGTCGAGGTGACCTTCCGGAAAAATGCATCCTTGGAGACATATCACTTCCGGATCGGGGCAATCCTGATTCGAGTTAGCCTGGAGTCGGGAGTTGAAGTCTTGAGCACCTCGACTCAGAGGCGGAAGCATCCCTTGAGGCGCCTTTTATCACGATTCACGGACACGTGTCGAGAGTTTAGCAGCGAATTTTGCGCGAATAAGACGCGATTAAAGATTGCAATAACCTACGAGCTCCTCCGGAGAGTCGGGGTATTGACTACCGCGAGGCTACTCCGGCTTGCGCACGCGCAGGTGCAGAAAGTACGACACGATTTGCGCGTCTTGCAGGCCCGGAAAGGCGGCAATGGTTTCGTCGCCAGGGCGAGGTTCCTCCACGCGCTCGAGTTGGAAGCCGATCTCGTTCAGCAGATTCAACCAATAACTAAGGGTGCGCCGGAATCGCGGCAGCCTGAACTTGCGCATTCCTTGTTTCACCTGTGACGGGGCCGCTTTGAACAGCCACTCGTCTATCGTTCCCTCGCTGCCTGCAAAATAATTACCCACCTCGATGGCATAGGTGCGATGGTTCGCGTCACGCAGGTTGCGACGGTGCGGCGTGTCAAAACATGGATGAGCTATCGAGAACTGGAGAAAGCCGCCGGGCTTGATTACGCGGTAGCTTTCGGCGAGCGCGCGATCAGTTTCCGGAACATCCATCAGGCTCATAAAGGCCACGGCGAAATCAAACGAGCTATCGGCAAACGGCAAATCAACCGCGCTGGCGATTTGGAAATCGACACCCAGCGGCGTTTCCCGTTCATGCTGCTTTGCGTGAGTTATGAAGACTTCGGAAATATCAACGGCGGTGACGCGGGCGCCACGCCGGGCCAACAGGCGGGTGTTGTGGCCTTCGCCGCATCCGATGTCCAAACCGGCTCGACCCTCAACATCGGGCAGCATCGCAAAGAAGGCCGGTGTATTCAGATGATCGCGATAAATGTCATAACCGGCGCGAGCGAGCTTTACCCACGACTCCGCACTCTCATTCCAGAACCGTCCAGCTTCTTTGTGATTCATGAGTGATTTGGATTACGCGCAGCGGAAGAAAATGTTCCGGTGGCGGAGTGAAGAACTGATGATCCGTACAGAAGTGCTAGCTCGATGAGGGAGTCGATTCCGTGGCTCGACCATTCATAGTGGCTCTGCCACGCTGATGCGCGGCAAGTCTTTGACTTGCCGGCAGTGCCTCTTCTCACTTCTCCGGGTCTGCGACCCATCTAAGCGGTCATAGACCGCCGGATTTAAAGAGAAGCTTTTCGGCAAGTCAGAGACTTGCCGCGCATCAGCGTGGCAGAGCCATCGGGCGGGTGGCCCCGCTTTGATGCAAGGTTTCTGGATTAAGTCAGAGGACACGTGCCGCACATCAGCGTGGCAGAGCCACTGCCACGAAGAAAACCAAAGCGCCGTCGCCGTCCCGACACGTCGGGACTTTGCCGGCGCACTCCAAATGCTATTTCCTTGCCAGACACTCAGTCAGCTCGCGCGTTTTAGTGAAGCCGCAGTTGCCGTCAGACTGGCGCTCGCAAACGGCTTTTTGATAGCACGCGTACTCGGGCCGAAACTCGCAAGTGGTAATTACTTCACGATCGGAACAGACCTGACTTGAACAGCCCGTCTTGATGCACGGTTTCATCGAGGAACTGCCCGACTGATTCCGAAGGTAAACCTGGGTCCCTCTTAACTCAAACGATCTGCCTCCCGGACCTCTCACCACCACGTTCTCGCCGGTGACGATCACCCCGCCGGGTCCGGTCATCGCTTGAGTCACGGCCGCTGCGTTTTGATCGCCCAGGTTCGACGACGCCAAATTCACGCCGGCAATGTTCTGGCTCGAGGCCGAGTTAAGTTTGGCTTCGAGATGAGTCGGACAGGGATGGGTGATGCAGCGAACACCTCGATCGCGCACGCGATAAAAGGTTCCCAAGGCGCGGTTATTTCCCATCGGCGTCCAGGATTCACTGACACGCATCTCCCCCAGGTTGCCGAAATGTCCAAAGCGCTTGCGCCCGATGTTGCCGCGGACCACAAAAGTAGAACCATTGACTTCCGCATTACCGTTCCAGTTGATTTCAGCCACATAACAGTCGCTCATGACGCGCCCGTCAGAGCACGCTGTGTTTGGCCGGTTGACTCGCTTAACGAAGTAACCGCCGCACAACGGCGAGACGCAGCGGCGCAGGTCGCGCCGCACGCTGTAGTAAGTTGAGTTGTCGTCGATCGAGTCTGACGTTGGCGCCGCGGCCGGATTTTCAACCACGCTGGCCGGCGACGACTTGTCTATGATCAATTTCGAACTTGCGCCGCTCGAACAGGCCAAAGCTACGAAGACAGTTAACAAAATGCCAACGCGTATGTATTTGAAGTCAAGCATGACAGAAGCTACCCCCGTTTCTTGTCTGGTCTGGGGAGAAAACCGGTTTGCTGTTTAGGGTCCCTTGTGGAATTGGGGGTTCGATTCTGACTGGGTTTGGCTCGGTCTAATTGGTCTTTCTTTATCTTTTCCTGCAGACGCTTTTTCGCTCGCTTATTCATGAGGAGAGTATACCGTAGAAGAAATCCATTGCGGCAATCGGGGCGAGAGAGCTCACTCATGCAGTCTGAACTGGGCGGCTTATCTTATTAGCACCGTGGCTTTAGCCCGGTGATTAGCAATTGGGATCAGAAGGGAAACCTGACTTTTATTTCGGACTGATCGCGCCGCCGGCGGGCCAGTCGGTGTCGCCGATTCGCTTGAGCGTCATCTCGAAAAACCGAACCGGCTCCTTACCTGGAACGATGCGGTCGCCAACTTCCTGCCAGGTGCCGTCTTTGATTACGGCGGTATAGCGAATCGTCATCTGTCCCGCCGGAATTTCCCAAACAAACCCATCCGGTTTCGGCGTCAGCACAAAGTCACCAACGTTGCCCTGCGCATAAGAATGCATCGTATAGACTTTCGTCGCCGCGTTATACGAGATAGTGGCAAAAGCGTTGAAGCCGACTTTGCCGTCAGCTTCGTATCCCTTCCCTTCGACAACCTTGACCGACCCGCCGAGAAAAGGCCCCACGCGCTCGGTCTGCGTCAGATTACGTTTCTCGCCGGTCGGGGCAATCGCCCAAGCGGAACCTCTCCACGCACCGTCCATGAACGAGAGCGCGGCCATGGCTTCGCGCTGGGCCTTAAGAAGAGTTTCCGGATCGGGGCGCGGTTGTCCGAAAGCCGCAATTGAGACTCCAAAGATCATTAGTAAAGCCGGGATCACAAGCCGCTGACTTTTCATATAGGGCTCCTTCAAGAAGTTTTAGCAATCGTAAGGCAATTTGTGAATGCTGTCATTAGCACCCGAGCAATGGGTCGTGTCCTACTTTGATAAGCGGTGTTCAGAGTACCGACTTTAGTCGGGCTCTTGTCAAGCTAGAAAGAACCCAACTGAAGTTGGTACTCT
>JBBPID010000111.1:0-13915 GCA_038040505.1 Acidobacteriota bacterium | reverse complement strand
CCGTCTGAAAGACATTCAACGTTCGGAGCGTTATTCTGATTTTCAATGGGCAGTACGGCTATTGAGTCGATAGCGACTTCCGAGTCGCGTGCATGAAGATAAGTGCTGATGCCGATTGTTCCCGCGACAACGGCAATCAGAACCAGAGCAGCGATGATTCCGACCGCGACTTTGTGTTGTTTAATTCCACTGAAGAGGTATTCGGCGCTTGATACGCGCGAAAGTGAAGTTGATGCTGCGCCCGTGACGCCGCTGCCTGCCGTCACACTGCTCGTGCTCTCATTCCTGGACGGCGGTGGTACCGTCGTGTCGAGTCCAACGCTGCCCGCAAGATCGCGACGCACTTCCTTCAACTCAATCGCCACATCTTTGATCGAGTGATAACGCTCGTCCGGATCTTTCGCCAGGCAACGCCGCACAATCCTTTGTAAGTCTGCGGGTGCGGCGGGATTGAACTCGCTGAGCGGCGGCGCGGGTTCGCGAATGATTTTGTTAAGCGAGTCGACGATGTCCGTGCCGGCGAATGCTTTGTGGAGAGTTACTGCCTCAAACAGAATGCAGCCGAACGAGAAGATGTCTGAACGATGATCGATTTCCTTCGTTTTTCCCTGCGCCTGCTCCGGCGACATGTATCCGGCCGTCCCTATGATAAGTCCCGGTTTCGATTGCTGTTGCAGGATGGCAGTGGCGATATCACTACTGTCGCTTCCCGAACTCTTTTGCGGCTCGACCAATTTGGCCAGCCCGAAATCCAGAATCTTCGCGTGGCCGTCGCGGGTGATCATGATGTTATCGGGCTTCAGATCGCGATGGACTATTCCGGCCCCGTGAGCTTTGGCCAGAGCTTCGGCCACGTGTTGAAGATGGCGCAGCAGTTTGGCTAAAGTTGTCTGACCGCTAGGTATCAGTTTGCTCAACGTCTCTCCGTCGACAAACTCCATGGCAATGAAGTTGACGCCGTCCGCCTCGCCAATTTCATAGATGTGCGCGATGTTAGGGTGATTTAAGGCGGCGGCGGCTTTGGCTTCCAGCACAAAACGGCGCATGCGATCCTGGTTCGCCGCGACTGCCGCCGGAAGGATCTTGAGCGCGACTTTGCGATCGAGTCTTGAGTCCTGGGCGAGATAAACCTCGCCCATGCCGCCCAAGCCGAGTTGCGAGCGGATTTCGTAGTGGCCGAAAGATGTGCCCGGTTCAAGCATCGCTTCGGTCATGCCACAAACAAGATCGCTTTTCTAGAATCCGACGGATTCTATCCGAGTTACGGAACGTGAGGCTAGGGTTTACGGGCGCCTGTCCCGTCTGCATCACACGCAGAACGGTGTCAGGGACCGAGGTTCAGGGGTTCAGCAGAAGGGGTCAGGGGCCGGGCGTCAGAGGTCAGTAGGAAGAACGCCTTTCACTGACCTCTGACCCCCGACTCCTGACCCCTCATAAAGGAGCCAGCCTGTCTACATCTTCTTCATATCCATTTTCGTGGCGGAGGGCTTTGGGCCGGGCTTCGCGATCGGGGTCCCCATATGCAAAAGGGCGACCCACTTGCCGCTACGATTAGCCCAGATTGAAGTGTGCCGTTCAGTGTCCCACTTCGGGTTTTTCGGCGTCACCAGGTAGGTCACCAGCGCCGCGTCGTTATCCAGCTTGGCTGCCTTCCAGTCGCTCAGCTCAAACTTGGAAAAATCAAAGTCGGCAACGCTTTTGACTGCGCCTGCCTTGTCATAGGCGGCGGTTGCTTCCAACTCGACAAACGCCGAATCCAGCAAAGCCGCGAATCCGTCAGAATTTCTGCTTCTCAACAGGTCCCATACGATCTTTTCGTTGGCGATCGCATCGGAAGTGGTTTCGGGCGGCTTGGCTGCCGGAGTGGCCGCAGTCGTTTCAGGTTTGCTCGCAGATGGAGAAGACGTCGCAGACGGTGTTGTCGGCATCGGCTTTACCAGCGTCTGTTGGTAATAAAAGCCCAGCCACTTGCCGTCGCGATTTACCCAGGCCGCAGCCGCGCGATACGGGCCGGGCGGCACCGTGGTGCCTTTGAAAGAGCCGGTGACATTCAGGTTGTAAGTCAGGATCACGGCGTCGTTGTCGATGGGCAACATCTTCCAATCAGAAAACGTGACGTCCGTGACGTTGAAATCCTTCACGTCCGCGATGGTGCCGGCCTTGTCAAAGACTCCTTCATCGGTCACTCCGATATAGTCAGTTGCCAGCAAATTTCCAAACGCGTCATAGTCCTTAGTCTTGAGCGAGTCCCAGGTCGCTTTCTCTTTGGCGATCATGTCGGCTTCGGACGGCGGCGCAGACGGTTTTGAGACCGTCATATTGGCATTTGAATTCGTGTTGGTGTTGGTCGTTGGCATGTTAGTGCAGGCAACGGCAACAACTGCCAGGAAAGAGACGAGTGCAAGAATCTTCTTCATGACCGGAGACTCCTTAGGAACGGGGTTTGGTGAAACGTGCGTTGTGCTTCTATGCCAAAACGGGGGTGGAGTCAAGGTGAGGATTGGTGTTTAGAGTAACGATTTCAGTCGGGCTTTCGATGAGCCAACTAAAGTTGGTACTCTGATAGGCTGTGAAATCCAGATGCCAGCCGAACCTCGATGACCTCGGCGGCGTATAGTGCTTTTGCCATGGACTTCATTTCTACACTCGCGGTTTCGATGGGCGCGTCCTGGGTTTCAGGAATCAACCTCTACGCGGCGGTAGCGACGTTGGGTTTGCTTAGCCGCTTTGCCCATCTGAAACTCCCGGGTGAACTCGACGTCCTGACTAGCTGGTGGGTGATCGGGATCGCCTCGTTCCTCTTCATAGTTGAGTTCATTGCCGACAAGATCCCGGTCGTTGACAGCACCTGGGACGTGATTCACACCTTCATACGGATTCCCGCCGGCGCCATCCTGGCAGCGACCGCTTTCGGAGATTTTGATAGGAGCGTGCAGGTGGTTGCTTTTCTGCTGGGAGGCGGACTGGCGCTGACTTCACATGGAACCAAGGCAGCCACGCGCGCAGTTATCAACACCAGCCCCGAACCAGTCTCGAATGTCGTGGTCAGCCTGGCCGAAGACGTCCTCGCCGTCGGGTCGATCCTGCTGGCAGTGTTTCTGCCGATAGTTGTGTTCTTTGTGATCGGCGCGGGAGTACTTGTGTCAATCTGGTTGCTGCCGAAGGTGGTCAGATTCTTTCGCGGAGTTTTCCGTAAGGTTCGCGGTCTGTTTAATCCGGCTACGGCGTAGTCGATCACAGCCCGATTCATCGGGCTTCCCGTTTTACGGATTGGCTTAAGCCCATTAAGAAGCCCGCTAAAAGCGGGCTTCACCCATTTATTGCGCGCGCCCCAGCCGTAAAACGGCTGGTCTAGTAACCCTTCGGGAAAGCCGCGTGAACGCGGCTGGACTGCCCACTGCTCACCGCCCACTGCTCACTGCTCACTGCCCACTGCTCACTGCTCACTGCCCACTGCTAAGCCCTTCCCGCGACTTCTCCGGTCAGCGTATTAACGCGGACGAGTTCACCTTCTTTGATAAAGAGCGGGACACGAACGGCCAAGCCGGTTTCCAGAGTAGCTTGCTTGCTGGCGCCCCCGGCGGCGGTGTCGCCGCGCAGACCCAGTTCCGTTGAAGTGACAGTCAGTTCGACGTATTGCGGGAGCTGCAGCGAAACCGGCGCGCCGTTGTACTTCAAAACCTGAAGCGATACTCCCTCTTTCAAATAACCACGATCGCTGTCCACGGCTGCGGCCGAAAAAGTGAACTGCTCGTAACTCTTTTCATCCATGAAATGAAAACCGTGGGCGTCGGTGTAAAGAAAAGACGCGGGCACCAGCTCGACATCCGGCTCGGCAAACTTCTCAGTCGCTCGGAAACTCTTTTCCAACACCGCGCCGGTCAGCAGTTGGCGCAGCTTCGTGCGCACCATCGTGGCCGCGCCGCGCGCCGTGGGCGAAGCAAAGAAGACTTCCAGCACTATGTAGGGCTGGCCATCAACCGTGATCAGCAGTTTACGTTTCAGTTCGTTGGCCGAAATCAGCGCCATCTCGATTTACTCTCCGTGAAAATGACGTCTCAGCGTCTCACTGCGGCAGTCCGATGCGTCGAAGCAGGTCAGCGAAACGCTGGTCTGAGTTAAGGACGTCGAAAACGGGTTCAACCTTGATCAGGATCAAGTATGGATGCCGTTCCTGGTAGGCCTTCTCCAGCCATGCGAATGCCTGATCTTTATCACTCAGGCCAACATAGACCAAAGCAATGAAATAGGGCGAGACATATTTCTGTCTGGCTCGCGCCTCCAACTCAGCAATTATTTTCAAAGCTTCGCTTCTCTGTCCCGCGACTCCGTAGGCATGTCCGAGGGTAGCTATTGCTCTCACGTTGCCGTCTGAGAGAGCGTTCGCTTTCTTGATCTCAGCGATGGCCTCGCCATATTTCCCCTGTTGCACATAGACCTGTCCGATCCAAAGGTGGCCCCAGGAATAATCGGGATCCAGCTCGAGCGCCTTGCGGTAGTGTTCAAGGGCTTGATCAAAGCGGCGCGCGTAATACAACGGATAGCCCACATTCGCAATTGCGGCGGGTGAAGTCGGATCGAGCTGGCGGCCGCGTTCCCTTTCGGCAAAAGCTTCGTCAAATCGTCCGAGCGACTGCAAATATGTGCCGTTTGTGCCGTGTGCTCTCCACTGGTTAGGGTCGAGTTCGATGGCTCGTCTAATCTCTTTTTCGGCGCCAGGCCAATCCCACTCGTAGCTGAGAAGAAAATCGCCGAGGGCAGCGTGTGCGTCAGCCAGGGTCTCGTCAATCGCCAGCGCTTTTAGAATCGCCGTTTTGACTTGTGGGGCGGCAGTTGAGGGTGACATGAATCCCAGGACACCCCCGAGCGTCTTGTATACGTTGCCCAATTCGACATAGGCCAGCGCGTAATTAGGGTCTTTATTAATAGCCTGCTGATAATACTCGACAGCTTTGTTCAATCCCTCTTCGGTGTACTTATCGTGGAAATATCGCCCTTTGAGGAATAGCTCATAAGCTTCGGCGCTTTTGGTGTAAGGCTTTGTGATTCGTTGCCGCTCTTCTCCGGTTAGCTTGAGGCGCAACTTCTCAGAGACTTCGCGAGATATCTCCCGCTGCACCTCGAGGATGTCGGTTAGCTTGCGGTTGTACTGTTCCCCCCACATCTGAGTCTTATCGCGGGCGTTTACCAGTTCAACGCTAACCAGGAGATTTTCACCGCGCTGCGAGACCCGGCCTGTCAGTATCGCTTCAACCCCGAGCGCGCGGGCCACTTCCTGCGGGTCAATCTGTTTACCTTTGTACTTGAAGCTCGAACTCCTGGCGATGACCTTCACGCCTGGTAGTTGGGAAAGGCTATTGATGAGGCTTTCGCTGATGCCGTCCGAAAGGTATTCGTTATCGGCAATACCGCTTTCATTCACAAATGGCAAGACAGCAATTGACTCGATCGAACCGAGCTTGGGAGCAGACACTCTGCTTTGCCGATACGCGATCAGAGCTACGAGCAGGCCAACCAACACTATTCCCGCAACCAGCGCGACTGCAGCCGTTATCATCAAGGAGCGCCTGTTCCGCCGGAAGAACCCCGAGGCGTTTTCAGCAGCGCTCGTCATTGCCGTAGAGCTGTTTTGACCGGATCCACCGACCGATTGTTTCCCCGGCGCGAGAGGTGTTGTCGGATCGCTCATACCGGGAGCACTGCCCGAAATTCCCTGTCCTGCCGACGCCGTTGATCGGCCACCTTCGCCCGTCAAACTGAACTCGCGCCGCACTTCCTTTAACTCAATTGCCACTTCCTTAATCGTTTGATAACGCTCGTCCGGATCCTTTGCCAGACAGCGCCGCACAACCCTTTGCAGATCTGCTGGGGCGGCAGGATTGAGTTCGCTTATCGGGGTCACCGGTTCACGGATAATTTTGTTGAGAGATTCAACCGGGTCCTTGCCTTCAAAAGCCCTTTTGCCGGTCACGGCCTCAAAGAGAATGCAGCCGAACGAGAAGACGTCAGATCGCTGATCGATCTCGGCAATCCGGCCCTGCGCTTGTTCGGGCGACATATATCCGACCGTGCCCAGAATCATGCCGGGTTTTGAATGTTGTTCCAGGATCACCGTGGCAATGTTGCTATCGCTGGCGCTGCTTCCCGATATCAGTTGCGGTTCGACCAGCTTTGCCAGCCCGAAATCGAGGACCTTGGCGTGCCCATCGCGCGTGACCATGATATTTTCTGGTTTCAGATCGCGATGTACGATTCCGGCAGCGTGCGCTTTGGCCAGCCCCTCGGCCGCGTGTTGCAAATGACCGAGCAGTTTGGCCAGACCGACCGACTGTTGGTTGAAATATTCTCGCAGCGTTTGGCCGTCGATAAACTCCATGGCTATGAAGTGAGCCCCGTCGTGTTCGCCGATTTCGTAAATGTGGGCGATGTTCGGATGATTAAGAGCGGCGGCAGCTTTGGCTTCTTGTTCAAAACGTCGCATCCGATCCTCGCTGGCGGCGACTTCGGCCGGCAGGATCTTCAAAGCTACTTTGCGATTGAGCTGCGTATCCTGGGCCAGATAAACCTCTCCCATTCCGCCCCTGCCAATCTGCGTGCGGATTTCATAACGGCCTAGTTTTGTGCCAGATGAAAGGGACTCAGCCATGGGGAAAGGCGTTAGCTGCTCGGTCGGCGAACGTCTGATGATAGCTGGATTCTATCCGAGTTAGTGAAGCCGAGGCCAGCTTAAGAGTCTGTGCCCAGTGATAACTCCAAAATGAAAAAGCCGCGCTCAGGCGCGGCTTTAACCTTTAGATCTTCACTCGACGTTATTCATTCAAATGAAATGCGAAGCTCGCTTCAGCAGGCGTCAGTACGGGGTGAAAAGTTTTGCCGTAGTTCGAAACGATCTTGTCAACGTAGTTTTGGGTTTCCGGATAAGGCGGTATGCCCTGATATTTATCGACTGAGCCTTCGCCGGCATTGTAGCCCGCCAGCGCCAACTTCACGTCGCCATTGAATCGCTTCAGCAACCAGGCCAGGTATTTGGTGCCCGCTTGGAGGTTACAATTCTGGTTGGCCGTATCATCGCATTTGAACCGCTTGGCCGTGCCCGGCATCAACTGCATCAGACCGCGCGCGCCCGCCGGCGAAACCGCATTCGGATCGTAGTGCGATTCCTGCTTGATCACCGCGTGAATGAAACGTGGGTCAACTCCGGCGCGTTGTCCGGCGCGAAAGATTTTCCAATCCAGATCACAATCACCTGACTGCGGAATATCGGCGGGAATCTTTTCAAAGCGATTGCGGACCCTGGCTTCAACCACCGGTGTAAAAAACTGGTTGAAAAGGAAGCCGCTGATATTTGTTAAGAAGAAAAGAGAAAATAGGGCGAAAGGTGCGAACTTGGCAGAGCGCAAGTGGAGCAAACGGGGAAACTTCATTTCGGATTCTCCATGTGAGCGACGACCCCAAAGGTCGTCAGGATTTCGTTAGTACCTTGAGCTACGCATGGCCGAACCGGATTCCAAAGAACGTTCAAGTCTTGTAATCTGGGGACCATCATTAAGATGACGGCTTTCGTTGTGATAGTTGCTCTTTTTCGATGATATTTCCTCCTTCAATGTGACGTACTAAAGTGAGGCACGATAAGGAAATAGCGTGTAAACACCGGGGTGATTTCCGGGCTTAGGATTTGCGGCTCTTATTGGCAAGTGACACGCTCTGCACAAAGGATTTGATCGCTGCCAAAGTGCGTTCAGGTTGATCAATATGAGGACTGTGACCGCAATCACGAAGTAAGACTTTCGACAATGGTCCGCGGACGCCTTTTTCGATCGCTTCGAGCTGAGCCACCGTCCCGTATTGATCGTCTTCTCCTTGAATCAAGAGCACCGGCATTTTGATCCGCGGCAAATACTCTTCGATATTCCACGATCGAAACTCGGGATTGAGCCACACGTCATTCCATCCATCAAAGGCGACATCCACATTCGCACTGTGATAACGCTCGAGACGTGACCGCAGATCTCCGCGGCGATAGTCTTCTCTGATGCGACGAATGCTGTCGATACCGATGTCCTCAACGAACACGTGCGGCGCCAATAAAACCAAGCCGCGTATTTGTGTTTTGCCGCCACTCTCGAAACCGCCCGCATGAATCAGCGCGATGGAAGCCCCGTCGCTATGTCCGATCAGAATCGTCTCTCGGATCTCAAACTCATCAAGTACGGCGGGGAGCGCGATCAACGCTTCGTCGTGCATGAATCCAACCGGCCGGGGCAGCGCGCACGGATCTGAGCTGCCATAACCAGCGCGGCTGTACGCCAGTGCGCCAAATCCAGTCGCCGCGGCCACGCGCTCGGGAAAGTCCTTCCACATGGCAACGCAGCCGAGGCCCTCATGAAGAAAGACCAGTGTCGGCGCTTGAGCGGGAGGCGGCCCAAGCCATTCGTATTCGAGTTGATGATTAGCGATTTGGAAGTGAGCCGACATTCACCGAAGTCATCAGCGGAAGTAAAGCCACAGACAAAAGGCAGCGATAGCGAGGAGGACCATCGCAATTAGGGCGCCGATTCTATAACCGATCGAGCCATCCAGCGGCGCAGCTTCCGCTAACGTCGACCGCTGTTCGTCTGCATTTGTCGATGCAACCGGCGCGGGTGTGTCTGACTCTTGTGAATGGATTTGCTGATCCATGAGGTTTCGGCGCGCATTCTATATGAGTTGACGAAGATGAGGCCAGACTTCCGAGGCGAGGTCTGCGAATTATGGCTTTCGGGTGGGACTCGCGGTAGCGAGACTGGACAGCGCGGGCATCTGCAAATCGAAGGCCTCAGGATTCTCGCCGACAATCGCGGCAGCGAAAAAGGCTGGAACGTAGCCAACACTTTCTCTGCGAAAGCTCTCGTCCAATTTGTCTCGGTTATTGAACAGCGTCCAGAAGTTTCTCTCGTAGTTAGCGTCGGTTTCTCGCAGGAAACGCAACGCATCGCGCACCGCCTCCGTCCCGCGATTGTAACTGAGCAGCACGAGCGTCATGCTCTGTGAATCATCGCCGAGCTCAGCCATGCTATTCGCTATGTAATGAGCGGCGGCGGGCGCCATTTTTTCGACATCGCACATATCAGCGCGCGCCACGCCGTACTGCTCAGCGGTTTGCGGTATGAACTGAAACAATCCTTTTGCGCCGTTGCTGTTTTCGTAACAGGGCTTGTATTCCGACTCGATCATCGGAAGATAGATGCCCACGATGATCGGGATCCTGCGTGCGGCAAACGCGCTACTGATCAGGGGCACGTACGGCGTCGCTCGTCCGTAAACGGCGCGCAAGGGTTCGACGCCCGGCTTTGTTGTTGTGCTGGTTGTTCGGTTGGCATAGCGATCCACGTGGCGTTTGATCGTTTGCAGCGCTTCATCGCTGAGCTTTACCGGACGGTCACCCATCATCGCAGAGATGCGTTGCTCCTGCTCGCTAACAAAAGCCAGTTGCTCAGCCGGACTCATTTGTGAATAGAGTTTTCTCGCTTCAGTCGGATTCGCCGGCGAGCCTGGCCAGCGGCCGGTCACAGCTCGCTGATAGACAAACACCCCCGCGAAAATTAACACCAGCAGTATCACACCCATCAGGATCGCGAATTCACGAGATTTCCGAGTGGGCCTGGCGGCCAACTCCTGGACTTCACTGACAGAGCTAAGCATTCCGATGGCGGCTCTATTTCCACGTGTGCTTTCAGCTTCGATTTGTTGCTGAGCAGTTTTCACAGCCGACAGCATTTCTGCCGCTGCCTGATACCGCTCATTCTGATCTTTCTTCAGGGCCTTGCTCACCACGTTTTGCAACTGGCGCAGGCCACGCCGACTTCCGTCGCCTTTGAAGAGCGACGCCGGCTCGCGTTCCAGAATCGCGACGATGGTATCGGCGCGAGTGGCCCCGTGGAATGGATGTCGCTGTGTCAGCATTTCATAGAGCACGACTCCGCAGCTCCAGATGTCGGTTCGCTCGTCGACAGCTAAGCCACGCAACTGCTCGGGCGACATGTAGGTCATCGTGCCAATCAGCTCACCGGCTTCGGTTTCGGCTCTGATGAGTGACGCCGTCAACGAAGAAGACGTTGATGAGGTCGGCTCGAGAAGTTTTGCGACTCCAAAGTCCAGAATCTTCACCACCCCATCATTTCGGCGCATGATGTTCTCGGGCTTAATATCGCGATGTACGATCCCCGCCGCATGGGCCGCCGAAAGGCCCGAGACTAATTGGTTGGCGATATCGAAAACGTCTCTGAGCGACAAATTCTCCGCTTGAGTCAGTTCGCGGATGGTCTGGCCGTCAATGTATTCCGTGGCGATATAGTGAAGGTCTTCAGACTGGCCGACTTCATGTATGGTCAGAATGTTGGGATGATTCAAGGCCGAAGCCGCGCGCGCTTCGGTTTGAAACCGGCGCAGGCGCGCATCGTCCCAACCAAAGTAAGGCGGCAGAATCTTTAACGCCACCAGTCGATCGAGTCGGCTGTCATGCGCCAGGTAAACTTCGCCCATGCCGCCGCCACCCAGACGTTCGACGATCTTGTAAGGGCCGATCTGCCGCCCGACATTCCTTTCCTCACAAATGCCGACGAGCACCTGCGCATCCCGCGAGATGGCCGGTTCTTCAATAAACTCTCCGGCATTGTCGTAAGCATCGATTAGTGAACTAGCCTCTTCTCTCAACTCGTCGTCGCCGGAACAGGCTTCGCTGAGAAAGGCAGCGCGCTGCTGCGGCTGCCGATCAAGCGCACCCTGCAGGACTTCTTCAACTTTTTGCCAGCGTTCCGGTGTCATAGACATTTCCGATTGCCGATTCTTGGGATTTGTTTCATTGATTCATTGGTTCATTGGTTCATTGATCTAATCTTCGTCTTTTCCTGGCGGTATATTGCGAAGCGGCAAAAATCGCGAGTAATTCATTTGATTCCGAAAGCAGACTAGTCATTTGGTTCTCTCGCACGATATCTGTCTCAACCAGTAATTCCAGCCAGAGCACCGTTTCGTCCGCCTCTTCTACGACTATGCCAACCTTGGCGATGAATTCAGCTTTTGAGCGAGCGCGACAGACTGCGCGGTAGTTAGCGGCTATCGAGGTACCGGAACGAAGGACCTGCTTACCAATAATACGAGCCTCTTCAGTCTTTGGCAGCGACCGAAACAGCTTGACTATCCGAATAGCAAATTGTTTGGTTCTGTTCTTCAATTGTTCTGCTGGATACATTATTCATCTCCTCCCAGTATTGGTTAGACTAAGAGAATGAATTTACCAGAGTCGTCAATGTAACAAATGTGGCAATGACCAATGAGTCAATGAAACAATGAGTCAATGAAACAAATCCGAAGAATCGGCAATTCGAGTTCTTAATCGTTATTCATTCTCCTGAAGAGCCACGCCTTGGCTGCACGCCAATCACGACGCACCGTCATCAGGGAAACATCCAGGATGTCCGCCGTCTCTTCCAGAGTCAGGCCGCCAAAATACCGTAACTCAACCACGTGGCTCTTGCGTTGGTCGAATCGCTTAAGCTCATCCAGAGCCTCATTCAATGCTACCAACTCCGCGGCCCGCTCGACGCTCATCAGCGAAGCCTCATCAAGCGACACCTGTTGGGTATCACCGCCGTGTTTGATAAAGCGCCGGCGCCGCGCATGATCGATTAGAATGTGCCGCATCATCTGTGCAGTGGCGGCGAAAAAGTGCGCCCGGTTCTGCCATCCGGCTTTTCGTTGCTCAGCCAGACGGAGATACGCCTCGTTGACCAGGGCGGTCGTCTGCAGCGTGTGGCCATTGCGCTCGCGCTGCACATATCGATGCGCGATGCGTCGCAGCTCGTCGTAGATCAAGGGAGCCAGCTTGTCCAACGCCGTCCGGTCTCCCTGCTGCCAGTCATCCAGCAGTTCGGTTAAGCCTGGCGTTGAGACCATCATCATCATTCGCGGTAAGACGCAGCACTTGAAGCGGATCTTATCACCTTTAGCTTACCGCGATTTAGACAGATCTACTTGTCTTGAGCAACAAAAGTTTTTGGTATGACGAATGAACACTTTTGACATCGTTTCTCGCTTGCGCGCGAATTTTTGTGCCCCATTTGAACACTTCCGACGGTTCCTCTCGCTTATCTAAGTGAGGACGCAATGACTGACGAACCCAGGAGGAATGGAACTAATGAAGATTCAGAGAATGCTGATTTTGCTACTGATCGTGACCAGCTGTCTGGTCGCCAACACCAGCGCTAACGTTCAATCGAAGACTTATCAACAAATGAGCCTGGCTGAACGGGGGGCCTTTGTAAGCGAACAGGCCCGTCGCCTCGCGCGCCAGATGTCAGGACGAGACTATCAATTCACGCCTTCATTTGAAGCTGAAATACAGAAGTCAGTCGATTTCTATGCCCGGCGCATCGGGAATAACGCAGGAGATCCGCCCGCCAAAGGGGACTATCGTTTAGTGTTTGAGCGGGGACAGACATTGGCTCCGACGCTTTCGGGAATATTCAAAGCCCAAAACGTCTCCCCGCTAATCGGACTCTATCTTCCTTTGATTGAGTCCGCGTACGTCAACATTCCGTCGCCGAATTCAGCGGGCGCGATTGGTATGTTTCAATTTCTGCCCAAGACCGGAGCGCACTTTGGTCTTAGCGAAGCCGATTTGTTGGATGTGCCAAAGTCCGCCGATGCCGCGGCGCGTTACATAGCCGCCGGTATGGAAACCTTCAAAGACGACCCGATGAAAGAAGCTTTGGCGTTGCTGGCCTACAATCGTGGCGGCGACAACGTCGAACAGGATCTCGCAACCCTCGTGAACTCGCAAAATCGCGGATGTAGTATCTGTGTGCTGACAGAGCAGCGCGATAAGTTGGATGCGAACTTCCAAAAGGAAAGCGTCTACTATGTGCCGCGGTTTTTCGCTGCCGCCATCGTCGGTGAGAACCCGCAAACGTTCGGCCTGCAGACACAACCGCTGTCGTCCCTGGTAAGCCGAAACCAATTGTTTTAGAAGTATCGCAGAGACCTAATGCGCGGTAGGAGGCGGGCATTGGCCCGCCTCTAAACGCTTTAGCCTTATCCAGTCAGAAAGCAGTCCCTCGCTTCCCTCTTCAAAAATCTCGTCCACAACGAATCCCCTCGCGTCTAAACGGATTGGCAAGGGGTTTCGCCACGAAAGAAACGCTGATGGCGGCTGCACAGTCGTCGCTTAGCGCTTTCTCTCCTCCTGCCTCTTCGTGAGGCGGACCCAAACTTGCGCGACTAGCAAGTGGGACCGAACTAAAAATTCAGGAGGAAACAAAATGATGAACCAGAAACTCTTTCGCATAACCGTATTCTGTTTGGCGGTGCTGACGCTGTCGCTAACCGTGATGGCCCAGCGACGCGGACACATCGACAGAGGAGAACGCCGCGAATTGCGGGCCGACCGCCGGGAAATTCGGGCGGACACCAGAGAGATCCGCGGCGACCGGCGAGAGATTCGCGCGGACGGGCGCGAACGCAGGTCGGACGTCCGCGAGTATCGCGAAGACCGGCGCGAAGGCGCTTCGGCAGAGGAATTACGGGCAGATCGCCGGGAGATCAGGGCCGATACGGTTGAGCTGCGAGGCGATCACCGCGATCTTCGCGAGGACAGACGTGACCGGCGTGGCGATGTACGAGACTTCCGGCACGATCGCAGGGACGCGCGTCGCGATTAGCCCGGCCGTAACGGCGTTACTCAGTTGAAATAAAGTTCAGCGTGGCCAGACTTTCAAACCGGAGGGGCTGAAATCCGGGATAACCTGCCTGGGCATGCTGCGGGGACGAGCGAGAGGCACGCTCGTCCCCATTCTTTTTTTGAGTTTCGGAGAATAGGTCATAGAGGTCCTATAAGTCATATCGGTCAGACGAAGAACACAGATTCCAAATCACGACC
>JBBPID010000155.1:0-3639 GCA_038040505.1 Acidobacteriota bacterium | reverse complement strand
CTCGCAGAGCCTCGCCTTGGGCTTAGCTACCTCCGCGGCTTCGCAGCTCGTTGAGTGATTACGTCCAAGTGAGATCCGAAAACTAAATTGCAGTTATCCTTGACTCAAGCGTAGCTCGCAGAATATAAGCTAAGGTGACCACAGTCGAGCAGGAGGTCAGATTGGCAGTTCACCTCGAACCTGAAACCGAAACAGCTCCCGATCCTTCTCTTAGTCTCTCGTTCAAAGATCTCGCTGACACTTTAACCGAGCATAAACGTGTTCCTTCTCTGCCGGAGTTATACGCGCTGCTCGACCGAACCAGCATATCCGACGAAGACCTGCAGCCATATCTCGGGTTCAAGGCAGGCAACTATTGCCGCCATCGGGTCATGCGCAACGAGTTTGTCGAGATGCTGGTGCTTTGCTGGAAGCCCGGGCAACGCACGCCGATCCATGATCACAACGGCTCGCACGGCGCTGTGTTTGTTCACGAAGGCATCATGTGGGAGACGACTTTCGACTACAACACCGAGGACGGGCTTTCTTACAAGGCCCATCGCGAGCTGCGCGACACTGGTTTGACGGGCTCGGAGCTGCCGGACATTCATCAACTCGGCAATCCCGACGTTAGCGGCTGCGATCTGATCACGATTCATATCTACGCGCCGCCTCTGGGCGTGCTGAAGACATACAAACTCGGCAGTTCAACCATCGATCTTTACACGCCCGCCGATCCTGATTTTCTGTAAGCTCCTATTTCGTATGTGACCAGCGAAATGGCCGCTCCCTACGCGGGTGGCATTGTTTTTCAGCCATTCGAAACTCTACGGGACCAGCAAATTCTTCTTTTCTACTTTGACGAGCGTATTCACGCTCACAGCTCGCCCATCGCTCACCACTGTAATCGTTCCCCGCTCTCCGGTCGTCAATACCTCTGCCCCGCTCGCACGCCAACGGTCAACCACCTCTTTGTTCGGATGGCCGAAGACCGAATGCCGGCCGACGGAAATAACCGCCAGTGACGGGCGCGTCGAATCGACGAAAGCGGCGGTGGAAGATGTCTTGCTGCCGTGATGCGCCACCTTAACGACCTCGCTGCGCAAAGCGATCCCCTCCCTTAGGACCGCAGCTTCCCCTCCTTTCTCGATATCCCCCTTGAACAAGAAGTCGGTCTCGCCAAAGCTGACCAGCATCACAATCGAATCGTTATTCCGTGAAGCTGCGTTTCGATTTGGCGGCGGCCAAAGCACCCGTGCGGTAACGCTCCCTACTCGCAGGACATCGCCGGCGCCGATCTGCTCAACGGGTACGCCGGCTTCCTTCATCGTTGTCGCAAAGCGAGAATACTCCGGGTCATCAACCGGCGTGCGCGCCACAATCGCTCCGCGAACTCTAAAATTTCGCGCTATGTCGTTTAGCCCATCAATGTGATCCGCATCGGCATGAGTCGCCAGAAGATAGTCAACCCGATCCAATCCTCGAGCCCAGAGATATTCCGACACGACGGCTTCACCGATGCTGCGCGTGTCGCGTTCAAAGGGCTCGTCGCCCTCAAGATTTGTTGTGTCGTCACGGCCGATGTCAGGCCGCCCGCCTCCGTCGATCAACAGAGTGGCGCCGTCCGGCATCGTCAGCAAGGCTGAATCACCCTGGCCAACATCAAGAAAGTCCACGTGAAGCTTTCCGTCTGGCCGGGGACCGCTGAATGGGTGAAAGATAATCAACGCCTGGATCGCAGCCAGGGCTGCCACGGCAAATCGCACCTTTTTCTTCGAGAAGTTCCTGTTTAGGTTCGTCAGTAAAGCCGGCTGCAACGGATTCCAGCGCGACAGAGCGAAAGCAAAAAAACCGAGCGGAATGAAATAGACTGCGTAAATGGCCGCCATCCGTCCGCTGTAATGCGGCAGACGAATCGAGGCAACTCCCAATCTGGTGAATGGATCCACGAGGTGAATCATCAGCCAGTTTGTCTTCTCGGCCAGGATTACGAGTGGCGCCGCGAACGTCAGGCTGAAATGCGAAATCAGAATCGCCGCCAGGGCGACAAATGCCAGCCCGGCCATCAACACGCCTACAAAAATGTTCAGCAGCAGCGAGGCTACTGAAAGGCGATGAAAGTAAATGATCAGCAAAGGTAGCATCACGATCTGCACACTCGCCGAAACTACAACTGCCGTCACCGCGAACCGCAAGGTCTTCTGAATGTGCCATCGCTCGAGCCTGGCCGCGATTGGTGTCTTTAAGAGTCGATAACTTATATGCGACGCGGCCATTTCCTTTCGCCAGGCCCGCTCGCTCCAAAACAGTGCCTCGGAAAGCCGGCGGAACCACGGCGAGCAATCCGGCGGATAGGGTGTCGCCATCGTCGGCCGCCATGAACCGACCCGCTCCATCTTCAACATCAAGGGGACCGCAAACACGACGATTGCCAGGACTGAAAGAAAAGTCAGCTGAAAAGACGGATCAAAAAGATCTCTCGGCTGCCACACCAGCAAAAGCAGCGCCGCCGCGCCCAGGCTATTCAGTGTATTCGCGCGACGCGACACAACCGGCGCCAGCACGACAATCGTAAACATCAGCGCAGAGCGCGCCACTGAGGCGTCGGCACCGACCGCGACGGTGTAGCCCCACAGGAAAGATGCGGAGAGCAGGAACTGCAACCACTTTCGTGATGTCACCCAACGAGCGATCAGCAGGACCAGCCCCCCGATGAAAGCTATTTGCAGTCCGCTGATAACCAGGACGTGAAAGGTGCCGCCCGCGCGAAAGCGTTCAGCGGCTCCGTGTGAAATATTGTAGTGATTGCCAAGCAGCGCGGCGCTGAGAACGCCGGCAGTCTCTGGCGAGAATCTACTGCTGAAGTCTCTCTCCAGTCGCTGGCGCCACTCGTAAACAGCAGCCAGAGGCAGAAAAACGCGGTCGTCATCGAGACGTTCGATCAACAACGGACTTTTCACTACCCCAGTCGCGTCATAACCCTTACGCTCGAGGTATTCGGTGAACGAAGATGCGCCCGGGTTACGAAAACTTTCTTCGCGGTCGAGCGTCGTCATTACGCGCACCCGAGCGCCGTACCGCAATTCGAGGTTTTCGTACTCTTTCCTGGCCTGTTGGTCACCGGCATGCGCCAGCAACAGAACTGAGCCCGCCGCGGCTCGCTCGGCCGACTTGAATCTGATGCTCTCTGCTCTGACGGTGAGGTAAAGACCAATTGGCGCGGTTTCAGGAGCACGTTGAATCGTTCCGGTAATCTCAACGGGTACCTCCGATGTGATCACACCTTCGTCATACATTCGCGCTATACGATTGGAAGCCGGCGGTTGATTCTCGATTAACGTCAGAGTGAAACCCGTCGTAAAGAATGCAATCAACAACAAGCATGAAGCTGG
This sequence comes from Acidobacteriota bacterium, assembly GCA_038040505.1. Taxonomy (GTDB): domain Bacteria; phylum Acidobacteriota; class Blastocatellia; order Pyrinomonadales; family Pyrinomonadaceae; genus UBA11740. The sequence goes on along the minus strand of JBBPID010000155.1, from coordinate 268 downwards.
CGTCAGCTTTTTCTTTGGCACCAGGACGATTGACACGAGCGCGCCGCCTACACCAATCGCGATCCAGATGATCAGAATTAATTTCGCTTCAAGAGTGACTCTGTGCCCGGCGAGAATTCCGGCCGAATATGCTACCGCAAGAGTCAGAAGCGGACTGGAAGCAAAGCGAGAACTTAACGCAGCCTGAGTTTGGGTCGATTCAGCCATGACGAGAGCCCTACCTGATCAGAAGAATCAAATCAGAGGTTCAGGCAGAACATACCAGCAG
>JBBPID010000110.1:0-14166 GCA_038040505.1 Acidobacteriota bacterium | reverse complement strand
CATCAGCAAAAGGATTAACAGCTCGGGCCTTATCAATGGCCAAACGCGCGAGCAACGGACTGCGGCCTTCTTGCTTGGGGCTGTGCAGGATCCGTTACAGCGGCTTTTGCTGACACCGAAACAAGAGCCCTTCGCAGCGTTACATTCGCTGGGGGACGTGATTTCGTAATCTTTGCCTTAACAAATATTCCGGACAAGCGTCAAATCTTTCAGCCTGGCGTTGCAATTCGGACGCGCTAGCGGAAAACGCGGCGCGTTGCGAGATGCGATCGGGAGTTTTGATGCAAACGGCGAGTGGTACCGTTAAAACCAGATCCCGCCGATTATCAAAAAATCATGCGCTGGCTGAGCTCGGATAGCGGGCGTTGTTTCTAACCACAAAGACGCAAAGTTTCTATTAGTGTCTTTGTGTCTTGGTGGTTAAAGATTCAGGAACCCAATGGCGAGAAAATAGAGCCCAAGATCGTAGAGGCCGAGCGTGTCGAGGCTGTTGGTCGGAGTGTCTGAAACGTATGTGCTCAGCCCGATCGATAGATCGGACATGAACCACAACGAACTTCCCAGGAAGACCGCAGTGTTAGAAGTCGCCGCAAAGAAGTTTGAGATTATCAGTAACGAAAAATACGCCAGCTCGAGTTTCCTCCGCGATCGAGGAATCTTAGGAAACACCCAGCGAATAATGAACAAAGCGATTATGATGTTTGTCAGCGCGAGCGGCCGCAAAGGATGACCCGCCAGCGGTTTGTAATAACTCGCGACTGCAAAAACGATCAGGGCTACTCCAAACGATCCCGCTCCAAACTCAAACGCCTTGGGAAACTTTTCTTCCGGAAGATCCAGGAGAATGTCGCCGAAGGCGCATAACAAGAAACCCACCGCAACCAAATTCTGATCCAGGTACCAGCAAAGTCCGCTCAAGAACAACGCGGGTGCTCCCTTGATCAATGCTCGAAACAGGTACGGCAAGGTCAATTTCTTCTTCATGAGTTGCGTGAAGACAGCAACAACAACCAGGCCGAAGAAGAAAAGAGTCCACGCAGCGGAGTCTCTGATTAAGTAATTGAAAGTCACGGCAGTCGTTAAGGGTTTAGGGATAGACGACTATGCGAGAATCCGCGGGACAATATGATCCTTGAGCGGGAAAGTCAAGGTAGCGAATTGACTCACGAAAAAGGTACTCGAACGGGATTCGTTGCCTCAACTGGAAAAAGTACTCGAAACAGGTTGAGAATAACCTCCTTGGCGAAGGGTGAAGGAGGGGAAAGAGTTGAGGTTAACGATGGCGGAACGGAGATCGGTGGTCAGCGCAACGGGGCGGCGGTATCAGCGGGCGCGGAAGAAAGAGAAGCAGAAGATTCTGGATGAGTTTGTGGAATTGACTGGTTACAACCGTTGCTATGCGCGGCGGGTGTTACGCAACCACGGTCGGCCGGCAGCGGGGCTGGACTGATGCACGATGAGGTGCGCAGTGTTATCGATGAAGCTATCCTAGACAATGACATCATTGTAGTGGCCGCGGCAGGCCAGACGTTTGCGGCCAACATTCTCAGCGGCGCGACCGAGGCAGCTGGCAACCTGAACTTGGTTGCGGATGATTCCGTGATCCTGCCGGCCGCGTGTCCCAATGTAATCGCGGTCGCCGGATGTTCGCCCAGCGGCGCTCCCTGGAGTGAGAGCCACCGTGGCGCCAATGTGGACATTACTGCACCAGCCGATGCCGTGTGGGTAGCGGAGTTCACGCCGAAGGACGATCGCGGCGACGATGCCATCCGCCGCCAACAGCTTGAATGTGCGTCGGGCACTTCGTTCGCCGCTTCGTTTATGGCCGGCGTGGCCGCGCTGTGGCTCGCGCATTGGGGACGGCAGGCGTTAATCAACCGTTACCGCCCGCGCGGTGTTACTTTGGCGTGGGTGTTCCGGCATCAGTTGCAACGCACGGCCAACGCCACACACGCGGATGATTGAGACGCCGCATGCTACGGACCTGGCGTCGTGAATGTTGAAGCACTGCTGCGCCGCGCCCTTCCGAATCCCGGCGATGTGGATACCCCGCCGGCCATGGTGAACGGCTTGGTGCCTGCAGTGAGCGGCACACTCGAAGCCGGCTATGATTCGTTCTCGGAATTCATGAATTGGATGGGCGATCAGGCGGATGCCGCACAACGCGAGGTCGCTGCCCGTATTGCGATCGGTCAGCGAGAGGTGGAAGATGGACTGAGGACACTGAGGGAAGCCTGGGCCCAACTCGACGCCGCCGGACACGAACTTACCGGTGATTTACGGCGCGACGCCGAAAAGGCAAAACAAGGCATTGAAGAGGGGATGACGGAACTGGTCAGTGCCGGTGAAGAACTGGCCGAGGAAACGGCTGAAGCTTCTGAAAACGCCTGGGAGCAGGTTGAGGAAGGTGCTACGGAATTCATCGACAATGTGGGCGGGGCGGGGGAGGACGTTGTTAACACGATTGTTGGTTGGTTCCCCTAGCGCGTCACCCATCACGAGATTTGGGCAGTGCCTGTGCCGAGAATTAACTCGCGCATTAACTGCGCACTGAGCACAACATAAACTTACTAGGTTCGCGATCCCGACCTTCAGTTGTCAGCGCGGCCGCTACGAAATCTGAAAGTTGTCGACATGGATGAAACTCCATTCGAAGCGCTCTTGGGATTGGATCTGGTCTCTGATGATCCCTATGAAATCCACCGCTTCCTGTTGAAGTCCAACCCCTCAAGAAATGTTCCCCACCGCATCGAACTCTGTAGAATTGCCCTACAAAAGTTGCCCCGCGATCAGGATCCATTAGTTTGGGCTGCGCTCCAATTCGAACTCGGAAAGAATTTGACGGACCTTCCTCTCGGTGACCATGGCAAAAATGTTGAGGAAGCCATCCGCTGCCTAAGTTCTGCTTCAGAAATTCTTTCTCAAGATGAATTTCCACAAGCATGGGTAATGATGCAGCTCAGTTTAGGGAACGCGTATAGGGAACGTATCACCGGAACCCGACGCGACAACATCGAGAAGGCAATCGCATGCTACGAGACCGCCCTCAAGACAATCGAGCCGGAAAGCGAAACATCGGCCCACTTTTACGTTAGCTTGGCTAACGCATTCTTGGACCGCGCTGCGGGCGATCACACGAAGAACATTGATAAAGCAATTTCCTTCTGTCTGTCCGCCTCGAAATCTTTCACAAAATCCAGTCATCCGGAAGAATGGGCCAAAACGCAAGATTGCCTGAGCCGAGCCTACAAAGATCGCAGCAGAGAAGATATTCCTGGCGATATGGAGCGGGCTATTGATTGTCTTGAATCAGCGTTAACAGTCTATTTGTCCCCGAATTTGAGGGCCGGAATCCAGCTAAATCTGGCGGTCACTTACCTTGATCGAATCCGAGGGGATCGAATCGAAAATGTAGAAAGGGTAATTGCTTTGTGCGACGCGGCGCTTGGAACCTATACTCGCGACGACTTTCCTGAGATATGGGCCAAGTTACAGAGTACGCTTGGGAAGGTATTCAGAACTCGCATTCGCGGAGTTCGAAGAGAGAATCTTGATCGATCAGCCGCCCACAACCAAGCAGCACTAGAGGTAATCAATCGCCTATCAAACCCTGAGTTATGGGCACAGTTGCAGGTGGAGCTGGCTGAAACCTATTTGGATCGGGGCTACAGCGATCGAGCGCAAAATATTGAGCGTGCAGTAGCCCACTATAAACTCGCTGCTGAAGTATTTTCTCGTGGAAAATTTCCGATTGATTGGGCAGGAATCCAAAACGGTCTCGGCCTTGCTTACATAAGAGATGAGCGAGGGAACCGAAGTGAGCTTTTGGATCTGGCCATTAGATCGCTAAGAGCTGCTTCAGAAGTGTTAACACGGAAAGCTTTCCCTGGAGCATGGGCCAGAATTCAACGTAATCTAGCAGACGCTTACAAGCAGCGCCAGCCGCAGAAACACGAGAATAATGGAAGGCAGGCAATCGACCATTATCTTCATGCGCTCGAGATGTTCGAAGAACTTCAGATGTTCGGGGATCAGAGGGACGCCGGATTAAGCCTTGGCGAGTTTGCTTCACTTCAGGGCCGGTGGGAATTGGCGCATCGTGCGTATGAAAGTGCGCTTTTGGCAATCGAAGCGCTTCGCCAGGATGCTCGTAATGACGAGAGTCAGAAGTATCTGGTCGCGTCAAACGATAGAGTATATTGGGGGGCTATAGTTGCCGCTCACCAAACAGGGCTTTCAAATCGAACCCTAGAACTCATAGAAGCGGCCAAGGCTCGGATATTTCTCAAGCAGTTGGGACACACTGCCTTTGATGCGCCAACTTTGGTGCCCACTACCTTACGGTTCGAAGAAGCTGGCTTAGCCAATCGAATTTGGGAATTGAACCTTCACATCAAGCATTCTACGAAGAACCAAGAGCTTCAGTTACGGCTGCAACGTGAGTTGGAAGAGGCACGCCGGGAACAGAATGCGTATTATGATCGTCTGGAGACAATTGCGCCGGACTACGCCAGCTTGCGTCGTGGGCGTCCCCCCAGTTTTGCAGAGATCAGACGGTTTGTTGACGAACAACCTTCGGGTACGCTGCTCCTTGTGTTTTATGACATGCCGGATCGACTCTTGTTGCTCGCTCTCCTTGCAGGCGACTCCCACCCTTTCGTGACAACACGTCCTATCGATCAAAATCGCTTAATCAGCTTCTTAATCAGCGTTGAGGGGACAATGGCACAACGTCCTGGCTCCAACGGCGAAGAGTATCCAGTCTCCTGGAAGCAGTTCAGTCGAGAGCTGTTGCCGCCAGAATTGGATCCATTGATAGGCAAAGCAGAGAGGTTCCTTCTAGTCCCATCGGGGCTGCTATATTATCTTCCCTTACACGCTTTGCTTTGGCACGATAAGCCGCTCGTGGAACATTGCTCCGTCCTCTACACGCCAAGTATAGCGGTCGCGATGCGCGCGAGATCCCGGGATCGAAATGGGGAAAAGCCTGCTGCTGCCTTTGGGTACGTAGAGGATCCGCACTTGAAACCGATCTTTGAAGGAGAAGCAGAAGAGGTCGCCGGGATCTTCGATGTCAACGCACAGGTCGGGGAAGAAGCAACGCCAGAAGCAGTCGTCAGTGCCGCGAAGGATGCTCGCATCCTGCATCTTTCCTGTCATGGTTTTTTTGACCGGCACCAGCCAATGCAGTCTGGTCTGGTCCTTTCGGGCGGCATTCTGACTGCGGCATCACTGTTGAACTCCACTTTACCCGGCTCTCTAGTCACGCTCAGTGCCTGTCTAACCGGTCGCAGTCACGTCAGCACTGGCGATGAGCTGGAGGGACTGATGCGTGCGTTGTTTTATGCTGGGGCCTCTTCAGTGGTTCTGAGCCTTTGGTCGGTTGATGCGGAAGCGACGAAGGAATTCATGCACTTCTTTTATGCCCGCCTAAAAACAGGGTGCGACCGGGCTGAGGCCATGCGAGATGCAATGCTGGCGGTACGGAGGCACATCTCACATCCGTTCTATTGGGCGCCGTTTATGCTACTTGGGGACGCCCAGGCTTAGCAGGGCAAGATAACTCGGGCGTAAGATTAATCTTCTAAGGACTAAGGAGATAGCAGCATCATGTCCGATAAGATCATTTCACCGGTCGAGTTGGTCGGCGAGACCGTTGAACTCACGCTTGATTTCAGTTCAGACGAAGCCTCCCTGAAAACAATAACTGAAAAGGGCAAGGCACAGCGTGGGCTGAGCGTTGCTAACAAGGCACACGCGCCTAAGCTGGTATTGCCAAAGGAGCACGTCAATTGTTGGCGGCTCGATGTCCTTAAGAAGGATCCTCTCTTAGACGATCGTATAAGGGCGCTCTTACCCAAGTGGAATTTCTTCTTGTTGGAAATTCCTACCTCTTTTCAACCAGGGGAAGGAACTCGGATTGTTCTTGCTGAATTGGAAGTGGAGTTAGGAGCTGCGAGCGATGACCAGCGCCCTTTTGTTTACCGCATTATCCCAGAGCAAGTGACTACTGAAACCAAGGAGAAGACAGAGTTTGGCTTGGATCCAAGCTTAGAAGTTAAAGAAACGGCTAAGATCAGTCTGGGCCATTGGGTCAAGACGGTAGAGATCAACAACCTCAAGCCGCGAATCACCGGTTTCTGGCACGAGCATAGAGCCTCCTGGGAGATTTCACCGGAAGGAGCCCAGGGCGTGCGTGGTATCAAAACCTTCTATTTGGTATTGCAGCGCAGGATTGGCAATGAGCGTTGCACTCTGGAAATTAAAGCAAAGGCAAAAGTTGAGACGCCCTTTGGAATCTTTTTTACGCGCAAGCACGAGTTTTCCTATCAGGTAAGTCACAAGGATTTCGTTTGAGTGACGTCGAGAGTAGCGGAAAAAAGATGTGTATTAGTCAGACGCGTACTAGTCGAGTTTATTCGTAAGAACGAAGAGCTCCCGAGTCTATCCGAAACTAAATATGACTCTGTTAGACGCACTCTGGAGTGACCGGCAATGTCGAGATTCCTGAAGAAGACTGTTTTTGGAGGCCTCGTTGGAATGCTCGCCGGCGCGGGTGCCGGCGCTTTCTTTGGGGCCGTCGGTGGGTTCTTCGGTGGTGTACTCCAAGACGTACTCGTCGGCGGCTTTCTGGGCGCGTTCGTAGGAGGCCTCGCTGCAGGTGCGATCGTAGGCATGATCGCTGGGGTCATCGTCGGTGCGTTCGCGGGTCTCGCCTCGCGCGATACGAATAATGCGCCAATGGGTCTCGGTGGCGGTATCGCAGGAGCTATCGTCGGAGCATTCGGAGGCCCATCGCTGTTACTTGGGTTCGGAGAGTTCGCTCCGTTAGGTCTGCTAGGTGTTATCGTCGGAGCGGCCGTTGGTATATCGATGGCGCGCCAATAGCGGAACTGGTTGCGGGCGCGATGATTCGGCACTTCTTCACGCACGACTCGTGTCGGACTATTCTTCTTCGCAGACTTTGGAACAGGATGTTTGATCAACCCTTCGTCGATCTATTTAGGCATCTTTGATCCCGAATCGCCGACCTTGTGAGACTTGTATTGCCACCGATCCGGTGCTCTTCGCAGTTGGGGGGGGTTGCCCATTGTTATGTAGCCAATTTGTGTCCAGAATGGACAGCACGCATTGTGTAAAGAACGGGAAAGAATGGGAAAGGATGGAAAATCATCGAAAATTCTTGGTGGCTGCAACCATATAAAAGGCAAAGACTTAAGTTTTTGCCGGGATGGTGATTCATAACCCCAAGGTCGGCGGTTCGATCCCGCCCCCCGCTACCAACTTCTTCGCCTCAATCTTCCGGGAAACTCAGGACAGTATTCAAACAAGTAATGCGGACTTGACGTGATGACGGGGCTCTGACGCTCCCATTCGCCGATGCACAGGATTCATTTTCGGAATTTCAGGGGTACGCTTAGAATCATCGGATTCTCTGGCTTGATCGCGACGCGATAAACGGTCTGCGGCGCCGGATCATCTTGCGTGAGTTCCGGCAAAGCAGCGGCGCCGGCTGATTTCTCCTTTGCGGTCATTGGCTGACCTATCCCTCCGTCCAGGTCATACCTGGTGCTGGCCGCACCCCAAAGCTTTTCCCACGACTCAACCTGCTGACGAGTCAGGCTGATACTCCTGGAAGTAAGCTTTTCCGGATCAACCAGGCGCTCTGAGGAAACGATGATAGTGACGAGTTCTCCGACGTGACGCTTCGCACCTTCACTTGGCTTCATAGTAAATTTTCCCGTGGCTGACGGAATATAGATCGGGCGACCTGCCCTCACGAAATGCGTGTCGCTGGTTCTTTTGGTGGGGAAGATCAGCTTAGGTTCCCCCGTCGAACCGTCTTCATACATCTCGCGATCGATGACGTAAAGATAGCCGGTGCGCGACAGCGATTCGATCCCGATCCGAACCCTCTGACCTGGCGACAACGGCGTATCATCCTCAACGCGCTCAAGCGTCCATTCGGTTGACGCTCCCTCTTCATCCTCGACCAATTCCTTCGTCTGATCTGCCGCCGTCGAGCGGCGAAAGCGCCAGAGCGTAATGCCCATCTCAGCGAAACTTGTTCCGGCCGGCGCGCTGACTACGTTGGGAGCTTTTGATTTCGGTTTATATCGCACCGTAGAGGCAGGCTTTTTGCCTGTCGGCCGATCTTTCATAAACACGCCCGCCTTGATCGCCTTTGAGTCATCTTCCTGCGCGGCGATGGCGCCAGGAATAACCAGAAGTAGGACGACCAGAACACCGGCTTTTACGGCTACTCTTTTTGTAAGCATTTGCTCTCTTTTCCTCAATGCCCCTCGTGAGATAACTGAACGATATTAACGATGATGTCTCCCCTGCCCTTGACGGTCGTAAGTTTGGTCGCCCTGTCGGCGCTTACTTCGGGTGGCTCCAATTCAGACTTCTTCAAATAGGATTGAATCGTGGCGATCTGCGCCGGATCGCTGATAACTCCGGGATCCTTTTGATTTCGAACTGCGGCGCCAAAGATTGTGTCCAACTCGGGCACGGCCGCTTCGGACCAGATAATACCAATCTTCTCAACCCCGGTGTGCTCGTCAAACCAGTACCAATCAGATCCACCGAGTGGAAGTTGCACCGTTTGATTGGCGGCCAGGTTGGGACGCAACTGATCACCTTCAGGGAGTGGAAACAGGACGTTGTATTCTTCGGGACCGGTTTTTCCAGGCCCCACACCGAGCATGTAGAGGGCGCCCGATTGCATCGGTCGCAGATTAAATCGAAATCTCCAACCGTTCCCAAAGATGTTATCTCCGGCAGATTCAAACGGAACGTCCAGCGGTTTCTTATTCAGAATCTTCTGGACGGTAAGCCAGTAGGTCAATGATCGCTGCGTGCCGACGGCCGCAATCGTTTCGGGCCGGGTGGGTTGACTTGGTTTTGGGCGGAACGCATACCAGATGCCGCCAACGATTAAAGCCAGCGCGATAGTGGCGCCCGCTACGATCACCGGCGTCTTCTTTCTACGCGCCGGGACTGTGGGAACAGAAAACTTAGCCGGGCGCGTTGGATTGCCGAAGTCTTCGCCGTAGAGATTGAACACGTGTACCCGCAGGCCGTGTTTGACCTCGACTTCTCCCAGATCGTGAAGCAGATCGGACCAGCGCGCCAACTGCACCAGATCTTCCGCCACCCGTTTCGAAACCAGCAGGTGGCCGTTGTCGCCGCAATCCATGACTCGTTGCGCGATATTGATTCCGCTCCCGGCGACATTCAGATTGGTATTGATGTCGGCCATTCGATAGACAAACCCGCTGTGAATTCCCATGCGCAGCTCAATGCCCGGCTGCTCTCTTAAGGCACGGCTGATCTCGATTGCACACCTTACGGGCGCTTCCTCATCTCCAAAGAATACGAGAGCCATCCCGTCGCCGGTCGGCAGGCGAATAGGGTTGTCCTGACGCATCTGCCGCCCTTCGTTGGTGCACATGACAGTCTGCTGCAGCTGGTTCAATTGAGTTCGCTGCTGATCCATTAGTGATTTCGAGTAGCCGACAATATCCATGAAAAGAACATGTGCAGTTTCAGGCGGCAGGGTTTCGGCCTCTCGATCGATCAAAGCAGCCGATTGGCCGCGGCTGGTTTGCACCTTGGTTTGTTCATCATCTCCGAGTAACGCGCTCGCCAGGACGTCCCCAAAATCCCGGGCCCGCTGATAACGGTCTTTCGATTCAAACGAAAGACACTTAAGGATTGCCGCTTCGGCAGCGGCTGGCAGGTTCGGTCTCAGGTCTGTCGGCTTAATTTGAACGCCGGCTCGCTGTAATTCCAGGAGCTGAAAAGTGGAGTCCGGGTTTATCGGTCGTTTGCCCGTCAACAGTTCGTAGGCAATAACCGCAAAACAATAAACGTCGCTGGCTGGAGAAATCGTACCGGCAGTGAGCTGCTCAGGAGACATGTAGGCGACGGTTCCAGGGGATCTGTTGTCCGCCGTGCTCAGCGCGACAGCTGAGTTCTTAATTTTAGCGATCCCAAAATCAATTATTTTGACTTGCTCCTCTCCATCGGCGAGGGTCTGCACCATTATGTTCTCAGGCTTGAGATCCCGATGCAGAATTCCCCGCTCATGTGCAGCGCCCAGCGCCCGTCCGATCTGCCGGACAAAGTTCGCGGCCCGATAGAAATCCATCCCCTCCGGACTTATCAATGATCTCAAGCTCGAGCCGTCAACATACTGCATAACGATGTACGGCAAACCATCAGGTAGTTGGCCCGTGTCGAATATACCGACGATGCTGGGATGATCCATTCTCGCCAGCGCTTCCATTTCCTGCTTGAATTTCCGCACGCTCCATTCGTCACGGATCTGTTTATCCAGCAAGGTCTTCACCACGACTGGCCGCGACAACATCCTCTGATCGGCAGCCAGATACACAACTCCGAAGCCCCCCTGCCCAAGCTTTTGCTTGACCAGATAGCGGCCATCCAGCAACGAGCCCGTGATTGCATCCTGATCAATCGGGCCGGTTTCAGCCGCGCTGATAGTCGGTTTCTCTTTGGTTTCAGCGGCGCTCAGAATTTCTTCCGGTTCACTCATCTAAACGAATCTTCCACCAGGCCGTCGCCAGCCCTCAACGGGTCGTCCGGGCGATTATGAAGCGTTCAGCTCCGCCTTCGCGCATATTGAAAACTCTTGGCCGCTGGACGCGCTTATCGTCGGGATCAAGATCTTCTTCCAATTCTTTTCCTGCCAAACTCTTTTCTCCTTTGATCCGCGGTACCCGCTCGGTAGCGTAATCAAACCACTCGCTCAAAAATATTTGGGCATTATGATCGGCGTCGGCCAGCCCGTCCTTGATACCCTCTTTTACCAGGGCATATGTAAGGTAGCTGTGTTTCAGTCCTGCAGATTCAAAAGCCACCTCGTCACTTTGTGAAGCCGTTAGCACGTACATTCCTTTTTCATAAGCCAATTGGGCAAGCCCCCTGGTATTCATCGGGCCCCGCCGCTCTTCGTTGGCTTTCAGAATTTGACCCGAATAGCAGGCGTCGACCACTAAAAGCATTTGACTTACATCAACCGGTTTCAAAGCGTCTTCCAACTCCAGGTCCGAAACACTATGCGAGAGAATCGTAGCCAGCCCCACATCGTCCAACTTCGCCCGGTCACCCTGGTAGCCTAGATCGTGAGGCACCAGATAAAAGCGATCGCCACTTGCTGTTCCGTGGCCTGAGAAAAAGAAGATTACTGCATCCTCAGGCTGTGCCGTTTTTATTTTCGAAAGATCGGAGGGAGCACCGGCTGGCAGAGGATTCTTTACCGTTCCTGCCAGCAGATTAAGGGCCAGGAGAATGTTCTCTTTGGTCGCGGCTTCATTTAGCAACGATACCACTTCAATTGGCCGATACTGACGCAGAAACTCCTGTTGCGTCTTCAACTGCTCACCGATCTCTGTGGCATCAGCGACGCTATATTTGAGATTGTATTGTGAATTGGCGTACTTCCCGACTCCCACCACCACCAGATAAGCGGTGCCCTCGCGCCGCAGTCTCTCAGGGCCGGTGATCGATATTTGAGAATCGGCAGATTTGATGTTGTCCCGATTAAAAGCGTAGGCGGTAAAATTGTTTTCTCCGGCCACGATCGAAACATCGGCTTCAATGGTCTTCGTGGACGCGCCTTCCAATACATTGCCGGACCACGTTTTCACCAAGAGTCCGTTGCGAAACAGTCGCAGATCCTGAACTCCACTCCCCTGGCCATGTTCTGCATCGGGAGCAGCTTCGGCGATTCCGAGCTTCAGATGGACCGTGCGCTGCGACTCGGCTAAGGGCTGACTCTCCAGACGTATCTGCGGCTGGCGCCTGTCCTTACTTAAGATGTCCTGCTTCGGCTTGCGCTCTTTGTGGGCGAGGATATCGGCAAGCAGACCAGGGTAATAGAATTCACTGAAGAACAATTCCACCGGAGCAACCTTATGAGTAGTTTGCGCGAAACGCCATAAGAGAAGTTTCCAGGCCGCGTTCGAGCCGTCAAACGACCCGCGGGGAGTTGTCACCAGCCAATCGTCGCTATCAGGAATTGAAACCAGGATCGCCGCTAATGCCCCACTCTCGATATTCCAAACGATCATACTGCCATCGCCGTGGGCTGAGATCAGTGACTTTGAATCGCTGGTGAAATCAAGACCATTAACTTCTCCGGACGATCCGGATAACGTGCGCAACTCTGCTCCGGTTTTAGCGTCCCAGAGCCGAACCGTTTGATCCATCCCGCCTGATGCCAATAAACGTCCGTCGCGGCTAAACCTAAGCGCGAAGATCTCACTCGTGTGTCCGATTAACGTCAGGCGTTCTCCGCCATTCAGTTTGAACAACTCAACTTTCTTGTCAGCAGTGCCGGCCGCCAGGAGCGAGCCATCCGGGCTAACGGAGATTGCATTTACCTGGTCGGTTAACTCACCGAAAGTTTTTACAACTTTTCCGGTATTGAGATCCCAAAGCTTGATGGTTTTATCTGTGCTGCCGGAGGCAATCCACGAGGAATTCGGAATGAAGGCGAGGCCGGTAATTTCCCCCGTGTGTCCGGGCAGATCCTGCGTGCGTTTGGTCACCACTTCGAGGAGATGAACTACCTGGCCGGTTCCGGCAGCTGCCAACCACTTCCCATCCTGACTGAACGCGAGCGTGTGGGTTCTTTCCTGATTATGGAGTTCGCTGTGGACTTGCCGCCGGCTGTTCACGTCCCAGAGTTTTACTTCACCGCTATTACTGGCGGATGCAAGCAGCCGGCTGTCCGAACTGAAGGCCACTGCATTCACCCACCCGGTATGTCCTGCGAGTCTGGGCATCTCTCGCCCGTTAGCTACCTGCCAGAGTCTGACGGTGCGATCATTCGTTCCCGCTGCTAACCATCTTCCATCACCGCTGAAGGCGACTGAAAAAAAGCCGGCGGCGTGACTCGTCAATGTGCGAACGAGCTTGCCATCAGACACATTGCGAACCTGTATCGATCGACTGTTACTCGAAGCAACAAGTCCTCGAGTATTGCTGAGGGATGCAAACAAGATTTCGCCTGCCTCTGAATCGCCCGGTACGGCGCGCTTTTCCTTGCCCGTCTCGGCGTTCCACGAAACGATCGTTCCATCTGCACCGACGGATAAAAGTTCTTTTTCGTCGGTAAATGTCGAGGCCATCACCGCGGCGGAACTATGTTTCATAATGAAGCGAGCGCGCCCGGCTACGGAATCCCACAAAATAAGCGCGCCATCAGCGCTTCCGGAAAGTAAACGGCGACCATCGCCGCTAAGGGTGAGCGAGGTGATTTTTGTCGTGTGTTTGCTCAGGGTTAGCGATGAGCTCCAGGTGGCCGTGTTCCACAGCCTGACACTATTGTCCGCGCTGCCGGACGCCAGCATCTTTCCGTCACTCATGGCCAGGGCGGTGACCCCCGCAGTATGACCTTTGAGCGTTTGTACCTCTCGGCCGGAAGTGGCATCCCAAATCCTGATGGTGCTATCGGCACTTCCCGAAATTACCCAGCGATCGTCGGGACTAAATAGAACTGCGTCAACAACGGCCTGATGACCGGTCAAGGTTAAGAGTTCGCGTCCTGACGAAACACTCCAGACTCTGACGGTGCGGTCGTTGCTGCCTGAAGCCAGCAATTCCCCACTTCGGCTGACTGCCAAAGCAGTGATCCAATTCTTATGCCCGTGCAGGGCACGTAGCTCGAGGCCGGAATTGAGATCCCACAATCTGATTGAATTGTCAGCGCTGCCGGACGCCAGCCAACTTTGATTTGGTATGAATACAGCACAGTTGACGCGCGAACTATGACCTGTCTGGATTACCAATTCAGGGGGAGCGCTCCCGGGACCCGAGGACTGCGAAGATGAATGTGTCGGGCCAAGCCATAGGAGCGCGATCGCTAACGAAATGAGGAAACACCCAGGTCGGGCCACACGTATGACCTTCGTCGATGAGGTTGCGGGTGTCCTTTTGTTTGTCATGCCTCGAAGCGTTTTTGTACTCGGGTAAAATTATGAAGGCCTTGAGTAGATGGATCATCCCCGCGAAGCCAGAATCGAATAACTCCTGGTTGGACGTAATCTCTCAACGAGCTGCGAAGCAGCGTATGTAGTTAAGCCCAAGGCGAGCCCTGCGAGCCTTGGGTTAACGTTGCTAAGAGATTTGTCG
>JBBPID010000109.1:0-14697 GCA_038040505.1 Acidobacteriota bacterium | reverse complement strand
CAATCGTATGATCAAAGCAGGGAAACCAGAAGTGATTGAATTGGGCCTCGCCTTGGGACCAGATTTGTTTGGGCCGAGTGGGATCGTCTGCTCGCGGCTGAATGAAGTTCAATCCGCCGCCACCCAAATTCGAGCGTTTATCCGGAGGCGGTTGATTGGTGTTATATGAAATGACGACCGTAAGTTCCTGCGCCGGCTGGTAAGGGCGATCGAGCGCGATCGTCAGCTTTTCCCTGGGCCCGTCGTAGGCGAATTGAAGTGCTTCACCACTGGAAAGCCCCACCGAGGAAATGGTCATGTAAGCCGCGTCAAACTCGACCCGGCGCAAGTCTTTCACCAGGGGCGCAAAAGTGATCGTCGCCGTCCCAATCGCCCGTTCCAGTTCCCAGTCAAAACGCAGGTCAAGCTTGATATTCCGCTGATCATAATTGCGCACCGGAATGTATTGCGTCGGTGGAAACGGCCGCTGCGAGCGCCGGGCCGTCGGCGGGGGCGTATCGGCTGCAATCGGCGTCTGCGCAAATGCGGCGTGCGCAGAAAAAATGCTGAGCAGCACCAGAGTCAGCACTCTGAGTGTTAACCCACGCGAGCGCATTGCTTTCATCGCGCTCTCCGGGTCGAGATCCTGGGCAGCAGCGCTGTCCGCACACTTCAACGCGCGATGATTGCCGGTTTTATTTTTGTGAAAATTCATACGGTCGAAGACAGGTAGGGAGGATTCTGTCATTCCGCTTTGTTAAAGACAAGTTCAGCGATTTGGATGGTAGAACGCAGAGAGGGCAGGTGATTCTTAAACTTAGGTCACAACCCGATTGGATTGTTCTATTTTGTTTGGTTTGAGAGCCGCTTGCGCTCCGCATCAGTCCAATCACAGAGTGTCTTCTTATCCTGTTCGGACAGCCGTGCCTGGGGATGCATCGGCAAATATGAGCTCAGCGGCATTATGTTGTCAGAGACTTCATCGCAGATCTGGCGCAGTTTTCGATCCTGTCGATCGTGGGCGAGCTGACCCCATTCAGAGAAATTCATGTCCTTGCGCCCGTCATTAACATGATTCGACAACCACCAGGAGATCGGAGCCACGTTGGTGTACCAGGGCCAAACCGTTTTGTTGGAATGACAGTCGCGGCACGAGCGATCGAGGATGGCCGAAACCTCGGGCGTCATCTGGGTGCGCGCAAAGATTGTCTGCGCTTCGTCAACCTGAGGATTAGTTCGCGCCGGCCGCACGAATTGAATGCCGATAAACATGACGACCAGGACGATGGCAATCCATTTTAAGATTCGGAGAATTGTTTTCATGCTCTACATAGAAGACGTCAACGTGACCCTGGTATTAACAGGCGAGGCAAACCGCGTTTGACCAACACGAACGGGACCGAAATATCGCCGGCTTCCTGAGGCCGTTGTCCCGAAGAACACGAAACCTCGATCGTGCCGGCGATCCTGCCAGGACTTAAGCGCGATCGGTCCGCTCGCTCAGCGCGTCACATGAACCAGCATCTCGGTTCCGGACTCGAGTTTGAGTTCTTTGCTGCCCTTGATTGCCAGTGAGCCGGCGCCGCCGGCGCCACCCAGAATCAAACCGATGGCTGCGCCTTTACCACCGCCGGCGATCCCACCAATGATCGCGCCCGCGGCCGCCCCGATGCCGCCGCGTTTGAGTGTCTGGTTGCCGCGACTCTTTGACTCAACACCGCCTTCTGCGTCGGCTTTTGAGTCCGAGCCATAAACCCTCGTAACGTAACCGTGCAGAACTCCGTTGCGGCCGTCCTTCAATTCGATCGAGTCAAAGGTCAGATTCATCGTGGTTCGTCCCGAGACCTTGCCTGACTTGGTAATCGAACGAATGTGTCCACGGACGGTGGCTTCATTAAAGCGCACCGGATCCATCACCGTGGCGGTAAATTTGTCGCCGGCGCGCGACTCTTTGCTTGAGAGCGTATCGTTCAAACGAACTTTAAGGTCGGTGCCGACCGGAACAAGGACCGGCTTCGGCTTTGCCGGCGCTGTCCGCCGCAAGGTTGGCTTTTTGGTCTGAGCGCTGAGCGCCAATGGAAACGTCAGCAACACCAGCATCGCGATGAGTATTTTGTTGGCCTGATTCACTTTCATAGACTTCTCCTCAAACAGTGCGCAAATGGCACTTCAAATAAAAAGAAATTCGGGAGGGCTTATCGTTGATTATGATAACTGGGATTTGGGGGAAGTTTCCACCTCGGGAGGACTCGTGCCGATCGGACCGGGATCCGCGCTAAACATTCTCGGATCTGGTGGCGGTGGCAATAATTCCGGGGAGACGCCTTTAACGGACTGCATATGCTTTCGCAGTTTGGCGGAAATGTACATGCCCACGGCGAAGGTCACCGCCAGGCCTGCGCCGCCATCGACATAACGCAACAACAACGAAATCAGCAGGACCAGGCCTATCAGCGCGCCGGGTAACATGCTGACTTGCCCGGCCTGATTGAGATGCTTTGAAAGAGTCGTTGGCCAGGCGAACAACCAATAGAAATTGTAAAAGGGGATGAAGTGTTTTCCCACAGCTTCACCCGGCGGAATCGGATAGCGATGTTCCGTCATCTCAGCCAGGATCTTATGAAAGCGGTGGACGCAGAAGAGCCAGTAGATCCACCCGGCAATCACAATCAACATAAATACAAGCTGGTAGGAGGTTGGATCTATCTCGAGAACGATTTCGACGACCTCGGCTACCAGGAAAGCGAATGCGAAGACGAATCCAAACCAAACCCAGGGAGGGGAACTCAAGGCTGGTCGAAACTGTAGAGGCTGATCAGAATTGAGGAGGGTCTGCATCTTAAGACAGCTCCTAAAGTGAACTTTATGACAATTCGTGTGATTTCGCGGATCCTGGGCTGGCGCACAAAGACGTCCACGAGATCATAAAAACCACGAACCAAAACCTTGAGATCTGCGGAATTGCCCTAAACCAGGGCAGCCTGATTGTCAGTTCCCTGGGTTGTAATTTGAGGTGGCTCGGCGTCCTCAAAAGATCTTTGACGATGAACGGTGCCGTCCGATTCGAAAATGTAAGCCGAGGGAGCCTCGCGCATGATGATGTCCTGCAGACGCATCAGGCCGTAGAGCAAGGCTTCCGGCCGCGGCGGACAGCCGGGTATATAAACGTCGACCGGGATGGTGCGGTCGACGCCCTGCATTGTTGAGTAGGAATCAAACGGGCCCCCAGTCGAAGCACACGCGCCCATGGCAATCGCCCACTTCGGTTCCGGCATCTGGTCGTACACGCGACGCACAACCGGACCCATCTTGAGCGTGACGGTGCCGGCGATGATGATCAGATCACTCTGTCGCGGGCTGGGGCGGAAGACGCCGGCGCCGAAACGGTCGATATCAAACCGGCCCGCGCCGGTGGCCATCATCTCGATCGCGCAACAGGCCAAACCAAAGGTCATCGGCCACAGCGCCGACTTGCGCGCCCAATTCACGACCGGCGCGCCGATATCGATTACTTTGGTCGCGATCGAACGACGAACAAAGTTCGTGATCGAGTCGACGGTAGTTAGGACAAAGCCTTCGTTGTGTTCAGCCATCTTGGAATTTTAGATTTCACATTTTAGATTTTTGATTGCTTTCTCTCAGCCTGCGGCAACCCGATCCATCAGACGTCGCTAAATCGCAAATCAAAAATCCGAAATCAAAAATCGCTAGGCCCATTCCAAAGCGCCTTTGCGCCAGGCGTAGTAATAACCGACCACCAGGATCCCTATGAAGACAAACATCTCGATCAGCGCGAACTTAGTGAACGAAAAGTCGTCCCCCATGAAGATGATCGCCCAGGGCAGTAGAAAGATCGTTTCGACGTCGAAAATCAGAAACAACATCGCAACGATGTAATAACGCACGGTGAAACGATCGTGGGCGCTGGTCTCAGGATCGATGCCGCACTCATACGGCCGCATCTTGTCTTTCCCGTACTTCAACGGCCTGAGAAAGCGACCGAGCACCAGCGGCAAGACCGGAAAGATGATCGCGAAAACAAACAAGACCATCACCGGCAAGTAGGCCGTCGATGGTCCGCCGACAGTGTGCGCAGTCGTAGTCGTTGCCTGTAAGAGCAGCATATCTTTTCTGTTTGAAAGCTTGCTGGTCGCGAGACTGACTTGCGAAATTCGTTAACGCGAAAATAGTAAGTGCCGCGAGAGAGCGTTGTCAATGAAGAGTTGCGTTTTGGAGTGCGCCGACTTGTCGGGGCTCTTGAAAAGCGGTGACAAGTCACCGCACTCCAAAATTACCTCACTGCGCTTTAAAGTTGTAAATCACCACGCCCATTACCTTGACTGGTTGACCTGATAGTTTGGTCGGCGGGAAACGAGCCTGCTTAGCTGCTGCGACCGCGGCAGCTTGCAGCAATGGATGCCCACTTACGGCATGGGCGCTGATAACCTTGCCTTCTTCGTCAATGGTCACTTGCACCGTTACGGTGCCGGACGCGCGCGCTGCCTTTGCGACCGGCGGATAGGGTGGCTGAGGCAGACTGGTCGCCCTGCCGTTGAGCACACCGCCGGAAATTATCGGCGGAGGTTTACGCGGCGTTGGGGCCGGAGGCGGCGGTGCATCTGGACCCGGAATTGAACCAGGACCGGATGGCCCAACGATCCTATCGCGAACCGTAGGCGGCGGCACGTCCGACGAAGAACTCGATGAAGAACTGGGCGACGGCCGCTCGTTCGCTCCGGAAATGGGATCGATGTCCACCAGCACGTACTTGCCGTCCAGCAGCGTGAAGGCATATATCTCGCCTGTTTTCATCGGCCCCTGTTGGAAATAGACTTCCCAGCCCACAACCTCGCTGCCATCACCTTTCGTCTGACTCATGAACTTTCCGAAGGAATAGTTCGGACTCTCTGCCAGTCCTTTCCTGATCCGGGCACAGGTTCCGTCCGCCTCGCGCTTTTCACTTTCATCGCTATAGCGCACCACGTCCTTACCGCTGCGACTCTGATCGGGTCCGCGGTACATGATGTAGCTCGCCGCGTCCGAAACCTTGCCGGCTTTGCAGAGGTCGAACAATTCGACGAGACGGGCCTTTACTACTTCTTCTTTGGGACCGGTCGTCGTCTTCTTGAAACAGCTACTGAAACCAAGTACGCCGAGACTGAGCGTAAGGATCAGGATGGCAATCAGGCTCTTCATTTTGATTCTCCTAAATTTTGGAGTGCGGTGACTTGTCACCGCCTTGCCTTCGATAATTGAACGTGAAAGCGGCGACCAGTCGCCTCACTCCAAATTGAAGTGGATGGCGGAAAGGCGCTTCTATCAAAGGTGGGAAGTATTTGCAACGAGTAAGTTACTTCGCTTCCGCGTGTGACTTGCCTTGCAACAGACCAATAGCGTGAGACAAGACGGGCTTGATGACTCCAAAGCTTTCGCGGACGCCTTTGGGCGAGCCGGGAAGATTTACGATCAGGGTTCCGGATCGAATCCCGCAGACGCCACGCGAAATCATCGCCATCGGGGTGTTCTTCAGAGTCTGCATGCGCATGGCTTCGGCCAGGCCCGGCGCTTCGCGCTCAATGATCCGTAGCGTCGCTTCGGGTGTGTTGTCGCGCGGGCCGAAACCGGTGCCGCCGGTGATGACGATCAGATTCACGTCGTCGCGGTCCGCATAATCGCGCAGCTTGTCGGCCAAAGGATCCAGGTCGTCGTTGACGATGTCTTTGGCGACAATCCGGGCGCCGAGTTCGGTTAACAGTTGAACCAGAGCCGCGCCCGACTCGTCTTCGCGTTCGCCAACTGAGCAGGCATCGCTGGCAGTGATCACCACGGCTTGGATTTGAATTGCCACTCTGGTTTTCCGCTTCTTCCTGACCCCTGACACCCGACTCCTGACCCCTACCTTTGCATTCGCGCGTGTTCCTTAAGCCAGCAACGATCCATTACTACGAGTAAACCTGCATCGACTGCTCGCTGCGCGGCGGCGTGATCGATGACGCCTTCCTGCAGCCAGACGGCCTTCGCGCCGAGCGTGATGGCTTCGTCGACGGCCTTGCCGGCTTCTTCCGGGCGTCTAAAGATATCGACCAAATCGAACTTCTCGGGCACCTCAGCGAGCGACGCGTAAGACTTTTCGCCTAAGACCTGAGTTTCGTTGGGATTCACCGCGATTACCCGGTAGCCCACACGTCGCATGTAGTCAGCCACGCCATTGGACGGGCGCCAGGTGCTCGAGGACAAGCCGACCACGGCGATGACGCGACACTCGTCCAGGATGCGCGCGATTGTTTCGGTGCTATTGATTTCCAAGGATGACTACTTCTTGCGGCTATGCCGCCCAATGTGCGGAAAGGCTCTGCCTTTCCGGGGCCTAAGGCTTTCTGAACTAGATGAGGCTATGCCTCGTAATCGATGAACGGAGGCACAGCCTCCTCATCTTCAAATGACCTAAACGGAAAGGCAGAGCCTTTCCTCACATCAGCGGGCAGAGCCCGTCATTTTACCGCGGCGCTGACTGCGTGCAGCTCCTGTAACGCATGCACGGTTATTTCTTTTTCGTTAGCTTGGTAAGTCAGCGCTTCAACCAGCGCCTGCGCGCCGGTCACTGTCGTCACACAAGGCACGTTGTACTGCAAGGCAGCGCGACGAATCGCCTGTTCGTCATAATGCGAGGAACGCCCCAGCGGCGTATTGATGATTAAAGCAATCTCGCCTTGCTTGATATGGTCGACCACGTTGGGCCGGCCTTCATTCACTTTGAAAACGTTAGCCGCGTCTAAACCAACTTCGCGCAAACGAGCGGCCGTTCCCTGAGTCGCCATGAGTTTGAAGCCGAGGCGGTTCAGACGGCGAGCCAGCAATACCGCCTGGCCCTTGTCAGCTTCATTGACGCTGATGAAAGCGATGCCTTTCTGCGGCAACCCCAGGCCGGCCGCCGTCATGGCCTTGCCATAAGCTTCGCCGAAACTTTCACCGATGCCCATCACTTCGCCCGTTGAATGCATTTCCGGACTCAGAATCGGATCGACGCCGGGAAATTTTGCGAAAGGAAAGACCGGCGACTTGATGTAAAAGCGATCAACCCTCAGTTCTTCCGGCAAACCAAAGTCCTTCAACTTCTGCCCGGCCATAACCAGCGCGCCGATTCGAGCGAGCGGGACCCCGGTCGCTTTGGAAACAAAGGGCACCGTGCGCGAGGCGCGCGGATTTACCTCTAGGACATACACGCGGTCGTCTTTGATCGCGAATTGAATGTTCATCAGCCCGCTGACGGACAAGGCAGTCGCGAGTTTGCGCGTGTAATGCCTCATGGTTTCGACGTGCTCTTCCGCGATTCGCGCGGGCGGCAGCACGCACGACGAGTCGCCCGAATGAATGCCGGCCTCTTCGATGTGTTCCTGAATCCCAGCGATCACGCAGGCGCTGTCGTCGGCTAAGGCGTCGACATCGAATTCAGCCGCCTGTTCCAAAAACTTATCGATCAAGACCGGTCGGTCGTGCGAGAAGTCGACCGCCGTGCGCATGTAACGATCGAGACTCTCTTCGTCGTAAACGATCGCCATCGCCCGGCCGCCCAGGACATAACTGGGACGCACCAGCACGGGATAGCCGATCCGATCGGCGATATCGCGGGCCTGCTCGATCGACGTCGCAGTTCCATTTTCTGGTTGAGGAATGCCCAAGTCGTTCAGCAGAGCGCCGAACCGCTGGCGATCTTCGGCGAGATCGATCGAATCGGGCGAGGTGCCGATGATCGGAACTCCGGCTCCATGCAGACGCATGGCGAGATTCAAAGGCGTCTGGCCGCCGAATTGGACAATCACGCCGGTTGGTTTTTCGACGTCGACGATGTTCATCACATCTTCGAAAGTCAGCGGCTCGAAATAGAGCCGGTCCGACGTGTCGTAATCAGTCGAGACGGTTTCCGGATTGCAGTTGACCATGATGGTTTCAAAGCCCGCTTCGTGCAGTGCGAACGACGCATGGCAGCAGCAATAGTCGAACTCGATCCCCTGACCGATGCGGTTGGGACCAGAGCCGAGAATCATGATCTTCTTTCGATCCGTCGGCTGGGCTTCGTCTTCTTCTTCATAAGTCGAATAGAGATAAGGCGTGTGCGATTCGAACTCAGCGCCGCAGGTGTCGACTCGTTTGTAGACGGGGATCAGCCCCATTTGTTTGCGATAGGCGCGGACTTCATCTTCAGTCCGCTGCGTTAAATAGGCGAGCCGGCGGTCGGAAAGCGCGGCTTCCTTGAAGGCGCGCAAATCTTCCAGGGGAATGTCTTCAAGGGTCTTGCCTTGAATTTGCTCCTGGATTTCCATGACCTGGAGAAGCTGGTCTAAGAACCACGGGTCGATGCGAGAAAGACGATAGATCTCATCAATGGTCCAGCCGTGCTGAAGGGCGTATGTGACATACGAGAAGCGCTGCGAGTTTGGCCGCGCCAGTTTTCGCTGCAACTCGTCATTCGGAACGTCTTCCAGACGCAGGGGCTTTACCGCTTCCAATGAACGCAGGCCTTTGAACAACGATTCTTTGAAGGTGCGGCCGATGGCCATCACTTCACCGACCGATTTCATCTGCGTGCCGAGAACATCTTCGGCTTCGCCGAACTTTTCAAAATTCCATTTCGGGATCTTGGTGACCACGTAGTCGATCGTTGGTTCGAACGAAGCCGGTGTCTTCCTGGTGATGTCGTTGGGGATCTCGTCGAGGGTGTAGCCGACGGCGAGTTTCGCGGCGATCTTGGCAATCGGAAATCCGGTGGCTTTTGAAGCGAGAGCCGAAGAGCGCGAAACGCGCGGGTTCATCTCGATCACACGAATCTCGCCGTTGTCGGGATTGACCGCAAACTGTATGTTCGAGCCGCCAGTCTCGACGCCAACCTTGCGAATAATCTTAATCGCCATGTCGCGCATCAGTTGATATTCGCGATCAGTCAACGTTTGCGCCGGCGCCACCGTGATTGAATCGCCGGTGTGCACGCCCATGGGATCGAAATTTTCAATCGAGCAGATGATGACTACGTTGTCGGCGAGGTCACGCATCACCTCCAGCTCGAATTCCTTCCAGCCGAGGATCGACTCCTCGATCAGGACTTCGTGAATCGGCGAAGCGGCCAATCCATGCCGGACAATGTCTTCGAACTCTTCCGGATTAAAGGCGGTGCCGCCGCCGGTTCCGCCCAGGGTAAAACTCGGTCTGATGATTGACGGATAGCCCGTGTCTTCGACGATGGCCAGCGCCTCGTCCCAGGATTTAACGAATCCGCCCCGCGGCATTTTCATGCCTGCTTCATCCATCGCCTGTTTGAAGAGCAGGCGATCCTCGGCGACCTTGATGGCTTCGCGCTTGGCGCCAATCATTTCGACATCGCATTCTTCCAACACGCCGGAATCAGCCAACGCGATCGCCAGGTTCAGCGCGGTTTGGCCTCCGACGGTGGGCAGCAGGGCATCGGGCCGTTCGCGTCTGATGATGGCGGAGACACATTCGACCGTCAGCGGTTCGATGTAGGTCCGATCCGCCATTTCCGGATCGGTCATGATCGTCGCGGGATTTGAATTGACCAGGACGACTTCATAGCCTTCCTGCCTGAGCGCCTTGCAAGCCTGGGTGCCGGAGTAGTCAAACTCGCAGGCCTGACCGATAACGATGGGCCCGGAACCAATGATCAGAATTTTGTGTATGTCAGTGCGCTTCGGCATCTCTGAATCGAGTTATTCTGAATTGACTTGCGTAAAGTCGAAACATTTTACATAACTATCGGGTAGACACGAATCGCAGCGGACGGAAAAACCGGAAAGATGCTCACCAGGCCCGGCACCGAAATCGATGAAACTTAAACTCGAATACAGAATGTTTTGCCGTCGGGCACTCATGATTTTGGTACTGGGAACCTTTTATTCGGCCGCAGCCGTTTGTGTGTTAGCCCAAAACGGCGGACAGACCATTCATGACGCCCCTGAGCGCGGAATTCTCGAGCCGGTGACGACGAAAAAGGATCTCTATCCGGCTGATGCGAAGCCAAAAGAAGAGATTGAAAGAGCGCTGAAAGCCGCCGCAGAACTGAAGAAACGCGTCATGCTCATCTTCGGAGCCAACTGGTGTTACGACTGTCACGTGCTGGATCGGGCGCTGCACGAGGGTGCGGCGGGCAAGATTGTCGAAAAGAATTTTCTCTTGATCCACGTCGACATCGGCGATGGCGAAAAGAATCCCGACTTGCTCAAGTTGTACAAGATTCCCCTCGCGAAAGGAGTTCCGGCCGTGGCGATCTTGACTGGAGAGGGAAAATTAATCTACAGCAGTGGTGACGGTGAATTCGAAGCGGCGCGCAGCATGATGAAGAAAGACCTGGTCGCATTTCTGCGACGCTGGAAAGATACGCCTCAATAAGATCGTTGTGAGTTCGGCGCCGCGCTAGTGCCTGGAGTTAATTACTGGAACAACACTGCGGCTTCCACGCCGGCGAGCTGCCCCTCGGGTTAGGTTAGAAAACCAACCCGGCGTAATAAGAGATCAAATCGCGGATCCGAGCGCAAAGTATCCGTTGTCGGTTCGACGTTAATCCAAGCCAAACCCGAGTCTCGTTCCTGGCACCCCTTTTCGAACCACGAAAACGCCTGATCATGATCGCCGAAGCCAATGCAAATCAAGGCCATTAGGTACGGCGCTATATACTGCTGCCGCGATTTGGCCTCTAATTCATCGAACAGCTCTTGCGCCTGGTTCGTCTGGCCGGAAATAGCATAAGCATAAGCAAGCACAGCCATTGCTCTCGGATTCTCGCCAAGAAGGGAAATGGTTTTTCGAAATTCTTGAATGGCGTCATCGAATCGTGAGTCCTGCAAATATGTCAGTCCAAGGCATAAGTGGGCATGCGCGAAATTTTGATCCAGATCCAGCGTTCGTTTGTGTTCTTCCATGGCACGATCGTTCTGCCTGGCTAAATAAAAGACTAGTCCCAACGCAGAGCTGATAATTAGCGACAGCGGATCAAGTTCCTGAGCTCGCTTCAGTTCGGCAATGGCTTCACTGAAACGCCCCATGATCGCCAGGTGTTCGCCATACCAGTGGTGTGCAGTCGCATAGTTTGGATTCAATCGAAGCGCGTGCCTGTACTCTCTTTCCGCCCGCAGCCAGTCCCAATCGTAAGCACCAGTAACGTATGCCAGCGAGATCCGCGCTTCAGCGAGCGTCTCGTCGATCTGCAAGGCCTTTTCAGTCGCATACTTCGCCTTAGGCATCACGTCGCCAGGGGCTACCAAACCGTGGAAGGCCAGGACGATGAAGGAATCTGCCAGTCCGGCATAAGCCAGGGCGTAGTCCGGATCGACGTCGATAGCACGCTGAAAAAACTCTATACCCGTCTCAACTGCTTGCTTTTCTCTTTTATTCCAGTAGTAGCGACCCTTCAAATACAGTTTGTACGCTTCGGCATCCTCTGTATGCCGTTTGGTTAGACGCTTTTCTTCCTCGCCGCTTAGTTGCGTTTGAAGGGTCTCGGAAATTTCTTTTGAAATCTCTTCCTGGACTGCGAAGATATCACCAAGCGTCCGGTTGTAATGTTGTCCCCATAACTGCGATCCGTCGGTGACATCGACAAGTTCCGTGCTGATAATCAGAGAGTCGGACAACTGGAGCACTCGTCCCGTCAGCACCGCTCCCACACCCAACTCGCTACCGATCGCTATTGGATCGAACTCTCTGTCCTTGTAGCGAAAGACGGTACTGCGCGCCATGACTCTCAGGTTTGGGAGTTGTGAAAGCTTGTTAATTATGCTTTCGGTGATTCCGTCTGAGAGGTACTCAGCGTTCGGATCGGCGCTGCCATTGACCATCGGCATGATAGCTAGCGAACTGATCGCAGCGCGCGGGGCGTCCCGGCTCGACGACTGCGACGGCCTGCCGGAACCTTCCGAGGCAGGGCTAACTCGCCTTATCGGTGAAATCTTAGTCTCGGCATGCACATCAATGGAATTCAACTCAAGATTTCCCAACTCGTCGTCGAATTCTATCTGTCGTTTGAACGTCTTGAGATCGATCAGGAGGTCGTTCGCCGTTTGATACCTCTCGTCGAGGTTCTTGGCGAGCATCCTGTTAACAATGAGTTGGAGTTTTTCAGGTGCGGTCTTACAACTGGAAGCTAATGATCGAGGCTCGCGCTCGAGGATCGAGGCGATGATATCGCTTCTGGTCTCTCCGTCAAACGGGCGAGATCCCGTAACCAGCTCGTAGAGCATGATCCCCAAACTCCAAATATCCGTGCGGCGATCGACCGGCAGTCCACGCGCCTGTTCCGGTGACATGTAATGGACCGTTCCAATGATCGTTCCCTGTTCCGTATTAATAAGGGTCGACTGTTCGATCCCGACGGATGGCTCAATCAATTTGGCAAGACCAAAGTCAAGAACTTTGACGTAACCATCGGGTCGCACCATGATGTTTTCCGGCTTGATATCGCGATGCATGATGCCGGCTGCGTGCGCTGCCGAAAGGGCCGAGGAAGTTTGCACGGCGATGTGAAGCAACTCACCGAGTTTCATCGGCCCGCGCTTAATCACTTCGCGCAGTGTCTCACCTTCAACCAGTTCGGTCCCTATGTAGTGGCGGCCCTCTAATTCCCCGATAGCAAAAACCGTTAAGATGTTTGGGTGGTTTAGTGCTGATGCTGCCCGTGCTTCCTGCCTGAATCGCAGTACTTTGGACTTATCGCCAGTCAGATCTTGATGTAAGAACTTGAGCGCTACTTTGCGCCGGAGATCCTGATCGAAAGCAACGTAGACAACTCCCATCCCGCCTGAGCCGAGAACTTCAAGTATTTGGTAGGGACCAACTACCATCCCTCTGAGGGCTTCATTAGATTCGTCACTGAGAACTTCCTCTGCCGCGAGCGCATAGGCCGGAGACTCGATAAAGTCGGCAGCCGCGTCATGATGCAAGAGCATCGATTCCAGCTCCTGGCGCAACTCGGCGTCGTCTCGACAGAAGTCGGCCACAAAGTCTTTTCGCGCGTCTGGGCTCTGTTCAATGGCGGCATGAAACAATTCGTCGAGTCTTTGCCAGCGTTCCTTATTCGTTACCGGAAAGCGCATGCGCTCAATCAATTGCTTGAACCGAGGTTCATCGCGCAGGCCATCAAATACGGGATCAACGTTCAGATAAACCATCCAGATAAAACGCTCTTCGTACGCCTTCTCCAACCAATCGAGGGCCTGCTCGCTATTACCCAGGCCTATATGGATCAGGGCGAAGCCAAACGCCGGCACATAAATCTCACCCGAGCCAGCCCACTCCCGTAGACGGATCAGCGCTTCTTCAGCGGCGGTTTCATCACCAGCCAGGGCCTGGGTGCAGGCAATTAGAGCGGGGCCGATTGGCAATCGGCCCAGAATTTTCATCGCTTTCTTGTAACCTGCCAGCGCCTCGTCGAACATGCCTTTCTGCAAGTAAGCTTGTCCGAGGAAATGGAGAGCGGGGACAAAATCAGGCTCGAGACTCAGCGCGCGCGTGCAATGTTTGATCGCCTCGTCGTAGCGGCGAGAAAAGAAACAGATTTTTCCGAGGGCCATGTTGACGGTAGGCACAAGCGGATCGAGCTCCAGGGCTCGTTCGCCGATTCTCGCCGCCAGATCAAACTGTCTCGTCGCGACCAGGTAGCAGCCATACCACTGATGTGCCGGGGAGTAAGCTGGGTTCAGGCTGATCGCTCGCTCGAATTCGATTTGGGTACGAAGCCAATCCCAGTCGTGCCAAAACGCGACCAGAGCCGCAGCCGTATGGGCCTCGGCCAAAGCGTCGTCGGCCTCAAGTGCTCGTTCGGCCGCTGATTTGGCTCTTGCTCCGCCAATCTCTGGTGAAATGACGCCATAGTAGTTCAGCAGCGTGTAGCACTCGGACAGACCTGAATAGGCTAACGCATAGTTAGGATCGGCGCTGGTCGCCTCTTCAAAGCTCTGGATAGCCTTCTGGAAATTCTCGGGCGTGCGCTTACTTAAGTAATAGCGGCCTCTGAGGTACCACTGGTACGCTTCGCTATTCTCGGTATGGCGTTTCGTAAGGCGAACGAATTGCTGGCCGCTAAGTTGTAGTCTGAGCGTCCGGGCCACGTGTTCGGCGATCACGTCTTCATACGTGAAGATATCAGTGGAGCTAAGATCCAACTTGTCGGCCCACAGCAGCGAGCTGGCGGCTACATTTATGAGTTGCACGGTCACGCGAACGCGCTCGCCGGATTTGGTTACGCGTCCCAAAAGCACTGAATCAACTGCTAACTCGCGAGCAGCTTCGGCGGGATCGACTTCGCTATCCGCGTATCGGAGAACCGAGCTGGTGGGTCGCACATCGATTTCCGTGATTTGGCTCAATCTGGTGATGATTACATCGGTCAGTCCGAGTCCAAGGTAGGCCAATTCAGAATCCATGACCCTGAAAGGAAGGACGGCAATAGACTGAACTCTGGGCGTGTCTCCGGAACCCTTCGTCACTTTTCAGACCTCACCAGCCAATAGTTGACCGTTTTCGGACCGGTTTTGGATGCGGTCACCGGCAAAGCGCGGAGCGAGTACGGGACCAGGTGATGGCCCAGCTTTGGTGAACGCCCTCGGGTTCGCAAGGGAGTGTTAAGACATCCTCGCTATCCCATAAGTTAACGCGACGTTTTTAGCATCGCACTTGCATGTTCAGGTGAGAAATTAACCAACTCGGTGGTTCATT
>JBBPID010000108.1:0-14814 GCA_038040505.1 Acidobacteriota bacterium | reverse complement strand
GCTCTCGCCGTTCAGGGCCCCACCTCAGGGCGACTTTTGAAGAGCCTGGCCGAAGACGCCAACATTGAAAACCTAAAATATTTCCGGGTCACCAAAGCCACGATTGCAAAGGTGCCGGTCGAAATCTCGCGCACCGGTTACACCGGCGATCTTGGATATGAAGTTTGGGTCGAGGCTAACCAGGCCCTGCGAGTCTGGGACGCGCTGATCGAAGCCGGCCGGATCTTTGATATTAAACCGGCGGGTATGCTGGCGCTTGATGTGGCTCGCATCGAAGCAGGTTTGTTGCTGATCGACGTGGATTTCACCAGCAGCAAGAAGGCGCTGGTCACAGCGCAAAGATATTCTCCTTTTGAGCTGGGTCTGGGGCGCCTGGTGCATTTGGACAAGAATCGGTTTATCGGGCAGCAGGCCTTACTCGCTGAGAACAAACGCGGACCTGCCAGGATGATCGCCGGTCTTGAAATTGACTGGACGGAAGTCGAGCGTTATTACGAAGCAGTGGGCTTGCCGCCCGCGGTTTCACCGATCGCTTCGCGGGTCGCAGTTCCCGTCTATCAGAACGGCTCGCAAGTGGGCAAAGCGACTTCTACTACCTGGTCGCCGGTTTTGAAAAAAATGATTGCGCTGGCGACCCTGAAGAGTGAGTTAACCAGGCCAGGCACTCGCGTCGAGATCGAGATTACAGTTGAGGCGGTCAGACATCGTGTGGCGGCGACCGTGGTAAAGACGCCTTTCTATAATCCGAAACAGAAGACGGCCACACCGGTGTAAAGAGTGCGGATTGCCGCCTGAGGTGCGGAAAGGCTCGGCCTTTCCGATCCAACTACTTTTGTTAACTGCGCCGTGAAAGATTCCCTGGAACACATCATCGCTGGATATGAGCCCAACGCGCCTCTCGCCGAAGCCTCAACCATTCCCTCGTCCTGGTACACCGACCAACGAATATTCGAACTCGAGAAACAAACCGTCTTTAGTCGTTCCTGGCAGGTAGTCGGCCGCACCGATCAGCTTTGCGCCCCGGGCGACTATGTTACGGCCGAAGTTGCCGGAGAGCCGCTGGTCATTGCGCGCGGAAACGACCAGGTACTGCGCGGTTTCTTCAACGTGTGCCGCCATCACGCGGCCGCGGTAATGACTGAAGCTGCCGGACATGCCAATCAAATGCGCTGTCCCTATCATGGCTGGACCTATTCGCTGGAAGGTGAATTGAAGGGCACGCCGGACTTCACGGATGTTTGCAAATTCGACCGGGCTCAGAACGGATTGATTCCGGTCCAAATCGCGACCTGGGAGAAATGGGTTCTGGCTAGATTAGATGGAGCGCAACAATCAACTCTAGCCAATGGAAATGCTCCACTGTCTGAGTTTTTGGGCAATGAGCTGGTCAATCAAATGGGCGCTCTTGGCCTGGATCGGCTTCATTGGCTAGAAAGGCGGCGCTATCTTCTGAACTGCAATTGGAAAGTTTTTGTCGATAACTATCTCGACGGCGGTTATCACGTACCGCATCTGCATAAAGGCCTGGACAGCGTTCTCGATTACAGCAATTACACAATTGAGAATGGCGAGCGCTTCTGTCTGCAAGCGAGTCCCATGGTAAGCGGGTTGGATGATCAATTGGGCAAGGTGCGGAGCGGGCAGAGGGCGTTGTACTACTGGCTTTATCCAAACTTCATGATCAATTGCTACGAAGGAGTCCTGGATACGAACCTGGTGCGGCCACTTGCGGTTGACCGCACTGAGGTAATTTTCGATTTCTATTTTGCGGACGTGTCCGAATCAGCTCGCGAACGCAACCTCGCCAGCATTGAGGTGGGTGAGCGCATCCAGAACGAAGACGTAGATATCTGTGAATCAGTTCAGCGTGGTCTGCAGTCGCGAGCGTACCATGCGGGCCGGCTGTCGGTGCGACGCGAAAGCGGAGAACATCTTTTCCATCGATTGTTGTGCGCGGCCTTGAAGGCAGGAGTTTGAGTGCGCGAGTTATCCTTAAGGCGCGCTCGGAAGTTTTTTGAAACCTTTTTCGAGTGCCTTGCGCAGGCGATCGACGGCCGTGGTCGGATCGCCCCCAAAAACCGGATCCGTATAAAGCAGCACTTCACCGTTACGAGCGTCCACGATTCCAATCTGCAGTCTTAAGTACGCCGGCATTCCGCCCACCAGGAGAGTAAATGTCTTTTTGCCCGAAGTCAGTTTCTGTCCCTGACCGCGGATGAAAAGGATCGCGTCGGCCGTCTTTTCCAGATTCAGGTTCAGCACTTCGTCTCCCATTGAGAAGCGACCCTTCTTGACGTCGCTCCGCTTCTTCATGACTTTCGGCAACAGGTCGTCGAACTTCGCCTGGATGTCGGCGATGAAGTACTTCTGTTGAACACTGTCCTCGGCAGATGAAGACGGGCCACTCAGTGTGGTGACGTGTTTCTGCGCCAGTACTTCGGCCACCATCTTCTCAACGCGAGCGCTGAGATCTTCTGACTCAGCCGCCATACCTTCGGGTCCTTTCATGCTGTCCCTCACAACGTTGACTTTGGCAGGCAGAATGACCACGTTACGGATGGTGGACTCCTTTGAGGTGATCTTGGGGTGAAGAAACTGAGCACGAACAACCAATGGCGACGCCGCCGCTACCAGCGCGACTAACCCAATCAGAGTACCAATTCGAATCCTGCACGCTTTGGCGAGGGTAGTAGTAGAAGTCATGTCTGGGATCTCCTCAGGGCTTCAATGCGTCTTTGAATTCGTTCGCGATCAATGGCGCCAGGCGCAAGTTCCAGATATTTTTCGTACTCGGTGACGGCTTCACTTGGCCGGCCCAGCTTTTCGTAAAGCATGCCGCGCCCGCGATAGACTGCCGGGAACGGATTCTCCAAATTAGCTGCGCGCTGGTAAAGCTCTTCGGCCTTTTGCTGATGCGTCTTCCAGTTTTGCTGCCCTGCTGTAGTCGCAAGCAAATCGCGCTCTTCCTCGTCCGGGGTTCGTTTCGCTCGCTTCTTCGCGGCATCTTTCTTTGCGCTGTTGGTCGACTCCTTTTCAGTCAATTGCGGCGAACGAGGGCCGAGGTTGCGATAGGCTTCAGCCAGTAGAAACACATTCTCTGAAGAATTCGGACGGGATTCGACCAGGCGTTGCGCCAGGTAAACCGCAGAGCGAAAGCGCGCGGCGTTTATCGCGAGCTGAATGTCGTGGCGCATGATGGATTCAGCTTTCGTGAAATAAGCATTCTTCTCACGGTTCAACTCCATCTGTGCCGTCACTTTGTCGGCGCGTGCTCCGAGATAAGAGCTCAAATAGTTGATTCGTTCGTGTAGCGCCGGGTGGTCGTTATAAAAATATCGGATCTCTTCCCCTTCGATGTCCTGGTTGAGGACCTTCATCATTTTCACCATCTCTTCAGGCGGATACTCGGCAGCAATCATCATGTCGATGCCTTTCAGATCCGCCTCGCGTTCCAGATCACGGCTATAACCAAACATCGTGGCCAAAACGATAAAGGGCGCTACCGCCGTGGCAACCGTGATGACAGCACCCACGATTCCTCCGGGAGCATATTGGCCGACGGCGGCCATGATATTCATTGTGAGAAACTTTTTGCGGTTACTGCGATTTTGTAAGTAGCTGTGACGCCGGATCACGTGGGTCATTTCATGAGCGATCACGGAAGCGACCTGGGATTCGTTGTCCATCAAAGCGAGCAGCCCCGTGGTGACATAAATGGATCCATTCGGCAGCGCTAAAGCGTTTGGCGCCGAATCTCGCAACACGCGAAACCTCCACGAGACATGTTCGAGCTTCAAACCACGCGGCAGAAGTACCTCGCCAACGCGTTTCAGATACGCGTTGGTTGCCTCATCTTCGAGAACCAAACCCTCTCGATCGAATCGCCGGTCAAGTAGGTTCACCTGTTCGAGCAACTCCAGATCGACATTCCCGAACTTGAATTCTTCATTCGCCGCGGGCTGAGAAGGGCCGGGTAATTGCGAAGTACCTTGTGGTCTCGTGGGTGGTTGTGGCGCTGCCGTGGATGGGAAGGCGGCCCAGAGTGGAGTTGTCAGGCAAAAGCACAGTGTGGCGACGATAATCTGCCGTCTTCTAAACCTGCTCATGACTTACCTCTTCAAAGATATTATCTCAGGGTTGGCCTTTGAACCATCCACGCAGCGTTCCACTCTCGCCATACTCGATATCATTTATCTTCCAACCTGTCTTTTCCTTCATCAGCACAAAGACGATCGTCTTTGGCTTTCCAAAGTTTTCAAAGGTGACTTCCACTTTGGCTTTCGTGTCTGCGTACTTCGGTTTTCCGATGGCGAATTTTTTGATCTCCATGTCCTGCGCGTCGTAGAGCGGATCGCCATCGATCACTCCCACCTCGTCTTTTGAAGTGGCCGCGTCCTTCCAGATCAGACCCGCCAGGCTCTTCTCGAAATACTTGTACAAGAGCGCCCGGCTTTTGGTTTGAAAGAAAGGGCTGTGTTTATGGTTGTGATCCCAGTAAAGACTTTTGATCAGCGCATCAGGACTAGTGCGACTCGATTGGCCGCGAGTTAACGGCGCGAGGGTCGCGGTCAACAGCAGCACGGCCAGAATGACGACTGGCTTGTGTGGTTTCATAACGTTCCTATCGAAGTTGGATATGGTTGAAACAAGATGAGAGCACCGAGTTTACTCGGCAACCTCGTCGTCAATCTACCACATTTGGTTTTGTTGTTGCCGCTGGGTTGAGGATTTCTTGTGTAAGTCAACGACTAGCGTGGTGCCGGTTCTTCGTGGAGTTTCGGGTGATTTCGTGGATCGTTTTATCGGACCGGGAATGCTCTGCACAAAAAGACTTCGGTTAGTCACTGAGGAAGAATAATCCGCAGCGAACGAGGGTGGGTACAGAACCGCTCGCGGTAGCGAGCGGGTT
Source organism: Acidobacteriota bacterium (assembly GCA_038040505.1). Taxonomy (GTDB): domain Bacteria; phylum Acidobacteriota; class Blastocatellia; order Pyrinomonadales; family Pyrinomonadaceae; genus UBA11740. Next base: position 9,905 of record JBBPID010000108.1, on the reverse strand, counting down.
AAAGGCGCGACTTAAGCAACGACCTTGAATCGATGAAGACGTCAGTACAATGTGCCTTGAAGAGTTGCTGCTTTGACCCGCTCGCTACAGCGAGCGGTTCTGTATCCTTATTTCCGGAAGGCCGCTCGCATGTCACACAAGCACCACCGAATCTCAGCCTGCTTGCCCTCCCTCACGGTCGGGCTTCTGACACGGGCGCATGTCGCTGAATCTGCTTCGCAAAAATTGAAACGACGGCTATCATAGCGGCGCTCAGATTGAAGAGATGAACGCTCTGCCTCTCATCATCGGCGTGCTTTGCGTGATCGCAATCGCCTATCGCTACTATTCGGCGTTCCTTGCGGCGAAGGTGTTGGCCCTGGACGACTCGCGCCAGATGCCGTCGGTCACAATGTACGACGGCCACAACTATTACCCAACGAACAAGTGGGTCTTGTTTGGGCACCACTTTGCCGCGATTTCCGGCGCCGGTCCGCTAATTGGGCCGGTGCTGGCGGCCCAGTTTGGTTTTCTGCCGGGACTTCTGTGGCTGGTGATCGGTGTCTGCCTGGGCGGCGCGGTGCACGACTTTATGATCCTCGTTGCCAGCATCAGGCGAAAAGGAAAATCGCTGGCCGAAATCGCGCGCACCGAGATCAGCCCGCTCTCGGGTTTTGTCGCCGGGATCGCGATTCTCTTCATCGTCGTGATCGCGCTCGCCGGCCTCGGTCTGGTGGTGGTTAACGCTTTAGCTGAATCACCGTGGGGAACGTTCACGGTCGGATTCACGATTCCGCTGGCCTTGTTCATGGGCCTCTACATGTATCGCTTTCGTAAAGGAAGAATTGTCGAAGCGAGCATCATCGGGGTGGTTGGTCTACTGATCGCGGTTTATCTTGGTGGCCGGGTTGCCGAGTCCTCCTGGGCCGCGGCGTTCACGCTTTCTCCTCATAAAGTAACTCTGTTGATGGCGGCTTACGGGTTCATCGCTTCAGTGCTGCCTGTCTGGATGCTGCTGTGCCCGCGGGATTATCTTTCGTCGTATCTCAAGATCGGAACGGTGGCGTTCCTGATCATCGGCGTGATCCTGGTGCATCCGACTCTACACATGCCGGCAATCACTCCATTTGTCTACGGCGGCGGACCGATTGTGCCGGGCAAAGTCTATCCGTTTGTCTTTATCACGATTGCCTGCGGCGCGATTAGCGGGTTTCATGCTTTGATTTCATCAGGCACAACCCCAAAAATGATCGCTAAGGAAACCGACGCGCGCATGATCGGATACGGCAGCATGCTGATGGAAGGCGTGGTCGGCGTGATCGCGTTGATTGCCGCCACTTCGCTTTTCCCGGGAGATTATTTTGCCGCTAACACTCTTCAGGGATTAAGAACGGACAAGCCTGCCGCGGTCCGCGAGATGGAGAGCGCGCGATATACGCGGATGGTGGATCAACAAACCGCTCAGGGATTCGACCTGCGTCCGAAAGAGCTGGACCGGCTCGAAGCCGCCACCGGAGAACGCGTCCGCGAGCGCACCGGTGGCGCGGTGACCCTGGCGATCGGCATCGCGAAGATCTTCGATGGCATTCCCGGACTGCGCGGCCTGATGAAGTACTGGTATCACTTCGCGATCATGTTCGAAGCGCTGTTTATCCTCACGACGATTGATACGGGGACACGTGTCGCTCGATTTCTGGTGGGAGAGTTTGGCGGGAGGGTTTATCCAAAGCTGGCACAGCCAAACTGGATCCCGGGATCGATTCTTACCAGCGCGATCGTGGTCACCGCCTGGACTGCTTTCATCTGGAGCGGGTCGATCTCAACCATCTGGCCCATGTTCGGCATCGCCAATCAACTGTTGGCGGCAGTCGCTTTGTGTGTAGCTACAACGATCATTATCAACTCCGGCAAAGCGCGTTACAGCTGGGTGACATTGGTGCCGCTGTCGTTTGTGGCGACGACCACCCTGGTGGCGGGATATCAATCAATACGCGACATCTTCTGGCCGCAGGCGCAGCTCCCGGCAACGACGATGCAGGGCTATATCAATACTAGTTTGACGGCGCTGATCATGACCGCGGCGGTAATTGTATTGATCGACTCAGTGAGAAGATGGATAGGCGGCCCAAAGCGAACCGAATTAACTTCGGACGCGGCGGTGGCTGAAGCATAACGTCGGGCCACTGCCATTTTGCGTCAAGGAGTTTTTACCGGAGCCGGCTTGTCCTCAAGCTTCTGCCGATCATTCTCGATTGCCCGCTCGAGCAGTTCCAATCGACTCTCCAACTCCTGGAGCTTTGCCTTTTCGGCGTTCAAGTCAGCGGCCATTTGTTGTTCGCGCTCCTTCAAGGGTTCAATTTGGGACTTGTACATCTCGATCCCTTCCCTGGTGCGCTTTAATTCAAACTCCAACTGGGCACGCTTTTGCTGATCGACCTCTAATTGCACCTGGCTCTCCAGGAGTTTTTGCCGGTCGATGAACTGAGGAATTGTATTTTGGGTTTTGAACAGGGTGTCGCGAGTTTCGTTTAGCGAACTCGTCAATCGCCTGACATCTTCACGATTCGCCCTGATGCGATCGACCAGCAACTGGCTTCGATAGGTATCCAGGCTCATTCGATGAAGCGTCTGCAATGCCTGGCGCAGCATTCGCACCTCAACCAGCAGATCGTGAATGGCTGCTCTATCTTCCGATTCTTTGTTGTTTTGGCCGCTAACTGACTGGACCAGGCCCAGCCAGATGAACAGAATAACCAACAGTAAAAACGAAGTCCGCGCGTTTCTTTTTCTCATCTCGGTCTCCCTTCGATGAAGCCACATGCGCCCACTCGCCAGGCAATACGATCAGGTTAAGGTCGATGTTTCTTCTCGGTGAGGACTCTCGCGGTTGGACAGTTCGCCAACAAATCGGCAATAATACTCGGCTTTTTCAACGGGCTCGTTAACCCCCTTCGCATAGGTAAATACGAAAGGATTATCTTACTAGTGTATTCAACGTCGAACTTTGCCAGGGCGACGCGTCGCCGGCTAATTGCCTTCTTATTCGGGCTCATGGTTGTCACCATGGGGGCCCCCGCCGTTTTGGCGTCCGAGGGTGGCGAAGCCGCCCTCAAACTGCCGGATCTTTCCGCGGTCACCTTTCTCGGAATCGATGGACATCGCTTGCTGCTGGGCGGTTTGCTGGTTTGCTTTCTCGGCCTGCTGTTCGGGCTGGCGATTTATATCCAGTTAAAGAACCTGCCCGTGCATCGCTCGATGCGGGAAATCTCCGAGCTGATTTACGAAACCTGCAAGACCTACCTGACGACTCAGGGCAAGTTCATCATGCTGCTCTGGGTGTTCATCGCGGCGATTGTAGTGGCCTATTTCGGAGTTTTGCGGCCGGTGCCGGGACACTCGATCGCGGTGACCCTGCCGATGATCCTGCTGTTCAGTTTGGTAGGCATCGCCGGCAGCTATGGCGTGGCCTGGTTTGGAATTCGCGTTAATACCTTTGCCAACTCGCGCACCGCGTTCGCCAGTTTGGAGGGCAAGCCCTATCCGATTTATGCCATTCCGCTGAAGGCCGGAATGAGCATCGGCATGCTCCTGATCAGCGTTGAGCTGCTCATCATGCTCTTCATTCTGCTTTTTGTCCCGGGTGAGTATGCCGGACCGTGCTTTATCGGCTTTGCGATCGGCGAAAGCCTGGGCGCGGCCGCACTGCGAATCGCCGGCGGCATCTTCACCAAGATCGCCGACATCGGTTCCGACCTGATGAAGATCGTCTTCAAGATCAAGGAAGACGATGCGCGCAATCCCGGCGTGATTGCCGACTGCACCGGCGACAATGCCGGCGATTCAGTTGGTCCCAGCGCCGACGGTTTTGAAACTTACGGCGTCACCGGCGTGGCCCTGATTACGTTCATTCTGCTCGCGGTGCCCAGCCCCACAGTTCAAATTCAGCTGCTGGTGTGGATTTTCGTGATGCGCATCATGATGCTGGTCTCCAGCGCTGCTTCATATTTCATCAATGCCGCTATCGCTAAAGCCCGCTATGGCAATGCCGGCGACATGAACTTCGAAGCGCCACTGACTACACTCGTCTGGCTAACCTCCATCGTTTCGATTGTGCTGACCTATGCTGTCTCTTATCTGATAGTTCCAGTTCTGGGCGGCGACGCAACGCTTTGGTGGAAACTGGCAACGATCATTTCGTGCGGCACGCTGGCGGGCGCCGTCATTCCCGAACTGGTCAAGGTTTTCACCTCCACGAAGTCGAGACACGTTCAGGAGGTCGTCAAATCTGCTGACGAAGGTGGCGCCTCACTCGGCATTCTGTCGGGTTTTGTCGCCGGTAACTACTCAGCTTACTGGCTGGGAATAAGCATTGTCGGCTTGATGGCGATAGCCTTCATTGTGAGCACCATGGGATTGGACGCATTGATGGTTTCTTCCGGAACTTTTCATATCGCGCCCGTCTTCGGCTTTGGCCTGGTGGCGTTCGGATTTCTGGGTATGGGGCCGGTGACGATCGCGGTAGATTCCTACGGGCCGGTCACCGACAACGCACAATCAGTGTTCGAGCTTTCGCTGATTGAGCAGATTCCGAATATCACAGAAGAACTCAAGAATGATTACAACATGACGGTGACCTTCGAGCGCGCCAAGCATCTGCTCGAAGAAAACGACGGCGCCGGGAATACTTTTAAAGCCACTGCCAAGCCGGTGCTGATTGGCACCGCCGTGGTGGGCGCGACGACGATGATCTTTTCGATCATCATGACGTTAACCGAAGGTCTCACCAAAAACACTGAGAGCCTTTCACTCCTGCATGCGCCATTTGTGCTCGGTCTGATTACCGGCGGCGCGGTGATCTACTGGTTCACTGGCGCCTCGACCCAGGCCGTTACCACCGGCGCGTATCGGGCGGTTGAATTCATTAAGGCCAACATCAAACTGGACGGCGTCGAGAAAGCGTCTGTGGAAGACAGCAAGAAGGTGGTGGAAATCTGCACCAAGTATGCCCAGAAAGGGATGTTCAATATTTTCCTGGGCGTCTTTTTCTCGACGCTGGCCTTTGCCTTCACTGAGCCGTTTTTCTTTATCGGCTACCTTTTTTCAATCGCTATATTCGGTCTTTATCAGGCGATCTTCATGGCCAACGCCGGAGGCGCCTGGGACAACGCGAAGAAAGTCGTCGAAGTCGATCTGAAACAGAAGGGAACGCCCCTGCACGACGCCACGGTGATCGGCGACACGGTCGGCGATCCTTTCAAGGACACTTCATCGGTAGCGATGAATCCGGTGATCAAGTTCACCACGCTGTTTGGATTGCTGGCAGTTGAGTTAGCGGTTAGCGTCAGCAGCGAGACTGGCCAGTTCGGGAAGAATGGCCCGATTATCAGCCGCGTTTTAGCCGGTATATTCTTCCTGATATCGCTCTATTTTGTCTGGCGATCGTTTCACAAGATGCGCATCCGCGCGGAAGGCTAAACCGACTTTTAAACCTATACGACGAATATCGATTCGACCTATACTGAGCCATGATTCGCTCGATACTGTTTCCGACAGATTTTTCGGCCGTCGCCAACAGCGCCTTTCCGCTGGCGCTGGCTATTGCGGCGCAGTTCGAAGCGACCGTTCAGTCACTTCATATCGCTCACGGCGGCGATCCGCATATCACTGAGACTTCGCGTTACGAGTTTCCCGCGGTGCCGACGGGAGCCACAACGGTGCGGGTAATCGAGACGATTATTCCCAAAGGAGATGACGACCCGTCCAAGATGATAATGCGGCATGCCAACGAACGCGGCTGCGACTTGATCGTAATGGCGTCGCATGGACGTTCGGACGTGGCGCAGTTTTTCCTCGGTCGTAGCGTCGCCGAGCAGGTCGCGCGAGACTCGAAGATTCCCACCATCATCGCCCGGCTTTATGGCCCGCGGCGCACCACCCGGCCGATCGATCGTTTCAAGACTATTCTGTTTGTGACGGATCTGGGTGGGCACTCAAGACGCATTCTGCCCGTAATTTGTTCAATCGCCCGCAAGACAAAGGCCAACCTGGAAACACTCTGCGTTTTTAACGAAGGCGACGAGGAGCCGGCTGACGGTGGTAAGGCTACTTTGGAAAAGTTCTTTTCTGAAGCCGAGGCGACTGATTGTCTCGGAAAAATTCGTCGCTTGCATGGCGGCCTGGCTGAAGCCGTCGTCGAATACGCCGGCAGACACAAGGCCGATCTGGTGGCCATCACCACCGCGCTGGGCTCTGGCGGCGATCCAAAACTAACCAATACCTCGGAGTTCATCATGCGTAACGCACCGTGCCCGGTAATGTGCGTGCGGCCGTAACCCCTAACTTGTGAGCTGAAGAATCTATGAACGCGACATTTGCAAAAAGCGAAACTCTTCTGGAAGTGGCGTTCGCGCCTCTTGATCTGGTGCGGCAGGTGGGACTGGTGATCGGTTTCAGCCTGCTGACGGCCCTGGCTGCGCAGATCGTAATCCCCATCGGTCCGGTACCAATCACCGGTCAAACCTTCGCGGTCCTGCTGACGGGCGCGTTATTGGGGTCTCGCCTGGGCGCGATGGCGATGATTGCGTATTTGATAGAAGGCGCGGCCGGGTTGCCTTTCTTTTCGGCCGGACATTTCGGACTACTACATCTAATGGGACCCACGGGAGGCTATTTGATTGCCTTTCCGGCGGCTGCTTACATCACCGGCGCTTTCGCCGAACATGACTGGGATCGAAAGTTTTTCAAGGCCGCCGCGGCCATGGCGATCGGTTCAGCCGTGATCATGCTCAGCGGTTGGGTATGGTTCTCAATCGTGATGAAAACTTCTCCGCTGCTTACTCTATTCGCGACGGTGATTAAGTTTCTTCCCGGCGACCTTGTCAAGATTACTCTCGCCGCGGCCGTGCTGCCTTCGGGCTGGAAGCTGCTGAGGAAGTAGTATCAGAAGCCCGACCGTCAGGGAGGGCAATTTTCGGTTCCAATCAATGTGAATCGAAACGTGGCCCTCCCTTACGGTCGGGCTTCTGACACCGCCCCGCGATCGCACTCTATTTCCTCTTATATTTCTCAAACCAGCCGCGCAGGAAAAGTATCTGCGACAAGCGATTCGATGGATGCCTGAGGCCAAAGTCGGCGTTAAAGCCGTGATACTCGTCGGCCAGACGGACCATCGCCGTATCGACTTTCCTGAACTTCAGTGCGCGATAATACTGCTCAGTCTCGGCAATCGGCGTCCGCAGATCCAACTCCCCGTCGATTAGCAACGTCGGGGTCTTGACGTTGCCGACGTAGGTTATCGGCGAGCGCCGCAAGTGTTCTGAAGGATCGTCCCACGGCAGCTTCTTAAAGTTGTAGTACCAGTCGGCGCCGTCGGTCGTACCCACGAACGAGTACCAGTTCGTCACCGGCTTCATCACCACCGCCGCGGCAAAGCGATCGGTGTGGCCGATGATCCAGGAAGAAAGCACTCCGCCGCCCGAACCACCGGTCACGAACAGATTGCGTTCGTCGATGTAGCCACGCTTGACGACTTCATCGACACCGCGCATCAGGTCGTCATAATCCTCGCCGGGATAATTGTTGTTGATGGCGTTGCCGAATGTTTGGCCATAGCCGGTTGAGCCGCGCGGGTTCGTGTAGAGGACCACATAGCCGTTGGCCGCGTGGTTTTGAAACTCAAAGTTGAAACCCACGCTGTACATCGTGTGCGGTCCGCCGTGAATGTAAAGAATCAGCGGATACTTCTTCTGCGCATCAAAGTCAGGCGGTTTCACAATCCAACCCTGGACTTTCATACCGCCGACTGAGTCGTACCAGATTTCCTCCACCGCGCCGAGTTTCCGGCCTTCGAGCAAGTCGGCGTTGACGGCTGTTAATTGGCCGATCCCAACCGGCGCCACGGTGCGGCCGCGAGTGTCCCTGCCCCGGGCGGGCATACGCAAAGTAACTACATCGCCGGGCGTTTGTGGAGCCGTCCACGTCCCGGACATCACGCCATTCCGGCTCATCGAACTGATATTAAGAACGTGCGAGCCGGTGGTGATCTGCTCCGGTGCACCGCCCGCGATCGGCTGAAACCAAACGTTCTGTGAGCCTTTGTCCTCGGTCGTAAAGTACAAGCCGCTATTGTCTTCGGCCCAGAAAGCTCCGTTGGGCGAGCGATCAAAATTAGCGGTGAGCACTCGCTGGCGGGTGCCGTCGGTGTTCATCACATATAGTTTGGTTACGTTGTAAGTATTATCGTTCCGATCAAATCCGGTGTAAGCGATCAGTCGTCCATCGGGCGAGATTTCCGGATTATTGTCGGGGCCTTCGCGATTGGTGAGCGCTCGGATGGCGCCGCTATCTACCGACATCGAATAGATTTCGGATCCGAAACGAAGATACTCGGCGTCATCTTTGCGGACTCCGCTAAAAATGACTGTGCGCGAGTCGGGCAGCCATTCGGGCGCGCCGTGTTGATAGTCGCCATTGGTGAGCTGGCGCGGCGTTCCGCCTTGATCTGAGATCAGAAAGATGTGAGTGAAGCCTTCCGGCCGCCATCCCGAACCATCGTTGCGATAGTTGAGACGCTCGACCACGCGCGGCGCTTCGATCCACTTTGCACCCTGCGGGTGCGCCGGCATTTTCACCGTAAAGCCGGAACCGCCCGGCACATTCATCGTGAACGCGATTCGCTTCCCATCGGGCGACCACGCGAGATTCGAGGGTCCGCGCTCGAGCCGCGTGAGTTGCGTCTCTCCCGGCAGATCGATCCATTTCAAAAAGATCTGCGCGCCGGTTGGCTGGCCCTGGGCAACGTAGGCGAGCCGCTTGCTGTCGGGCGCCCAACGGCCTTGTGAACCTTTTGCCAGAAAACGGTTGTGTCCGCCGTCCGCATCCATGATCCAGATTTCGTCTTCATACTTGTCATTGACCTTATCAGGCCAATGCCTGGTGTAGATGATCTGCCGGCCGTCCGGCGAAATCTGCGGCGACGCGACGTATTCCCAATCGAGAAACTGCTCGATTGAGAGCCGATCACGTTGGGCGAAGACCTGGGTGTTTATTAACGCCAGACACAGCAGGACAAGAAATCGGATGATAGTTTGGCGACGCATTCGGTTCTCCTTTGGAACTTCAGAGCTTAGTGGGGCCAGATAATAATCGATGACGTGATTTGTCGGAAGCCCGATCGTGAGGGGCTTCAACCCCGTTAACTTAATTTTCCCTCTCCCATTGGGAGAGGGTTAGGGTGAGGGCTTTAGGCTGTAGTGAACGTTCAGTTGTCTTTCACCCTTCTCCCCTTGGAGAAGGGCTGGGGATGAGGGCCCTTGGGCTCTAGTGAACATTGAGTTGCTTTCTCCCTTCTCCCCTTTGGGAGAAGGGCCGGGGATGAGGGCGTTAGTACGACGTCGACACGAATGATGTTTTTGTCTTCGAATGCCGCTCGCCACCGCGAGCCGTGACTCGATGCAAAAATGTTTACTTGCCTAAGGGGCGATAATCATGTCTAGATGAGAAAACGCAGACAATATCGCGGTGGTTTTCAATTTTCGGGACAGAAAACTCTCGCTCGCGAGTTCCGAAAAAAACAGACGGCGGCCGAAGATCTCTTGTGGCAATTCCTTCGGAATCGTCAGCTCCTTGAATTCAAATTCAGGCGGCAGCATCAATTCGGGGATTACATTGCGGACTTCTATTGCCGCGAAGCTAACCTTGTAATCGAATGCGATGGCGCCGTCCATGGGCCGAACGAACGTTGGCAACATGATCAGGAACGCAATGCTTATATGATTTCGCAGGGACTGAGAGTGTTACGCTTTTCAAATGACCGAGTTCTTAATCACACTGCGAATGTAGTGGAAGAGATTTGCCAGGCCCTCATCCCCGGCCCTTCTCCCTGTACAGACCGGAGAGATAGGTAACACATGTTCGGACACATGGGT
>JBBPID010000011.1:0-92737 GCA_038040505.1 Acidobacteriota bacterium | reverse complement strand
ATTGCAGAGTACCTCGGCCGCAATTCCTCAAATCAGGGCCCGAACTCTCTAAGGGATGAACCGAGCCCGGGCAAAACTGATCTTGCAGTGTCAGCTGGATCAAACTAATCCACGTCCGTAGGCCCCCTTCGGGAGCTAAATCAGAAAAGTTAAGGGGACGATAAATGCCGATTTGAAGCGGGCACGCCGTCGGCAGTGATTACTCTTTATCAGGACATGTGTCAGGAAGCGAATTACTTCAAACCGTTGGGAACGGCAAACAACTAAACATGATTCAGCTCATCACGCCGTACGGCGGAAAACTAGTGGACTTGATAGCGCCGCCGGAGGAGCTCGATGAGCTCAGAGTCCACGCCGGCCGGCTGCCTTCGATTCAGATTTCCGAGCGTTCGGTTTGCGACCTGCAGCTGCTTAGCTGCGGCGCCTTCTCGCCTCTCGATCACTTTGTTACCAAAGACGAGCACGAATCCATTCTCGAACAGATGCGTCTGCCCTCAGGCCATTTGTTCCCGATCCCGGTGGCGTTGCCGGTGAACGGTGATGCTGAGTTACAGCTCGATCGCGAGGTTGCCTTGCGCAACGTTAAGAATGAATTGCTCGGCGTAATGAAAATCGAAGAAATCTATGAGTGGGATCCGGCGGACACTGCGGAAAAGGTCCTGGGCACAAACGATCCGAAGCATCCGTTGGTGGCCGAGATGCAGCGCTGGGGCCGATTCAATTTGAGCGGGCGGCTGCGTCTGTTACCGCTGCCGCGTTATTACGATTTCGCCGACTTGCGACTGACTCCTGCTGAAGTCAGAAGCAGACTTGAGGGTTTTGGGCATCCGAATGTGGTTGCCTTTCAAACCCGAAATCCGCTGCATCGCGCGCACGAGGAAATGACCAAGCGCGCCATCGCCGGCGTTGATGGTGTGTTGTTGCTGCATCCGGTAGTGGGCATGACCAAGCCCGGCGATATCAATCATTACACTCGCGTGCGCACTTATAAGATCCTGGCGGAGAATTATTACGACCCTGAACGAATCCTGCTGGCGTTGCTCCCGCTGGCAATGCGTTTAGCCGGACCCAGAGAGGCGCTTTGGCATGCAATCATTCGCCGCAACTATGGCGCGAATTATTTGATCGTGGGCAGAGATCACGCCAGTCCCGGAAAGAATTCCAAAGGCGAACCTTTCTATGGCCCATATGATGCGCAGGAGTTGATGGGTCGGTTCAGCGATGAGCTCGAGGTGGGTGTTCTGCCTTTTCAGGAACTGGGTTACTTTCCCGGTGAAGGCTACAAAGAGATTGACGAACGTTCCGATGCAGTGCCCGTAACCATCTCAGGCACCGAAGTTCGCGAAGAGTATCTGCAGAAAGGGCGCGAGCTGCCGGAATGGTTCAGTCGTCCGGAGATCGCGCGCGTGCTGGGCGAAGCTTATCCGCCCCTACATCGCCGGGGTGTTTGCGTTTGGTTTACCGGCCTGAGTGGCGCGGGCAAGTCAACGACTGCGGAAATCCTGACTGAGCTACTGCTGGCTCACGGTCGTCAGGCTACCGTGCTTGATGGCGACGTCGTGCGCACGCATCTTTCCAAGGGACTGGGGTTTAGCAAGGAAGATCGCGACACCAACATCCGACGAATTGGATTTGTAGCCTCTGAGATTGTGAGACATGGCGGCATCGCGATCTGCGCCGCCGTCAGCCCTTATCGGGCGACCCGCAATGACGTGCGGAACATGGTTGGGAGCGATCGGTTCGTCGAAGTTTTTGTCGATACGCCTTTGGAAGTTTGCGAACAGCGCGATACCAAAGGCATCTATGCCCAGGCGCGCCGCGGTGAGATCAAAAACTTTACCGGCATCGACGACCCGTATGAGCTGCCGCTCAATCCTGAAATTACCGTGGAGACCTCTTCGAATTCGGCAGAAAAAAATGCGCGAGCGATCATCGGGTATTTGAGCCAGCGGGGATTTGTGCGCGCCGATCAGTCCGCGAATTGATCCGATTATTCCGCGCAGGAGATGTTGCTGGGCTCAGATGTCTTTTCGGGTCTTCCAGACCTGCCCTAAGAATCAAGAGCTCGGAACCACGGTAACCGCCCACGCATCCGACGGGTTACGCGCGCGCTAGTTTAGCGTCTCGAAAGTGTTCCGGCATAGAAGGGCCAACCGAAACTAACGAAACAGTCTTGTCAGGCTTCTCAGGGGCCAAGTCAACGCACGGCCCAGGCGATAGGAATGGGACTGAAGATGTACGCGGATTCCTTTTTCCATCTCTTCAAGTCGCAGGTCTTTGCTCCTGAGGCACTTCTCAAGCTCTTTAACTTGCAAATCCTGAGCGAGAATCGATTGATCCTTGTCAGCCAGCTGTTGGACCTTGTCAGTCAGCTGTTGGTCCTTGTCAGCTAGGTGGGCTAGCTGTTGGTCCTTGTGAGCCAGCTGTTGGTCCTTGTCAGCTAGCTGTTGGTCCTTGTGAGCTAGCTGCTGGTCCCTGTCAGCTAGCTGTTGGTGGAGTTCGGCCAGGAGCTGGGTGTGGGCAGCTTTAGTTAGCTGCAACTCCTTGGCAACCTCGAGTCGCGCTCCCAAACTCGCGAAGAAGCTGCGAATTCTTTTTGCCTCTTCCTCCGAACTCTTAAACAACTCGTTCAATTCGTCCGGATACCTTTCGCCTACGGCGAGCACGCCTAAGCCATGCATATGAACGAATTCAAAATGAGGGAACCGTGGCTTAAGTTCTTCCCAGAGCTTCCAAACTCCAAACCCGCGCTCACGGACATTGATGTCGTGGAATAGCACTACGGCCCGATCAGTCAACTTAGGCAGCCACTTCTCGAAATCCTGTTTGACCGCGTCGTAGGAGTGAAAGCCGTCAATATGCATGAGATCGAAGTTGCGATCGGCAAAATACGCAAGCGCTTCGTCGAAGGTACCTTCGATCAGCCGGGAAAAGCCGCCATATATTGGATCGTGATGCTCCTTTAAGTCTGCAAGCACCTCTGGTCCGTAGAACCCTGTCTGGGCGTCTCCATGCCATGAATCTACTGCATAACAACGCGTGTCGACGCCGAGCTCTTTTACGGCCTGGCAAAAAGCGCAGTAAGACACTCCGTAATGTGTTCCTAACTCGATGAGCGCTTTTGGGCGGAGGACGTCAATCAAGTACATGCCAAAAGGGACGTGCTCGATCCAGGAAGAAACTGCAATCCTCGAGGGATAGACAAAACTAATTGGATGGTTGAGAGGGTTAAACCGACCGCGATACTCTACTGGCTCGACAGCTGTCTCGTCCTGACAATGCATCATGGCACTGTTCACCATTAGCAACCCCCCGCCTTAGTGTTCTTGAGTATAGATGGTGTCCTCATCGCAGCAAAGAGCGCGGCTCACGCTTTCTTTACACCAAGGATCTTCTGAGACGGGCCATTGGCCCCCAGTTGTTCAGTCGATAAATCACGGACTTATTCTTGTTATCAATCCAATCCGCAATAGTTCTATCTATGGAACAGATCCCCTGACTAATGAGCTCCTCTGCCCGCGCGGCGGATATGAATTGGTTTTCGTATTCCTCACGCAGCCGGCCCGCCTCATAAAATCGTATCCACCGGCGCCAGTGCCAGGCCCACCAATCTTCATAATGATCATTCGCTTGAAAGAAGGCAATCGCGTTCCTAACCTTCTGCTCAAACTTGTCAAATCCTCTCATCGGGAAATGCAGAATCCGGAATTCAGACGATTCCGAAATGTTACCCCAGGTAGTTTTTACGTCGTGACCTCCAGGCGCGTATTCGTCCAGCGCGTCCGCGCGCACAATAGTTTTCGGCGGATGTTGTACGAAAATAAAGGGACTGGGAAGGTCACCAGAAACTAGCTGTTCAAACGTTGTAGGAACGGCCCGATCAATTCGCAGAATTTGGGTTCGGGTCGCCCTTTTCTTAGTCATTAGTGGGCCCGTCATATTAAAGCAGGGGACCCTGATTGCGGAAATATTTTCTGTCCTAGCGCGTTGAAGTACTGTTCTCAGATCATCGCCCAACGGGCATAAGAACTCGTCCACGTCTGTTAGAATTACCCAATCTGCGTAATATCGTTCGCGCGCTATTTGCGCCAGCGTTTCCGTGGGCCGGTAATGCAAAAAGTTCTTGACTGGAATGGGGAACCAGCGTAAGTGCCCGCGGCGCGAGAAATCATCCAGCACTTCATGAGTGTTATCGGAAGAATTAGAATCCTGCGCCAGAATAAGATCAACTCCTAAATCAAGGTGCCATTGGATATAGTCTTTGAGAATGTCCCCCTGATCTATGGGATGGGTTAGTAAAACTATTTTGTCTTTCATGTGTTTCCAATCTCACGCGGTTAGGTAAGACTAAAGGCAGTGACGCTGATCGCGGTTAGCCAAGCCGATACCAAAAAACTTTTCCCATTTCGAATCCCGAGTGCATGAACTCATCATGGTTGGAACCTGGCGGCGTTAATAGCCACGAGTTCAGAACTGCGCATCGATCTTCTTCGAGCGCCGGCGGCCTTCAGGCTGAACCATACTCTCTCAGAAATCTCTGGTTTTCAACTGGCCAGTTAAAGACTGCGCACGTGTATAATGAACGCCGGAAAATTAGCAACCGTTGAAGATGACCAAACAAAACGAACCGTGTCACTCTTTGATGAGAAAACATTTTAGCGATTCCATTCGTCGTCGCGAGCGAAGAGTCTTTGCGCTTGATTGCGAGTCTTATACGTTATCCTCGGTTAACGGTGAGGACGCATTCAACCACGGGAAATTTTTCGCTACGGGCTTCTTGGCCAGGAAATCGCAGAATCTTTGGTAAGCGCGTTTGTCTGAAAGATTTACTTCCAGGATGTTGGATTTGAATCGAAAATAATCCCTCACGTCTGAGTTGTGCCTATCATAATAAGAAACCATAGTAGGTTTGTAATAAATGTCGTCCTCCGGCGTATTCCACACCAGACGCATCGCCTCCCAGACGTAACCCGGATAGCAATAAGAAGCCTTGACCAAATCATCCTTTACCGGAACGCGACCTCCAGAAAACAAATTACCGTGAAATCTCACCAACGAGCGATACCATTGATCCGCATTGTCACGAACGGAAAGGACAAATTTGGCATTCGGGAAACTCTGTTCGAGAGCGATATAGGTAAACGGGAAACAAAAAGGTGCGTCCTGGAAGGCGTCCGCTGTAAGGCAGAATTCGACAATGGCCTTGAAGTTCCTGGCGACATAGGCTTGCAGGAGTAACTCACCCTGTCGCTGATCCCCCAAGCGGAAGCCGAGATCTTCCAAAGCCTGTCCAAGTGAGGTCGTACCCGTTTTCGGAAAGCCGATGCAAAAAACTTTTTCTTCTTCGAATGACGACTTAAAGTGTGAATTCCTCATTATTAGACTTGCCGGGTTCAAAGCACGAGTTCGGTCTGGACCGTCGATTACCTCGCGCAGTTCGCTGTTCAAGCTTAACTCTTCCGCCAAAACATGACTTGTGTCTTTCCTTAGTAACATGCCTTCGCGAGAAAATCATAACTTAAATGGGTCACGCCGGGCCTTTTTTTCTTCTGTAGGCGCCCTCACTTAAAACGCCCACAACCAAGACGTGATCAATTTCTTTGCTGAACGTAACGCCGAATTTATGATTTTTGATATGCAGGCTGGTGATGGGCGGGAAAAACTTTGCAATTTCCTGCAACGGCCTATTCCGGATATCCCTTTCCCGCACGCAAATACACGACCTTAATGACGGTGGCCACCGCTGAACTGCCCATAATGTTTTGTATTAAGGTGTGTCGCGAGAGCGCTATCCCATAATCACGTAGCTCTGATGGGGAGCAAAAGGGTCGCGCATGATATCGAAGTTGGACAGCCCCCAGGCATCCTTGAGGGCCAGCGTTTCACCAGGGAATTCGTCCCAAACCAACTGATCAAACCCAACGATACTGTTCTTCGCGAGGTGAGGCTTGATTAACTCCAGACATTTCCTGGTTGGCTCGTAAAGGTTCATATCAAAATATGCCAGAGAAATAATGGTTTCGGGATGTTCTTCCAGATACTTTGGCAGCGTTTCGATCACGTTCCCCTTGATTAGCTGATGTTGCTTGATGGCCGTCCGAGGTGTTGTCTTTTGGTGAGCTGAGAGTATCTCCTCGAGGTAGGTTTCATAGTTGGGGGTTACCGATAAGCCCCCCACGCTGGCAGTAGGTGCTTCTCCGTCGAGAGATGAAACAGCAGGGAACCCGCCCCAGGTATCGAATCCAATGATCTTGCGACTCAGGTTATAAGGCTCATATATGTTACGAAATGTCATGAAGAGCGCCAGGTTCTGTCCCCATCGGACACCGAACTCCATGATGACTCCGGAAGTATGAAGAGACTTGAGGTAAAGCTGATGCAAAAATAAGAGGCGTGTGAATGACCCGCGCACAAGAAATAATCCCAGGTTGGCCAATATCTCTTTGTCAGGAATCGGAGACCGCTTGCTAAGCTCGGAGAGCTTGTCGTACGCCTCGACTTCCTCAGCGGAGGCAAAGTCTTTCCCTTTGCGGACAGGTTCTGGTCGGTTAGTCATCTTTGATTTTGTGTTTGAGCTGATTGTCGCGCCGAGCTGAAAAACATAGCACGCATCCCGCGAATTTCATACTAGCCATGTGGTCTCTGCTCGATAACGGTTTCGACTATTTAAAAAACATATTCATCATGATTTGTGGGTGAGAATAGTGAGGCTTGTTTTGCTGGTGACATCACTTTCGTAGTCCGCAAAACAACTCATGGCGTGCCGCTATCCGGCACCTTCGTTTGGGAATCTCACGATCCCGACGCGAGCGCGAGCTCAGCGCCGACTCTACGGCTGACTTCGACGCCATTCTGCACAACGGATCCAATCAGTTTGCAGATTACTGTAATCTGCTCCGCGGTTACTCCGGTTCCGGTTGGCAGACAGAGCACGCGCTCAGCAACTCTCTCCGTTTCCGGCAATACGAGATCAGGAAAGCTGGAATGGTAGGGTTCCATTCGATGACAGCCCGGATAGAAGTAGCGCCTGACCAGCACATTTTCGACGTGCAGGGCCTTCATGAGCACATCGCGAGTGAGGCCGATGGTTCCTGGATCGATTTCCAGCACTACATACTGATAGTTACATTTTTCCCCCTCATCGTAAGGAATAATCCTTACGCCTGCCAGCCCGGCCAGTTCTTTTTCATACTGCTTATAGTGACGGTAGTTGATCGAAATAAATTCGTCAATGCATTCCAGGTTGGTCAATCCCATCGCCGCAGAAACTTCACTCATCTTGCCATTAGTACCGACGGAGTCTGTCTGATCATAGTAAGTGAATCCAAAGTTCCTCATCAGTCGCATTTTAAGAGCCAGTTCGTCATCGTTCGTTACGACAGCCCCACCCTCGAACGAATTGATGAACTTCGTGG
This sequence comes from Acidobacteriota bacterium, assembly GCA_038040505.1. Lineage (GTDB taxonomy): Bacteria > Acidobacteriota > Blastocatellia > Pyrinomonadales > Pyrinomonadaceae > UBA11740. The sequence continues at coordinate 85,322 of JBBPID010000011.1, read as the reverse complement.
CGTGAAAACTAAACACCTCTGCATCTCCGAAACCGCCGATCATGCGGCCCTGATATGAACACCCCAGGGCGTGCGCCGAATCAAAAAGCAACTTCAATTGACGGTCTCTCGCGATCCGGCCCAGCGCCTCATAGTCACACGCCCTTCCCCAAATCGGTACGCCGATGATTCCGGAAGTTTGTGGTGTCAAAAGTGCTTCCACCTGGCTGGGATCCAGAAGATAGGTCTCTGGAGCGATGTCGCAGAAAACCGGCGTGATGCCCTGCCACTCAAGAGCGTGCGCGGTGGCAATAAAGGTGAATGACGGAAGGACTACCTCACCCGTCAAGCCGAGCGCCCGAATCGCGATCTGTAAGGCGATCGTGGCGTTGCAGGTGGCGATGCAGTGCTTGACGTTGACGAATTTCGCGATTTGCTGCTCAAACTCTTTTACAAAGCGACCTTCATTGGTTAACCACTTTAGATCCAGAATTTCGGCAACTCGAACTTCAAACTTCTGGCGATTGCCTATGTTTGGTCGGCCAACGTGGAGTTGTTCGGTGAATGCAGGCGAACCTCCGAAGATGGCCAAATCGTCCAGATTTTTGACGGGGTACATGCTGATGCTATTCTTTGACGGAGCCGGTTAGGGGAAATTTCAGGACGTATCAACCAAAAGCTACCGTCTCAAAAAGGTAGTCTGCAAGGCTTACTCTTCTTTCACCGCCGGCGCGAACATGTCTCTTATCTGGCTTTGAGTCGGAAAACCGGGATAAATCAATTCTGTTTGAGGCCGGTAGACATACGGGTGGGGATATCCGCGTTCGATGAAGGTCTTTTCGTAAAGATTATTGTATCTGAAATGACAGGACCAGCGGATCGATTCAGTCGAATTCGTGCCCGACTTATGTATGATAAAAGCGGAGAAAAAAAGCGCGTCCCCTCGCTTAACGTCCATCCGCTGAAGTCCCGATGTATCGACCTCTTCCTGGAAATGGCCATAGCCATCAACCATCTCGGCATTGACCAGGCCCCGCATATGGCTTCCGGGCAGTATTTCCAGGGCGCCCAGGTCCTTATCAATGTCTATCAGCGGCACCCACACAACCATTGAATCGAGCGACCCCTGCATACTGCGCCAATCCTGATGGAGATCCAATCGCCAGTAAACTTCCTTCTCTGCCAGACGCGGATGGTTGAAATAAAGCGTTGGACGAGTGCTGATATTCGGGAACGCCAGGCCAAGCTTTTTGAGCACAGCAATAATGCGCTCGTCGAGCGATAGACGGTGCAAAGAAACAAGGTGCTGAGCGTGCTTGCCGCACCTGAAGATCGCGGACACATCACACTGGAACAACTGGAACATACCGGCGTTGAATTCCTCTTCGCTTACGTCGCCCTGAGGCAACAGGCCGAGCCGGCGCATCTGTGCGGCAAAGATCTCCTTGGCGTCAGCATGAACGCGCGAAATCTTTTCGGCGTCGAAGAAGTTTCGGAACAGAATAAAGCCCTGTTCCCGGTACTGGTCGATATCTATTTTCAAGGCTCTTTTCCTGCTCCTGGTGTTGTTACCGCTCGGAGACGCGCCCAAAGCAGCCCGTTTGTCGGGCTGGTCGCCTGCTCGTGGGTTATGTTGTAGCCCTGAGAGGTCAGAAAGTGCTTTAGACCACCGACGTTCTGCTCTTCCTGATCCAGATTATGATACTCCATCCGGATTTCTTGAATCCGAGCAAAGTACTGAAATGGCGTCCGGTAAAGAATATCATACTCCGCCCCCTCAACATCCACCTTAAGAAGATTGACTTGCGCGAGTTTGTTCGCCTCGATGATCTCAGCCAGTGTGGTGCATTGCACTGGCTGGCTACGGGTAACTTGAGCTTTGGCGGGAGCAATCAAAGTGGGGAAGAAAAAATTCGTTCCGGTAACAAAAAGTTCTCGCTCTGCCGAAGTGCCGGCAACCGCGTAGTTGAAACACTTAATGGACTCGGTTAGCTTATTCAGCCGAACGTTCTCCCGTAGTACCTCGTAAGCTTCCGGCATCGGCTCGTAGGCGTATACGCGCGTATTGCGAGTCATGACCGCAGCGTACACAGAGAAGGCCCCGATATTTGCCCCCAGGTCAACGAGCGTCGCGTCGTGAGGTGGTATTCCGTATTCAGAGCGCAGGAAGATTCCCAGGATTGGAACATGTTCCGTGCCCCGATGAATATTTAGCAGGGCGCCGTTGCGGAACCGATACGCTCGCTCGGGCACCAGACCGAGCGCGTAGTGGTACATGAATGAGGGCCAATTTTTCACCTGCCGCGCAATCTTTGGCAGCAGCTTCAACCGGCGGGCGATTTTGGCTGGCGAGCGAAAACTCTTCATCGGCTCTAATCCTCGACCAGTTCGGCATAACCAAAGCCGGCCGCGCCGAAACCGTTGCCACAGTAAAGCATGAACTTGCGGCCCCGATGTTCATAGACATTAGGGTAGGCGATCATCTCTGAATCCCAGCCCGTGGCCGAGCGCTCGATGCCTACTTGTTCGTCAAGGCGCTCCCAATCCAATCCGTTCGTCGATTCCGCATACCCTAAGCGATAGCTTTGGGCCTTGTCGGTGCGATAACCGACGCTGCCTCGATAACAATACAACATGCGATATCGGCCGCCTTTTCTGATGACCGACGGCCGCGCGTTAGCTTCGCCTTCCGACTTGTAAGGAATGCAGGTGATATTGGGCCGCCGCCAAACGAATCCGTCATCCGATTCGGCATACTTAATCTGATAAACAGGCTCAGGCTTGTCTGCTACAACTGCAAAGCCCGTGCTGGATGCATACCAACATTTCCAAAGTCCTTCTTCAATCAGGATGTACGGCGTGGCAGTAAAAAACGGCTCATCGCAAGTTCGATCTATAACCGGCCCGGGGAACACGCGGGCGAAAGTTAACCCACCGTCTTCGCTCACGGCAACACCAATGGCATTGCGATAAGGAACCGTAACGCCTCGGTTCCAACCGATATAGTAAAGATATTTCTTGCCGCCTTGGTTGATAATGCACGACGGCATCGCACCGCTGTCATCGAAGCCACCAAGCTGTCCGGGACTCAACACCGGCCGGTCGTGAACCCGGATGACGCGGGTGGGATCGTCAGCTTCCACGTCGATAAAGGCGGTATGAGTGCGGCCCTGGCTATCCCGAGGGCCAAAATAGATGCGCAAGACTTCTTCATTGATTTTATCCGCGCAGGGGATGCTGGCGTGGTGGGTCATCCACTCATACTGAGCATTGGCTTTAAAGATCAGACCTTTTTTCTCCCAGCGCATGCCTCGTCTACCCTTTTGATTTGTGAGACAGACTCCTGATCTGGTCGCTTCGGATTCCGGCCGGTTCAGCGCCTCCGACTTTGTAAATCTCAAATTCTTTGGTGTCCTTCAGGATAGTCACGCCCATACCCACGAGTGTCTCGCGCGCGATAATAGTTTCGTCGCGGACACTGGCGTTCACGCCAAAGAAGCAGTAGGGCTCGATCGTGCAGCAGCCCGAAATCACTACATGTGAAGTAATCATAACGTGGTCTTTAATCACGCTGTGATGCCCGATATGATTCCCGCTCCACATCACGACATTGTTTCCGATCTTTACAAAGGGCTGGATGGTATTGTCTTCAAGGATGAAGCAATTGTCACCACAGGCAAAGTCAGGAAATGTCGTCGCTCTTGAGCTGACATAGCTAATAAGTTCGTAGCCAAGCCTTTTTGCGTCGTCGTATTTCTCGGCGCGAGCGTGATTCATTTTCTTGAAGCTCATCGGGATGAACATTTGAAACTGGGAAGGTGGGAAGCGCTTCTCGACCTCGTCAAACGGAACCACCGGAAGGCCTTTGTATTCGTTCGATTCGAGATAATCGCGGTCGATGGTGAATCCAACTACCTGGTGAGGCGAATCGTGCATCAGGTAGAAATGTGCCAGTTCCGCCCATTGACTGGTGCCGAATATGACAATCTTACCCATATCGAATCTCCGCTGATAATGACTATTTGCAAAAAACGGACGCTGCCGCGCGCATGACGCGGATCAATCTCGGATAAACTCACCTGCGCGATAAGCAGGAAAATACTGATCCTCCAACGCCCCACTTGATCCAAGAAGCTCGTGGTATCGTTTTTGGTTCAAGATCTTGCCACAGAAATAGGCAGTTCTCGTCGTATTTGCCCATCCTCGCTTAAATCTGATTAACCCATTGCCGCGACTCTCATTGAGACCAAGTCCCGCGCTCCCGCCCAAATCCATCAGACGCACTCTATCGCTGAAGTATTCGAGTGCATAGGCGTAGAGGGCATATGAGGCCATTAGTTCATACCCGCGCTCGCTTAAAGCCGCCAAATGGCTATATGCAATCTGTTGCTGCACGTACCAGATGTGGGCGCCAACCGTTTCGCCCGCCTGATGCGCCCTTAAAATTACTACGCCGGGAATGTTTAATTGTTGTCCAAAGCTTGAAGCTGAGAAGGCTTTTATTCCGGTGAGTCCATAACGGGAAGACAGGTTTGCGTGAAGTCTGATCCATTCGTCGAGAACCCCCGGCCCGTTGGCGATGGCTTCCACCTCCACCGCCGCACGCGCTCGTTGCGCGTAGTATCGATGATGTTTGGACATCGACTCCGGTGCGCCAAAGTCGACCACAAAATGCTCTTTGAAAGCTAAGAGCCTATCTGGAAAGCACGCCTGTAAGTCTTCTAATGAATAATCGCCAAAGGGATCGGTCACCAAGGCGAGGCTTACGAGATCGCTCTCAAGTTCGCTGAGGTCGTCCGGCAGCCTCGACCAGTTCTGACAGGCGAACAGGGGATAACAGCCCATGGCGTCCCGTATCCTGGTGCCCGGTATCTCTCGCTCGAGTATCCAACCCAAACTGTGATCCAATAAACGAGGCGTGCCAAACTCGGCCAGCGACGCTGCATAAGCGGGATGTAAATAACCGGTCACCTGTGGATCGTTAATGTCGAACCCACTCAAGGTTTTGTTCCAGTCTATTGGTCGAAATTGATTTAGAAACGAGAAGTCTAGCACAAGTATCGGACTTGGCTAGGAGAGTGCCGCAGCTGAGCGAATCAATAAAAAGGTCCCGACGGACCTTGTGAAGCCCGCCGGGGAAGTCTTCGTTGAACGGTACCAGTGAAAGGCTAATTAATGTTGCCGCTTAAATCGACGCAGCCGACGCAATCGTCGGGGTTGTTGCCGATAATTTGATTATTGCCGAACGTCTCGATTGCGCCGTTCGCCTGAATAGGAACAGCGCTGCCGGAGTTGTTGTTGATTATATTGTTTGAAAGACGGGCGACCTGGTGTCGCGTATTTTCATAAAAAGCCTAATAGAGCTTTTTCCTGAAAACTTCGGCGGCACTTTCCTGGCAGATAGGGGGCGGTTATCAGTATCGTCCGAGCTTGTCGGAGGGTCAACGGACTCTAACACAGGTCTTCTCATGGTCAGAGTTGGAGGCGGGATCTAAGCGCGCGCAGACAAAGAAATACCTCCCGACGGAATTGGTCCGCCGGGAGGTAAATCATGGGTCAACTCGGAACGTTTAGTTCAGGGTTCCGGTTATATTAACACAACCAACGCAACCGTCCGGGTTGTTGGCGTTGATCTCATTATTGAGGAACGTTTCAACCGAGCCGTTTGCGCCAATTGAAACGCCCGCACCGGCGTTGTTATTGATCAGGTTGTCCGTAATGCGGACGACTGAAGAGGCCACGGCTATGCCACCGCCGGCTTGAATGCCGTGGCTCGTGTTGTTGTTGATATGACAGCCCTTCAGGAATACGACAGCGCTTGTAGCCGCAAGATTCGACTCAGCGTGAACTCCAATCGAGTTAAAGCTGATCGAGCTTTCATATACCGAGATGCGCGAATTGCGTCTGCCACTGATGCCTTCGCCATTAGCTACAAATGACGAGTTCTTAACCGTCACCCTGGCAATTCCCGTAGAGGTGTCTGCCCGGATACCAGCGCCGGCGCAGTTGTTGATCCGCGAATTAACGACGTAGACATTGCAATTGGCGCCCGCCGCGACATCGATTCCGTTTCCGGAAACATTCGCAATCGTCAGATTGTCCACAGTGACATTTTTCGCCGCAAGTACGCGAATGCCGTTAAGGCCTTGGCTAGCGCTGGCCGGCGCGTAGATCGAGATGTTTCTTAGGACGATATTGTCGGTAGTCGCGGCGTTGATAATTATGCCGTTCACGCTCGCGTTGAGGATGCCCGCAAGGGTACCTTCACCGTTGACGGAAATCGACTTCGTAATCGTCAGCGCGCCAAAGCCCCCGGGATCGAGAGCCGAGATTTCGCCGCCGGGTGCTGTCTTGGAAATGGCGCCCGCGAAGGTTTTGCAAGGAGCCGTGCGGCTGCACGGGTTGGCGTCGTCGCCGACGCCGGAGACCCAGGTTCGCGTAGCCTGCGCCTGGGCCAGGGAAGCAAAAGCAAGCATGAAGGTCGCGATTGCCAGAAGTTTGATAGTGAGCCGAAACTTGTTCATTTGGAGTCTCCTTCTTCAGTTGAAAGTTTGGGGATGGACGCCAGTAGAACACGGATCTGTTCCGGCCACTGTCGCGCCGAGTCTTCCCATGGTTGCCGAGAAATGGTTTTACCAAAGCCCATAAAATGAATGCCGCAACTTCGAAACTAGTTGCCGCTGCCACCACAGTCGCGAGCCGTACTGTTGGTAATCGTCCAGGTGCCACTGCTTCCGCAGTTCACTACCGTGGAAGCAAAACAGCCGTCCTGATCTTCGGCAATGACTTTTACCTGCGACTGGTCGCACGCCACGTTACTGAGGTTATAAGACTGCCCCGACGCGATAGACGCACCGTCGGGGAGTTGGTTATCGCCCCAGTCGTCGACGTTAACGTGTGACAGATAAACGTTGCGGATGGCGCGGTCTGAATTATTCACGATCGTGACCGATGTCGTCAGCGTTCGCGCAGCCGAGAACGCCGTCATCGCAAAAAGACCAACGCAAAGAATAATAAGATGGCCGAGAGTTTTCTTAGGCACTGAATATCTCATTTTAATCTCCTCTCACAAAAGCCCGGGGTTGGGAGTTGGCGGGTGCCTTGCGAGCACCCGCTTCCATAGTTCAGAAAAACCGACGTTAGGGACAACCACTCAGAACCGTGTAGTGCGGACCACTATCCACGGCAGCCGTGCTTGGATTCTTGCGGACGACCACGGTGGCCGTGGCAGTCCCGACATTTCCAGTAGTGTCACGAACGGCGAAGAAGATCGTGTAGACTCGACCATTGGCGCTGCCCTCACGCTCAGAGCGCAATTGAACAGACTTGCAATCCGCGGCGATCACGATGTCATTCATGGTGTTGCCGTCGCCATTACCGTTCTCGTTCTCATCACTGGTCACCTTCGTGATGTAAACACTGCTGACGCCGATGGTGTCGCAGTTATCGGTTACGGCCGTCACAAAAGCCGTCACCCCAAAGGTGTGGTACGAGTGATTAGGCGGCCACATCGATGGCGCCGAGCCATTGAGCACGATTACCGGCGCTTCGGTATCCACGACCGTAATCGTCTGAGTGCAACTCGAGTGATTGCCGGCATCATCCGTGGCCTTCCACTCAATGGTGGTAGTGCCCCTCGGATACGCGGACGTCAACGGTTGCCCGTCGCTGCGCGTACCCACGATGGTCGGGGTGGTGTCGCAATTATCGGTTGCGGTTGCGGTCCCAGTGGTCACATGCGCAGCGCACGTGCCGGTCTCGGTCGGTACGTTGAGCACATCCGCCGGGCAAGTTATGACCGGCGCCGTCGTGTCATTAACCGTGAGCGTAAATTGCGCCGTCGCGGTGTTGCCGTCGCCATCATTGTTACTGGAGCCGTCGTTAGCTGTCAGTGTAATTGTGTGTGGACCGAGTCCCACTGATGTGCCGGGAGTCGGGCTCTGGGTAACAGTGATTGTCACTCTGCCCTGACAGTCCTCAGTATTGCTGTCGCAGGCGCAGTTGTCAGAAACAGTTGCCATAGTCGTGTAGTCCGGCACCGTGAACTGACAATTGGCATCCGCCGATTCCGTCTGGTTCGCCGGCGGAGTGATACTCGGCGGCGTGACGTCGTTAACAGTTACAGTTACCGTGCAGGACGCGGTACCCGTCCGGGCTGCCTCTTCGTCTTCCGGAGTCGCATAAGGTCCTGGTACGTTGTGCGAGTACGCCGTCCATACAATCGTGGTTATGCCAGACCCGAAAGGAGCATCGGCGCGGCGAGTGCATGCACCGTGTATATTGCAAGCATCATCCGCTTGATTCGGTGAACTCGGGAAACAATTGCAATTGTACATGGGCTTGCCGTCGCTGCGGACGCCCGAGAATGTCACGTTATTTCCCGTGACGGTTGGATTGACAATAGTGATTGCGGCCTCGCAGTTACCGTTAGCATTTGCCGCCGGAGGATTGCTCGGACAACTAATGGACGGGGGATTCGTACCCTGCTCCTCAACCGTTACGGTGAAGGAACAGCTGCCGCCATTGGATGTTGAAGTTGAGGTTACCGTAGTCGTTCCGACCGGGAAGAACGAGCCCGAAGCCGGACTGGTTGTTACGGGTGGGGTTCCGCAGTCGCCCGAAAAAGTAGTCGGCGGGAAACTGACGTGAGCTCCGCGCTGGCTGCCTTCGGTAGTGTTAGCAATAGCATTGACATCTTCGGGGCAATCCAAAGTGCAAGTGCCGCCCCCGCCGCCCCCAGGAGGTGAGCTGGAATAAACATCACCGACGTTGTTGCCCTGGTCAGGCTCGTTAGTGGTGGTATCGGCGCGTGCCCACTCGTAAACCGCACTGCCATTCTTAACATCCGAGTTAACGCTAAAGACGAAACTAAAAGCCGCGCTGGCGCTCATCGCCAGACTCGGACTGGTGCACGAGATATCACCTACTTCACCGGGGCTGGGAGCCGTACAAGTGAATCCCGCCGGGGTTGAGGCTGAAACGAAAGTCGAGTTATAGGGAACCGGATTATTGAAAGTAATGTTGTCCGCGGTGTCCGGACCATTATTGGTCACGGTCACGTTGTAGGAGACATTAGTGTTGGCGGTAACAGATGTTGGCCCGGTCACGCTGACCGCCAGGTCGGCGCTGGGCTGAGATGGATCGCCGACGTCAAACGTCGTCACGCCAATTGCCCCGAATCGGTTTGTGAGAGTTCTTACAGCCCACTTGCCTACTTGGGCAAATGGTCCGCTAGTCGGGAGCGTGTAGGTGTCCGTCTGCGGATCTGTCACCACGTCAACCAGTTGCGGCACCGAACCGTCCGGGGCCACCCACTGAATTCGGCGCTCGCGGAAACCGGCGCGCAGCGGCGCGTTCGAAACAATCGCCGTGACCGTTTCGCCGAGGCAAAGGACGGCTGGGTTAGTACATCCAGGAGCGCGAGTAGCCGGTGGGCTGACAACGATTGTCTCAGGATCGACCACTACAGGAGTCGCCAGCGCTCGCATAGCTCGGCGCAGATATGAGCCGCTGATACCGCGCTCATTCCCAAGCTTAAGTGTTGCCTCTACCTTTCCCGTTTTGGGACTCGAGGATCTTAATATTGAAGATCCCGAAGACGTCGCGTAAAACGCAGTTCCTAAGAACCCGATCAGCATTAAGAAAGCGACAGCTCTCAGGAAAATTGCGTTCTTGAATCCAGACGTAGTCCGTGATTTCCCAAATCTTGGTCTGATAGGGTGGTTAGAGGCGAACATTGGGATTCTCCTTAAATTTCGTCAGATATGGTGACTTCAACGATTGGGTTAGCCATTCTTGAGTTAAGTCAAATCTCGGGTTAAATCAAGTTGGCGATAACGGAAGGGAAGTAATCCTTGTTTGAAACTACAGACCCCCCAAAAATGAGGATGACCTTTTACTCTATTCTGATCACTGTGTCAACTACATTTATACAAGCTTGCAATAATGTTGACACAAGCTTGCCATTGAATCATGCTTGGCCATAACGGTTCCGAAGCTTTTTTGCGGTCGTAATTTTCGAGGTTTGACGCCGGAGTCCGGTTAGTCGAGCGCTGAGTGATTGAAAGGGTTTCCTTGACGCGTACTTTGCGCAATGGCTACACTAACGCCATCCTTTGAGCAATACGAACCAGGCGCGGGAAGTTAGGCCGCTCACCCCTACTGTCTAACGAGCGGCAAAGACCTGCCAATTTAATTCCCTGATAATCACCTCACCAATATGATCAGCGAAAGCGCAGGTGTGGACGTCTCAGAATCATCGTCAATTGTCACATCGAACCGAGTTCTGTTTCACTCAAATCGAAATGCCCACCGTCAGCATCATCATCCCAACGCACAATCGGCCTCAGCTGCTGCCACGCGCAGTTGAGAGCGCGCGCCGCGCAGGCACCGACGTCGAGATCATTGTGGTAGATGACGCGTCTGTTGATGAGACCGCCGAAATCTGTCGCGGACTCAAGGACATCACTTACGTGCGCCTGGAACGGAATCAGGGCGTCGCCGGCTCGCGCAACGTCGGCATTTTGAAAAGCACCGGCCGGTACCTGGCCTTTCTTGACGATGACGATTTGCGATTGCCCGGTTCGCTCGACCTGCAGTCAGCGGCCCTCGACGCCAACCCGGAAGCGGGATTTGGTTGCGGGGCGATGATCATGGCTGACCAGGACTACCAGCCGACGGGAGAAGTGTTTCTGCCAGGCACCTCAGGAGACGTTTTTTGGGATCTGCTCGAGTTGGACTTTCCAGTGATGTTGTTATCTACCTTAATTCGCAAAGAAAGTTTGCTGCGGGTGGGTTTGCTGAACCGAAAGCTCACCGGCATCGACGACTGGGACATCCTGACGCGCATTGCCGAGATTTGTCCGGTGCTGGTAATCGAGGAGCCGATGGGAATCTACCGAAAACCGACCCCATCTTCTGCGCAAGGTTCATCATCGCAATCCGCGCAACTGCGCCGCGCCGCACGTCACCAGTTGAAACTGCTCAAACTGCCGCGGGCCAGAGAGGCCGGTGCAGGCCGCCGGCGCGCAACCCGCCGGCGTGCCGTTAATCGAATTGCGGATACTTTGCTTTATAGCGCCGCCCGTTGTTTTGCGCGCGGAGAATATGGTGCGGTTTGTGACAATATTGTGGGCGCTCTTAGACTTAGCCCCTTGCGCGCCGCCCGCCCAGGCGCGTATAAGAAGCTAGCAGAACGGCTATTTGTGAAGCGAGCGATCTGAACCAGATCGCTACTCTTGCTCGGACGACAAATTCAAGGCGGTTAACTTCTTCAGATCCCCCTAATCTCTTATCGGTCGCTTCACAAGTGGGAATCAAATCCATGCCCAGGGCCAGCATCATCATCGCGACGCACAGCCGACCCCACCTGTTGCCGCACGCGGTTAAGAGTGCGCAAGCGGCCGGGACTGATTTGGAAGTGGTCGTGGTTGACGATGCTTCTTCTGATGAGACTGCCACGGTTTGTCAGGGCCTTTCGGGAATCAACTATGTGCGAGTCGATCGCAATCAGCGCGTGGCCGGAGCGCGCAATGTCGGGCTGGTCGCATCGCGGGGTGAGTATCTAAGCTTTTTGGACGACGATGATACGCGCTTACCCGGCTCTCTGGACGCCCAAATTGAGGCGCTTGAGCGGAAAACAAAAGCGGCGGTTGTTTACGGGCAGGCGATCAAGGGAGATCAGCACGGAAGAGCCGGGCATCTTTCCTATCCAGCTACCTGCCCGCAGGGAGATATCTTCTGGAAACTGCTGGCTCAGAACTTCATTCCATGCGGTAGTGCGGTGTTTCGCCGCTCGTGCCTGGCGAGTGTGGGGCTGCTGGATGACAGCCTGCCCGGAATGGATGATTGGGATTTGTGGGTGCGCATCGCCGAGATTTACCCTATTATAGCCTTGGAAATACCCGTGATCATTTGGCGGCGATCGACTCCGGCTTCGGGACAAGGCACGTCGCAAGCGGCAGCACTGGTTTCGCTGAGCGTGCAACAGTTTCGAAAAAGCTGGATGAATCTGCCGCGTTTTGTCGAGGCTCCCGAAAAGACCAGGCGGGCCGCCTGGCGAAGATTTTCGGAGAATATGGCTGAACACCTGATCTGGGAATCTGTGCGTGCCTTGCGCCGCGGGAGACCGGGTCAGTCTTTGCGAGACCTTTCGGTTCTGCCGCGCCTTAGTCCGCTTAGCTTAATGAGGATCGTAGAACACCGGATTCTAAGGCTTCCGCAAACAGGAACTCCCGACGCGCTTGGCTTTGTTTAGTATTTGATTCTAACTTGATCAGACGAACCACTATTTTTGATTAGTTAAGACTGCATGCGCATTCTCCTTTGCAAGGGTCAAATCTACGGACCGATCAGCGGCTCAGATGAGACCCTGGTGACCTACGCTTCCCAATTACAGAAGGCCGGAAATCAGGTTTCTGTTCTGCTGATGTACCTGCATGCGGAAGAGGATCAATATTATCAGCGCCTATTGGAAGCGGGTGTTCCAGTGTCATGGATTGCCTCGAATCTTGCGCACACCTCCATGGGAGCCGGGCGCAAGCTGGCTTACAAAATCTTCAATACCTTTCCGGCTTCGCAGAGGTTTATTCGGCAGAGAACCTTGAAGGTTGTGACCGGATTGGCGCGACGTCATTACCGGCGGTGCCGCGAATTTATAGAGAGTCAGAGTCCGGATGTAATCCATGTGATGACCCCGGATCCCAGTGCCATGATAATGATCCAAGCCGGCCACGAAGCCGGCGTTCCGATAATCTATCAGGAACTTGGCATTCCTTATCATCCACCGGACTTTGAATCTTATTACGAGCAATTCACTTCAGTGCTTCCGCTTTGCGCAGAGATCGCTGCCCTTTCTCCTAAATTGATCGAACACTGTCGCGAGAAGTTGCCGGATTCCAGGGCCCTTTCCATCCTGCCCATCATGTCGGACGAATTCGTAAACGGTCGCAAGCCACATCAGCCGGCGCCCGGAAAGATTACTTTCGGGTTTGCCGCGCGGATGGAGGAATTGAAGGGCCCGATGGTACTAATGGACGCTTTTGCTGTTGCCCATGAGCAATGCGGAAATATTTACTTGAATATTGCCGGTGACGGATCGCAGCGTCAAAAGATCGCAATGCGTGCAAAGGCCCTGGACGTTGCCAGCCGCTATCGTTATCACGGCGTGTATACGCACCCCGAACAGTGTCGCGAGTTCATGGAAAGCCTGGATGTGTTTGTGATGCCGTCCTTCAGCGAAGGAACTCCGAACAGCATCGTCGAGGCCATGGCTTGCGGCAAACCGATCATCGCCTCGGAAGTAGGCGGAATTCCCGACATGATTGGGGACGAATGCGGCATTCTGGTGCCGCCCGGAGATAAACGCGCTTTGACCAACGCAATGTTGCGTTTGGCTCTGGATGAGGGACTTCGCAGGAAGATGGGCGCAGCCGCGAAAGAGAGATATGAGAAGCTGTTTTCGCCCAGGGCGGTCGTCCCCCTGATGCTGGAAACTTACCAGCGCATAACGAACAAGACGGCAAGCTCAGCCACCAAATCCAACGAACACCATCCCTGGGCAAACAATTCAGGTCCAGCCGCAGCCAAAGCCGCCCAACCTTAATCACTCCCAGAAGACAGCCGGAAACTCAGTAAGCTACTTCGAGAACCTGCGAGCAGGATTGCCGGCCACTGTCTCGCCAGCCGCAACATCCCTGGTAACCAGCGCGCCCGCGCCAATGGTCGCTCGTTCGCCAATCGTCACTCCGCAAAGAATCGTCGCACCGCTGCCGATGCTGGCACCGCGCTTGACCACAGTTGGGATGACCTCCCATTCAGCTTCAGTCTGGAGCCCGTCCGCGCCCGTGGCGTGCGGATACTTATCGTTGATAAAGACGACGCCGTGACCGATAAAAACTTCATCCTCGATCGTGACACCTTCGCAGATAAAGGTGTGGCTGGAAACTTTGCAGTTCCGTCCCACGCGGGCGTTTTTTTGAATCTCGACAAACGAACCGATTTTGCTGCCGTCCCCAATTTCGCAGCCGTAGAGGTTAACGAAATTGTAGATGATCACATCGCGTCCGAGCTTAACGTCGGGAGCGATTACGCAAAATTGTTGAGACATGAGATAGGCAGGATCGAAAACCGTAAACCGAACCCGGGTTTAGCCCGGGGTTCAGTTCTCAGCGATAGAGGTGTTATTCCAGCTCGAATTGCTAGCTCGAAGGCGTAGTCGGGCTTTGCTCCGCGGTAGCGCCTTCCTCGTCGTTGTAATATTCAGTCCGGTAGTGACCGGAATAGTAGCCGGCATATTGATAATCGTGCGCCTCGATCTTAACGTTGTTCAGCACCACGCCAAAAATGTTCGCACCGACGTCGAGCAGCTGCTGTTTAGCGCGACGGACAACTGCCCGTGAGCTGCGTCCGCCGTGGACCACGAGGATCACGCCATCAACGAACGTCGAAAGGATCGACGCATCGGTGAACGAGATGGCCGGCGGCGAATCCACGATAATGTGAGTAAACTTCTCGGACAAAGTAACCAGAAGCTTCCGCATTTCTTCCGAGCCCAACAACTCCGCGGGGTTCGGCGGGATCGGACCGGAAGGCATCAGCTTAAGATTTGGTTGCTTTTCATAGGTCTGAATCAGACTATCCAGGTCGTTCGAATCACCCGAAAGACAATTCGTGAGTCCGCGCGCATTCGACAAATTGAAATGAGCGTGCAACCGCGGGCGGCGCAGGTCGCAATCGATGATCAGTACTTGCGCTCCGGTCTGAGCCAGCATAAAGGCGGTATTGATCGCGGTGGTGGTCTTGCCTTCCGAAGGCTGACTCGATGTCACCAGGATCGTCCGCGGTGGAGTTCCCGCCGATGAAAGCAAGAGAGAAGTGCGCAGGTGACGGTACGACTCGGCAATCGGCGATCTGACGTCGTCGACCATGGCTAGTGCGGTTGTCTCACCGGGATTGGGCGCCGGTTCACCTCGCAAACGCTTATCGTCACGAACTGAGGGAATCAGGGCCAAAGCCGGAAGGTGAAGGTACCGGTCGACGTCATCCACCGATTTCAGCGTGTCATCAAGGAAGTCGAGCAGGAAAGCGACGCCGATCCCGGCCACCAGCGAAAGGATAAACGCAATCACTACATTGCGAAGGCGGGCCGGGCCAATCGGTTCATGCGGCAAACGGCCGTAATTGGAAATCGAAACATTAGTTCCACCCGTGCCGCCGGTCGCGCTTATCTCGCGACGTTTTTGCAGCAGCGTACTTAGGAACTGCTGATCGGTGATCAGCTCCTGGGTCATCGCCGCTAACTGAATAATGTTCTTGGTTTGTTGGGTGGTGACAACGTGCGCGCGAACGTAGGCCGTCTCCAGACTCTTTTGTGCCTTTTCGGAAGCGTCGGCGGCGGCCTTCATAGAGGCCAGCACTTCCTTCGGTGCTCTGACCAGCTCATCTTCGAGTTGCTTGATCTGGGCCTGAATCTGCTTAACGTCAGGCCATTCAGGGGTGTACCTTTGCAGTAAGGCCGTTTCTTTGTCCCGTAATTCACTGAGCTTCTTGCGGAGCTCAATTATCCTTTCATCCTTCTGAACTGTCGGGTTGGAAAACGGATCGGCGGCATTCTTAGCCGCTTCGTACGCAGCCACTCTAGTACGTCGTTCGTTCTCAGCCGCTAATAATTGCTGGCTGTACGTCTGAGCACGTACCTGGTCGATATTGGATCCCGGCGCATTATCCAAAGGCAGGTCATTGTCCTTGGCGAAAGCAAATCGCGCATCTGATTCCTTCTTGATCTTGTCCTGATACTTTGCAATCTCCTGCATTAGCTGGATCTCAGCCTTGCTGGTGCCGGTTTCCTGGCGTTCGACATTATTGGTGACGAACACATCGGCCAGAGTGTTGGCGATCTTTTGGGCCAGGGCGGGACTGGTATGCCGGTATCGGATATTGACCAGACTGGTGCCCATAATCGGTTCGACAGTCAGATTACCGATAATCGCGTCTTCATAAGGTTCCAGCCCGGCTAACTCTTCAGGGGTGAACTCACGCTCTCGCAATTCTTGCTCACCGACGGGCCGGGTTTCCTGCTCGGCCCTGGGCGGAGGTGGCGGCGCATCGCGAGAAAAGATTCGTTTAAGAGAAGCGAAGACGCTGCTTTGCGCCTGGCCTCCGACAAATGCGGGATCCTTCTGAAGATTCAGAGTCACGATCACCTGCCGCGCTAGCGAAGGATTCTCGAGTAACTTAAGTTGAGTATTCCAGAAGCTGGGATCCGGAGCAGTGTTGATAACGATCTGTCCAGTTTGCAGGGGACTCTGCGGCTTCGCTTCGATGCGAATCGTCGTGGCAGCTTCATAGATGGACGGCTGCCGGTAGGCCTGAATGGTCACCATAGAAGTAACCACCAGCACCAGGCTGATGATTAGCCACTTGCGCTTTAGGATTACAAAGAAGTATTCGCGCAGATTGGTCTCGCCCTGCGCTCCGGAATACCCTCGCTCGTACTTGCCGTAGGGTTTGGATTGGGCCAGATCAGTCAGCGTTCGGTCCAGGTTCCGGCTGGCCGGAATCAAACGTTCATCGTGGGTCATAATCTAGAACCTTATTTCGTGCCTTTAGTCCCTGCTTCGCAATATTGCAGATCGACCATAATAGCAGAGGTTCCGGCTCAGGCAAGTCAAACAGAGGTTTATGAAGCGTTGGAGGACACGGTGGCCCGGCTGGTAGCCACAAAATCGCGCACCGCCGTCTTCCAGGAAGGCATTTCCGCCAGACCGATGGCCTCGGAAACCAGACACCTGAGCCGCGAATTTCGCGGTCGGGGAGCCGGGCGCTTGAGCGCGTCCATGCCGACTGCCTCGATCAATCCCAGGTCGAGCCCGGCCGTCCCGAGGGCGAGACGCGCAAAGTCTTCAAAGGTAGCGCCCTCGCCACCATTGACCACATGATAAGTTCCTGGCAGATCGAGTTGCGCCAATTGCCTGAGCCGCTCTGCTAAATCCGGGGCGTAGGTGGGAGTGCCGTACATATCGTTAATTGCCCGCAATCGTTCGCCGCGCTGAGCGCGGGCGACCATCGAGCTGAGAAAGTTCGTGCCTCCGGACCCAAATACATAGCCGGTGCGCACCACCATCGTTCGCGCCCAGGCGAGCTGAGCGCGCCGCTCTCCTCCTAATTTCGAGACAGCGTAAGCGCTTTGCGGGTTGGGCTGATCACGCTGGGTGTAAAAGCCCTCTTTCGTGCCGTCAAAAACGTAATCGGTCGAGATCGTGATCAGCAAACCTCCCACCCGTCCGCAGGCGAGCGCGAGTAGCTCGGGCCCTCTGGCATTGACCGCCTCGGCGCGAGCGGGGTCGAGTTCGCATCCATCAACGTCGGTCCACGCGGCGCAATTCACGATGACTTCAGGACGCGCGCGGTCGACGGTCGAGGTCACTTGTTGTTCGTCCGAGATGTTTAGCGATGCGTGATCCAGACTGACAACCTGATCACCAGCACGCTTCCAGTGTTGCTCGACGGCGCGACCCAAAAGTCCGCCGGCGCCCGTGACCAGTACTTTCACGGCACGCTTACCTCGGCGCCGTACTGGCGGTTGTAGTATTCACGGTAAGCGCCTCCGGTGACGCGACTGACCCAATTGGTGTTTGCTTTGTACCACTGAATCGTTTTGTTCAAACCGCTCTCCCAGGTCTCGCGGGGACGCCATCCCAACTCAACCTCAACCAAAGAAGGATCGATCGCATAGCGGCGATCGTGACCGGGGCGATCTTTCACGAACCGAAGGAGCGACTGTGGTTTTCCCAGCAAATCGAGCACGCTTGTCGCGACGTCCAGATTTCGTCTTTCGTTCCGCGCGCCTATGTTATAAACCGCCCCGCTCCGGCCGCTTTGTAAAACCTGCAGAATTGCCCGGCAGTGATCTTCGACATAGATCCAGTCACGCACGTTGAGACCGTCGCCATAAACCGGAATTGGGTTGTCAGCCAGCGCGTTCAGTAATAAGAGAGGCAGGAACTTCTCAGGAAATTGGCGCTGACCGTAGTTGTTGCCGCTCCGAGTGATCACGGTGTCCAGCCCAAAAGTTTGTTGGGCGGCGCGAACCAAATGTTCAGCTGCCGCTTTCGAAGCCGCATATGGACTATTTGGTTCAAAAGGAGAATTCTCGTGGAAAAATCCGCCTTGGGTTTCCGGCAGGCTGCCCATCACTTCGTCAGTTGAAATCTGGACAAAGCGTTTCGCACCACGCGCGCGGGCGCAATCGAGCAGGACCTGGGTGCCCAGCACATTGGTCTTGATGAATTCGTCCGCCGAAGTAATGCTGCGATCGACATGCGACTCGGCGGCAAAGTTGACGACCGCGTCGGTTCCCTCAGGCATCGCCGCCATCACCGCCGCCCGATCGGCGATGTTGCCGTGAACGAAATGATGGGCCTGATCGTCGAGGCCTTCGAGATTGTCGGGGTTTCCTGCGTAGGTGAGGGCGTCGAAGTTGATGACTTCACATCCCGGAACCTCGTCAAGCACCAGCCGGACAAAGGCTGAGCCGATGAAACCGGCGCCGCCGGTAATAAAGAGTCTCATCATCTGGTAAGCGTCTCGGAAAGCACCAGTCAAAGTGCCTTTTGGATTAGCGAACTCTAACACTAAAGAGAGCCCGGCAACACTGTCAACCCGCAAAAAAGCTTATATTTGTTCGTCCCAAACACTGCTTGCCGTCCGCACGATGTGCGCCGAGGCTCGGTTGTGTTACCTGAGAACCTGCTGCTAGACTGCTCGCACATTTATTGCTTGAGTAGGAATCCAGTAGACGAAGCAACCGCCCAACTTATTCGGATTAATTGAACTCTGAATCTTCGCGACAACAGTTTTGAGCAGTGACATCCGAAACCTTCTCCACAACAGTCCCAGCGGAAACTAACCAGAACGACCCGGGCGGGAACGAACCAGTTCCTTCGCCGGACGTGCCGGTGGTCATCATCGAGGCGAGCAAGTCCTGGGTCTCGCTGGGCGTCAAAGATCTGTGGGCTTACCGCGAGCTGCTTTATTTCCTGACCTGGCGCGACGTCAAAGTTCGCTACAAGCAGACTCTGCTGGGCGCCACCTGGGCAATCCTGCAGCCGCTGATGACGATGCTGATCTTCACCCTGCTCTTTGGCAGGTTGGCGGGCATTTCCTCAGAAGGCATTCCGTATCCGATCTTCGCTTACGGGGGACTGCTGATCTGGACCTTCTTTTCGAATTCAGTAACCAACAGCGGCAACAGTCTGGTCGGCAGCGCGCACCTGATAACCAAGATCTACTTTCCCCGGATGATCGTGCCCGCCGGCGCAGTGGCCGCCGGAGTGGTTGACCTGGTCCTGGCGTTTTCGATCCAAATTGCTTTGATGATCTATTACGGCGTCCGTCCAACCTGGGCGCTGTTGATGGTGGTACCGCTGGTGCTGTTAACGACGCTGCTGGCCCTCGGCGTGGGAATGTGGCTGTCGGCGCTGAATGTGAAGTACCGCGATGTACGCTACGCGATTCCGTTCCTGATGCAACTTTGGATGTTCGCGTCGCCGATCATTTATCCGGTTAGTCTGTTACCGGAGAAATGGCGTTGGGTCCTGGTTCTCAATCCGCTGACCGGCATCATTACGAATTTTCGCATCGCGCTGTTTGCCAATCAGTCTTTTAATTGGAAGTCGCTCGGCATTTCTGCGGCGATCACAGCTTTCGTGCTGGTTTATTCTTCGTATTCATTTCGCCGGATGGAACGGCACTTTGCCGACATTGTCTGAGTTGAAGTATGGCGCCGATTATCAAAGTACAGGGTTTAGGCAAGCAATATCGGCTCGGGAGCGATGCCTCAGCGTACTCGACTTTGCGAGAAGCGCTGGTTAACCGGATTCGTTCACCGATCAACGCGCTCCGTCGCGAGCAAGCTGCGGACAAAAAAATCTGGGCCTTGCATGACGTCAACTTTGAAGTAAACGCAGGCGAAGTCGTCGGTATCATTGGCCGCAACGGCGCGGGTAAATCGACTTTGCTGAAGATTCTTTCGCGCGTCACCGAACCTACCACCGGGCGGGTGGAACTTCACGGGCGAGTCGGCAGCCTGCTCGAGGTCGGCACGGGCTTTCATCCTGAGCTGAGCGGCCGCGAAAACATCTATCTGAACGGCGCGGTCCTCGGCATGCAGCGGGCCGAAATCACTCGCAAGTTCGATGACATCGTGGCTTTCGCGGAAGTCGAGCAGTTCATCGACACGCCGGTCAAGCGATATAGCAGCGGGATGTACGTGCGTCTGGCGTTTGCCGTCGCCGCGTATCTGGAACCTGAGATCCTGCTGGTGGACGAAGTGCTGGCGGTGGGCGATGCGAGTTTTCAACGCAAGTGCCTGGATCGAATGAAGGACGTCGGCCAGCGCGGACGCACTGTGCTCTTTGTCTCGCATAACATGCCCGCAGTTACTCGCTTATGCGAACGCACGATCCTGCTGGATGAGGGCACGGTGCTGCAAGACGATCTGTCTCACAAAGTTGTCGGGTCATACCTGAAGTCAGGGCTGGGGACGATGGCCGCGCGCGAGTGGTCGGATCCTGCCAAGGCGCCGGGCAACGAGATTGCGCGGCTGCGAGCGATTCGTGTCCGCAACGGCGAGGGCCAGGTTACCGACGCCATCGATATCCGCCGTGATTTCGGCGTCGAGATAGAGTTCGAAGTGCTCAAGCCCGGTCATGTGCTGGTTCCCAACTTTCATTTCAGCAATGAAGAAGGTGTGATCGTTTTCGTCAGCAGCGATCAGGATCCGAAATGGATACGCACGCCGCGACCGGTTGGGCAATTCACCAGCACGGCCTGGATTCCCGGCAACTTTCTGGCGGAGGGAACCATCGTCGTCAGCGCCGCGGTAAGCACAATGGATCCGGTTACGATTCATTTCTTTGAACGCGACGCGGTTGCGTTTCAGGTGATCGACAGCATGGATGGCGATTCCGCGCGCGGCGATTATGCCGGCCCGATCCCGGGCGTGGTCCGGCCGGTACTGCGCTGGACCGACATTGAAGCGTCCAGATAGAAGCGTTCTTATAGAGGAGCGGTCAGAGATGAAGGTCATCATATTGGCAGGTGGCGCCGGTACTCGTCTTTCGGAAGAGACAGAATCCAAGCCAAAGCCAATGGTCGAAATCGGCGACCAGCCAATGCTGTGGCATATCACCAAGCACTTTGCCCATTACGGTTTCAAAGAGTTCGTAATTGCGCTCGGTTATAAAGGAGACGTGATCAAGCGTTTCTTTATGGACTATCAGTCCCTGAGCGGCAGCATGACGATCGATTTGTCGCGGGGGCATGTGGCCCGTCACGATCTGGAATGTGAAGGCTGGATCGTGCACCTGATAGAAACCGGAATTCCGACTAACACCGGCGGGCGGGTAAAGCGTTTGCAGCCCTGGCTCAAAGACGAAACCTTTCTGCTCACCTACGGTGATGGCCTGTGCGACATCGACTATCAGAAGCTGTTAAGCTTTCACCGCTCACACGGCCGTATTGCCACCGTTACTGCAGTCCGCCCACCCTCACGGTTTGGGGGTCTGATCTTCGACGGCGATCTGATCAAAGAGTTCGTCGAGAAACCACAGGTGGGCGAAGGTTGGATTAACGGCGGCTTCATGGTGCTGGAGCCGGGCATCTTTGATTATCTCGAAGGTGACGAAGACAGCCTGGAAGCAGGAGCGTTGGAAAGGCTCGCTGAGGATGGCCAGCTCGCCGCCTATCGTCACGATAGTTTCTGGCAATGCATGGACACCCTGCGTGACAAGCGCTATCTGGAAGGGTTGTGGCGCGAGCATCAGGCGCCCTGGAAAGTTTGGGACTGAACCGCGATCACTCCGAGAGTTTTCGGCAACGTAGATTAGATGAGTAAGTTCTGGCTCGATCGTCCCACCTTTGTAACCGGAGCCACAGGTTTAGTCGGTGGCTGGCTGGTTCGTCGCCTGATTGAGAGCGGCGCCGACATCGTGTGTCTGGTGCGCGATTGGGTGCCGGGCAGCGAGCTGGTGCGTTCGGGCTCGCTCGAGAGCGTCAAGGTCGTGCGCGGAGATGTTCGTGATCAGGCGACGCTGGAACGCACTCTTGGCGAATATGAAATTGACACGGTCATCCATCTCGCCGCTCAGACAATCGTCACGATTGCCAATCGCAATCCGGTTTCAACCTGGGAAACCAACGTCCAGGGGACCTGGGCATTGCTCGAAGCGTGCCGCCGAACTCCGACTGTGAAGCAGATTGTCATGGCGTCGTCGGACAAGGCGTACGGGGATCACGACAACTTGCCTTATGACGAAGAGACGCCGTTGCGCGGACGTCATCCCTACGATGCCAGCAAGTCATGTTCGGACATTATCTCGCAGGCGTACGCGGCGAGTTACAGCTTGCCGTTGGTGGTAACTCGCTGCGGGAATTTTTATGGCGGCGGAGATCTCAACTGGAATCGCATTGTCCCGGGAACAATTCGTTCGGTCCTGCGCGGGCAGCGACCCGTAATCCGCTCGGACGGACAATACGTTCGCGACTATTTTTACGTGGAAGATGGCGCCGCCGTTTACATGATGCTGGCTGAAAAACTCGCCGAGAATCGTGGCCTCGGCGGCCGGGCCTTTAACTTCTCGAACGAAACCCAGGTCACCGTTCTGGAAATCGCCGAAAAGATCCTCGCGCTGATGAAATCCGAGCTTAGGCCTGAGGTGCGCAACGAAGCCACGAACGAAATTCGCCATCAATACCTGAGCGCCGCCAGGGCGCGCCAGGAGTTAGGCTGGCAACCTCTTTTCACGCTCGACGAAGGTTTGCGCAGAACGGTCGATTGGTATCGATCTTTCCTGGGTGTGGATTCATGAGTCGAGCGGCGGTTGTCGACATAAGCTGTCGCGGGTGTGGCGCCGGCGGCCTGGAAATGGTGCTTTCGCTGGGGCGAACGCCGCTGGCCAACTCGCTGCTGACGGCTGAGCAACTGAAAGAGCCGCAAGACACCTATCCGCTCGATCTGGTGTTCTGTCCCGCTTGTACCCTGGTCCAAATCACCGAAACCGTACCGCCCGAAAAGCTGTTTCGCGAGTATCTCTATTTTTCATCCTTTTCCGATACCATGCTCGCGCATGCGCGCACGCTGGCTGAACGGGTCATTAAAGCGCGCAGTCTGAACGACCAGAGTCTCGTGATCGAGATCGCCAGTAACGATGGTTACCTCCTGCAGTTTTACAAAGGATCGGGTATTGACGTGCTGGGTATTGAGCCGGCGCGTAACATCGCTCGCGTCGCCCGCGAGCAGCGCGGTATTCCCACTTTATCCGAATTTTTTGGTGAGGATCTTGCCGCAGAGCTTAAAACCAACGGCCAGCGGGCGGACGTAATTCACGCCCATAACGTCATGGCTCACGTGGCCGACCTCAACGGGTTTGTCCGTGGACTGCAGGCACTTTTGAAGGATTCCGGCGTCGCCATTATCGAAGTCCCATACGTTAAGGACATGATTGATGGCTCAGAGTTTGATACGATTTATCACGAACATCTTTGCTACTTTTCGCTGACCTCGCTGTCCCACCTCTTTGAGCGACATGGGTTGCGGATTGAAGAGGTGGAACGGCTGGCGATCCACGGTGGGTCGCTGCGCGTGTTTGTCAGTAAGCGGACACAAGAACAGCCGGCCGCTTCGTCCAGCGTAGATCAGATGCTGGCTGAAGAACGGAATTGGGGAATTGGGCGGATCGAGTTTTATCAGGGCTTTGGAGCGCGAGTGGAACGGTTGCGCAACCAACTCGTGCAAATGCTTTCCGAGCTAAAGTCCCGCGGCAAAGGCATCGCCGCTTATGGCGCATCCGCCAAGGGCAGCACGCTGCTGAATTATTTCGGCATTGGCCGAGAGATGCTGGACTTCATTGCCGATCGCAGCACGGTCAAGCAGGGACTCTTTATGCCGGGCACCAAGTTGCCCATCTATGCGCCGGAAAAGCTGGTAGAGAAAATGCCTGACTATGTGCTTTTGCTTACGTGGAACTTCGCCGAAGAGATTCTCGATCAGCAGGCTGAGTACCGGAGACGCGGCGGACACTTCATCATCCCGATACCGGAAGTAGCCGTCGTTTAGATCAACATATGATTTTCAAGGAAACCGAAATAGAAGGCGTTTTCGTAATGGAGTTCGAATTGATCAGGGACGAGCGCGGATTTTTTGCGTGTTCGTGGTCTCAGGAAGAGTTTGAGCAGCGGGGACTCAATCCGCGGCTGGTGCAGTGCAATGTCTCGTTCAATAAGAAGGGCGGCACTCTCAGAGGCATGCATTACCAGATTGAGCCACATCAGGAGGCGAAGTTGGTTCGCTGCACGCGCGGGGCAATCTATGACGTGGCGGTAGATTTGCGGCCTGAGTCGCCAACTCGATATCGCTGGGTCGGGGCTGAGCTCACCGCGGACAACTATCGAATGCTTTATGTTCCGGAAGGTTTTGCTCACGGCTATCAGACACTCGAGGACAACACCGAAATCCATTACCAGATGTCGGAGTACTATCATCCCGAATCTGCTCGCGGCTTTCGCTGGGACGATCCTCGCCTGGCTGTGGAATGGCCGCTACCGGTGACCGTGATGTCTGAGCGTGACACGCAGTTCGAAATGATCTCCGACCTGGTTTCCCTGGCATCGCCGGGAACAGGAGTCAAATGAGAATTGGGCTCTTTGCCGCGAACGTGGTGGGAAAGAGGATCGCCAGGTTCATGGGCGATCAGGGTGAGGCGCCCGCCTGTCTGGTGCTGGATGCCAATGATTCCGCGGGTCTTAACCCCGAGACTATTGCCGGCTCAGGCGTGATGGATTCAAGTTTGATCTTTGACAGCAGTTCGCTGAAGGAAGAGCAAACCCTCGCCCGGTTGCGCGCGCTCGATCTGGATCTGATCGTACTTGCCTGGTGGCCGTACATCCTGAAGGCGGAGTTGATCGAGATTCCGCGCCTGGGGTGCTTAAACTTTCATCCGAGCTTTCTGCCCTACAACCGCGGCAAGCATTATAATTTTTGGGCCATTGTTGAGAGGGCGCCGTTCGGGGTCACGATTCACTGGGTTGACGTTGCCGTTGACTGTGGCGATATCGCGTTTCAATCGCGCATTGAGACGAGTTGGGAAGATACGGGCGCCACGCTTTACTACAAGGCCCAGGAAGAGATCGTTCGTCTCTTCAAGGAAAAGTTTTCCGAGATTAAGGCGGGCCGGATTCCGCGCCTGGCGCAGGATCTCGCTCAGGGCAGTGTTCACCGCGCGCGTGAGCTTGAAGAAGCTTCGCGCATCGAACTCGATCAAACTTACCCGGCGCGCGCGCTGCTGAACCTGATCCGGGCGCGCACTTTTCCGCCGTATCCGGCAGTTTCTTTTGTGGACGAAGACCAGCGCTACGAAGTGCGCATCGAGATCAAGAAAGTGGACGAGGGAGAGCAGAACTGATGGATGATTTCGATCAGCGCAACCGGCAATTCATCGAGCGCATGGGCAAAGACGAGCAACTGCGCGGCCTGACACGAGATTGGTTCACGGCCAGCTCGAAACACGAGTATTCATATCACTTCAAATGGCTGGGCCGGCCTATTATTCAGTTTCCGCAGGACATCGTGGCGCTGCAGGAGATCATTTGGGACGTAAGACCGCGGGTCATCGTTGAGACGGGTATTGCTCGCGGCGGGTCTTTGATTTTTTCCGCGTCCATCCTGGAACTCATCGGCGGCGAGGGTCGCGTGATTGGCGTTGACATCGATATCCGCGAACATAACCGGATCGAGATTGAGCGTCACCCGCTGGCCCGGCGGATTACGATGATTCAGGGTTCTTCAATCGACGAAGAAATTGCCCGCCGCGTGGCTAACGAAGCGAAAGGCGATGGCCCGGTGCTGGTGATTCTGGATTCCAATCACACGCACGACCACGTGCTCAGGGAACTGGAAATCTATTCGCCGCTGGTTACCCGTGGCAGTTATCTCGTCGTCTTTGATACGGTAATTCAGGAGATGCCGGCGGACTTTTTCCCTGACCGTCCGTGGGGACCGGACAGCAATCCCAAAACGGCCGTCAGCGAGTTTCTCAAAACCAACGAACGATTTGAGGTTGACCATCAACTGGAAGCAAAACTTCAGATTACGGTGGCGCCGGGCGGATATCTCCGCTGCGTAAAGGATTAACTTATGGAACGCTTGCTGGTCTCTGGGCCATCCATCACACAGAAAGAGATTGATTACGTTACGGCCGCGGTGACCAATGCCTGGTACGGCAACGCCAACATTTACCATGAACGTTTCGAGCGCGCTTTCGCCGAGTATGTAAACCGGCGCCACGCCATTGCGCTGCCTTCCTGTACTTCAGCGATTCATTTGGCGCTGCTCGCGCTCGGTGTTGGCCCGGGCGATGAAGTCGTTGTTCCGGATGCGACCTGGATCGCTTCCTGCGCCGCGGTGAGTTATGTCGGCGCCACGCCGATCTTTGCCGATATCGACGAGCGAACCTGGTGTCTTTCAGCAAATTCTTTCGAGCAATGCATAACTCCGCGCACCAAAGCCGTCATCGTGGTGGACCTTTACGGAAACATGCCGGACATGGACGCGATTCTGGCAGTTGCGCAAAAGCACCGCATCGCGGTGATCGAGGATTCAGCCGAAGCGATCGGCTCGGAATACCGCGGCCGGCTCGCCGGAAACTTTGGTGATGCCAGCGTCTTTAGTTTTCACGGCTCGAAGACTTTGACGACCGGCGAAGGCGGAATGCTGATTACTGACGATGACGATCTCAAGGCGCGCGCGCTCTTTCTCCGCGACCATGGCCGCAAACCCGGTGACAAGATGTTCTTCAATCACGAGGTTGCCTATAAGTACAAGATGAGCAGCATGCAGGCGGCGCTGGGACTCGCTCAGTTGGAACGCATCGAGGAACTGGTTGAACTTAAGCGGAAAATTTTTTCCTGGTATCAGGATCATCTGAGTTCAGTCGGCGAGATTCAACTAAATTTTGAGGCTCCCAACACGCGCATTGTTTGCTGGATGGTAACCGCAGTGCTCGATAAAAAGCTGGGCCTGAAAAAGGAAGAGTTAATGCGGCTGATGGACGAGCACAATATTGACTGTCGTCCCTTCTTTTTCCCTTTGAGTTCGATTCCCGCCTACAGCAACACAGCTGAGGCCGCGGCAGCGCGGGCGCGTAACGTCGTGTCGTATCGAATTACGCCGTACGGCATCAATCTTCCCTCAGGGCTTAATATGACTGAAGAGAAAGTAGCCTACGTGTCCGACGCGCTAAAGGCTGTGGTTAGAAACGCCGGTGTGGCACCGCAAGCCGAATTTCAAACCGAGGTTGCGATGTAACTGATTTGTTCCGATGAGCAGCCAACTAATCGGAAACGACCCTACCGCGCATGGAGATTTCAGTGCCATTCTTTTCTGTCCTAATGCCTACCCGGAACCGTGCTTCGCTGCTGCGGTCCGCGCTTAAATCGGCCGTCCAACAGACCTATCAGGACTACGAAATCATCGTTTCAGACAACAATTCCAACGATGACACTCGGGAAGTTGTGCGCGACTTCATGACCTCATCGGCCAAGGTTAAGTACTTCAATCCGGGCCGCGATCTGTCGATGTGCGCAAATTGGGAATATGTTTTGTCGCATGCTTCCGGGCAGTACATCATTTATCTTTGCGATGACGATGCGCTGGCGCCGGACTCGCTCAGCTATGTTCACGATTTGCTAAAGCAGTTTCAGATGGAAGTGCTGGTCTGGCGCGCCAGCGGTTATCATCATCCGGACATACCTGATGAGAATCTTCGTCTGCACTTCACCTATCAGCGCAGTTCGGGCGAGCTTTTTGAAGTTGCTTCACGGCCGATAATCGAGGCCCTCTGCCGTTTTGACTGGAGCGTAAACGGCATTGTCCCAAAAATGCTGAATTGCGCAGTTTCCCGAAAAGCCATTCAGATTTGCTGCGAGCAAACCAGCGAATTCTTTGTGCCGCCGTATCCTGATTTTTCGGCGGTCGGACAATTGCTTAGCACGAATCCGACTTATCACTTCATTGACTTGCCGCTGTACGTTGCCGGGGCGAGCCGCGTGAGCAACGCGGGAATCCTTTTTGATCGGAAGAAGAAGCACGACGAATATGTTTCGCTCTTTGGCCGTGACCTGCTTGAGGGCGTTCCTTATCAGATGCGCTATCTCGTTACCTCGTACTTTTATGCGACCTGGCTCTTATTCCGAAGAATTTATTCTCGGGCGTTTACTGCCGACATAGACACCGCGGCCTACTTAAAAGTGATGTTCACTGAGTTGGTCAGATTTGAGGATTACGAGGACATTTCGGCGGAACTCGGTGAACTGGCAACGCACATGCGAGATTTTTCCGGCAGCGACCAAATGTTTCGTGACCTCTGGGATGAGCACCTGCGGAGTAGGGGCAACGGGGCCAAACCCGGGGCAGACCAATCGAATCTAAGTCCGATCAAACGCGTGGCCTGGGCCATCGCGGGCAAAAATGAACGCGCCTTCAACCTTCTCGCCCGAGCGCGCGGCCACAAGGTATCGGAGTTCGCCCACAAGAAAGTGCCGTCCATCGGGGCGGCCGCGAAGATTTTGTCCGAGTACCTGGCGAGGCAAGCACGGCCGGCCAGTGAGTTGAAACCGGTTCCAGTTTCATCTCCCCATTTTTTGGAGGAGCGTCAGTAACGCTTCATCGCTTACCGTCCAGATCGATGACCAGCGCCGTCGTTAAGAGTTATGGGTGGTTGCATTCGATGCTGCTTGAGGGCGTCCGGCGGCTGCCGATCTCATCCAGGTCCTTCGGTCCCCCCAAAGGCCTGATTCCCGAGATGAAGGTATGGATTGATCGGTACAAATCGACGCATCCTGACGTCGAATGCTGGTACCGAAGAATTCATGACGCTGTTGATGTTCGGTATCCTCCGGCCCAGGCCCAGGCCCTGGCCGGACTGCCAGCCCTGTTTGGTGAGGATCAGAACGTTCAGCAGCCTGAAATCTTCCTGGCCTCAATCCCACGCCCGCGGATTCTGTTCGAATCGGGAATTATCATAGCTCCGGACGATTATGTCTTTGAGCAATCCTGTTCCTGGAAGTCCTTTTTTTTTACACACGACATTGAGTACAACACGTTACGTCGCAGGTTAAAGCCCGAGCTCATTGCGGGCGAGTATGCGACCATAGTCTCCCGTCACGCACGCAGTTACTATCACTGGTTTACTGAATGCCTGCCCCGTCTTTGTTTGCTCGAGTCATTACCAACGGTGCCGATTCTTGTTCAGGACGGCCTGCCTGATTGGCAGCGAGAGAGCCTGAATCTGCTGGGCATATCCGAAGACCGTCTGAGGCAAATGCCCAGAGGCTGTTACGAAGTCGACCAACTTTACTTTCCTTCTTTCCCGGGTTACGCGACCTTCACGGGCGACTGGACATTTGCCTTCGCTGATCAAATGCTCGGATGGTTGCGTGAAAAGTTTTGCGGCCCACGATCGGTAAACCAGGAGAAACGCATTTACATTAGTCGCCAGGGTGTCGCGCACCGGAGAATTCTTAACGAAGATTTGGTAATGCAGGCCCTGGAACGGGAAGGTGTCCTGTTGGTTGATGCGGGGCGCCTGTCCATCGCCGACAAGATCGATCTTTTTGGTGACGCCGGCCTGATCATCGGCGCGCATGGAGCGGGACTGACGCATACACTTTTTGCGCCCTCAGGCGCCAGCCTCATTGAGATCCTCGATCCTGCCAAACTGGCTAGCACCTACTATCAGTTAGCTGCGGCGCTGGGACAGACTTACTGGTACCTGTTAGCGGATAATCAGGCATCCGGCAATTCACCGCCCGAGAAGGTTAATCCCAGGTGGCCATTCCAGGTCGGAGTCGACAGTGCCAAGGGATCTCGAAAGGGTTATGACGATTTGACCATTCCGATAGATGAGCTCCTGCACACACTTGAGGCCGCCACCGGCAAGGCCGCTGCGCCTGAGGATCGGCAGCTAATTGGTTGAGAACTCGCACCCGCGCCAATTTGACTTTGGTGCTTCACCCTAGCAATCTAGCCTATCGAACTCCAGAGACTGAAGACCCTTCATGAAGGAAACAATTCTGATTACCGGTGGCACCGGCTTTCTCGGAAAGCGTCTGGGGCTGGCCCTCAAGGACCGCTACCGTGTCGTACTCGCGGGCCGCAGTAACAAGCTGAATATGATCGCCCGCGACTTTACCGGCTGTGAGGTGCTGCCTCTGGATGTGGCGAACATTGAGTCTGTCCGTGATTGCTTTATCGAGACCAGGCCGCAGGTGGTAATCCATGCTGCCGCCACAAAGTTTGTCGACCTGGCCGAGCGACAACCCATGGAGTGTATCGATGTAAATGTCACAGGCTCACAGAACGTCGCGCGCGTTGCGCTGGAAAAGGAAGCCCGAGCGGTGATCGGAATTTCAACCGACAAAGCGGCGCCACCCGTGCGAAATACTTACGGCTTATCGAAGGCCATCATGGAGCGAATGTTTTGCTCGCTGAACGGCAAGTCCGAAACCAGGTTTGCCTGCGTTCGCTATGGCAACGTCGCCTGGTCAACCGGCTCAGTATTGCCAATCTGGAAAAGAATGCACACCACCGCCGGCGTCATCGGCACGACCGGACCGGAAATGCGCCGGTTCTTTTTCACGGTCGATGAGGCCGTAAAACTGGTTCTTACTGCTCTCGACAATGTTGAGACTGTTCAGGGCAAGGTCTTCTCGCGGCAGATGAAGGCTGCGCAAATCCGTGACGTGCTCGACCTGTGGATTAAGCACAAGGGCGGGAGCTGGGAGCAGATCGAAGGACGGCCCGGAGAGCGAAACGACGAGTTTCTGATCGGCGAACTGGAACTGCCTTACACGACCGAAACTTTTTTTGACGGTGTGAAACACTACATCATTTCTTTCAACGAAAAAGCCGCGCAACCCGCACCGGGAATTCTCACGTCAGCAAATACAGAGCGTCTGTCTGAGCAGGAGATCCTGGACATCATTAATAATCCACCGCCGGAGGAAGCCTAGATGTCGTTGATTCAAAATGCCGTCATCCTGGCCGCCGGCAGAGGACAGCGGATGATGCCGCTGACCGAAGATGTTCCCAAGCCGATGGCGCCCTACAACGGCTCGACGCTGATTGCCGAGGGAATCACCAAGATTGTCGAGCGGATCGACAAAGTGCACGTGACGGTTGGCTATAAGAAAGCCATGCTGGCCGAACACGTAATCAAGCATGGCGCCTGCTCAGTCTTTAACACGGAAGGCGAATCAAATTCGTGGTGGATCTTCAATACACCGCTTAAGTATCTGGATGAACCGGTGTGTGTGCTCACCTGCGACAACGTTGTCGAGATTGATTTTGATTTGCTGGGAGAGGATTACCTTCGGCTTGGTCAGCCGGCTTGCATGATCGTGCCGGTCTTGCCGGTCGCTGGTCTGGAGGGCGATTACATTTTTCGCGACGGTTCGATCGTGAGCCGATTGGATCGCCATGAACCTTCCGATATCTACTGTTCCGGCATCCAGGTGCTCAATCCTTTTCGCGTCAATGAACTGGTGCAGGCGGAAGGCGATTTTTATTCACTGTGGAACCAGCTAATCCCGCAAAAACAATTGTGTGTCTCTTCAATCTATCCAAAGAAATGGTTCGCGGTTGACACGCTCGAACACTTGATGCTGCTCAACACCTCTTACAAATAGATCAACGAAGAGAAGGAATTTTGAGCCAACGAAATCATGGCTGAGAAACAAATTACTCTGGCTCAAATTGGCTGCGGCTACTGGGGCCCGAACCTGCTCCGCAATTTTTCGGCGCAGAATGACTGCCAGGTTAAGTACGTGGTCGATGTCAGCGCTGAGCGGCGAAATTATGTGGAAACAAATTTTCCCCGGACCCGGGCCATTGCCGAGCTCGAGACGGCGCTCAACGATCCGGAGGTCGACGCCGTGATTATCGCCACGCCCGCTGCTTCGCATCATCAACTGGGAAAGCAAGCGCTGGAAAGCGGCAAGCACATCTTTGTTGAGAAACCTCTGGCGACCAGCACCAAAGAGGCTGATGAGCTGGTAGCCCTGGCGGCCGCCCGCGGCCGGACGCTGATGGCGGGTCACACGTTTCTCTACAACGCCGCGGTGCGTTATGCGAAGAAGTTGCTGGACGAAGGCGAGCTGGGCCAGGTCTATTACATCTATAGCCAGCGCCTGAATCTGGGCCAGGTTCGTACGGATGTAAACGCCTGGTGGAACCTCGCGCCGCACGATGTGAGCATTCTCCTCTATTTGATGAAAGACGAATTGCCGGTTTCAGTTTCCGCGGTGGGAGTTAGTTACATTCAACCCGGAATCGAGGATGTGGTCTTCGCCACCCTGAAGTGGGCGAGTGGAGTGAGCGCGCACATTCATGTGAGTTGGCTTGATCCCGGCAAGGTGCGCAAGATGACTTTTGTGGGCAGCCGCAAGATGGTCATCTATGACGACGTCGGCGACGACAAGATTATGGTCTTTGATAAGGGTGTGGACCGCGTGCCCAAAATCGGCGAGCGAATGGATTATGATCAGGTCAATTATCAATTAGTCCATCGCACCGGCGATGTTTGGTTGCCGCGGATTTCATTTCAGGAGCCTTTGAAAAGCGAAGCTGCTCACTTCCTTGACTGCCTTAGAAATGGAGAGACGCCGCTGACCGGGCCGCGGCATGCTCGGGATGTAGTCGCGGTATTGGAAGCGACGCAGACAGCGCTGCGAACAGGGAAAGAGACGCGCCTGGACGACGTGGCCGGCGCTGCGTCTGCGCCTTGATGGTTATCGACGCCCCAGAATCTTACGGATTAGAGACTGTGTTGGATGAAATCAGAGTTAATCGGAATTATTCCTGCGGCCGGCCGCGGCACTCGCATGGCCGGGCTCACCAGTGAACTGCCCAAAGCTCTCATCGAGTTAGAAGGTCAGACTCTCATCGCCCAAGCGATTGAATCCCTGAAAGCAATCGGGGTGGCAAAGATAGTTGTAGTCACTGGCTATCGCGGTGAGATGGTGCGCGACTTTTTGAGCGCCCGCGACTTTGGTGTCCCAATTGAATTTGCTTTCCAGGAGCAGCAGCTGGGCCTGGCGCACGCAATCGCCTGCGCCGGCGATCAGATCACGGGAGATTTTGTCGTCCTCTGTCCCGACAATATCTACAGCGACCCGGAGGACTTGAGTGAAGCAAAGCGTTGCTATCAAGCCAGTCGACCGCGCTTTTTGATGGTGGCCACGGTCAATCCCACGAACCAGCGTGATCGCGCAAAGTATTTCACCGGCGGATTACGAAACATCGCGCCTCATCTTTATGAATACAACCGTCTCAACGATCGCGAGCAGGGTCTGGCAATGAACTCTACCGGATGCACCTTTTTCGCTTACGAAGCTCTGCGCTCGCTGCCCTCGTTTGACAACCTTACCGTCGAACACAAGTTTGAAGAATATATCTCGCTGCTGGCCGCCGGTAACCAGTCCTTGATTTATCTGTTGCGGGGGATGCGCTACGACCTTTCCGAGCCGGCGGATGTCAGCTCTTACAAATCGCTTCAGCAGCAACTGAAAGACACGGCCGGCCAGGGCGTGAGCGCTATCCTGATGAACTCGACCGGCGAGGTGCTGCTCCAGCACCGCGATGACAACCCCAACATTCGTTATCCGGGGCACTGGGCGCTGTTTGGCGGAAGTATCGAAGACGGAGAAGCGCCTTACGCCGCCGCCGGGAGAGAGATTTTGGAAGAGACAGGTTACAATATCGAAAACCTCGGGCTCTTTCGCGAGTTTGTGCAAAACAACAAACGCGAGTTCGCTTTTGTCGGTGAGATCAAAGCTTCCCTCGCCGAGTTGTCACTGAATGAAGGCCAGGGGATGGATTTTGTGGCGCCACAGAGATTACCTGAACTACTGATCAGACCCGACGATAAAGAGACACTCAAGGCTTACTTTGGAGAATGGAATGGCTGAGGACGTGCAATTCGATCGTGAAGAATTTGCCAGGCAGAAACGGCAGACCTGGGATGCGACAAACTACGGGAGCTGGTTCAAGCCTGCCCGCGGCCAGGTCATTGATGCGCTCGAGAAGGCCGCGCTGGCCCGGGCCCTGAAAGGCCGGACTTACGAAAAGGCCCTCGACGTCGGCATTGGCAACGGCCGGTTGCTGCCCATCTACGCTCCGCACGCGGCGCATGTGACCGGGATGGACATTTCGTCTGAACAATTAGAGGCCGCGGCCAGGGCCGCCGGCGAGCTACAGATTCCCTTCGCGACTAAGCAGTGCCAGGAGGCCTCACGCATTGAAATCGAAGACGAATCCTTTGATTTAGTCATCTGTTCCCGCGTCTTGCAGCACGTTTATGATTGGCGAGAATCAGTCGCGGAATTCGCCCGCA
The DNA here is from genome assembly GCA_038040505.1 of Acidobacteriota bacterium. Taxonomy (GTDB): domain Bacteria; phylum Acidobacteriota; class Blastocatellia; order Pyrinomonadales; family Pyrinomonadaceae; genus UBA11740. The sequence continues at coordinate 50,898 of JBBPID010000011.1, read as the reverse complement.
TCCTGAAGCCCAACGGCGACCTCGTGCTTTTGACTTACAACCGATATTCAATATACGGTTTGAAGAAGTTCTATCAGCATAAATTTGTGAATCCCACGAAGGGAAGATTCCAGAACGCGATTGCCCTGTCGCGCGAATTGAAGAAGAACGGTTTGCAGATCGAGTACTTTTACGGGGCGCTGATGGGCCAGCCTGAGCTGTTCGCTGAGAATCTCTCTGGCGCCACCAGCAGTATGGTCCGTTTCGTCGAAGGGCTGTCGGGCCTGTTCCCGGTTAAGTATTTTGGCGGCAGGTTGGTAATTCGAGCGAAGAAAGTGTCAGGTTAAGGAGAAGGATGAATAACATTCCGCTGGTCGGACTTTTCGACCAATATCAAACAATTAAGCCGGAGATTGATGCGGCGATAGAAAATATTATCACCAGCAGTGCTTTTGTCGGGGGCGAAGAAGTCCGCAAGTTCGAAACCGAGTTTGCCGCTTACTGCGAAGCTAAAGCCTGCGTCGGTGTGGGCAATGGCACCGACGCCATTTATCTGACGTTAAGGGCGATGGGGATCGGCGCCGGCGACGAAGTGATTACCGTAGCGCATACGTTCATCGCCACTTCGGAAGCGATTTCCGCGACCGGCGCCACGCCGGTGTTCGTGGACATCACCGAAGACACGATGTTGATGGATCCGGCCATGGTGGAAAAGGCGATTACGCCGCGCACCAGGGCGATCGTGCCGGTGCACCTGTACGGGCAGCCGTGTGACATGGATGCGATTATGGAAATCGCGGAACGGCACGGGCTGAAAGTGATTGAAGACGCGGCCCAGGCCCACGGCGCCAGATGGCGCGGCCGGCGGGCCGGCTCGATCGGCGACGCCGGTACTTTCAGTTTTTATCCGGGCAAGAACCTCGGCGCTTTTGGCGATGCGGGGGCAGTCGTCAGTCAGGACGAAGATTTGATCGAACGGATTCGAATGCTGGCCAATCACGGCCGGCTGGAGAAATACACGCACAAGATAGAAGGCGTTAACAGCCGTCTGGATGGATTGCAGGCTGCGATTCTGCGCGTGAAGCTGCGGCACCTTGACGAATGGAACGAAAGCCGCCGCCGGCTCGCCGATTACTACATGGAACGGCTCACTTTTCCCGACCTGGTTTTGCCGGTAGTGCACGAAAGTGCGCACCCGGTCTGGCACCTCTTCGTCGTGCGCACGGCTGAGCGTGAGCGTTTGCAGCTTCAATTGAAAAGCGAAGGCGTTGCCACCGGCGTTCACTATCCCGTACCTCTGCACGTTCAGCCCGCATATGAACACATGGCCATACCCCGCGGCACGCTGCCGGTAACCGAAAAGGTCGCGAAGGAAGTGGTGAGCCTGCCGATGTATCCCGAGCTGACCGAGGCGCACATCGATTCGGTTTGCAGCGCGCTGGCCGGAGTCTATGCCGGCGCGTGAAACCGGGGTCGAAGGCATGCTCGAAAGTCACCGCTGCGTTAGGATGACACCCCAACACGCCATCACCACCAGGATCAGTCGCAGTCCACTAAAACTGTTTGGTTTCCTGTTGAGACTGGTTTGGGCGCTCCTGGTTCTGATTGGAGTTTGCCTGACCTGGCTGGCGCTGGTCCTGCTGTTCGCGCCATTCATCATCCTGGCTAAGGTGCTGGGATTGCGAAAGCGATACGCTCCGGAAGTTGAAGCGAGTTCTGCTGCCGCAGAAGCCGTGCGGTTTCGAGCTGATGAAGTTGCCGGCGGCCAGGCCGATGAAGTCCCATTGATCTTCGACCGGCGGCAGGATGTCTCAAAGCTGTTTGGCTGCAACACCCGCGGCGTGCGCTATCGCTGGACATTGTTCGCCGAACGGATGGAAGGCCTGCGACGAAAGCTTGATAAGCCGGCGGCTTTGGATTTTGGCGCCGGTTCCCTGCGAGATTCTTACGAATTGATTCAGCAGGGCTTTTCTGTAGTCTCGTTCGACTTGAACGAGACGGTGATGCGGCGGTACTTCGACTCGTACAATTGGTCTGAGCTTTCAGCCAGCCCGAAGATCGTCGCCGGTGACCTGAGCGATCTTGAGAAACAGGATCGTCCGGTACAGCTGGTAATCGCTTTCGATGTAATCGAGCATCTGCCTGAGCCCGAAGTGTACGTGCGCGCGCTCAATCACTTGCTTGGCGATGGTGGCTTGCTGTTTACCATCGTTCCCAATCGACGAAGTCTATTTGAGAGATATTTCAAGCACAGCCTGCGGAAGACGAGGAAAAAGGGCTTAGCGCTGGAACCCGGCGTCCCACATATACAATTCAAATCGCCAGAGGAGTGGGACACATTCTTCAAGGAACACGGGTTCGCAATCCTGGAACATGACATGACCCTTGGACACTTTGTGAATGATTGGTGGAACGGGCTGCTCTGCCTGCCGCTGCGCACTTTTGTGGCGCCGGTGATTCAGCTCCTGTCTTTCCGAGGCGGCTTTGATTATGACGCCGCTCGTTGGGAGCAAAGATTCTGTCCGGAGTGGCTAATGGAAGAAGTAAACGTGGCCGACATGCTACTCAAGAAACATTTAAGAGGATTCTTTGGTTGGAACTTGATTGTGGCCCAGAAGCAGTCGATTGCGTCCGCGTGATCGAACTCCTGGGTGCCGGCTGACATAATGCGAATACTGATCCTTGACACTTATTATCCCGAGCCGCTGGGAGCCGTTTATGAAAACAATCCGGGTCTCGATGGACAGCCCTATGACAAACAACTGCAGACGGTTTATGACTATGGATTCGGCCGGGGCAATTCGTTTCCAGCCAACCTCAGGAAACTGGGACATGAGGCGGACCAGTTTATCGTCAACGGCGCCGCCTTACAGCGCGGTTGGGCCGCGGAGCACGGAGTCGAGGTCGGAACTTCCGGCTTACAGCACCTGGCTCGTCGTGGCTATCGCAGCGTGCGCTGGAGACTTGGTTTCCGAAAGGGCCTGAATCTCGAGTCCTGGGAACAGACGGTGATCGCGGCGCAGGTCGAGAACTTCGATCCGGAAGTCATTATCTTCGCCGATGTCCTGCCGTTCTCTCCGGCCTTTCTCAAGAAGTTAAGAACAAAGAACCGCTTACTGGTCGGCGAAATTGGTTATCCGATTCCGGATGATTTTGATTTGAGTGTCTACGATTTGATCCTGAGTTGCGCCCCTGTGTTTGTGGATAAGTTTCGTCGCGCTGGTTTGAAAAGCGAACTGTTTCGACTAGGTTTCGATTCAGCCATCTTGAACAAATTGAACGGCGGGGGGCCGCAATTTGACGCCGTCTTTTTAGGCACGGTTGGTTCTCTCCATAGTAAACGAACGGCGATGTTGGAGGAGCTGGCTCGCCGCGTGCCGATCTCCTGCTTTGGTTATTGCGGGGATAGTCTTCCGGCAGATTCACCATTACGGTCAAAGATTCAGCCGCCACTTTGGGGCTACGAGATGTATCGGATGCTCCAACGGTCCCGCATCGCCGTCAATATGCACATCGATATTGCGGAAAACAGCGCCGCTAATATCCGTCTGTACGAAGCCACAGGCGTTGGCACTTTGCTGCTAACCGATTGGAAATCGAATTTACCTGAGTTGTTCGACGTAGGCCGTGAAGTTGTCGCCTATAAGTCCGCCGCAGAGTGCGCCGAGAAGATTTCTTACTATCTGGCGCATGAAGAAGAGCGGGCCGCGATTGCCGCGGCCGGCCAACGACGTACCTTGAAAGACCACACCATTGAACGGCGTATGCAGGAATTAGTCAGCATTCTGGAACCCTATTACGACGATCGACAAGCCCGGCAATCGATCAGACGGGCCGGATGATGAGGTTCGCTCACGTCCTCGGGAAAGGCGCCTGAGAAATATCGATGTCCAGCGTATTTTTTGCCGCCGCGCGGCTAAAAGGGAAAGCGGAGAAACTTGCCTGGGCTCAGCTGAAGCGCAGGCGCTTGGCGGCTTATCTCAAATCCGATCGGCGGCCGTGGGGCGTTGGCTACTCGGAATTTCGGGAAGAATACCTCGAAAAATCGATTAACGATTCTTCACTCGCTGAGATCTTCAGCGAGAAGCGGCCGCTGCCGGAAAAGTATGGCTTCCGCCTGGACGCGAGAGTGATCGAGATTCCCTGGGTCCTGTCCCGGCTGAAAGATAAGACGGGATTGTTTCTCGACGCCGGGTCGGCGCTCAACTATGGATTCGTGCTCGAATCAGCGCCGCTTAAAGACAAGCGAGTAACGATTGTAACTCTGGCGCCCGAAGGCCAGGCATTCTGGCAACTGGGAGTGTCCTACGTCTTCGGCGATCTGCGCGATCTCGATTTTCGCGACGAACGGTTTGACTCAGTCGCCTGCATTTCCACGATCGAACACATCGGAATGGATAATTCGATGTATGCCGGGGACGCCGACATCGCGAAACGTGGCGATACTACTGAATTCCTGATGGCGGTGAAAGAGCTGAAGCGCGTGCTGAAACCGGGCGGCACGCTGTATATTACTTTTCCCTTTGGTCGCTACGAAAACCATGGTTGGTTTCAGCAGTTTGACGCGGCTTTGGTGGATAAGCTCGTCGACGGTTTTGGCACGGCGCAATCGCGCGAAACAATTTTCAAGTACGAACCGGATGGCTGGACGTTGAGTAACCGGGGTGCTTGTGCCGACTGCCAGTTTTTCGATATTCACGCGAGCAAGTACAACGATCCGAAGTCTGATTTAGAGTATCCGGATGATTATCCGGCGGGCGAGCGCGGCCTTGCTTGCCTTGAGTTACGCAAATAGCAGCGAGGGAGATCCTTCTGAAAACCATGAGCACTGAACCAGCGCCAAATCAAACCAGCCGCATCGAGTCGGTGGAATACAATGGCGTGAAGTATGCCGAGATCATCTGGGCCGACATGCAGGTTGAGGAAACCACTTTTTTCTCGCCGGCCGACTCGTCTTTTCAATTCGGATTGCTGGCCCACAAAGCGGGATTTCGCGAGCCCCCGCATTACCACAAGCCGGTCTCTCGAACCATCGATGACTTGCAGCAAATGTTCGTGGTCCAGCGCGGGGTCGTGGCCGTGCAGCTCTACAGTGACGCCGGCGATCTGCTGCGCGAAATCGTCATGAACCCGGGCGACGCAATTGTGCTTATTCACGGCGTGCATGCCGTCCGCGTAATCGAAGACATGCAATGTATCAGCGTCAAGCAGGGTCCGTTCCTGGGAACTGAGAACGACAAGATTAATGTCGAGGTGCGATCATGATCGAAGTCTTTGAGCCAGTCATAGGCGAAGAAGAAATCGAAGCTGTGGTCGCCGCTTTGCGCCGCGGCGAGATTTCCGGGACTTTCGGGAAAGCCATCACCCAATTCGAAGCCGAGTTTGCCGAGTACGTTGGTTGCAAACACGGCGTGGCCGTCAGCAGTGGTAGCACGGCCCTGCATCTGGCCGTCGCGGCTGCGGGCATCGGGTCAGGGGATGAAGTGCTGGTGAGCAGCAGCACCAACATCGCCACAGCGCTGGGTGTGATTCACAACGGAGCGGTCCCCGTCCCGGTTGACTCAGAAGACATCACCTGGAATCTCAACCTCGATTTGATCGAGCCCCTCATCACGCCCAGAACCAGGGCCATAATTCCGGTCCACTTGTTCGGCCATCCTGTCGATATGGATAAGCTGATGGAAATTGCCCGCCGGCATAATCTTTTGGTGATTGAAGATTGCGCCGAGTCGCACGGCGCCACCTGCCGTGGCCGCATGACCGGAAGCTTTGGTGCAATGGCGTGCTTTAGCTTTTACGCCAACAAGGTGATCACTACCGGCGAAGGCGGTATGGTGACGACGAACGACGACGCCCTGGCTGAGCGGTTGCGCTTATTACGCAACCTGGCTTTTACCAAACCGCGCTTCCGGCACGAAGAGGCGGGTTACAACTTTCGCATGACCGGTTATCAAGCGGCCATGGGCCTGGCTCAATTTCGCAAGATTGAGAAGATCATTTCTGAAAAGCGGCGAGTCGCAAAGACGTATCACGATCTGCTGAGTGGCATCGAAGGTTTACAACTTCCCTACGAAGCCGATTGGGCGCGTAACGTTTACTGGATGTATGCGGTAACCGTGCAACCCGAGTTCGGAATGTCCCGGGACGAACTGATGAGCTGGCTGAGCAAAGACGGCATCGACACGCGCACGTTTTTCTGTCCCATGAACCAGCAACCATGCCTGCGTTCGCGCGAGGGCTTTCGCGAGGTTCCTTGTCCGGTTGCCGATCGCTTGTGGGAAACGGGGCTTTACCTTCCTTCGACCTTCACGCTCTCAGAAGAGACGCTCACAAAAATAGCCGGCAGCATTCGGATGGCGTTCAGCCATGGCCGGCATGCGGCGACCGTTTGACCGTTCGCAGAAATGCTGAGCCGATGCCGCGACCCCGATCTCTCGTTGAAGCTGGCCCAAAATGAAACTTAATAAGGCAATGTCTTCAGTCGCATCGGCGCTCGCGCGCCGCCATGCCGAGCCGGCACTGAAGGAGTACGACAGCTTTGAGAGCGCGCTCAGAGATTCGGATTCTTACGAGGACCCGCGGCTGATTGACGTCGTTGCTCAGAAGACCCGCCGGTACCGCGAGACGCTGGCGGCGAGCGCCTCAAGAAAGATCACCAACCGCCAAACCGCGCAGATCCTGTTTGTCCTTTCTCATGTTCAACCCGATCACCCGCTGGAAGTGCTGGAAGTCGGTGGCGCGTGCGGCGCCGGTTACTTCGAGGTGAAGAATCTTTTGCCCGAGCGAATCGCGCGCTGGTCGATTACCGAGACGCCGGCCATGGCCGCCGCCGGCAACAAGTTCGCGAAAGAAGATCAGCTCTCGTTTCACAGTGATCTGACGTCGGCGACATCTGTGCTCGGGCGGCGGGACCTCGCAATTGCACAGGGAGTGCTACAGTATGCGAGCAATCCCTTGCAGTTGTTGCGCGATCTGCTCGAACTTGGTTTTTCCTACGTCTATGTTACAAGGACAGTGGTAGCCGTGGGCGCGAACGCAGCGATTGCGCAGCCCATCTTTACCAGGCAAGAGACGGATATTTCGGCCCATGGGCCGGGGAAACTCGAGGGTGCGGCGATTGACGGCAAATCCAGCCAGCCATTGACCATCGCCGGACTGGAATCTGTTTCGCAGACGGTCTCGGCTGCCGGCGAACTGCTTTATTGGTTTGATGAAAGCGACGATCGAGTGCTCACGATCGGCAGCCGGCCGGTAACGGTCAGAGACATCGGTTTTCTGGCGAAGAAAAGTTCCTTGAGATGAGTTCCTACATCGGTCGCCATGCGCAGTTGTACGATCTCTTCTATGCGGGGAAACCCTACGCAGAAGAGGCCCAGTTTGTGCACCGGTGCCTTCAGAACTACAGCAACGGCCCGGTGGTTCGGCTGCTCGAATTGGCTTGCGGCAGCGGTTCGCATGCGCTCGAACTCGCCAAGTACGATTATCACATCGTGGCCACTGATTATTCGGAAGACATGTTGGCCATGGCCAGGAAGAAAGCCGAGCGAGCTTCCGCAAATGTCGATTTTCGAGCCCAGGACATGACGGAGCTGTCCGTTGCCGAAGGACCTTTCGACGCGGCCATCTGTCTCTTTGATTCAATCGGCTATGTGGCCACAAACGAACGAATCGGCCGCGTGCTGAAAGGCGTGCACCGCCATTTACGACCGGACGGCCTGTTCATCTTTGAGTTTTGGCACGCCGCGGCCATGCTCAGAAATTATGACCCGGTAAGAGTTCGGCGCTGGGATACTGAGCGCGGGACCGTCCTGAGAATATCTGAGACCAGCCTGGACTGTGCCGCGCAATTGAGTCAGGTCACCTACACTATTTACGAGCTGAACCGCGATGGCACTTATGATTCCCTGGTTGAAACTCAGGTGAACCGTTATTTCCTGGTCCAGGAGATGAGCTATTGGCTGACCAGTTCGGGGTTCGTTCCGGTGAAATGGTTTGCCGGGTTCAGCGATGACGAAACGATCACTGAAGAGACATGGCATGTAGTAGCGGTCGCGCGTCGCGGTCAGTAAACCAACTGAGGCATTTTCGGATAAATGAAAGTCGGTGTATTTCTTGAAGAGTTCTCGCCGGATGTTGGCGGGGGCTACACGATCCAGGCCGATATTTTTCAGTCATTGCTGGAATTGGCCGGAGAGAGCCGTCACACCTTCACCGTCGTTTGTCATCATCCGGAAAAACTTCGTGAGGCTTTGCGGTCGACGTCGATCGAAGCCGTGGCTTTTCCCGGGACCATCCCGCAACGTCTGGGTGCGAGGGCCACCCGAGGCCTGGCCGCGTTTGGTAAAGGTCAAAAACTGAAAAATAGATTGGAGCAGGTCGCGCACGAGAGCGGTCTTGAATTCGTCTGGTTCGTGGGCGCCGAAGCCCTTCAAATCGACACTCCGTACTGCGCCGTCGTGTGGGATCTGCAACACCGGCTGCAGCCGTGGTTCCCCGAGGTGAGCGCCGGCGGCCAATGGGACCATCGCGAAGAGTTTTATTCCAGCTTTCTCCGCAGGGCCACGATGATCATTGCCGGAACTGAAGCGGGTCGCGCCGAGATCGAACGCTTTTATGATGTGCCGGCCGAACACATCCGAATCCTGCCTCATCCAACTCCGCGATTCGCACTCAATCCGCCGGCCGATGACGGCGCCCAGGTACTGGCAAGGCACGGCCTTTCGGCCGGCTATTTGTTTTACCCAGCTCAGTTTTGGCCGCATAAGAATCACGCCAATCTGTTGTTGGCGGTAACGCGATTGCGCGAACAGCACGGACTCAAATTAAGCGTGGTCTTGGTTGGTTCGGATAAGGGCAACCAGGACTATATCCGGCAAATGACGAACAGTCTTGGTTTGAACGAGCAGGTTCACTTCCTCGGGTTTGTCACTCAAGGTGAGTTGATAGCCCTTTATCGAAATGCTCTGGCTTTGACGTACTTAAGTTTTTTTGGTCCGGAGAACTTGCCGCCGCTCGAAGCTTTTGGATTGGGGTGTCCGGTCATTGCCGCGAATGTCGCCGGTTCGTCAGAACAGCTTGGCGATGCCGCGCTACTGGTTGAGCCAACGAACGTCGAAGAGATCGCGCAGGCGATCAAGCGTCTCAGCGATGATTCAGGTTTCTGTGAATCGTTAATTCAGCGCGGGCGCGAGCGGGCCCGCGAACGTACGGGAAGTCATTTCGTCAGAGGTGTCTTCGCTTTGCTCGATGAGTTTGAAAACATCCGGCGCTGCTGGACCAGATAGCAAGGCCGGTCATGGGTCGGCTGTGAATAGTTTGTCTGAACCTATATCATGATTTTCCGCGTTCCATCTCGAGTGGCGCACTAATCAAATGACCAAAAAAGCATTAATCACCGGCATTACCGGCCAGGACGGTTCGTTCCTGGCTGAGTTGCTATTGGAAAAAGGCTATGAAGTTCACGGTATTATTCGTCGCTCCTCGTCCTTTAATACGCAACGCATCGATCACCTTTATCAGGATCCGCACGAACCTTCGACGCGCCTGTTTCTGGTCCACGCCGATCTCAACGACTCGAGTTCGCTGAACACGGTGTTGCGACAGATACAGCCGGATGAGATTTACAACCTCGGGGCCCAGTCGCATGTGCGAGTGAGCTTTGATGTGCCGGAATATACGGCCGAAGTAACCGCCGTGGGTGCAATTCGGATCCTGGAAGCGATTCGAGAAGCCGGCATCAAGCCCAAGTTTTACCAGGCCTCATCTTCAGAGATGTTCGGCCAGGCGTCAGACGCGCCGCAAAATGAAAAAACGCCTTTTTATCCACGCTCGCCTTATGCCTGCGCCAAGGTTTTCGCCTACCACAGCACGATCAACTATCGCGAGTCTTACAATCTGTTTGCCTGCAACGGCATTTTGTTCAATCACGAGTCGGAGCGGCGCGGCGAGACTTTTGTGACCCGCAAAATCACGCGCGCGGCCACACGCATCAAGTTAGGTCTCCAGGACAAACTTTATCTTGGCAATCTCGACGCCAAGCGTGATTGGGGATACGCCAGGGATTATGTGGAAGCAATGTGGATGATGATGCAGGCTGAGCAGTGTGGCGACTATGTCATCGCGACAGGCGAGACGCACTCAGTGAGAGAGTTTGTTGAGCGGGCCTTCGGTTATCTTGACCTTGAGTGGCAGAAGTACGTGGAAATCGATCCCTGGTATTACCGGCCCAGTGAAGTCGACTATCTTCAGGGAGACTCGAGCAAGGCGCGCCGGGAACTTGGGTGGGAACCGAAAGTCGGTTTTGAAGAGCTGGTGCGTTTGATGGTCGATCACGATATGATTCTGGCCAGGCGAGACAAGGAAATTTCCGAGAACGCAACTAAAACGTAAGCATCAGGGTTGAGTGCTAAAAGATGATCAATACTTTCATAATTAGGAAGGCCGGTATATGAAGCAGCTGGTCAAGAGTGTTATCAAGAAATCGTTTAATACTGTCGGACTCGACATTCAAAGAAAAAGCAGCGAACCAGGAAGAATAGAACTGGTTGAAGGTAATCTGGTAGTTCCCAGGATTTGGGACCGGCCCGTTTTCCGCGAGATGATTCCTTTTCGCCTCCGCTCGCCGGAGCGCCCGCTGGTAATTCTGGGAAGTTCTGAAGAGATCGAGTTCCTGCGTTCGGGCTTCACCAGCCACGGCTGGACTGACATCAAGGGAATCGAATGGTCCTGGCAGAACGGCCCTGACCTGGGGGAGGTCTCGACCAACGCACACATCATTGTTTGCAAAGTTCCCGTGAACGAGGAGCAGTGGCGGATAATTAAAGGCTTGAAGGAACGCTACGGCAGCAACGTAGTGGGCATCCAGGAGTTGGCCCTCCCGTTTTCGACAATCCAACAAGGCCAATCTTCTTTGCAATATTCGGTCGAGACACTGGAAGAGCTCGGGTCTTATTACACCGGCAACGACTTTTTTGGCGAATTCTTCGGCGAGTTGGATCAGGCAATCTCCCTGGCGGGCAAACGTGTGATTGAATTCGGCCCAATGGAAGGTGCGCAGACCGCCGCCCTCGTTAACATGGGGGTTGAGAGTGTTACGTGTATAGAAGCGCGTGCTATCAGCTTTATCAAAACTTTGATTGCGCGTTATTGCTTTGGGTGGGACAACGTAACGCTAATCATGGATGATTTTCATAACGCAGATGGAAATAAATACGGCAGGTTTGATCTGGCGTTCGCTCACGGCGTCTACTATCACAGTCTTGCGCCCTTCCTGTTTTTTGAAAACCTAATGTCGTTGTCGGATAACATTTTTATCGGAGGGTATTGCACCGGTCCGGCGACCGCCAGTGACCAGCGCGACGTCCTCGAATTTGAAGGGCGCAGATTTCTGGTCAAAAAGATCGAAATTGGTAATAGTTATAATAACGCTGTGAACGAATACGCCTATCACTTTAGCAACGTGGATCTGATCGATTTTTTCCGCGATCGCGACTACGACGTAAATGTCATGTTGGACGAGCCAAACGATGATCCTTATGGTGAGAGGTACATTCGGTTTCTCGCTTCGAAAAGGCCCTGACGTTCTGCACTGAGGCGTGGTCCTATCCCCGGTAAGTTCAAAAGATGGCACTTAACTTAGTCACGCCTGTTCGCCAGCCTTAAAGTCCTGGGAGCCCTCGACGGAATGACTCAGCCGCGCCAGGACGCAAGTCACGTGAGCAGTTGCGGGCGAGCGTTTTGAATTTCGTATGAAAGATCCCACGAGTCACGCGACAGCGATGGTGATCGGAGCGTCTGGGCAGGACGGCTATTTCCTGACTGAGCGCCTGCTCAGCGACCATTGGATGGTGCATGCGATTGTGCGTCGGCCTGAGTCACTCATCGAGCTTCGCGAATCCGAGCAGGGAAAGAAACTGCTCGAAGTTCACGTCGTCGAACTATCCGATCCGCGAAGGCTCTTTGATTTGATCGCGCGTGAACGGTGCACTGAGATTTATAACCTCAGCGGCCAATCGAGTGTTTCTCGCTCGTTCAGAGAGCCGCTTTTGTCCTGGCTAATTAATGCAGACTTCGTCGCTTCTCTGCTTGAATGCGTGCGCTGTAAGAGTCCTGACTCGCGATTCTATCAAGCTTCGTCCACGGACATGTTCGGCACGTCTCCCGAAGGATTTGAAGTTTACAACGAGAACTCAGCGCTGAATCCGCAGAGTCCCTATGCCAGCGCCAAGGCGGCTGCGCATCTGCTCTGTCATTCGTATCGGGAATTTTATGGGTTGCGGATCGCCAGCGGAATACTCTCAAATCACGAGTCACACCGCCGTCCTGAGACTTTTATTTCGCGTAAAGTTGTGGAACACGTGCTGAACCTGATGAATTGTTCACCCGGCGAACTCGCGCAATCGCCGCCGCTGATGATGGGCAATCTCAAGGTCGAGCGCGATTGGGGATTTGCGCCAGACTATGTAGAAGGCATGTGCAGAATTCTGCGACAGATCGAGGTTCGCGCCGCCCAGACGGGAAAAGTGGAAGCCGATGTCGCCGCGAATTACCGGGATTACGTGCTGGCCACCGGAAAGACACATGCCGTTTGGGAGTTGGTGGATTGCGCATTTACAATCGGTGGCTTCGAACTGGATTGGGAAATCGAGGGTAAAGATGTCGCCGCCTGGCGCGCTCACTTTCGATCCAGCGGAAAGCCCGCCGTGATGGTCGATCCCAACCTGGTAAGAACGGCAGAGCCGCTTACTATTCAAGTCGATCCCGCTCGGGCGCGAGTGGAATTGGGTTGGGCTCCACGACAGGGACTCGATAGTTTTCTTAAGGAAATGTTCGAAAAATTGCCGCGCGCCAGTTTGGCTACGCTGTGACCTGACGCGCCCCGAAAGCTAAACCATGACGATTCCGTCCCCCAACAACTTAAGAATCCTGGTGACCGGCGGAGCAGGTTTTCTCGGCTCGCACCTTTGCGAACGCCTGCTGGCTGCGGAGAACGAAGTAATCTGTCTCGACAATTTTTTCACGGGGCGCCGGGAGAACATTGCTCATCTGCTGAGTAATCCTCGGTTCGAGCTTCTGCGTCACGATGTGATCGAGCCAATCCTGCTCGAAGTGGATCAGATTTATAATCTGGCCTGTCCAGCATCGCCCATTCATTATCAGTACAACCCGGTTAAGACGGTCAAGACGTGTGTCATCGGCACGATCAACATGCTGGGACTCGCCAAGCGAGTGCGGGCGCGCATCCTCCAGGCATCGACTTCCGAAGTTTACGGTAACCCGCAAGTGCATCCGCAGCCGGAAGAGTACTGGGGTAACGTTAATTCAGTAGGAGTGCGCTCGTGTTATGACGAAGGCAAGCGCCTGGCGGAAACCCTGATGATGGATTATCACCGGCAGAACCGCGTGGACACGCGGATTGCGCGCATCTTTAACACTTACGGGCCCAGAATGCTCGAGAACGATGGACGCGTGGTTTCAAACTTTATCGTGCAGGCATTGCGCGGCGACAAAATTACGATTTACGGCACCGGCGAACAGACCCGATCATTCTGCTACGTAGATGATCTGATCGAAGGGATGATTCGCTTGATGAACGTTGAGGCCGTTCACGATCCGGTTAACCTCGGTAACGCGGGCGAGTTCACGATCAAGGAATTGGCTAATGAAGTGGCGCACGCCTGCAACGTGCCGATCCAAATCGAGCACCTGCCACTCCCGCAGGACGATCCCCAGCAGCGCCGGCCCGACAGCAAGCGCGCTGAGGAGTTGCTCGGGTGGTCGCCAAAGATTCCTTTGCGCGAAGGCCTGCAGCGCACAGTCGATTATTTTGCGCAGCATCTGGGACAGCGAGACGGCGATAATATTTTCAAGAGCCAGGACACTTTGCCTTAGGCGAGCCTGATCGTCTTACCCGGCAGGTAAATCTCTCTAAAAACTAACGCCAGCATGCACTATCACCTGATCGGAATCTGTGGGACTGCGATGGCTTCACTGGCCGCGATGCTGCAGGCTCGCGGGCATCGCGTCACCGGTTCAGACGAGAATGTCTACCCGCCCATGTCGACGATGCTCTTCTCTCTGGGTATCGAGGTGATGCAGGGCTACGCGGCCGAGCACGTGAGTCCGGCGCCCGATTGCGTAGTCGTGGGCAACGCGATTCCGCGGGGAAACCCCGAGGTCGAAGAGACGCTCAAGCGAAAAGTTCTTTACCGCTCACTGCCCGAAGTCGTGAAGGAAGAGTTTATCCGCGGGCGGCGTTCGCTGGTGGTAGCCGGCACCCACGGCAAGACCACCACGACCAGCCTGGCAGCCTGGGTATTGGATCAAGGCGGACTCAATCCTTCGTTTCTGGTGGGCGGCGTAGTGCAGAACTTTGGCGCCAGCTCACGGGTTACCGACAGCGACTACTTCATTATCGAAGGCGACGAATACGACACCGCATACTTCGACAAGGGACCGAAGTTCATGCACTACCTGCCTGAGCTGGGCATCGTTGGCAATATCGAATTCGATCACGCTGACATTTACAAAGATGTCGATGCAGTCAAACTCGCCTTTCGCCGCTTTATGAACACGGTGCCGGGCAACGGCAAGTTAATCGCCGGCTGGGACAGTCCGCTGGTGCGCGAAGTTATCGCGTCGATGGGACAGAAACTGTTTACTCAAGTCGAGACCTTCGGCACCTGCGAAGACGCGCGCTGGCAGGCCCGCGACATCGAGTGCGCTGAAGGCATGACGCGCTTTTCGCTCTGGCGAGACGGAAAAGAGTGGGCCGAGTTTCGCACGCCCTTGATCGGCGCTTTCAACGTGCGCAACTGTCTGGCAGTGATTATCGCCGCTGACGCCTGGGGGATTGAACGGGCCGCCATGATCGATGCGATGGCCACGTTCAAGAGCGTGCGCCGCCGCTGTGAAGTGCGCGGTGAAATTAAAGGCGTCACCGTGATCGATGATTTTGCTCACCATCCGACGGCGGTACGTGAGACGCTGATCGCGCTCCGCGCGAGATATCCAGGCCAACGACTGGTCGCCGTGTTCGAGCCGCGATCCTGGTCGTCACGTTTGGCGGTTTTCCAACAGCAGTATGCGCAGGCTTTCGAGTCCGCGGACTATGTGATCGTCGCTGGTGTCTTCGATAGCGGGAAAGCTGTCGAAAAAGGCGACGTCCTCAATACTCGGAGATTGATTGAAGAGATCGCGGCGCAGAAGAAGCCGGCGTTCGCCATCAGTGACGTGGATGAGATCGTGCGGAAACTGGGTGCCGAGCTTGGCTCGGGCGACGTGGTGGCGATCATGTCCAATGGCGGCTTTGGCGGAATCCATGAAAAGCTGCTGGCGGCGCTGGATCAGAATCCCGATAAGTCGGGATAGCAGCCGTGTGATCGCGATGCCTGATCAGCCAAGCGAGTAATCTCTGCTCGCGTGGGATTCGCTATTCAGATGCTCAAGTTTCGGAGTACACTCTTCTTCCAAAGACGCGCGGTTATTCCTGAGGTGAACCCATGAAAGCTACAGATTTTGTCGAAGTTAACCCCAAGAAGATGAGCGGCACGCCCGTCTTCCGCGGCACTCGGGTTCCAATTCAGAACCTTTTTGATTGCCTCGAAGACGGCGAAACACTTGAGCAGTTTCTCGAACAGTTTCCTACGGTGACTCGCGAACAGGTCAGCGGCGTTCTGGAGTTGTCCAAGGAAAGGTTGCTCGATAGTGAAGCTGCTGCTTGATGAATGCGTTACGCACAGTCTTAGACGCGTAGGATGAATCTTAACCAGTTGCTTACATCGTTGCTAGCCCTCCCGAAGGAAACTGAGTGGGTAGAATTCAAACATAATAATGACAACCCTGAGGACATTGGCGAATATCTCTCAGCATTATCCAATTCGGCAGCCCTACATGGAAAGGAAGGCGGCTATTTGGTCTGGGGCGTCGAGGACGGCACTCACAAGGTCTTGGGTACAACAGTTCACCCGCGATTGCGAAAAATCGGAAACGAAGAATTAGAAAACTGGCTGGCCCACAGCCTGTCACCACGAGTGGACTTTCGCTTTCACGAGTTCGAGCACGCGGGCCAGCGCGTCGTTCTTCTTCGCGTTCAGCCAGCCCTGGCATCTCCGGTGTCATTCAGAGGTACCGAGTGGATACGTGTCGGCGGCGTTAAGAAGAAACTCAAGGAACACCCTGGCAAGGAAAAGGAGCTGTGGCTTGTACTAGCACGACTGTCCTTCGAAAAAGGTATAGCCGCCCAAGACGTTCCTGGCGATGATGTTCTCGCACGACTAGACTATCCGAAGTACTTTGAACTCTCCGAACAGGCCCTTCCTGCTAATCGAGCTGGCGTGCTTGAGCGCATGTGCGTTGATCGACTGATAGTGGCGCGCGGCAGCGACACCTTCGATATCACTAACCTTGGTGCAATTCTGTTTGCCAAACACCTGTCAGAGTTCGAAGCTTTAGCTCGTAAAGCATTCCGAGTTATTCGCTATGAAGGGACAAATCGCGTCGAGACCGAACACGAGAAGCTCGGAGTTAAGGGATACGCTGCAGGATTCGAAGGACTTGTCGCTTATGTCAATGACCACGTTCCACGCAACGAAGTGCTTGGGCAGGCCCTACGACGGGAGGTGCGAATGTATCCTGAGCGTGCGATTCGCGAGTTAGTGGCAAATGCGATGATTCACCAAGACCTCGGAATGTCTGGAACTGGACCGATGGTAGAAATCTTTGAGGACCGAATGGAGATTAGCAACCCTGGTTTACCGCTCATCGATCCGTTACGGTTCATTGATCATGCACCGCGTTCGCGAAATGAAATACTCGCTGATCTCATGCGCCGGCTCGGCATTTGCGAAGAGCGTGGCAGCGGATTCGATAAGGTTGTCTCTGAGACCGAAGCCTTTCAATTACCCGCACCAGACATTCGTGTGGATTCAACGCATACGCGAGTTATTCTGTTCGGTCATCAAAAACTGTCCGACATGGATCGCAAGGATAAGGTGCGAGCGTGCTACCAACATTGCGTTCTTCTCTATGTTTCCAACAAGAGAATGACGAACTCAACGTTGCGCGAGCGATTCAAGATTCCCGAACAAGATTATCCGATAGCCTCCCGGATAATTAGAGATACTATAGATGCCAATTTGGTTAAACCGGAGGACCCGGAAAGCAAGTCTAAGAAGCACGCTCGTTATGTGCCATTTTGGGCCTGATTCTTATGTGCTGCTTATGTGCAAAATCGAGGGGATGCAAAGAATTGGCAAGGGAATAAGGACGGTCTGTCAACAGTTAGCAGAAAAATTCTCATGTGCTACTTATGTGCAATCCCGATTTACAATTCTACTTTAGGCAAGGATGGGGCTGGAGAATTCACTACACAGCCGATAGACCCAGTGCGCAACATCCAAGGTATTAGACGCACATTTGGCATTTACTGCCCTCCCACAATTCGCCAGTTGTTATCCGCCGCAGTGGGAATCTTCTGGTTGCGTTCAACCCAGTCGATGATCAACTCGCGCACTTCTTCGCTCGAGCGATAGACCACCGGCGCGCTCTTATACATTGTGAACCCGCCGCCGCCGTTTACTCGATAATTATTCGTTACCACGCGCAGCTTTTGCGTAGGCGACAGAGGCTGCCCTTTGAACATCAGATTCTGCACCCGCTGCCCAAACGGCCTGGTGAGGTCGAGCTCGTAACTAACCCCTTGAGCCATATCAAAGTTATATCCGGGGACGCGCTGATCGACCTGGTCAGCCAGAGTCTTTCCCGGTTGGTACTCACGGAAGTATTTGGCGGAAATCTCCAGCGCGTCTTTCAACTGCTGTCCGGTCAATTCCACTGTCACCAGTGTGTTTTCGTATTCATAAAGGCTGGCGATGTTGCGTACCGTAACCGGGCCTTTCGGGATGCGCGCGGTCGGATTGAAGCACGCGGCCATTGAAACATCCGCCTTGCCGGCTTCGAGCTGTACTCGTTGAATCAAATCGATAATCGCGCTGTCCTTGAAACGGCAATCAGGGGCGGTCAGCTCTTCTGAGGATTCGCCAATGACTCTGCCCAGCCAGTCCTGCGTTTCCTTGTCGTAAGGTTCGCCGAGTTTAGCGATCTCAGGATCGATGGCGGTCTTCTCAGTCACGGGAATTGTGCGTGAGGCCTTCGCAATAACTCGCCAGCGCCCGCCGGTGTCGTCCTTCTCCAGATAAACATCGACGCGAGCCAGGTGGCTCGCCCAACGATTTGCCTGCGCGAGCAACACGCCATTGACGATCAGTGATGGCACATCGCGATGAGTGTGGCCCATCAGAATCACATCGACTCCCGGGACCTGGCGGGCTATGGCCACCGCGGCGTTTTCGTTTGGCACTTGTGACGGAAACGGCAGACCGGTGCGCCAGTCTTCTTCCACTCCCATGTGCATCGCGATCACGACGAGGTCGACCTTGCTTTCGCGCAGGATGGCGACCCACTTCTTTGCTTCGCTCACCGTCTCGCGAAATTCCAGGCCGGCGTAGTTCGGCACGTTCTCCCAGTTGGGTATGCCGGGCGTGGTCAAGCCCAGCACGCCGATGCTCACGCCGTTTATTTCCTTGATGATGAAAGGTGTGTGGTAATTCGACGGCTCACCCTTCACCTGCGTGTTATAGGTGTTGGCAGAGAGCCAGGGAAACTTTGCCTCACGGCGGGCCTTCTCCAAAACATTCAAGCCGAAATTGTATTCATGATTACCGACAGTCATCGCGTCATAGTGAAGCGCGCTCATCGCCAGCATCATTGGATCCGGCGGCGTGTTGTTCCGCTTGTTATGAAAATACTCGAGCGGCGTGCCCTGAATCGTGTCGCCGGAATCGACCAGCACCAGATTGGGATCGTTCTGGCGGGCTTCCTTTACCAGAGTCGCAACTTTGGCAATGCCGACGTTGTCGTACTTGTTGGTGTAGTAATCGATCGGAAAGACACGGCCGTGCATGTCGGTGGTGCCGAGGATCACGACGTGCGCGCGTTGGGTCTCAACGTTATCTGCCGACGTGCGGACCGAAACCGCCGGCAAGCAAATGAGCAGCGCGAAGAAGACGATGGCCAGGTATTTGTTCTTGAACATTTATGGACGCGCGTCGCCACAGGGCATCACTGTCTCGTCGCGGCCGGCCGCCGTAGCATAAACCTCCGCGGCGGTGTGGCCATTTATGCAACCTGCATAAACCAAACCGAAGCGATTGCGCACCTCCTGCATTTTGTTTTGATTCTCGAAATATGTGCGACCTCTCTGCAGTATGAAGTAAGCGGGCCCTTTGTCGGAAACCGTAAACTGCGAATCCGAGAGTACCCGCGACTGCAAATCGAGGCGGCCAAACTTCTCTAAGTAATATCCGGCAACGGCGGGTGTTTCGCTGACGATCAACGCGTGGCGCGGGGCGCGGGCCGCTACAAAGCGAATCGCCTCGCTCAACCCATCGTCGTAGAACTCGTCGTGGGGAAAGAAATATGCGGTGTACCTGTCGCCCAGCGCGTTGCTGTAAAGCGAAAAGTGCGGCGCGGCCGCGTATGCCGTCCAGGCCGGCCCGGCTACCAGCATCAATACCAGCGCCGCCGTCACAAACTTAGGCGCCCAAGGCCCCGCCTTCACTTTTTCCAGCGTCTGCGTGGCCCAGCGAACCAGAGCGACTGCGCCGACGGCCGCGCTCATGTAAAGGAAGGGCATTAACGAAAGCACGTAACGCGGCCATTTGGCGCCGATTAGCGAGTACGGCACCACCCAAAAGAACAGCATAAACAAGACAAAGGCCGGACCCGGACTACGCCATCGTCGCAGGCTGACGATAAGGCCTGCCACCGCTGCCGCCAGAACGCCAAGTGGAACTTTGATTGCCAGAAACAACAAATAGAAATAGACGGGAGTGCCCCAAAACGGCGAACGCGAAAAGTTGTTCTTGAAAAGATGATCGCCCATTAAATAGCCGGTGTGGGTCAGCAGTCTCTCGCCTGAGTAAGCATTGAGATATTCCCAAACCTTTGGCAAGAGGATCGTGGGATTAGCCAGCACAAAGGCGATGCCGATGATGATAAAGAAACTTAAAGGCGTCCTCCAGCGCGGCTCGTCCGGCCGGCGTTTCCGCACCGTGAAGTAATGGTGAAAGAGCATATTCAAGCCGAGGTAATGCGGAAAATATTTTGAGGCCATCATCAAGCCGAAACTGATCGCACTGAGAGTTCTTAGACGGACAACTCGCTTAAGATCATGACCGTCGACTTGCTTGGCGCGAATAAAGAAATAGAAAGCGAAGAGCATGAAGAAGACCATCAGCGAATCTTCTTTGCCGATGCGATTGTAAGTAATTGCGTTGACCCCGAATGACCAGAACGCCGCTGCCCACAACCCAGTGTGGCGGTCAAAAAGGGCGGCCGTTAAGAAAAAAAGCGGAATCGCCGTCAACGCGCCAAACAGGACATTGGGAAACCGCAAGGCGGCTTCATCGCTGATGTGCCGCCGAGAGATTGAATTCCAGGTTCGCTCAGCCCGCATGGATAGATCAATCAACGCCTTCATCATCATCGGATGTTCCGCGTTAGGCGTGAAGTCTCCGCGATCGTAGGCGCGCACGGCCTGAAGTTTTTGAATCTCGTCTTCGGCGAAACCGACGGCCCCCAAACCGGCCAGACGCAGTCCCAACCCCATCACAATCATCGCCGCCATTATCAGGATGGTGGCTTGCTGCAAAGAGAGTGCGGACGCACGCCGGCGCGTTGCCGGCGCTGAAATGTGTTCAGCTTCCTGCGAATCAAGACCTATCGACGACAAGTTCGAAAACTCTCCTTCGGAGAACGCCGTTTCAACCTGGGGGGTTTAGCCGGGCTCTTTCGCAGGCAAGGTGGGAAGTGCCGTCGCTCTCGCCTGTTCTGCCAGCGCCTCTTCCGCTTCGCGCGCTACCGTGCGCAATGATAGACCTCGCTGCACGAGCAAGGCCATGCCCACCGACGACCAAAAGATATCGCGCGCTTTGCGCACGATCGCCAGGGTGACACCGGTAACTTCAGCGAACTGCAAGACCTTTGAAACCTTGCCGGTGCCGGCCTCGTCCACACCCATGCGCAGCGGGACAAACTTGAAGGCCACGGTAATCACGCGATTCACTGATTCAAGAATGAATGCAGTTAGGAGCGTCGGCGGTTGAAGGGGGCTGATAAAGCTTAAGGTCACGTAGATCTCGCAGGCTCCGGCGAGATGAAAGCATGATTCCAGCAGTAGTATCGGCAGAAAGCGAGCGCGATTTCGCTGGTAAAATCCATAGATGCGCTCTTCGAGGGTGCGGCCTTTCTCGACCCATTTTGCGTCGAGTCCGCGGCGGTGAAGAAAACCCGCGATTCCACTGACGAACCTTACCTGTCTGCGGATCAGCAGAACACCAAGGCTGATGATGACTAAAATTACCACCAGCGTCACGATGCTGGCGATCCTCAGTCCCTTGGGCAGGCTGAAGCTCAACAAGAGCGCAATCATGCCGGAAAAAATGAACACGGCCACCGACAAACTGTAAAAGATGTTTTCGATGGCAATGGCTGAGAGGCCGGCCATGAACGGCACTCGATCGCGAATCAAAGCCGGCTTGGCCGGCTCGGAAAAAACAAAGCTGGCGAAAGGAACGATGTTGCCGATGGCGTCTCCCATCAAACGCGCCCGAAGGGCATCCAGAAAACGCAGGCGGTAGGGCGCTTCCATGCACAGCGTCCAGGCGAACGACCGGACAATCTGGCGCACTGACGAGATCGCCAGAATCAAAACAAAGCCCGCGCCCAAACGCTTGATACCGTCGACAATCTGACTGACTCCGGACTTCTTCACAAAGTAAGCAAACAGAACGATACCGCCCGCGAGGAAGATGATCCCGAGAGGAGTCAGACCCTTCTTTGAGTCGGATGATTTTCTGGTCATTCTTTGGCAGATTCGCGTGAAGAAACAAAATAAAGCATCGCGCGCACGATGTCCAAAGAGCAACGTCCGTGCCAGCTTCTTAGAGTGAAAATATGATAGACGAGACTCGGCCCGGCGACTTGGTGCCGGACAAATCCGACAGGTGGTTGGCTTGCGGCGTGAGAAAGCAGGGGGGCTAGCCCGCCTTCCCGACCCCGAGCTTCACCCGTTTGAGTTGCTGATTCTTGATTGAAAGGCTTTCAGTGGAACACCAAGTCAATGTCAGAGTCTCTCAGGTTAGGAAGGAGGTTTGGCCCCGCTTCTTCTTTGCGTTTTTGCCTTTTGGTCTGCCCGTTGATTATGATGTCGATTCAAAAAAGATCTAGCCATAATCAGTAAGGCCGCCAGGTATGAGTCAAAGTCAAACCGCAATTGAATCGTCGTCAGCGCGTCCGCTGACGACGCTGTCTGAGGACGAGCAAATGTTTCGCTCCAGCGTCCGCGAGTTCGCTGAAGGCGAGATTCGCAAACGCGTCGAAACGATGGACGAAGAGGGCCAGCTCGATCCCACGCTGATCAAGCAGTGTTTTGAACTGGGGCTCATGGGAATTGAGACGCCTGAGGAATACGGGGGCGCCGGCGGAACTTTTTTCCAGGCAATCCTGGCAGTTGAAGAGCTTTCCCGCGTGGACGCCTCTGTCGGCGTGTTCGTCGACGTCCAGAACACTCTGGTGAACAATGCGCTGCTTCGCTGGGGCACACCCGAACAAAAAGAAAAGTATCTTTCGCAACTGGCCGCCGAAAAGGTGGGCGCTTATGCGCTGAGCGAAGCTGGGTCGGGTTCCGACGCTTTCGCTCTGCAAACCCGCGCGGTTGAAAGCGACGATCATTTTATTCTGAATGGCCGCAAGCTCTGGATCACCAACGGCAAGGAAGCCGAGATCTTTGTGCTGTTTGCGAACGCAAATCCCGAGGCCGGCTATCGCGGCATCACGGCGTTCATTGTGGAAAAGGGTTTTGCCGGCTTTTCCGTGGGCAAGAAGGAAAACAAACTCGGCATTCGCGCCTCGTCCACAACCGAACTGATTTTGGAAGACTGCGTAGTGCCGAAAGAAAACGTGCTGGGTGAAGTCGGCAAGGGCTATAAGACGTCGATTGAAACTCTGAATGAAGGTCGCATCGGCATTGGGGCGCAGATGATCGGGATTGCGCGCGGCGCGCTGGACAGCGCACTCGCCTACACGACTGAACGCCAACAGTTTGGCAAGAGCATTAATGAATTCCAGGGCGTGCAGTTTCAACTGGCTGAGATGGCCACGGACTTGGAAGCCGCGCGGTTGATGGTTTACAACGCCGCGCGCATGAAGGACACCGGGCAGAGCTTTGTTAAGGAAGCCGCGATGGCCAAGCTTTATTCATCGCGGGCCGCCGAACGTATCACCTCGAAAGCGATCGAACTTTACGGCGGCTATGGCTATGTGAAGGACTATCCGGTCGAGAAATACTGGCGCGATTCGAAGATTGGGGCCATCTACGAAGGCACTTCGAATATGCAGTTGCAGACGATCGCAAAACTGATTATTGGTGGGAAGTAGCTCCCTCTCCCATTGGGAGAGGGCTGGTGAGGGCCCTGTCTTCGCAGGTAGCTTCGCCCCTCTTCCCCAACCCTTCTCCCAGAGGGAGAAGGGAGTAAGAAACATCATGGCGGCATCACGAATCGAAGTGTTTGAACAAATGCTCGCCGGCGATCCGGCCAACACGATGGTGATGTTCGGGTTGGCGAAAGAGTACGAGAAAGCCGGCGACGAAGCGAAGCTGATTGCGACCCTGGAGCGTTATCTGGCTGCAGCTGATGACGAAGGCAACGCCTACGGCATGCTGGCGCGTGCGTACGAGCGGACTAAAGAACCCGAGAAAGCGAAGGCCTTTTACCAGCGCGGTATCGAAGTCGCGAACGCGCACGGCCATCCGGGCATGGCCGAGGAATTTCGCACGATTTTGGAAACCGAGTGAGAGCACCGCCTGGCGGGCAGTAGGTCGACCGTGAGCGAGGGCTCAGACAAGCTAATGAGCGATCTCAAAGTCCTAAGACTGGTAAAGAAAGCAGAAGGCGAACTTCCGGAAAAGGCGTTCACCGCCAAAGCTGTGGCCGCCCCCGAGCCGAAGCCTGCGCCGGCGGCGATTCGCCCTGTCAGTGCGCCGCCAAAGAAACCCGCGCCGGCGAAAAACAAACAGCCACAGCCCGCGCCTTCACTGGGTCGCGAAGAGATGCTCAAGATCTTTCGCGTCATGTACCAATCTCGCCGGCTGGATGACAAAGAAATTCAGATGAAAGGCCAGAACCGGATCTTCTTTCAGATCAGCGGCGCCGGCCACGAAGCGATTCTGGTGGCCGCGGGAATGTGTCTGAAGCCCGGCTATGACTGGTTCTATCCGTACTATCGCGATCGCGCTCTCTGTCTGCAGCTTGGCATGACGCCGCTGGAGATGCTTTTGGAAAGTGTCGGCGCCGAAGCCGATCCCAACTCGCATGGCCGCCAGATGCCGTCGCACTGGGGACACAAAAAACTCAACATCGTTTCCCAGTCATCGCCGACGGGCACGCAACTCTTGCAGGCGGTTGGCTGCGCTGAAGCCGCTTACCGGGCCAAACTGGTCAAAGAAATCAAGAAGCGGGTCAAGAACTTTCGCAACGACGAAGTTGTTTACGTCTCTCTTGGTGACGGCACCAGCAGCGAGGGCGAGTTCTGGGAGGCCCTCAACACAGCGTGCAACCTGAAACTGCCGGTCGTCTTTCTGCTGGAAGATAACGGTTACGCCATCAGTGTCCCGGTCGAAGTGCAAACCGCCGGCGGCGATATTTCCAAACTGGTGTCTGGGTTTCCGAATCTTTACCGGCAACGCTGCGACGGCACCGATCCGCTGGCCTCGCTCCAGACGATGCGGCGGGCAGTCGACAATTGTCGCAAGGGTCGCGGACCTTCGTTCGTGCATGCGAAGGTAATCAGGCCGTATTCCCACTCGCTGTCCGACGACGAAAAGCTCTATCGGGCCGAAACCGAACGCGTTGCCGACGCCGAGCACGATCCAATTAAGAGATTCGGGTCGCTGCTGGTCCAGGAAGGCGTCGCCAACCAGGACGAGTTGCAGCAGCTGAAGGACGAAATTGATCGGGAAATAAGCGAGGCTGCTGATCTGGCGCTCGCCAGTCCGCAACCCGCCGCGGAAACCGCCACTGATTTTGTTTATTCGCCGACGGTCGATCCCACCTCGCCTGAATTCGACACCGAAGCGAATGCCGAGCTCAGCGGCAATCCCGGCACGATGGTCGATTTGATTAATCGCTGTCTCCATACAGAGATGAAACGCGATCCGCGCATCGTCGTCTTTGGCGAAGACATCGCCGACTGCTCGCGCGAAGAGGCCCTCGATCTGGTCAAAGGCAAAGGCGGCGTCTTCAAAGTCACCGCCAACCTGCAGCGCAATTTTGGCAGCGCGCGGGTCTTCAATTCGCCCTTGGCGGAAGCAAACATTGTCGGCCGGGCCATCGGGATGGCGACGCGCGGACTGAAGCCCGTGGTCGAGATTCAATTCTTTGATTACATCTGGCCGGCATTTCACCAGATTCGCAACGAGCTGGCGCTGATGCGTTGGCGTTCGGGCAACGATTTCTCAGCGCCGGTGGTAATGCGCGTTCCCGTCGGCGGTTACCTGAAAGGCGGCGCCATCTATCACTCGCAGTCCGGGGTTTCGACCTTTACCCAGATTCCCGGCCTGCGTGTTGTCTATCCCTCAAACGCGCTGGACGCGAATGGATTGCTCCGGACATCGATCCGTTGCGACGACCCGGTGCTGTTCCTGGAACACAAACACCTCTATCGCCAGGCTTACAATAAATCCGCCTACCCACCCGATGAGTTCATGATTCCGTTCGGCAAGGCGAAAAAAGTGCGCGAGGGGACCGGCCTTTCGATCATCACCTACGGCGCTCTGGTGCAACGTTCACTGGTTGCCGCCAAAGAAGCTGATAAGCAGGGCATTAGCGTGGAAATAATCGACCTGCGCTCATTGAGTCCTTACGACTGGAACGCGATAGCTGAGTCAGTAAAGAAAACTTCTCGCGTGATCGTCGCCCATGAAGATACTTTGTCGTTCGGCTATGGCGCTGAGATCGCGGCGCGTATTGGCAACGAGTTATTCGAACATCTCGACGCTCCGGTCAGCCGCGTCGCCGCGCTCGACACCTTCGTCGGCTACGCGCCTCAACTCGAAGACGCGATCCTGCCGCAGGTAGCGGATGTGTTGAAGGCGATTGTGGAGTTGCATGGTTATTAGATTGCCCTTACCAGACGACTCTTCACCCCGCCAGGGGTGAGATGTTTATAGCCCCCCCGCACTATTAGAAAATCTTAAGCTCCTTTAGGAGCGTAATGTGAAGGTCTCGGTGGTATCCACATTTCGCTCCTAAAGGAGCTATCCTGGTTTTGGACTTTGCTGCTATAAACATCTCGCTCCTGACGGAGCGAAAGCCGTGCAGGCACCCGGTGCGCGCCCGGTGACCCCCGCGTCCACCAATATGACCCCCAGGTTCTTTAAGACCCCTGCCGCCTTCCGTAAATGGCTCGCTGATAATCACGCCAAATCAAAAGAGCTTTGGGTTGGGTTCTACAAGAAGGACTCAGGTAAGCCGAGCATCAACTGGCCCGAGTCTGTTGACGAGGCCCTTTGCTTTGGTTGGATTGACGGCCTCCGCAAAACTATCGACGATGAGAGTTATAAGATTCGCTTCTCGCCACGCAAGCCGAGCAGTATCTGGAGCGCCGTGAACATTCGCAACGCCGAGAAACTAATCAAGGAAAAGCGAATGCAGCCCACCGGTTTGAAAGCCTACGAGGCCCGCAAGGAGTATCGCTCCGGTATCTATGCTTACGAACAAAGAAGCCCCGAATTGGTCGAACCTTATTTGGGAAAGTTAAAACGAAACCGGGCCGCCTGGAAATTCTTTCAAGCGCAGCCTCCGTATTATCGCAAGACCATGAACTGGTGGATCGTTAGCGCGAAGCGGGAAGAGACGAGACTCAAGCGTCTCGAAAAACTCATCGAAGAATCTGCGGCTGGACGTCGCCTGTTATAGGCAGCGCCAAGTTCTTCACCCCGTTAGGGGCGAGATGTTTATAGACCTCGCGGCTACCAAAAGCTCTTTAAGCTCCGTTAGGAGCGGAATGAAAAGAAACGAGTCTGCTGCGAGTTTCGCTCCGTAAGGAGATCTAGTCACTTAGATTGTCCGGTGCTATAAACATCTCGCTCTCCGGAGCGAAATCGTCGCGCGAACTTTTCCTTTGCAACCTGATCCGATTTCAACGAACAGAAGCCGCCCTATGCGCAAAGTAACTTTCGGCCTCGCCAACAGCCTGGACAATTACATTGCCCGCAAAGACGGTGGCTTCGATTGGATTCATTGGAGCAAGGAAGTCGCTGAGATCAGCGCGAAATTCATGAAGACGGTTGATGCGCTATTGATTGGACGCAAGACCTACGAGGCGATGCTCGTCTATGGCCAGACGTCTTATCCGGGCGCCAAAAATTACGTCTTCACTCACTCGAAAAAGAAGAGTGCGGCGCTGCGCAGAACTCTATCGGTTAAAAAGAAAGCTGATCAGAACGTCGAGATTGTCACTGGGGACGCCGTCACCTTCGTCAGGAAACTAAAGCCTAAGAAGGGAAAAGGTATTGTTATCTTCGGCGGTGGTGAACTTGCGAAGAGCCTGTTCGAAGCCGACCTAATAGATGAACTAGTCCTCAATATTCATCCCGTGCTGCTTGGCTCGGGAATTCCGCTTTTTCACGAGATGAAGCGGCAAATCAATCTTGTGTTGCTCGACTGCAAGACCCTCAAAGGCGGCTACCTCGCTGTTACCTATCGCGTAAAGCACTGAACTCCTTCGACCCACACAATCGATACAGCCTGTATGGTTTACTTCGTCGCTCGTAAGTTCGAGATGACTTAAGCGGACGGTATTGCTGGTCTTTAGGCTTCGCGAACGGCGGTACGATGGTTGCTCCTAAATATGTAAGCGCAATTCGTTCATGTCCCGACACACAAAAACCATGGTTTTTTTAGAGGAGGAACCTATGATCAAACGTTTGAGCGGAGTGTTCGGAGCGACACTTCTTTTACTTTCACTGGCAGCCCTAGCGGTCGCCCAAACCCCAACCACGACAACCACCAAGACCGAGGCAATTCAGAATCCAGATGGCACCTACACCATCGTCGAATATCCCGTCGGCAAGGAAACGATCGTGACGCTGAGTCCAATCGGATTGAGCGGTGCGACCGGAACGGCGACGATTTTGCGCGCCGCTGACGGCACCACCATCAAAGTTAATCTGGCGAGCCTGCCCAACGAGGTAAAGGCAGTGAATCTTTATGCAATCGATCCAGCCGGCAAAGTTACCCTGTTGGGACCGATTGCGTTAGCTAACAATGCAGGGACATCTACAACTTCGACGCCGCTGACAAAGTTCATGTTGGTGGCATCCCCGGACGACAAGCTTTCGGCGTATAACGACAGCACCCCTGTTTTCTTTCGCAGCGCCGTCCCGACCGGCTTGACAGTGATTCCAATTACTAATGCGGTCGGCGAACAAGTCGGGGCCGTGGTTGTGCCGGCGACTATTGTGACTGCACCAACTGAAACTGCAGCAGCGCCAACAACTGTGGCGGTAACAACTCCTGCAGCAGCGCCAACAACTGTGACGGTAAAAACTCCTGCAGCAGCGCCAACAACTGTGGCGGTAACAACTCCTGCAGCAGCACCTACAACCGTTGCAACGGTGCCAACTACGGAGGCTGCTCCGGAAACTGTGGCGGTCGTAGCCTCTGATTACACGGTGCCGATGCTCGGCATTGGCAACTTCAAGAAGGGCGACGATACCAAACTGACGATCAACTTCACCGGCGCCATGGAAGGCGCGCGCGCGAACATCTTCATTGAGCCGCACAAAAAGGGCACAATGACTGAGGTGCGCATGCGCTTTCACGATCTGAAGGAAGCTCCCAAGGGAACGGCTTATATACTTTGGGCGGTTTCACCAACGGGCGAGTTCGCCAAACTTGGCCAGATCGTCAATGTCAAAGGCCGCAACGAAGCCGAAATTAAGTCCGAAGTTGCTTTCGAGGATTTTGGCTTGCTGTTGACGACCGAAGACCTGGCCGTAACCACCGGAACAATCATCAAACCTTCCGGACAGAGAGTTGGAGTCATCCAGCTCATTCCGTAAGCTAGCTTGAGCGAACATCCTTTGGAGTTTCGCCGTGGGGCCGCCAGTTTTGGCGGCCCTTTTTTTATCAGGCAAGGTTTAGGGAACGATTATGACCCGCCCGTCGTATATTTGACGCGGGCCGAATTTGCCCGGTAAATAAAGGCCGATGAAAGGTTTTAAGGGTCAGTTGAGATGAAGGAAGCGACGGATGTTTTGAAGATTGTGGGAATGATTCTGCTGGCGTTGTTCGTGCTGGCGGTGGGCGTGCCTCTGGTTCTGGCGGCGGCCGGCGTGGCGCTGGGCATCCTTGGCTTTCTGGTCGGCCTGGCCGTGCTGCTCATCAAGGTGGCAGTCGTAATCGCGATCATCTATCTGATCATCGTCGGGATTCGCGCGGTGCTTAAATGAGGTGGAGTCAGTACCGTGAGCGGTAGACCGGGTTATGAGACCCGCACTGACCTTACGACCCGGTCGCCCACCGCTCCCGGTACTAACCTCATCCCGAAAATTCCCTCATACATTGAACCTGAAATTCACTACATCGCCTTCCTGCATAATGTAGTCCTTGCCTTCTAAACGCATCAGCCCCTGTTCTTTGGCCGCGGCATACGAGCCCGCTCGCATGAGCGCGTCATAGCCGACGATTTCAGCCCGAATAAAACCGCGCGCTATGTCCGAGTGAATCGCGCCGGCTGCGTCCTGTGCGCGCGAACCCTGGGGAATGGTCCAGGCCCGCGCTTCCTTTTCACCAGCGGTGAGAAACGACATCAGCCCGAGCACCCGATACGCGCTCTTAATCAACTGGTCGACGCCACTACTCTTGACCCCCAATGACTCGAGATACTCAAGCCGTTCCGGCGGCGATAGATCAACCAGGTCGGCTTCGAGCTGAGCGCAGATCACCACACATTCGGCGTTCTCAGCCACAGCAATCTCGCGCACGGCCTTTACGTGTTCGTGCTCGTCAGGCGCGTTGAGGGTGGCTTCGTTCACATTCGCCGCGTAAATGGTTGGCTTCATTGTCAGCAGAAAATAGTTGCGGACAATTGCGCGCTCTTCCTCGGTTAGCGTCACGCCCCGCGCCGGCTTGAACTCTTCCAGAGCAGGCTGGAGTTTATCCAGCACTTCCAATTCCGCCTTGGCGGCCTTATCGCCGCTCTTCGCAGTTTTCTGCCCGCGCTCGCGGCGGCGCTCGACAGTCGATAAGTCGGCCAGCGCTAATTCGATTTGAATTGTCTCAATATCGCGGCGGGGGTCGATCGAGTTTTCGACGTGCACCACAGAGTCGTCTTCAAAGCAGCGCACTACCTGGACCATCGTGTCGGTTTCGCGGATGGCGTGCAGGAATTGATTGCCCATGCCTTCACCCTGCGAAGATCCGCGCACCAGTCCGGCAATGTCCACGAATTCCACGCTGGCCGGCACGAGAACTTCGGTCTTGACCAGCTTGGCCAGCGGCGCCAGGCGTTCATCGGGAACTGCGACCACGCCGACGTTTGGCTTGCTGGTTGAGAATGCATAGTTGGCGATCAGGGCAGACGACTGCGCGGTGACCGCGTTGAAAAGTGTAGTCTTGCCGACATTGGGCAGACCGACGAAACCCGCTTGCAGCATACTTTGTTAGTAAATCCTCCAGACTGCGAAACCTACGTTTCTACACTGTTGGCGTGAGGTCTGTCCAGCGGCACGCGCATCCTGCACGTGTTCACGGGCGGGACGCCCCGGGTCACAACGAAAAAGCCGGCCGAGGCTGATCCCCGGCCGGCTTTCTGGAGCAGGATGCTGCGAATTGATTTAGTGATCGATCCTTTGCATGGTGATGGTAACCGTAGGCTCGTTGCCCGCCGTGCGACTGTAAGACACCCAGTAGCCGGCTTTCGGATAACGCAGCATCTTATAGATAGAACCGTCAGGCTTGGCATCGGCTTCGGTGCCCAACACATCTTTCGCCGACGGAACACCCGTCGCGCCGTTCATGTAATCGATCGAAATGGCCGTGACCTTTGCCGTTTTATCGTAATAGACCTGCACGATCTGAGTGTCGTCGTAGACGTAGAAATCCTGCTCGGGGCTCTTCTCACGCGCGCTACCTAACTTCTTGCGCGTCTCGTCGGTACTCATGCCGATGCGCACGCCGCGAAATTCGCTGTAAGCCGGACGGCTCTCATCATCGAGAGATGCCCGGGGCCTCTGCGCAAGCGACGAATTGGCCGCCAAACCGATCAGCATAGGGGTGCCGATCAGAAAAAAGGTCAGTCGAGTAAATCGACTTTGCAAGAGTCCGAGGGATACGGAAAACATCTGATCCTCCTCAAAGAATTCATAGCCACGCTTGATATGCGCGACGGAAGGTATCCGGCTCGCCGGCCGCTGTCCGATCCAGGGAATCGGCCCAGACTTGTGGCGATGACAATATGCCAAGCACGATTCACAAGTCAATACTTCACTTCAGAGCGGGGTCGTCATGGTCAGCAGGCCGTTCCCTTCGGCCCTCGGTTGAGCAAGGCGGCGAGCTTTTAACCGTTGACTGGGCTCTGGAATTGGAATAGAAACATCTTGGCCTTGCCCCGGCCGCACCATTTTCTTTCAAAGGAGTAGTGCCTTATGAAGAGGTTTTTATCGATAGTCATAGTCTCGTTAACCGGGGCCTTGTTGCTGGCGCAGTTCGGTTGTGCTACCGCTCCGAATTCTCCCTCTTCCAATGCCAATCTGGCAACGCCCGAGCCGACACCCGACACGGCAGAAATTGAGAAAGAGCTGCTGAGGATCGAGAACGACTGGCCACGAATTATTAAGGAGCATGATGGGCAAGCAGTGCGTCGGGTGAACGCGGATGATGTTCATCTGCTGTCGTGGGACGGCAGCGTCACCGGAAAAGAAGACGACGCGAAGTTCATCGAATCGGGAGCGCTCTCTGCGGACTCGGTCACGGTCAATGACGTCAAAGTGAAAGTTCTGAACAAGGATGCGGCGGTTGCCACCGGCATGCTCGAGATCAAGAACGGAAAGATCAAAACGCCGGACGAGACCGTCGATGTCAGCGGGCAATATCGTTTTGTAGACACGTTCGCGAGACAGAACAAAGAATGGAAACTTGTCGCTTCATCATCGGTGAAGGTGAAAAACCCCGTAGCAACAACTTCACCAACTCCGAAGGCGTCACCCGCGTCAAGCGCGACGCCGGCCATGAAGCCTACGCCAGGTGCGAAGTCAACTCCGATAAACCGGGCCACACCGGGACCGAGACCATCTCCGGCAGTCAGGCCGCCAACCGAGGTGAAGACACCGGCAACGAGGAGTGCCACTCCCCGGCCATCGAATCCTTCAGCGCCGATCAACCGGCCTTAAGGATTAGAGAACGCAAATTATCAAGGAAGTTTTGCAAAGCGCTGCAGGCGCGAAATGTAAAGGCCTGGGCCAACGGCCCAGGTTGGTTGGCCACCATAGCTGAGCAGCGCTGAAGGCGCGTAATTCTTCCATTTCGCAAGCTTCATTACGCGCTTTCAGCGCTTCACTCTCATTCGACGGCTCTTACCCAGGGCGATGCCCTGGGGTATTTCATTTCGCGCCCTTGGCGCTCTGAAAAACATTCTGCGACGGCCTAAGGACTGCTGTGCAACAGCGTCGGTTGACCGACAAATTTGATTTCACTTCGGGCCACCCTCAGGACCAAATCCCGGGAATGTTCTCGCTGCATGACGGGCACTGGCCTGCTGGTGTGACTTTCATCTGGCGAATTAAATAGCCGTAACGCTCGACCAGCAACCCATCGCACGACGGACAAAAGGTATTCTCCCATCTCCCCACCCGGCCCGGAAGATTTCCCGCATACACGTAACGCAGGCCGGCCGCGCGGCCAATCTCGCAAGCCCGAATTAATTGTTCGGCGGTGGTGTTGGCGTTGCTGGTCATCTTGTAGTCCTGATGAAAAGCCGTCACGTGCCAGGGAATATCCGGAGAAACCTCCGCAATGAAATCCGCAGCCCGCTTTAGCTCGGCTTCCGAGTCATTAAAGCCGGGTATAACCAGCGTCACGATTTCTTCCCAGAAGCCGCGCTCGTGAACCATCTTCACGGTGTCCAGAATGTTGTCGACGACCCCGCCGAGCTGGCGATAGTTGCGGTCGTTCATCGACTTGAGATCGATCTTGTAACAGTCAGTCCAGGGTCGCAGGTAATCGAGTACCTGTGGCGTGGCATTGCCGTTAGAGATGAAAGCGGTGCGGAAGCCTTCGGGCCGTGCCTTTTTGAAAACTTCGACTGCCCATTCCGCCGTTATCAACGGTTCGTTGTAACTCGATCCGACCAGCGATGCGCCATAAGCTTTGGCCATCGTTACTAATCTGTCGGCGCTGACAACATTAGGCGGCGATACCGCCGCGTCGTCGCGCAGGGCTTGCGAGGTCAGCCAATTCTGGCAATAGGCGCAGTGCAGATCGCACCCAAGCATGCCAAACGTCAAAGTGTCTGAGCCGGGCAGCGCGTGAAAGAACGGTTTCTTCTCAGTCGGATCGCACTGTAAAGCAGCCACGTAATTCGCGGGCACGCGCAGGCTCCCGCCTTCGTTAAAGCGAACTTTGCAGATGCCGCGCTTGCCATCCTTAATCAAACAGCGATGGCCGCAGGCAAAGCAGCGCAACGAGTGGTCCGGCAGATGCTCGGTCAATTCCGCCGCGCCTTCGGCGGTCAGATCGTCTAAAACCGCAGCCAGTGAAGTTGCTTTCGCTGTGAGTGGCATAACTTCTGAAATCCGTTCGTGGTGGATCCCTTTGAGAAATTATACTCCCTTAGATGCGAGAATCTGAGTTTCTAACTGCTGCTGGACGAATGATCCGTTGTGTTACAATCGTCGCGAGGATAAGAAAATGAGTTTGGTAATTGAGGAAGAAGCAGTCGAGCGCCTGCCGATTAACGTCGATCCGGAAATCATGAGCGGTGCTCCTGTATTTCAAGGTACACGCGTTCCCGTGGATGCTCTTCTTAATAACCTCGCGGCAGGCGTCTCACTTGACGAATTCCTTGAAAACTTTCCCACGGTGAGCCGCGAGCAAGCACTTGCGGTTTTGAAATTTTCCAGCGAAACCCTAAAAAGGCTGGGACTCACTACTTGAAGATCCTCCCCGACGAAGGCGTTCCCAAGATCATCCAGAAGCGCTTAAGCAATCTTTCGATTTCCAACGTCGAGGAAATGGGTTGGCGAGGCATTAAGAACGGCGAACTGCTTGATCTAATGAGCGGACAATTCCAAATCCTGGTAACCACTGACAAGAAGCTTCCCGCGCAACAGAATCTGAAGAAGCGCCAAGTCTCGGCTGTCGTACTTCCAACCAATGACATCCCGTCGGTCATCCAACTGCTGCCCCAGATCGAGCAAGCTCTTACCACCATTGAGGCAGGAGAGTCCCGGGAATTGAAGATGCCTCCTCAATGACGATGATCATCGAAGAAATCACCGTCACCGCTTTTCAACAGCACACTCGCATCCTCGGCTGTGAGGAGACCCGCCGCGCCATCTGCATCGACCCGGGTGATGATTCAGAAGCGATTGTGCAGGCCATAGACAAACATGAATTCGAATTGCAGGCCATCGCCTGCACTCACGCGCATCTGGATCATATTGGCGGGGTCGCCGGCTTGAAGCGACGGAAACCGGATGCGCAGATCATGATTCATCCGGCGGACGAATTCATCTATGACGAATTGCCCAACCAGCCGGCATGGATTGGTATCCCGCGTTCTCAATGGGCTGAATACGGCTTCGATTTTGAACAGCCACCCAAGGTTGATGCGCATTGGGCAGACGGGCAGACTTACGACGTGGGCACCTTGAGTTTCAAAGTAATCCACTGCCCCGGCCACACGCCCGGACATGTGGTCCTGTTCGAGCCGAACGAGAAAAAAGTTTTTGTCGGAGACTGTCTATTTGCCGGTTCGATAGGGAGAACTGACTTGCCGGGCGGCTCAACCGAACAGCTGATGGATTCTCTCTTCAAAAAAATCCTGACGTTGGGTGACGACGTGACGGTTTATTCCGGGCACGGCCCCACCACCACGATCGGTGAGGAACGCCGCACGAATCCATTTCTCACCGGCGGTTACTCAATCGGGAAGGGCGGAAGGTTTTAGCCGAGGGCTCACCAACCTCCTACTTCGATTAGAGGTAAGCGATCCACGAAAACACACGAAGGAAGTTTTTTGTTCGTGCCGATTCGTGTGATTTCGTGGATCGCTCTTGGCTGGGGTGGCAGGAAAACACGAAATCAGACTAACAATTCGGCGGCTAAAGAAAGCACCGTTTGCGAGCAGTTCATCGTGCTCGCGCCACAGTGCGTTCGTTTCTATTTCTTCTGCTCCACGATGTCCTTCTTCTGGGTCCCGACAAAAGCCATCAACTCATCTTTCTCGGCTGTGGGGACTTTGTACTTGTCCAGCGCCGCGACCAAATGCTTCGCAGCAGCGTCCCATTGAGCTTCGGTTATTCCGAGTCCCGTATGAGTCGTCTTCATGTCGCGGCCCAGGTAAACGCAGGGACCGCCGGCAGCCACGCAGAACTGATCCAGAATGTGCTGGCGCAGTCGCTTTTTCGAATCATCGCCAAAGCCGGAAAAGAAGCGCGCAAAAGCTGGATCCGTCGCCAGCCGCGTAATGAAATCGTCAACTACCAGCGCGATCGCATCGTACCCACCCAAACGCGTGTAGAGCGACTTCTTCTCCTGAGTATTGATGACCGGGGCGGGAATCGAAGTGTTTTTCGGCGCCTGCGCCAGCGCCGTTCCCGCCATGAACGTGAACAAACAGAAGGCGATTACAATTCTCTTAGTCATGAAGATTCACCTCGCTGGATAGTTTGCTGGCCGCGGATGCGACCAGGCAGAAATCAAGGCGGCCCTGACTCTATCAGCCAAAACCGCCTCGATAGTTTTCAACAAATGCTGGTGCGAACCACTTAGTTCGGAAGCAACACCGCGTTGACCACGTGAATGACGCCGTTCGACTGGTAGACGTCGGCCTGGGTCACTACTGACATGCCGCCCCTGGCGTCACGCAGAACGATATTACTACCGTCCATCAGCGCCGTAAGGGTATCACCACTGACGGTCTTCAGTCGCGCCTGTCCATGGCCTTTGGCAATAAGTTTTCCCAGCGCCTTAGCGTCGTACTTGCCGGCTAAGACATGGTAAGTCAGCACCCGGCTCAGCATCGGCTTATTCTCGGGCTTGAGCAAAGTCTCGACCGTTCCGGCCGGCAACTGATCAAAAGCTGCATTGGTCGGCGCGAAAACCGTAAACGGACCTTTGCCGTTCAGTGTATCGACGAGCCCGGCAGCCTTAACCGCAGCGACCAGGGTAGTGTGGTCCGCCGAATTCATCGCGTTGGCCACAATTGTTTTGGTGGGGTACATCGCTGCACCGCCGACCATCGGATTCTCTTTCATCATCTGGGCAGAAGCCGCCGAACTCGCGAACAAAATACCCACAACGACAAATAGAATGGCGTATAGCCTTTTCATTTTTGTTTCTCTCCTTCTTCGTAACCGTGATGCTTTGAACTTCTGCAGACTATACGGAGGCCGCTTAGGAATCGGATTTACTGAAGTTGAGGTCGAGAGGAAACCCTGTAATCAGGAAGCCGGGCTGCTGAGATAGATCGCTCCGGTGGGCGAGGCAGACCCTCGTTTTGGCTCGAGCGTGACGGCGATGATCGCGTTCTCTCGCGCTTCCATCGGAACCTGATCGGAAATCATTGCGTGTCCGGCGGCATCGACGGTGAAGGTCTTGCCCGGCATCGGTAAATGACCTTTGGGAATGAACCAAACCTCGTAAGCCATATCGGCCGGGGCTGTGGGCAGACCCTCGGTCATCAGCATCCCGCGCCCTGATTTCTGATCATAGACAAACATGGCCCGAGCATTTTGGGCTGTCTGAGTTCCCGCCAAAGCCATCTTTTTCGCTTCGGGAGAATTGAGGATCAAGAGCGCTTCGAGTCTACGCGCCGACATTTCGCGCTCGCGGGCAAGTTCATCTTTTTGGGTGTTGACCTCTTGAGAAAGCTGCGCCAGTTCTCTGCGAGATCTGGCGTCACGCTGCCAGAGAACGATCACACCGGCCAGCAGGGCGACAAAAGCAATTGCCGCTGCCAACCTTAGAACGTTGGGCCACAAACCCCGCGCGGCCGGCCGTCGCAGCGGAATAACCTGCCCGCTAGTCTCAACCGCTCTTTGACGTTGCGAAGTTCGAGGTTCGGCGCGAACCGTTTGAAGAATTCGCTCGCGAACTTCATCACTCGGCGCCGCCGGAGTCGAGGCGTGCGCCAACAACGCCGTGGCATCGCGCATTTCATCCAACTCGACGCGACACTCGGCGCAAGCGGGCAAATGCTCGGTCAGCGCCCGCGCCTCAGATGCGTCGAGGGCATCGAGGGCGTGCAAAGCCAGCAACTCCTGATAATCCTGATGTTCCATCAATACCAGCGCGATCGATCGCGCAGCAATTCGCGTAATTTCAACAACCCTGAACGCATTCGGGTCTTGACTGTTCCCAACGGATCGCCCAGGCGCGCCGCAATCTCAGTCTGAGTCAGGCCTTCAAAGTAAGCCAGCAAAAGCGTGCGCCGCTGTTCTTCGGGCAGTTGAGCCAGCGCCTGTCGCACGATAGTTCCCTGTTCCGATTTCAGCGCATCCTCGGCGGCGTCACCGACATCATCGTGCGGCGCTTGCGCGACCTCGTCGGTTAATCTGGCCCGCGATCCCAGGGCGCGCAGGCGGTCGAGCGCGCGACTGCGGGCAATCGTAACCAGCCAGGTAAAGGCCCTTCCGCGGGACTCATTAAAGTCCGCGGCCCGCCGCCAGACCTGCAGAAATGCCTCCTGGAGGACGTCCTCTGACTCCTGGCGGTCATGCAATATACGAAGAATAAGGCCGAAGAGGATGAGTCGATAGCGATCATAAAGTGCCGCGAGGGCAGTTTCATCGCCGCGCGCCACCGCGCGCATCAGGTCGTGGTCGGAAATCTGTGAAGGTTCAGCTTGCAAGCGCGGGGAGATCTTTTCGATTAATTAGGCGCGGCTACTGCGGGACTCAGTCTGACCGACGCGCCTTCGCGGTTGGCGCGGACCCGAACCCGGCGATGCCCCGAGCCAGTGGCGTTGGACGAGTAAGTTATCGTATAGGCGGTGCGCATTTGGGCGACGACGTCATCGTAAGCTTTCTGCAAATCTTCCAAACGCTTGATCTGATAAAAGACGCCGCCCGACGCAGTAGCCAGCTTTTGCCCCTCTTCGGCCGCCCGCGTGGTTATTGTCAGATAACGTGAGCGCATCGGATCGACGGTGATTGACGGCCGCGGAACGCTCGATTCAGGAACCAGGCCCGAAGGGACATACAGCGGGTAGATCAACGCGCCAGATTCCACGGTGGCTTCCAGGATCGCGGGGAAGGGCACAAAAGACTTGTTATCGTCCCCGTCTGACAGGATCACGATAGCCGTGCGTTCACCTCGCAGGGGTTTCAGCGTATCAACCAGGGTGTATCCGATGGCGTCATAAAGCGCCGTCGCCCCGCCCGCGTCGATCTCGTCGAGCTTCCGCGAGAGCAGGCTGCGGTCGGTTGAAAATTCCGAAATCACCTGAATGTCCTCGCGAAAACTGATAATGGATATACGATCCTGAGGGCTCGCCGTATTTAAGAAATCACGCGCGGCTTTGCGAATAAAGTCGATTCGCTCTTCCACGCTGCCCGAGACATCGAGCAAAAGGACCAGGTTGAAAGGCTCCGACGCCGGCGTCACGTTAAGCACTTTGCGTTCGCTGCCGTCCTCGTAAACCGCGAAATCCGCCACCCGCATACCGGGAATGGCGCGGCCGTTTCGGTCCGTCACACTGGCGTTTACGCGTCGCATCAAAGGCGAAACTTCGGTGGTGATTTCGCCCGGTGGACGCAGATTGACCAATGACGGTTCGTTGCGCGGCGGTGGCAGCGTCTTGGCAAAGTCCCCGAACATGCGCGGGCTGACTTTCCGAATCGCATCCATCAGCGGCCCGTCGCCGCTGCGAACAATTGCGCGCGCGGCTTCGGTCAGCGGGCGCTCATGCAAATCGTTCGGCGCCATGCTGGGATCGACATTGAGCAGGATGACACCGCGTTGGGTCGTGAAATTCAGTTGCACCAGCTCCTGTCGCTTTGGCTCTTCCGGTGCGAGAGGTTTCTCAGCGCCGTCGTTCTGTTGTTCCTTACCCGAGGCTTCGTCCGGATGCGGCTCTTTCTTCTTTTGCTTCTTTCGCTTGGCGTCCGGACCGGCGGTGCCTGAGATTGAGAATGCTCCGGCACGGCCTTCCTTGACCCGTGGCAGTTCGATGTCGCTCAAGAAACGCGGTCGCGAAGATTGCCAGAGGAACTTGAACTTGAGCGCATCCACCGGCACATCGGCGTGAATCGTTCCGGTATTCGTGAGCACTTCGGCGACTTCAAAATCTCCGATTACGTCGACCATCCCGGTTTCGCTTTCAATTTTTACCCGCGAACGCGCGGGCACGTGGACCGTCAAATCGATGCGGTCCTGCGGCCGCCGCTCGCGCACCGTGATTTCGCCATCCGAAACGGATACGTCACCGGGCTCAACCGCGGCGCCGGCGGAAGAAGCTTGCAGGGTCGATTTGTCTTTTTCTCCTTTGGAAGCGATGACCGAAACGCGCCCATTCCGGTTTCTGATGGTCAGCGAGGTCTTGCCGCCGCTGGACAGTTCCTTCTCGTAATTCTGGGCGGACGATTGAGCAGGCAAAAGCGAAACCAACAGACAAAAGACAACGATCCGCGGAGTCTGTCGAATGAGTCTGGAGAACTTTGGGGCAAGAACTAAACTACGAAACATAGCGCTTGATCTTGCCTGTGGAGGGGTCAGCGGTCAAGTGGAGGAGCAATCTCATTAGCACCTCGCTTTAGCGAGGTGTCGCGAGGAGTCTTAATGATAGTTGAGCCGTTTCAACGGCTTGAAAACCATTGAAATGGTTCATGCTCGAGAGTCGCAATTCTGTTTCACCTCGCTGAAGCGAGGTGCTAATGAGAAGGTGAACTCAATTGAGAGCGACTGCCCGAATTTTCAAACCGAATTCTGTTAGAATGTGCCGCGAAACCGCATGACCGATCGCCAGTTCAACTCGTTCTCGGACTTCTGGCCATTTTACCTGGGTGAGCACAGCAGGCCGGCCACTCGTATCCTGCATTGCCTGGGCACGCTTACGGCCATCGCGACCCTGGTCGCGCTCATCGCCATCGGCAAGTGGTGGCTGTTTCCCCTGGCGCTGGTTCCGGGATACGCGTTTGCCTGGGTGGCGCATTTCCTGATCGAGAAGAACCGGCCCGCCACCTTCAAGCATCCGCTGTGGTCGTTTATGGGTGATTGGAAAATGCTGGCGTTGATGTTGACCGGCAGATTGAAACCGAAGCAGTAATTTGGAGTGCGGTGGCAATCCCGACGCATCGGGAGACACCGCTTTGGATTTGGACCAACACCGCTCTCTTTGACAAGCCAAAGCGCCGTCGTCGCTCCGCTCTGCCGGCGCACTCCAAATAGCTCCAAATGAGGGAAACCAAGTCCCAACGCCAAGAACGAACTCAAGAAATTATTAAGCTGCTGAAGCGCGCGCACCCTGATGCTCATTGCGCCTTGAATCACTCGAACGCTTTCGAGCTTTTGATCGCCACTATCCTGTCGGCCCAATGCACTGACGAACGCGTCAACATTGTCACCGCGGATCTGTTTCGCAAATACCGGCGGCCGGAAGATTACTTAAAGGTGCCGGCCACGGAATTGCAGCAGGACATCCGCACCACCGGGTTTTTTCGTAACAAGACGAAATCGATTCAGGGCGCGTGCAAAGTGCTGACCGAGGAATTCGGCGGGCGGGTCCCGCAAACAATGGAAGAGTTGCTGACGCTTCCCGGGGTGGCGCGCAAAACGGCGAATGTCGTTCTCGGCGTAGCTTATGAAATCGCCGGCGGCATAGTCGTCGACACGCATGTCAGCCGACTGTCGCAGCGCCTCGGGCTCACCAGAAAGAAGGATGCCGGTAAGATCGAACAAGAGCTGATGCAGCTGGTGCCGCGAAAGGATTGGATCATCTTTTCGCACCTGCTGATCTTTCACGGCCGCCGCGTTTGCAAGGCCCGCCGCCCGCTGTGCGAAGAGTGCAAGGTGGAACGGCTTTGTCCATCGTCGCTGTTAAAGGTGAAGAGTCAGTCAAAAGTTGCAGTTTGAGTATTGAGGATTCTGTCTGCAGTCGTCTTCAGACGGCTTGCCCGTAGGGTTTTTAGACCAGCGCTTTTAGCGCTGGGTTGAAATGAAAGTTCTGAGAGTTAGCGCGCTTCCAGCGTGCTTTCCTTCAGCTTTAGCATCACGGCTGAAGCCTTGGAATAAGCCCGTTAAAACGGGCTCAGGGATTCCGGCGTTAGGAACCCGGGCGTAAACGCCCGGTCTAGAAACCCTGCGGGAAAGCCGCGTGAACGCGGCTGAAAGACAGCCTTCTCCTGATTCAAATCCCTGTCGGTTTCCACAGCGTAAATGACACCGGTACCGACTGTCGCTTGAGCCTATTAACCTAATGCCTGGAACTCTCAGAACAATTCTGCGCCGGGCACTTGGACTGGCTTGCCTGCTCCTGGCGCTGCACCTGTCCATTCAGGCGCAAGCAGAGCCGATCAAGGATCTGCAGCCGACGGTGATCCTGATCTCGCTGGACGGTTTTCGCTATGACTACTTGAGTCTATATCGGCCGCCGAATCTAAACGCACTAGCGGCCCGCGGCGTCAGAGCCCGATGGATGACCCCTTCTTTTCCGAGTAAGACCTTTCCCAATCACTACACGATTGCGACCGGCCTTTATCCACAGAATCATGGGATCGTTGAAAACAATATTTATGATGCCGGCTTCGATGCGGTGTTCACGCTCAGTGACCGTGCCGAGGTCGAGAACCCGCGCTGGTGGTTGGGTGAACCGATTTGGGTGACGGCGGAAAAGCAGGGCCAGAAGTCAGCTTCGATCTTTTATCCCGGGACGGAAGGCGCGATCGCCGGAGTTCGCCCGACGTTTTGGAAAACTTACGACAGCAAGATGTCGAACAGCGCGCGCGTGGACACCTTGCTCTCATGGCTGGACTTGCCGCGCGTTCAGCGACCAACTTTTCTGGCGCTGTATTTCAGCGATACCGACGATGCCGGTCACGAATTTGGACCGCTTTCCAAAGAGACACGAAAAGCTACCCTCAAAGTTGACGAAGATATCGGCTACCTCGTGCGTGGCTTGAAAGCGCGCGAGATTTTTAGTCGCGTCAACATAATTATTGTTTCCGATCACGGGATGGCGACGGTCAGACGCAGCAACGCAATCCTGCTGGACGACTTGTTCGACGTAAATCTGGCCGCGCGAATCTTTTGGACGCGTGAGATCGTCAGCATCTTTCCGAAGGCAGGAAAGGAAAATGAGATTTATCAAAGTCTAAAACGCAAACTTCCGCCGCAGGCGCGTGTTTATCGAAAGGCCGAACTGCCGGTGCGCTTTCATTATTCGCAGAGTCCGCGCATCGCACCCTTGGTGGTGTTGCCGGCCGAAGGTTGGATTCTGACCAATCGCGAGGCGTTTGCGGAAATGAAAGCGAAAGGCGAACTAAACAGGACCAAAGGCGGGCACGGCTATGACAATCGACTGCCGTCAATGCGCGCAATTTTTATTGCGCACGGGCCTGCGTTCAAAAAAGGACGGGTGGTCGCACCGTTTGAAAACATTCAGGTCTATAACATCATGGCCAGGATTCTTGGGTTGAAGCCGGCGGCGAATGATGGATCGTTTCGCACGGCCAGAGCCGTTCTAGGTTCGCACAAATCGCTTCAGTAGGAAGACGCTACGGTTTAGCTTGCAGCGTGCGTTTGAATTCCGTCTTCTTACCTTTCTTCACTTCGCAGTCCTCTTCAAGAGTCACATAGTTTGGTTTGGAGATGCGAATGTGATACGTCCCAGCCGTCAGCCACATTCTTGCTACCGTGCGATCGGTATACGTCTGCCCTCCGATGGTAATGATGACATCAGCCTCATCGGGGTCAGAGATAATTACGACTTTTCCCATTCCGGTGACTCGGTCGCCAAGTATTTCCACTGTAAAAGCCACCGTCGGCTCGAGTGCTTTCGCGCCAATCCGCAGAAATATCCACGCAAACATCACGACGTCTCGCGCATCCGCTTCACCAAAGCCCTCACTGATTAATCTCGACCTGATTCCAGGGAGCGCGTCCGCGATGATTCTTTG
The DNA here is from genome assembly GCA_038040505.1 of Acidobacteriota bacterium. Lineage (GTDB taxonomy): Bacteria > Acidobacteriota > Blastocatellia > Pyrinomonadales > Pyrinomonadaceae > UBA11740. The sequence goes on along the minus strand of JBBPID010000011.1, from coordinate 7,463 downwards.
GTCATGATCCAAAACCTCTGTGGGAATGGCCGGATTGAATGACTTGATGCTGTGCGACGTCGCAGCTAATGCGCTGGTCATCCGTGCGGATGACGTGGCCGAGCCTGAGGTCGCGGCTGCGGTTCGTTCCTCTGTCCGCTTCAAAAGCTCTGACATTGGATAAAACTCGCGATTGCGATCCGCCTTCTCCTTGGCATTCTGGCCCAAACAGAAAACTGGAAAGACCAGGATGGTTGTAGCGAGCAGTAAAACTCTTGAGGGTTTCATTAGTCTCCTTTCAGCATATGCGCACTCAGGAAGGTGAGAAACGCGACGAAGGCCCCGAGGATAAGGGAGCCGAACTGATAGATGAAGAGATAGTTAATATTCCAGTCCAGAATGTCGGGCAGCGAATCGTCCTGGACTTCGCCTCCCAGGAAATACACGTATGAAATTTCGTTGAGGTACAAAACGTGGCAGACGAACGAAGACAGCAGCAATAGAATCGCACAGATTCCCATAATGATTTCGGGCGCCCCGCGGCTCACTATCAGATTGGCCTCGCCTTTTTTGGCAAAGATGAACCCGATTATGGCGGCGGCAACCAGCAATCCTGCCTGGAACCAGCTGTTGGACATATTCAGACGGGCTTGCATTCCGTTGCTCGTCATTTCATTGAAAGCCCGGTCGGGAATCTTTGTTACGATGGGACCTGAGCGATTGAAGAACCGGGAAGTCCGTACATATTGCGAAACGGCATATGCCAAGGCTACCAAAAAAACTGATACCGCCAACAGGGCGAAAACCCAACGCAATGGCGTGCGAGTTTTGCGGAACCAATTAATCTTCATAGGACGATGCCTGACCAGTGGCAGGCAGGGAATGCCAGGAGCAGGTGTTCTTTCTTAGCGTTGGCGCTAAGTTGTGAGACGCGCCCTGATGGCGTTCCGATTACTGATAAAAGCGAAGGATGAGGCTCTCGTAGATCCGGGAGCTTACACTAGTCGATGACGAGTCCGCACTCGCGCATCGATAAATAATCAAATACTCGCTTACGACGAAAGAGCGTATACACCCGTGCCGTAAACGTTGTCAATACTTACACAGGTCAGTTTTCCTTCTTTGGTCTTTCGTTAGCTTTTAAGACCCGCTTGCGCAAACGGATCGACTTGGGCGTTACCTCAACCAGTTCGTCTCCGGAAATGAATTCCAGCGCCTCCTCGAGGGAAAGATCCTTTACCGGCACCAGCCGCATTGCTTCATCCGCCGACGCCGCGCGCATGTTCGTCAGCTTCTTTTCCTTGATCGCGTTCACGTCCAGATCGACCGCGCGCGCGTTTTCGCCGATGACCATGCCTTCGTAAACCTTGGTGTTTGGCCGGATGAACAAGCCCCCTCGCTCCTGCAGGTTGTACAGGGCATAAGTGGTCGACTCGCCCATGCGGTCGGCCACCAGCGAGCCGGTGCCGCGACCCTTCATCTCGCCCATCCATTTGTCGAATCGCAGAAACAGGGTGTTGAGAAGCCCCGTGCCTTTGGTCTCAGTGAGGAACTCGCCGCGAAATCCAATCAGCCCGCGTGAAGGCGTCTCGAACTCCATCCGGACGCGGCCGGTACCGTGATTCACCATCTTGGTCATCTGGCCTTTGCGGCGGCCCATGGCTTCGGTGACGACGCCGATGAATTCTTCGGGACAATCCACGACCACCTGCTCGATGGGTTCCTGCAGCTGCCCATCAACCTTGCGCGTAATGACTTCAGGTTTCGAGACCTGAACTTCGTAACCTTCACGCCTCATCATCTCGATCAGGATGGCGAGTTGCAGTTCGCCGCGGCCCGAGACTTTGAATTGCTCTGGTGAACCGGTTTCGTCGACGCGAATGGCAACGTTGCCCAGCACTTCCCGATCGAGGCGTTCCTTGATCTGCCGCGAAGTTACGAACTGTCCTTCGGTGCCGGCGAACGGCGAGTTGTTTACACTGAAGATCATGGCGATGGTGGGTTCATCAACCGCGATGGCCGGCAGCGGCCTGGGATTTTCGGGAATCGTGATCGTTTCCCCAATGTTGATGTCTTCGACGCCGGCGAGCGCCACAATCTCACCCACACCCGCACTTTCTGCCAGCTCGCGTTTCAAGCCCTCAAAGACGTACAGTTCTTTCACTCTGGTTTTCTTAACCGAGCCTTCGTGACCGGCAATCACAATCTCCTGATTGCGGGCAATCTCACCTGAAAAAATTCGCCCGATCGCCAGCCGCCCTACGTACTCGCTGTAGTCGACGTTAGCCACCAGAAGTTGTAAAGAATCGTGGCGCAACGCATGCGGCGCGGGAATGGTTTCGATAATCTGGTCGAACAGCGGCTTGAGGTTGGCCGACGTGTCGGCGAGATTCTTCTTCGCGATGCCTTCGCGCGAGACGGCATAGAGAATGGGAAAATCAATTTGTGCGTCGGTAGCGTCCAGATCCATGAACAACTCGTAAATCTCGTTAACAACTTCTTCCGGACGAGCGTCATGCCGGTCGATCTTGTTCACCACCGCGATTGCGGGCAGGCGAGCTTCCAGCGCTTTGCGCAGCACAAAACGCGTCTGCGGCAAGCATCCCTCGGCCGCATCGACCAAAAGCATGACGCCGTCGACCATCTTCAAGACGCGCTCGACTTCACCACCAAAGTCCGCGTGGCCGGGCGTGTCGACTATGTTGATTTTGTATTCGCCGTAACGCACCGAAGTGTTCTTGGCCATGATGGTGATGCCGCGCTCGCGCTCGAGATCCATCGAGTCCATCACGCGTTCGACGATCAGTTCGTTCTCACGATAGGTGCCGGCTTGTTTGAGCATCGCATCGACCAGGGTCGTCTTTCCATGGTCGACGTGGGCGATGATGGCGATGTTGCGAATCTTACTGGTTTCCATTGGCAGTCTTACCTTGTCGAGAAATTGCTGTTGAAGGCAAACGATAAGAATAAAGAGCCGGGCGGGAAAGCACAACTCGTGGGCCGGCTCGGCAGTGGTGCAGTCCGCCATCGTTCTCATTAGCACCGTCGCTTTAGCGCGGTGACCCCGGTGCTCGACACAAATCGAAAACCGTTTAAGCGGTTTCCCTTCCGATCCCAATCGCTATCACCGGGCTAAAGCCACGGTGCTAATAAGAAACCCAGCGATCCACGGAAAACGAGGTCCTGTTTCGTGTGATTTAATGGATCAGCCTCCCTCAACCTGTTATTTCGAAGCCGGGATCGTTTACAATTTGCGCCGCAAGAGGCTTCAGGCGGCTACTGCAAAGCGCAACGCAACCATGGGCACGGAACTTCTCGTCAACTACAACCAATTCTGGGCGCGGCTGAGTCAGGACATTGCCGCGGCCGAACGGTCGGTCTTTGTGCAGACCTTCGCGTTGGAAGGCGACTCAGTCGGTAAACAATTATCCGCCGCCCTGCTTTCGGCACAGGCGAAAGACAAACGCATCCTGGCTGATTCGTTCACGCGGTTTGTCTTAAGCGACAAACTAAAGTACTCACCGGCGAATTTGTGTAATCGCGAGCTGCGGCGCGAGGCCCGCGAAACCGACGCGATGAAGCAAGATCTGGAAAGCGCCGGCGTGCAGATTCGCTTTACCAATCCGGTGGGAGTGACACCGCGCCGGATCCTCAGCCGCAATCACAAGAAACTCATCGTCCTCGACGAACGAGTCGCCTATATCGGCGGCATTAATTTCAGCGAGCACAATGCCGGTTGGCACGACATGATGCTGCGCGTCGAAGATGCGCCGGCAGCTGAGTTCCTGGGCGCGGATTTTCTGGCCACCTGGGATGGCCGCGATGAAACATCGCAACGCCAGTTTGCGGGCCTCGAGCTTTTTACGCTGGACGGCCGGGTGAACCGGCAGGCATTTCAACGCGTGCTCGATCTGATCGACGGGGCGCGGCAAACGATCTTCGTCGAGAGCCCGTACATCAGCTTTCCTTTCTATGAACGTCTCAGGCTGGCCGCCCGGCGAGGCGTAGCGGTGACCTTGATGACGCCGGAGCAGAACAACTGGCGGTTCTTTCGGAATTATGCGCGACTGGAATCAGCCCGATCGCAAATCGACCTGCGGCTTTATTTGGGCGGGATGAGTCATCTGAAGGCGATGTTAGTGGATGACGAGTTTCTGGTCGCCGGCTCTTCGAACTTTGATTACTTCAGCTATCGCATTCATCAGGAGATCCTGGGAATCTTTACCGACCGCAACCTGATCTCAGAGTTTCGCCGGCGCGTGATGCTTCCCGATCTGGCCAACGCGCGCGGCGTGGAATGCAAAGCCAGCCTGGCCGGCCAGCAACTGCTGAACCTGCAAATGAGATTGCTCGACGCCGCGCTAACCGTTCTTACCTAAGCAGAACCCGCCTGAGACTACGGTTGCCGGAAGACGAAATCGTCCTGCGATCGCGATTCGTGACACTTGACGCACTCGCCGCTCTTCACCCGTTTGTCGATTTTCTTTCCGTCACCACTGACTACCAGAAAATCCCAGTCGTTGGATTTGCGGTTGAATCCTCTGGGCCGCTTGATCATGACCGCGAGCATGTCCGGGCCGGCTGCCTCAGACCCGGCAAGTCTTTCTCTCACAATGATCGAGCCGGCGGGAAAGGTTGCGTGGTCATTACTGAACATTGGCCCGCGCGCAAGTTCGTTGACATAAACCATGGCGAATGAGTCTTCGCCATGCGACTTTGGAGTTTCCCGACTCGGCGCCGGTCGAGTTCCCGGCCTAATGATGATTGAGTCGGGAAGTAGAATCCTGGTAGTCGCGCCTGATTTTGCGATGATGGGCACGTCACCGACGCGCCAGTCTGTGACCGCGGTTCAACCGAGAGGCGACAGGCTTTGAACCTGGACCGCCTTTTCGGTTACCCGCGTCCATTGCCGATACCCGGCAATTTGCTTCAGCGTCTCGTCATCGCCCGGCCCGGCGATGGCCGCGCCCGCAGTGAACAGGGCGATGCTTAAGAGTCTGAGAGAGAGTTTTTTCATCGCGCGCCTCCTTGGGTCGTGGGTTGTCCGGGGATGAATTACCGGTGAGATGCCGATGACAGAGGTCGGCGATGCCTCAAGTTCTACACTGAACCACGACTTACTGCGGCAGCTTGGCAGTCCACGGAGTTGCCGGATAGCGGCGGCGCAGGATTGAATCAGCTTCTTGCTGAATTTCCTCGTTATGTTCCCAGCCGCCGCAACCATACTTGTAGTTTTCGCTGGCTTTGAAAGCAATAAACAACGCTTCCGGGATGCGCGGGTCGTCGGGAAATGCTTTGGCCCATTCCAGGACCCGCTTGCCGAGGTAACTCTTGCCGTTCCCCATCGCCTTCAGAGCTGTTCGCTCTTTTTGCGCCACAGCCAATTCATCGGTAGTGAGAAACGCCGGACTTGGCACTACCTTCCGCACTTCCTCGCCGTTCCGGTTGTATTCCGTTTCTGCCAGCGCGCACCACCACGCGCTCTCAAAGTAGTAGTCCTCTTCCTCAGCCATAGCGAATCCAGGAAGGCCGGAGACGACGAATGGAGAGAGTGACGAAAACTTAAGCAGGACAAAAAGCGCCGCATGTTCCTTTTCTTTGGCCGTAGAAGCTTTCAGGTAGTTGGCGAAGGCGGGTTCTATCTCGGGCGCAACCTTAATGACTTCAGGGGCAATCCGCGCGGCAACCTCATCGTTTCCCAACAGAACAGCGCGCGTCCAAACCGCCAGCACCAGACGTCGCCGAAGATATTCCGGCACCGCCGAATCGTGCGCTGTCCGCTCGAGGGCCGTCAGCGGAAAATGCCAATTGAGAATATTCAAAGTCGCGTCGTCAAAGATGAAACGATCATCCCAGGGCAACAACTGCCGGTAGATCGCGTTGGTCCGCTGTTCGTATTGTTCTTTGCTCTCCTCGTAATACTCGGGCTCCCAACGGTCCCTGGCCACGCCCAGTAAATCGTGCAGCGATCCCAACACGCCTTCGTCGTAGAAAGCCACCGGCTTGCGCTGGGCAAATTTCAAAAACTCGCTGAGGTTCTCGGCGAGCCGAAGTCGCTGCTCGAAAAACTGGTTGCGCGCCGAGACCGGGAAGTTTTCTATTTCAGGCAAAACGATCTCGTCGAGCATTTTTCGCGCTTCGACTTTCCTGCCCAGCGCCATTCTCAAACGAACCAGATGATAGACCGCGGTCGGAAAAGCCGGAGAATCGCGTTCGATCTTTTGCGCGTCGCGCATGAGTCGCTCAACCTGGGGAGACGTTCGCTGGGCCTTGGTTAAGGCCAGGGTCAGCCACGCCTTTGACTCAGTCTCGCGCCATTTGCCCAACGCATAGTTGTAGGAATTCGGATCTTCGGTTTGCAGAGCAAAGATCCAATCGCTCAAATCGTCGGCTCGCAAAAAGTCAGGAACCAAATTGAGCGCGATCCGCTCGCATCCATAGCTACAACCTTCGTGTTCGGTTAAGCCGCCGCCGTCAAACTTACGATTTGGACTTACCTGATACTTTCGGTTTTCGATCGACCACGCATAGCGCTCAGCCAATTCCTTTTTCTCCTCAGGCGTCAGCTGGCGCCCAAGTTTTGCGGCTACCGCCTGCTGCACCTCCGCGATTGTGACGTCGAATTTGAAGTTGAGAGAAAACCAGGTTTGATAGTCAGGTGCGCCGCCCGGCAGTATGGGTTGGAACGCTATGGAAATCTGATCGCCTCTTTGAACTGCCTCGTACGCTTCTCTGGCTTCTTTGCTGTAGGGAGTCTCGGGATTTGCCGAATCGGGCCCGTCCGCCGGCGCCGCCTTTTTTCGTTTCGCTTCTTCTTCCTTCACAATCCGATCTTCAAACCGGTCGAGCAGCCAGACATAGTCGATTAGATCCTGCTTCAGATTGTCGTCGCCGCTTTGGTTCGCCAGGATCCCGGCCAGTTCGCGAACTCTTTCTTCCGGCCGCTGGCGATACTTGATCAGGGCCAGCAGCTTTTGCGCGGCGCTGGAAAACCGCCCTCGCCGGGCCGAAATAATTTGCAGATGCCGCTCAGCGCGATCGTATAGCTCGCTTTTCGTCTTCTCGTCGGGAGAAAGAGAAGCGTGTCTCACCAGGGTCCGGCCGACAAGATACTCGGCCGTTTCGTGCCAGCTTGATTCACCGTCGTTCGCGATTTTTTCGAAGCGGGCGCGCGCCGCTTCAAAATTCAACGAATAGAGCAGGGCCGCGCCGATCTGGTAATCACGATCCTGGCGCAGCCAGGCAGGGCTTTCCGGTCCCAGTTCGTCGGGAACAGTTCCTCCTTGGGCGCAGTTTTGAAAAACGATATCCTGCGCGGCCACCCAGGCACGCACATTCCTATCTTCGGGACCGTAGGTCGCCGCGCGGTCCTTGAGCGTCGCAGTGGCGACTTCGAAAGCGTTAGCACTGCAATTGGGAAAGAAATCGTAGCCACCGTAACGCCGCTCAGTGTAGATCTCGGGTAACTTTTCTTCATTGGACAA
>JBBPID010000107.1:0-16032 GCA_038040505.1 Acidobacteriota bacterium | reverse complement strand
GCACCTGTTCGCTGAAAGTTAACGGACCCTGTTTCAGGCCAGGCCTGAAACGGCCCGGCACGATTGTGACTTCCGGAGTGCATGAAGCATTGCCGCATTCAGACAGAGACTCCTGGAGCGGCACAGTTCCGACGTCTTCATCGTCTTGATCATCGATCACCTTTCCGCCAATCGTGCGGCCATGATCCACCAGCACAATGTTGCCTCTGGCAATGGAGACGTTTTCGAGTTTTTCGCAATCGGGCGCGCTGCCAGTGGTTGAAATGCAAAGCGGGAATGGAAGTGCGTCTTCCGTCGCCCACTCGATTTCAACTACAGGCTGATCGGTGAGATCGTCCTTATCCTGCGTGACCTTCGTCAGCAACACAGGATGCCGGTGAGTTAGGTCAATGTCTGCAGCTTCTCCAGTTCGCGGGCTAATGACCTCCTCAAAGATCAGCACGTCGCCCGGGCGCAGGTTCAATTTCCGTTTTGGTTCCGCGTGTTGCTGTTGCTGTTTGCTTTTGTACTTCGGCGTTACTGGTTGTTTCTGTGTCTTTCCTGACTTGTCTTGATCATATCCGTCGTCGGGGGATGGTGGATCTTTCAAGTACTCATCAACCAAGGTTGCGCTGGTAGCGCCTTGCGGCAGGCAACAATCAAAATCGCCCCAGGTGTAAATGGGAATAATGTTGTGAGCCTCAGTCAGCGTCAGGTCTTCGCATCCCATCGGTTCGAAGACCTGGTATTTCTGCGGGTCTGGATTGAGCAGGCGCAGGCCTTCACGCATCAGCACTCCGGCGCTTTCAGTTGCTGCATTCTTGAGTCCAGCGATGAAAGCTACCTCGCTCATCTTTAGCGTAACCTGACCACCGCGCGTTTCCACGAAGACCCACGCTCGCGCGTTGCAACCTTCGTGCATTCGATAGTCGACCAGACGGGCGTGACGCCGAATAGAAATTCGTTGCCGAGCTGTATCGATATAGGCTTCGGTGGCCACGGCGTCCTGGTAGTAACTGAGATAGTCAGCCGAGTAAGCAAGCACCTCGACCAGCGCGATTCCGATATCCGGCACGTGACGCTCGCGCCAGTCCGGCATGATAAGAGAAAGGCGATCGAGAATTATTTGCCGGAAGCTGGTGTAATCTTTCGCCAGATAATTGATGTCAGGCTGCGGCAACGGCGCCGGCACACAAGCGCTTTCAGCCAAACAATCAAGATCGCTGGGGCAACCCACCTTGAATGAAAAGACAATTTGAGCAAAACGGCGATCGAACCCGCGCATTGGACGATTGGTCGGATAGCCTCGCTTATCCAACTCGACGAAACGCAGTGTGTAGTCGGAGAAGTCTCCCCATTTATCCACGGTAACCGTCAAACAGTCATCCAGGTCCTTACCCGACATGCGGCACACGTCAATATCAACAACTTGGATTCCCGTGATGCGCCGGCCGCCGGTGATGACAATATTCTTTGCGCTGATCGGCTTTGGAGCTTTGCCCAGGAAGTAGATTCGTAACGAGTATTGATCCTCGCTGACCTCAACGTAGTCGATACCATTCAGATTCGGACGACCATAGAAGTCGCGTTGCTCGCGAATCAACCGTCGTCGTAAATCAACCTCACACAGTTCTGGAGTTTTCATAACTGCGTTCCTTCCTACACTACACGGCGCGTGAGATCTCGGCTGTCTTGATCTCGTTAGTACGACGCACCAGGTAGCTCAACGTGAGACTAAGCGTCGAGTTTTCTGCGGTTACTTCCAGCGACTTCAATTCGATCAAGTCGCCAAGCCAACGCTGAATTGCTGCCTGAACCGCGCCCTGAAGGGTCGAGGCCAGCTCTGCGCTGTTTGGCGCGAACACCATCTTCAGCAATCCCGAGCCGAAGTCGGGACGATTGACTCGTTCACCCGGGCTGGTAAACAGCAGTTGCTCGATCATGTCGCGAATGTGATCGTCGTCGTCCGTAGTCGCCGTCCGTCCGCTGCCGTCGATATTGAATGGGAAGTCGATATTCATTACGTCCCCTTTACTCTCACCTGGGTGACCACAATGTTCAGTGGAGTTCCCGTTGGCACACATGTGGATTGGCTGTCCTGCAGCAACACCGGAACGCCGCCCGCGCGCACCCGCGTCGCGGCCGTAATCCATTGGGCCGTGGCGCAGGGCGGATTGGGCGTGCCAGTTAATGCGCAACCAGCGATCACGTATTGGCTGGTTTGTGTAACGATCGGTTGGCCACCGACTTTGACGCGCGGATTAGTGACCACCGGCGTGGCTTGACCCGGCGGATGCGCGCACAACACGGTCGCGCCTAGGTGCAAAAGAAACCCCGGCATCACGTCACCTCCAAGGCACCGCTGTTGATCGAGACCTGGGGGCCGCTGAGCTTCACGGTAGCGTTCATTCCGTTGGTAATTTCGATCCCCGTGGTGTCGATTTTGATCTTCATTCCGGCCGTAGTCTCGATGGTTATGCCGCCGGCTCCAGGCGTGTCGTTAAGGGTGATAGTCGCTGTGTCGGTTTTGAGAACTTTCATTTCCGCAACCCCGGGCGAGGCCGGTACTTCACCGTCCGCCCAGAAACCACCGGCCCAGATCGGATAGTCGGGATCGCCGTGCTCGAATTCGACCCAGACTGAAGCATTGGTTGGAGGAATAAGGAATAAACCGACACTCTTTCCGGTGTAAGGCAACGCCGGCAGGGCCCAACCGCTTTCGTTGTCACCGTAAACGTCCGGCGCCTTTACGCGCACGCGTCCCTTCATCAACGGATCGCGATTGTCGCTAACCGTAGCCCGAAATTTTCCGAGGAATGGTGGTCCACTCATGTTCTGTTCACTCTTTTCAACTCAACTGCGGCACGACCACGGGCGTCAGCGCGCCATGGCCTTCGCGGGTCAGAGTGAAGCTTTGCTTGTATTCACCCCGGCGAAGACGATGCGTTACCTGCTTGACGTAATAATTGCCGTTGTAACTGAGGCCGACCCCGCGTACCCCGACCAGCCGTCTCGAGCGGAGCACCTGTCCATAACGCACTGCCTCGACGTCGCCGCTTGCCGTTATCGCGTCAGACGAGTCAGTGCTTGACGACACCGCGCGCAACATGCCCTGGACGGGACTGAGATTGGCGCTGTCGCGTTCAATGGTGGTGCGCAAGGCACTTGTCGGCCGCATTGCCAGCGGCGGACGCAACCCACTCGGCGCCGGAATCGTTATCGGAGTCTTGGTGATCGGATCGAGAATCGTGACCTTCGGAGCCAGTGGACCAAGGGCGTTGAAACTAAAGTTGATCGGCTGATCGAGATTCGTCTGCGGTCCCAGGTTCATCGACAGGGCCGGTTGGGGCATTCCCACCCGGTTGTCGAGGCCCCAGTAAGCTTGAGAGGTACCTGGCAGGGGCAGCGGCTCGATGTAAAAAACAAATCCATTGCGTTCGGCCAGTCGCCTGATGTAAGCCAGATCAGTTTCCTGCTGTGAAGGCACGCGATCTATCTCGATAGGCACATCGGTCGTCGGCGTAACGTTCGGCGCGATGCCATACTTGGCGTACTTCGCCAGTATCTTGCCAACGATGATTGAATCCGGTTGGTTGGCGTGTGTCTCACTAGCAGCATCAAGGTCGAGGCGCAAGCTGATGTCTTCGCCGGTGATTCTGAGCGTCGAGGCACCGGGTTGGTTGCTGGGAATTACCTGGTGGGTGGTTATGACTCCATCAATCAACACTTCAGGCAAGACACCTATCAGCACAGCGATGACAATGCGATTGGGCGGATCGAAATAACCGTTTAAGAGCAAGCCATAATCAATCAGCGAGTCTTTACCCAGACTGAGTTCCATATCGAACACGTCGCGCTCACGGTCGTTGTTGCGCACTTCCAGAGCCACAAACGACTCCATCACCTCGAATGGGGCGGGCCGCGGCACGTTAGCGCCGATCAATAGTTGTAGTCTCACGCCAAGATCGGGCACGTCACTGACCTCCTGTGGGCATCGCAATTTTCAGTCGTCGTCCAATCTCTTCAGTCAATCCATCCGGCCGCATGGCGTCGTTGACATCGCAGACCTGCCAGAATTGTTCCGGGTCGCCGAGGTATTTGGCAGTAACGTTGTCGAGTCGATCACCTTCTTCGACGCTGTGCTCGGCTATGATCACCGCGTTGGACGAATTCGGCAGGAACCGCCGGCGCAGATAAACAATTTCCCGCTGATCGGGAGTCACAAGTTTCACGATCTCGATGTTGTAGTAGCGGCTGGTTCGTGGAAACATCATTTCACCTCATCCAAACGGGCTGTCGACTAAAACAACTTCATTGAGGCGCTCAAGTTCTGCACGCTGTTGGCGATATTGGTAGTGGCCAGCACCTCTTTCGCAATGTGGTGGGCCAGGAAAAGTTGATAACCCGGATTCGTGACTTTCAGATCGAAGTAGCTAAGCACCTGCATAGAAAGATCCACCTTGGCGCGAATTGGATTTAGCATGGTGTCGTAAGCTTCTTCGGTAATGCTCAAACTGGTGATGCGCACCGGAAGTACTCGCGCCGGGCCCCAGAAGAAAAGTGTGAGCGGGGCTTCGGGTGGGATGATTTCGAGATTGCCGACGAGCGCCAGTGCAGTGTTCGCGATCGTGAGCGCGCTGGTCGGATAGAGCAACATCTCCAGCGCCGCCAATGTCGGATGAATCCCCGACGCCACTGCCAGCGGGTTCGCTTGCTCGAGTTGATCGGTGGCGTCAATTTCGACGCTCAGCGTGATCGACTCCTTCGGCGGCCCGGTAAGTCGAAACGCTTCCGAGCGATCTGCATTGTCCCCACCGCCGCTCGAACGCGCATCAATGCGGCGCGTCAAAGTGTCGGGGTTGTACTGAAACACCACCACACTGGCGAGTGGCTTACCGGGATCCAACCCGATGATTGCGCCTTTGAGGAGGCGGGGTGAACCTGGAAATGTACTCATTAATTCCTAGTCCTTCTCAGCGTCCTGCGATCCAAAATGACCATCTCGAAAGTTTAGGGACACGCGCCTACAAAAAGTGGATTTATCGCTACTCCGTTAAAGTCAAATACCAATTGTTCGTAACAGTGGGCATTTGCAAGATTTCCGGCGTCACCGATGTTCCCAAAGTAGATGTGAAAACACTCGTGCATCAGTGTGGCAGCCTGATCGTCTGCTGTATCGCCCCAAAACGGCGCGCACAGCACTAACCGAGAAGCTCCGGTGCACGAAACTGCGCGCGTCTGTCCGCCACAACCTGGTCCAACGCATGGCACGCCACCAAAAGTGAAGTTTACGTTTGCGCCCCCGAGGCATTGGTAGCGCATCGCGCCGTCATTCAGAATCTGCCGGGCGCCGCGTAACCTTCGTATCAGGACATCGATGGTGCCCTCGCCACGCCCCGTCCAAATAGCTCGATTGCCCGCGTCCAGGTGGAACCGGTTTGCGAGCTGCGTCGCTAACCCGTCAGAGACGGTCGGGAAGGAAGCTTCCGCACCTCCGACAATGCTGTTGCGCGTGCCCTGTAGTTCGTCAATCACACTATCCAACATCTCGATGGCCCGAGTGTTTGCCGCCGTAATTACGGCCACCGGGTTTGGCCCAGTCACGGCGGCGATCGCCGGGGTCGGTGGATTACAACTAACGAAGTTTGGGTTGACGCGACGTCGCAGCACACCGCTCATAGTCGGTCCACCCGGGGAAACGCTCTGCAGCGCCTGATTCCAGGCAACCTTAGAAGCTGGACGCCATGGCTGTGCGGACACGACCTGCTCAGCCCGGTGCGCCTCTTGCTCGGCGTGGTCGTTCGCTGCGCCGACCCTTAGATTTCCCTGCATCCCGGATGACGCTCCGCGTTGTTGCACGACGTGCGTCAACTCATGGGCCAACCTGCGTTGTCCGTCGATAGTCGATGGCGCGAACTGGCCCGCGCCAAAGACCACGTCGCGCCCGACGGTATATGCCAGCGCGTTCACGGCTCCTGCGGATTCGGCTGCCCGCGTGTCGGTGTGAACCCGCACCTGACTGAAATCGTGACCTAGCCGCGGCTCCATGAACGCACGCATCGAAGCGTCAAGGGGTTGGCCCGGTGACCTCAGCACGTCATGCACAATCGGCGGCACTTCGCTTGTTCCCTCACAACTGGACATCCTCCGCTGGAGCATTCCGGTCTTCTTTTCGCAGCCTGAGCATTGGCCGCCTGCTACCGTGTGTTGCCCGCAGTCGCACTTGCGCTGCAAGACGCCGCTTGGCATCAAAGTCGGCTTGGATACGGTTGCTCGGCTTGTCTCGCGATCTCTCACAAGCTAGTCCTCTTCATAATTCACGGCCTGCATCCCGCTTAACCCTTCTTCGCCGGAGTACTCTTTGGTGTCGGACACTTGGAACCACCGCAGGTGCTGAGTTTGTCATCATTCCCTTCGGGACCCTTAAGACACACGTCATAGCGGCCGGTTGCCACGTCTTCACCGAGTTCGGGAATCACGTCTCTGTGGATATCCAACGGAGTGTCTCCGCCCGGAATTTCTGCTTTCACTACATCAAGGACCGGCGCCCCCTTCTTTGGCAGCGTAATTCTGAAATCATCACCGCACTTTCCACTCTTAGGCGCGATGATTCGATGGTGGCCCAGCAAGTTCAATATCTCAGTGCATTTGCATTGTTGGCCTTGCGGCGTGCAGAAGGCACAGCCCAGCTTTTTCGTGCCCAGACTTTCGTCGCATCTGAACCAGGTACTTCTCTCTATGAGGCGATAGCCCGTCGGACATTTGTCGGCCGGGTTCGTCTCTGGCAAACCAGGGGGTAACTCGATGCCCAGCTCTCTTTTGAGCCGCCTCCGCTCGACGGGGCTCTCCCTGTAGATTTCCAAGCTGATCCCCTCACCATCATCTTTCTGTAGGGCTGGCTGGCTCCGTGTAGTAGGAGCGACACCAGGCGCCGGACCAAATAAAACACTGTGAGCAAACGCATCTGCCTCGCGTTCAAATCCATCATTACCTGCACCTACTGCAAGCGCGGTCTGCGCTACCGGCTTGCTGCGCGCTTGCTGCACGACATGCGTCAATTCGTGGGCCAACAACCGGTTTCCTCTCAAGGTAGCTGGAGCATAATGTCCTGCCCGAAACACAACATCAGTTCCGACCGTGTATGCGAGGGCGTTAACTGCTCGCGCCGATTCAGCAGCGCGCGAGTCCGTGTGCACTCGTACTCGACTGAAGTCGTGACCAAAGCGCGGCTCCATGAAGGCGCGCGTCGGCGAATCGAGTGGCTGGCCAGAAGAGTTGAGTACTTCATGGACGATCGGTGGCGCGCCTTCAGAGTCTCGAGTTTCGAGTTGCGAGTTTCGAGTTGCGCGTTGCAACTGAGACGACTGTTTCTTGTTGCAGTCTTCACACTCGCCGCCACTGACGGTGTGCTGGCCGCAGGAGCACTTTCGCTGCAATACACCGATCTGACGCGGCGCCGGCATCGATGGCGTAAAACTGTTGTTGGTCTCTAACTGCATCGTCAACGTTAGTTCCTCTCGGTTCCTATCCGCCCTTGCTCACCATGTGCCTGGTGTTCCATGGCACGATCCGAATTGCCTAATAGAGGCACCCACCGCCGAACAAGGCAGCGGCACCGAAGTCACGCCAATCCAGGCTGGATAAATAGCGGGGCCTGAGGGACAACAGCAGGCCGCATACGCGTCTACGTGATCCTGATGAATGCGCGGGGTCAGGAATGCTTGAACGAAGGTTTGGTACTCAAGCGGAAATGAGAATTCAAGCGACTTCTCCGCCGCGGCGAACGCCTTAAACCAACCAGGTGTAGCGGCCAGGCGATCTTGCAAAAACTTGCGGACGCACTTTGCGGTTGGAACATTGGGCGTTTCCAGGCAGGCGCATGTTGCATTGTTAACGTAAGCCCATGGCAACCACCAGCTATTAGCCAGGTAAGCTGAACACACACTATTGGTGATGCCGGATCTAACCGCGCAACCTGGCCTGCCATCGGACTGTGGCGGGGCGTCGCTGGGACCGTGTTGAGCGCGAATCGTATTAGGATTGCCATCTCGCAAGCGAGTCCCCGCTTTTTCGCCCTCAACGACCGCAATAGAAACCGCGTCGGCTTCACGCTCGCGGGCATCCGCGGCGTCTCCTACAGTCAATCTTCCGGACGACGCTCGCGCCGAATCGCCGAGCTTCTGCACGACATGAGTCAGCTCATGGGCTAAGAGTTTCTTTCCTGAGGACGACTGTGGCGCATATTGCCCGGCGCCAAACACCACGTTGCGCCCGGCGGTATAAGCCAGCGCATTCACAGCCTGTGCCGATTCCGAAGCGCGTGGGTCGGTGTGCACGCGCACGCGGCTGAAGTCGTGACCAAAGCGCGGCTCCATAAATGCGCGCGTCGTCGTATCCAGCGGTTGCCCCGGTGAGCCGAGCACGTCGTCCACAATCGGCGGGACATCATTGGCAGGTTCGGTGCCGGATGCTTTTCGCTGCAACGTAGCTTTCTTTTGGCTGCACTGAGAACAACTGCCACCCGCCACAGCGTGCTGGCCACAGTCACACTTGCGCTGCAGCGTGCCGCCCACAAATAGACCGGGTGCAGCTTTGGTAACCAGACTTGTCTCAGTTCTCTCCATCGTTATTCGACCAGCACTCTCAATTGTTGAGCGGAGCTTCCAAGTATTTTGTCTACCTTCGTCATGGGCAAGCCACCCCTCCGCAGGGATTTGGTTTCCGTCCGGTTAGGCGGTGTCGCGCGCAGCACACATTTGTGAGCGCTGGGCCAGCCGGGTACGACACCGTTACTTTTGTACGGTCCAGCGTTGAATGGTAATTAATTTGCCGCATGTCGTTGAATCCTGGTACATGAACACAAGCGTGCGAGCCGACATCCAAAGGACCAACGTGAATCCCCTGAATGTCTCTAAAGAAAACCGCCCAATGCATGTTGGCTGCTCCGGTAAATTCCGGCGTGGTGGGATCTGGATCCTTGGTATATTTTGTGCCCTTAACTCGAGGCGGAGACGCCACCTGTCCCGGCTGAAGAGCTGCGTTGTAACCAACCCCTTCCATGCGCGACACAGGAGACTTGGAGACGCGATCCGTCAACCCAAGAACACTCGACCCACCGCCGACCGGAATCGAGAAATCCGCAACTTTCGCTTTGTTTTTGGCATAGGTAATGGCTGCGTTGCCGGTAACCATTAGCCGATCTGCCGCTGGTGTCGTGGACAATCCCGGGTTTTGATCGACGGCTTCTTTGTCAAAGACCACATCGATATGTTCGATCCAGGGTTGATTGACTTTGTCTTTGAATTCCTGCTCGACCATACCTAATCCGGGATCGTCAGAGCGGCCAAAGTTCTGAGATTTTCTACTGCGATAACGCTGAATCATTGCAGCAGCGGAAGGTTGCGGAGTTTGGCGAGCAATCGCGCGCGTCGGGGGATCAACTACCACTTGCGCAGCCAGGCGATCCGCAGCTTGCTCGGAAGCGTCTGTCGGTTCGCTCACCAGCTTGGATTGAGACAGCTGATCGGAATTTTGAGTGACGTGAGCCAACTCGTGCGCCATGAGACGCCGGCCGGCATCTGTGCCAGGGCTGTATTGAGACTGGCCAAATACAATGCGTTTTCCGGCGGTATAAGCTAACGCATCTACGGAGCTGGCGGACTCTGCGGCACGATCATCGTAGTGAGTGCGAACCTGGCTGAAGTCGTGACCAAAGCGCGGCTCCATCATTGCGCGCGTGGCAGCATCTAGCGGTTGCCCCGGTGACCGCAACACGTCATGCACAATCGGCGGGACATCGTTAGCAGGTTCGCTACTCGATCCTTTTCGCTGCAGAGTGCCCTTCTTCTTTTCGCACTCCGAGCACCCGCCGCCCGCGATTGTGTGCTGCCCGCAATCACACTTGCGCTGCAAGATCAGACCGGCGGTCTGTGAAACCGCGGCCGCCTGCGTAGCTGTCGCTATTGTTTGTCGACTATTCACGAGTTATCCCTGGCACTAGTTGCTTCAACAACTCTCAAGCTATCCACTTAGCAACGAGTAACTTCTCCCATTCTTGCTTCAACGATCACGCCTCGTAATGAGGGCGGGAATATCCATCCTGTAAAATTACTCGTAAGTTTTTCTCTTAAGGCATCGTTTTCTGGGACCGTTTTGCTTCTACAATCAATTTCTTCACGAACGATTTTGAATTCGCGGACGTAGCCCTCCTGATCGACATGAAACTGCGTAACAAAATAAATATCACCGCACTGCACGCAATCCTGTTTGTAAGCCAGCGTCTTTAAAGTTGGACGGAATTCGTCTCGCACCCAACCGTCGAACAGCGTGCTCCAGTCCCGCAACTGCTCCTTATTCATGTGCTCCGTTGAAATAATTTTTGGTTCCATCGCTATCAGTTGAGATCAATCGGAAAAGTAGTAGCCTGGTTTCTCTTTTTCGCCGTGCGCTTTCACTTCGGCTTTTTCATTGATGTTCATGATGTTTATGATTTGTTCGATAGTCTTCATATTCAGAATGCTGTCGACGATTTTTAAGGCGTCCGAATAAATAGACTCGGTGGTGCCCACGAAGCGTAGATTCGCCTTTGATTTTGTTTTGCCGCCCTTATCGGTAACCAAACCCTTACGAACTTCATCCAGATAGTTGATGCTGCTGCACGCGTTAAAGAACCAAACCTGGTATTTGTCCGGGTCGATCTTTCCCGCCTTGCTCATCGCTTCCAAGTCATTGGCATATCCATCCAGAATCTTGTTCATGTGAGCGTCGTAGCCGCTAGTCAACTTACCGGCTTTGTGCAATGCGGAATTAACACCAATGATGAAATTCTCTTTAACGGTCTTTTTGTCGTCGAAATCGGGTCCGGTACCGTAGCGGGCATGGCCTGAATAGATGACTAATTCCTTGGTTGACAAAAACTCGGCGTAGGTTTTTTTCGGGGTCGCGCTGCCCGCGTGGATAATGTTGAATTCCAGATCGATCGGAATTGGTTTGGCAGTATTGTCACCCTGGACCGGAAAGTCTTTGGTAAACTTGATGACCTTAGATCCCACACCGGCGACTGACGAATAACCCTTCAACTTACTGCCGGCTGCTTCCAGCAAAGTGACTATCGCGTCAAATTCACTTTTGAACTCATCTCCAATGGCGATCCCTACTTCCAATTTTCTGTCGGTGAACAGCCTCGAATAATCAATTCCCTTCTTTCCGCCGGTCGAAAATTGATCGAAAGCAGCGGCGGTAATGCCACCTATCTTGCCGTCTTCTAGAATGTTCAGCAGCTCCTGTCCCTTGCACACCAGCACAACAAAAGAGCCGCCAATCTTTCCTTCGGCCTTAGCGTCGTCGTAGAGCGCCTTGTTTGCCGTTCCGGCGACTTTTCGCATCTTCTCCAACCACGGATCGAAGGCGACTTTTTTCCCAGCTGCAGTCTTTGCGTAGTAATCAAGTGCGGGATCCACGTCACATTTTCTGCTCAACATCGCGTACGTGCTTTTCCCCTGCAGTGTCGGAGATAGTCTGGAAGTCGAGTGCCCGGGAAAGAAGTCTCGCTGCGAACTGAGTTGATTCGCGTGCTGCGGATCTGCGCCGGTTTGCTGAACTACGTGTGTCAGCTCATGCGCAAGCAAACGGCGTCCTGCAAAACTGTCTGGCGAGAACTGGCCCGCGCCAAAAACAATGTCGTGTCCGACGGTGTAAGCGCGGGCACTAACGTCTCTCGCCGATTGCGCCGCGCTGGTATCTGAATGCACGCGAACCGCTGAAAGGTCGTAACCAAAACGCCGTTCCATGTCCTGCCTTAGCGTGGCGCCCAAAGGTGTGCCCGAACCAGCGAGGACACGGTCTACGCTCGGTGGGGCTGTATCCGTTTGATTAGCTGATGGCCCAGCGAAGCGCTGGATGCGCGGCAGCACGCGATCAGCATGCGCCGGCGCGGCCATCGCTTCGTCAGCAACTCGATCCGCCTCTCGCTCATGCTCATCTCCGGGCTCACTAAGAGCGAGTTTCGTCTGGATCACGCCGGTCGCGGCACGAAGCGTTGGAATTGTGCTGAAGTCGTGGCCGAACCGCGGCTCCATAAACGCGCGCGTGGCATCGTCGAGCGGCTGACCCGGCGAGGCGAGCACCTGGTGCACAATCGGCGGAACATCGTTAGCAGGTTCGCTGGTCGATGCTTTTCGCTGCACAGTGCCCTTCTTCTCTTTGCACTCCGAGCACGCGCCGCCCACAACCGTGTGCTGCCCGCAGCCACACTTTCGCTGCAACATCAGACCGATGGTCTGTGCTATCGCCGGTACCGGCGCTGCTGCCACTGCTGATTGTCGATTATTCACCAGCTAATTCCTGTTCAAAGTTCAAAGCCCTGGTCAACGACAGTGCGTTGATCAAGCCTTGCTTCATCAATACTTGATTGACCTTGCTCCTAATTACTCATTGCCAATTCCCGCGCTGTACCACTTGACCAAAAACCAGCTACGGCTTGACGCCAAAATCGTCTCCCTTGCTGCCGCTCGACGCGATATCGCCAATCGTCGCGCTGCGCGTTCCAAAGTGTGTGTCCACATCCTTCCCCCGTGGCGGGTTCGCCATCAGGAACAAATAAATCGTTCCTTGATTCTTGCCATCAGCCTTATTGCTAACGACGATCTTCCTTATGAGCTGCATACCGCCGGTGCGTTTGACTGTGTCGGTGATCTCCGTCGCATCTGCTTTCAACGTCCCATCGAGCCCTTTGGCCTTGATGGCGTTAGTGACGCCCACCACTCCCAGCACCGCAATGCGGTCCCCAGCTGTCGTCTCCGCGGGCCGATTCTCGACGGCGTGGCGGGTGTCGGCGCCGGGGGAACTCGCCTTCGTGATGATCCGCAACACTTTCTCTCTCTTGCCGGTTAGCAACCAATTTCTGACCATCTGAAACGAGATGGCAAAGCCTCCATCCGGACTGCCCGCTTTGTCTTCACCCCCGCCATAACCCGCGTCCACCAGAGTGACATCGGTGACGCCGCCGCCCGTTTGATCGAGATCTTCGGCCGCCTGTCCCAGTGGTTTGCCGCCACCGCTATGCCCCGCGAGGGAAAAACTGCCGCGCGAGATCGCTGTTCCAAGCTTGAGATCGCTCTCAAGATTTTTGAATACCGTTTGGACGATGCTCTCGTAGTCGCCGGCGTGCAAAACGTTCCAGGGTGACTTCATCCTGGCTTTCTCGTTGACCTGGGGCGCGATGATGATCCGATTTGCGCCTCCGGCTACTCCGGACAGGTCCATGCCGATGGCCGGGTTCTCACGGTCGTAGTTGTTGGCAATACCAGCGGAATAGTCAGCCGCGTCTCCGTGGAAATAGATGAGTACGTCTGCCTTTTTGCCGTCGAAATTAGGCGGGAGATACACCATGACCGGGAGTTGGTCGGAGTCATAACCATCTCGCGGTTTGATCTGAGCCATGTAAACGAAATTTGCCTTCGCCTGCTCATATTGAACGTCACCGAGGTTTATATTCGACGTCCATCCCAGCGCCTTGTTGGTTCCGTCCTCGACCAAATTCACGAAAGTGCCCCTGGTCGTTGTCTGTGTTTCGATGATGTCTACCCGCTGACCAACTACGAGCTTCTTCCCGGTCTCTTTGAAGTTCGGCGGTCCGTCGCGAATGATGGAGTTCCGGTCAGTGATCGTGTGCGTGCCACTTGACTGCGCTGGACCAGGAGGCGGCTGGCGATGAATGGCTGCGGCTGCGGTGCTAAGCGCTGGTATGGGACCACCCGCGACAAACTGATGAGCAGCGGAGTCGGCTTCGCGCTCGCCTCTGTCGCCGGGTGAACTAATCGCCAGCGGTTCGAAAGCTGGCGTCGTCTGACCTTGCTGGACTACGTGCGCCAGTTCGTGCGCGAGCAATTCTTTTCCGGCAGACGTTTCCGGAGCGTATTGTCCTGGACCAAAAACTATGTTTCGTCCCACCGCATAAGCCCGAGCGCTCACGGTCTGGGCTGACTCTGCTGCCTTTGCATCACTGTGTACCCGCACGCGGCTGAAGTCGTTGTCGAAACGCGGCTCCGTTGCAGCGCGCGCTTGCGAGTCGAGCGGCTGACCTGGCGAGTGCAACACGTCATGCACGATTGGCGGCACTTCATTCATACCTTGGTCGCTCGCATTTTTGCGTTGCAGCGCACCCTTGGAGCATTCCGCGCAGCCGCCGCCAGCGATTGTGTGTTGTCCGCAGGCGCACACTCGCTGCAACAAGAGACCTGCAGTCGGCGAAACCGCGGCTGACGACTTAGCGCCCAGTGTTGTTTGTCGACTATTCACCTATTGATTCCTGTCCAGAGTTGCTTTCGCTCCCTCGAGTACGATCCAACACTTTTCCAAAACTCACGGACGCCAGTTCCGAATGTTTATGGCTGTCCAAAATTTCTGTTGGCCGGGTATGACGGCGCCATTCCGCTGAATCTCTCCCCTGAACGAAGTCAGCAGATCGTAACGGTCTCCAGCCTGGCAATCCTCGACCGCGGTCCCTACCCAGAACCCAACGGGGTCATCACTTCGGTAGCGGCATCCATTCGCCTGGTCATCATTTCCGGCATCGTCGATATAGTGATCCTCGGGAGCTGCGTCGGCCACTAAATCACGGTGTCCATAGTGAGGCGGGTTATCTGTTGTGTCGGTATCCTCGACGAACGCCGCACCCAACACGCCGCCAGGCAAACTGATCGGAATATCCGTAACCACGCCGCCGCGGGTCCGGTGCCAGTGTCCACGAATGAACTGCCGATATTGAAACTGGGCACAATTACAACGCGGCGAGAATTGCGCCTCGATCCTGAAACGACCCCTGAAAATACAATGTGTGGGATCGACTCGCGCGAAGGTCTGCGCATCTGGCCCGACAAGTCTGAACGAAACCAGGCAATTCGCATTGCTTCTGGTCATGCCTTCCAACCTCTGTTCACGATTTAGAAAACGAAATGTAGCTTCGCCAACCTTGCCGTCCTTCGGCAGTCCGTATTCTTCCTGTGTGTTGGCAATCGCTTCGATGTTGTCTTCCGTCCAGGCGCCGGTGACTGGTCCACCGAGGAGATTCTGAATCAGCCTCGTATTCGCTTCGTTATAGCGCGCTCGATTGAATCTGATCGCTTCCTGAACCTGATCCGGCGTCAGATTCGGTTGTGCCGGCGCGGCTATGGCTGGAGGCGTCGTCGCCAGATCGCGTTGCAAACGTCGCACGGAACCCGGCGTGTTCATCCTCACCGCCGCGACCGATCCCTGAGTTGTTCTGGATGCCGCTAAATCGGCCTCGTGCTCGAGCGGATCATCTGCGGACCCGACGGTCAGATTTTGTGTAGAGTTTGCGCCATCACCTTGCTGGACCACGTGCGCGAGTTCATGGGCCAGGAGGCGACTCGACGAATCGTGCGGCCGGTATTGCTGCGCCCCAAACACAACTTCGTGTCCCACGGTATAAGCCCTGGCATTCACCGCGCGCGCCGACTCTTCAGCCCTCGAATCGGCATGCACCCGCACGCGGCTGAAGTCGTGACCAAAGCGTGGTTCCATGAACGCCCGCGTGGCAGCGTTCAGTGGCTGGCCCGGCGAACGCAACACTTCATTCACGATCGGCGGCACGCCGCCTTGAGTTTCGCTGCTCGATGTCGCGTGCCGCTGCAACTTCTTTTTCCCGCACTCCGCGCAGCCGCCACCGGCGACGGTGTGTTGCCCGCAAGCGCACTTGCGCTGCAGCGTTCCGCCCAACCACGAAACGGACTCAGATTTATTTGCCCGCGTTGTTTCTAAACTGCTCATGAGTAATTCAAAATCGATCCGTCGCCACCAGGTACTTGGCTGGATTCTTGCCTGCTTGCCATTGCGTCACTCTTGCCTCGCCGCGAGGTCTTCTATTCCTTTTTGCCTACATAGCGCTGCTGCCCGCAGTCACATTTGCGCTGGAGCAGACCACCGCGCATCGTGTTGGCCGGTGATTGAGTTACACCTTCGTTGCGAGTCGTCAGGTTCATCTTCATTCGGTTCTCAACAAACTCTGCAGTCTCTCTTGTTAGTCTCAATCAA
>JBBPID010000106.1:0-16367 GCA_038040505.1 Acidobacteriota bacterium | reverse complement strand
CAGTTGCTCCGCGGCTCCGACAAATCTCTTAGCAACGTTAACCCAAGGCTCGCAGAGCCTCGCCTTGGGCTTAGCTACAACTGCAGCTTCGCAGCTTGTCGAATATTGCAAGCTAAATGTCGCGTGACTCAGCGATCAATAAAGAACATTTAGCGTCATCTAAGACTTTTTGGGCAAAGCCACTCTATCCAGTAAAATTAAGACACGAGTGGTTTAGATCAATATTGATTTTGTTCGACTTCAGTTAAGGTCACTGACCCGTCCAGAAAGACTTGGACTGTTGAGCTGCTTTCGCTAAACACTCGTCACTTTGGCTCGGGCCACGCGCCACAGTTCGAACTGTTCGTTGTCGAACCCCTTCAACGGAATCGCGAACCGCGCCGCCACAAAACCATTCTGCGGATCGCTCAACAACTCTCGCACTGCCGGATCGTTATAAACTGCTGCCGAGATTACCACGTCGTCGGCGGTGGATTGGGCTTCGAGACGCGCGGCCAAATTGACCGTCGAACCAAAGTAATCGAGCCGGTCGTTAAGCGTGACTGCGATGCAGGGCCCGGTGTGCAAACCAGCTTTCAAGCTTAACGGCGATACTCCACCCGGCGGCGACAGCAAACGTTGCTGCACATGTAACATCGCCCGCAAGCCGGCCGCAGGATACCGAAACACCGCCATCACCGCGTCGCCGATGGTTTTTACCACGGCGCCGTTCTCTTCGTTGATGGCTTCTTTCAGAATGTCGAAGTGGTTCATCACACGTCCGAAAGCGGTGGCGTCACCGATCTCGCGATACATGCGCGTCGAATCCTTCAAATCAGTGAACAGTACGGTGAGTGTACCGACGGAAATCTGCTCACCCGGACGCAGCGCTTCGCTGGCGAAGAGATCGCGGAACACTTGCAGCGCAGTAACTTCGGCCGCCGTCACCGCGTCATCGCTCCAGACCGTGCGCTCGAGAATGAAAAGCTGTTCCTCGTCAGTCGCGTTTTCAAATTGGATCTTCGCGTCCGTGCTTATTGCCAGCTCTTCATTCGACCAACCATCCGCAGATGCGCGGAACGTTGCGACGTCATCGCCTGATTCAGCAACGCGCAGATGCTGCCATCCCGCGAGCGCCATGATCCGCAGCCGGTAGCGACCTTCCGCGAGACTGAGTTCAATCGTGCGATTCGAGCGCGGCGGAAGCAGTTGCTGCGCCGTGATGTGCGGTGTTACCTGCGGACCGCCGATGCAGAAAGTTTCAACGTCGGCTTCGCGGATCGACGGATTGGGACGAAAGGTAAGTTCGACCGATTGCTCAAAGTTCACGGTAAAGTCGATGTTGCACCCTTCACAATGCACTTGTGACGACATCTCTTTCAAACTTCTGCTCGCGCCGCCGCCGCGGCACATTGGGCAAATCAGGTTCCATTGCAGGTCCAGGAGTCCGGCTCGGGTTGCGCAAAGACATGTTTCCAAAACGGCGCGCCTGGGCTGCTGCCACTGTCGCGCCAATTCGTAAGGCCGTATCCGGGCGATCGCGAACTCATCAGCATTCTCGAGATGATCCACCAGCCTGGCAATCAAATCTTTGTCGCCTCCCTCGGCCACCATTTTTTCACTGAGGGTGAGCAATCGCGCCTGGCCGCCGGAAACCAGCTCGGCTTTGGCGCCTGCTTCTGTCGCGTATGGTCCCTGACGCGCGCGTTCATCGTACGCGCGAAAGGTGCGGGCAAAGTTTCGCGCGCTCAAGACGCCAATTTGAAATGGAATGGCCAATAGGCCCACCAAATTTTTCGGCTTAGCCCAAACCTGATAGATGAGTTTGGTTCCGGGTGAGGCTTCAGCCCCTGTCTCCACCGCAGCGGACTTTTCCCTCGGTTGCAGTTCAGCCAGGACCCGCAGTTCTTCGATTGGGCCTTTTAGGTAACGACGCACGACGCCGAAGCGGGCCGGGCGCACCCATTCGAAAGGTTGTTCTTCCCACTCGACCGGAATGCCAAACGCCGACAGACGTAATTTTCGACGGGCATTCTTCAATTTTCCGCCGGGCAGCGCCAGCGTCTCGACCGCCGGCACGTTCGTGTCCCGGTTAAAGCGGTTCGTGTCGGCCACCAGCGGCCACAATTGTTCCGGAGACGATTCGAGTTCGAATTCCCAGCGGTAATGGAATTCACGGAAGGACATAGATCAGACCAGAGGTCAGAGATCAGAAGTCAGAGGTCAGAGCAAAGTACTTAATGGTGAGTTAAGAAAGAGCCTGGGTTCTTAATCATACTCCCGAGCATTCGGCCTATTTCCCCGCAGCGCCCCGCAAGGTCAGCGTGTTCGTCAGGTGTTATGTAAGTGCAATCTTCGGCAAAATCGATAGAAGAGTCGGTTTCGCTGTTCTCGCCGTCGCAATCAGTCAGCTTACTCAAGAAATGCGCCTCATATCGCCGCTTAGCCCAAGCCTCGCGCAAATTCAAACAAACCGACCGGGATGATCGTCGGATTTGGCCGGTGAGAGCGTATCGCTCCTCCGGCGGAAATCTCTTGCTTACTTCAAAAATCTTCATTGCGAGATCATAAGCCGCTTTGTACACCTTCAAATCCTTAGCGGAATTGATTTGCATCTGCCAGGTACCTTTCGCTAGCTTAAACGACTTCCGACCTCTGACCTCCGATCTCTGACCTCTGTTCTTAGACTTCTTTCCATTCTGAATCTACATCTTCATCAGAAAACGCTACGCGGTAGTTTTTCGACTGCACCTGTTTAGTAATCAGCAGATCGTCTTTAGTCTTCAGCAAGTCCGCGCGGTTATAAACGGAAAGTTCAAAGTTGTAGCCGTGCGTGATCGCGTCTTTGGGACAAGCTTCGACGCAATAGCCGCAAAAGATGCAGCGGCCATAGTCTATGTTGTAGACCTTCGCGTAACGTTCATCGACGCCCACGCGTTCGGCGGGCGACCGCGGATCGTCGACGGCTTCAATGTAGATGCATTCAGACGGACAGGCCGCGGCGCACAAAAAGCAGGCGACACATTTTTCTTTGCCGAGTTCGTCGACGTGCAGCAGGTGCTGGCCGCGATAACGCGGCTGCACCGTCACCGGCTCGTCGGGATACTGCACGGTCTGCTTTTTCCTGGGCAGATAAGAGAGCGTGACGCTCATTCCCTTAATGATCGCCCTGGTTGATTCGATGACTTCTGAAATGATCGACATAATAGTTTGGTCTCGGCCCTCGGACTTCGGTTTTTGATCTTTGAACTTTGAACTTTGAACTTTGATTTCTACTTACAGCTCGAACTTTTTTGCTTAAGGCCGCCAGCGCAAGTGCGATCAAAGATCAAAGTTCAAAGACCAAAGATCGCTTTTCCCCAGTTATTTTACACGAGTGGAATGCGAGGTCACAGCTTGCCAGCGCCCATCTCGCCACACAAAGGTATCCACAAAGTCCCAAACCCTGGTTTCGTCGGAGGTGACTACCTTCAAATTACCGTTAACCGCCGCGCGGTCGCCGGTTTGATCGACTGTTACATCGTAGATCTCCCATTCCTCAATCGAATCGTTCGGCTTGAGATTATCGATGTACTGGCGTTTGGTTTGTGAGTTCTCTTCCTTGCTCACGTATTCATCGGCCAGGATTTTTTCCAGCGCCTCTTTGTCACCTTTGACGTTGGCTTCGGTCCAGTCCTTTTCAATTTGAGTGAGTTGCGACAGCACCTCGGCAGAGTCGGTGGGCACATCGCTGGTCGGCGAAGGTGTAGGGGTTGTTTCCGCTTGTGACGGTGACGGCTTCGCGCCGTTTACGTTATCCGATTTGAGCACCCCGGGAACCGTGAACAGCACAATCAGAATGGCGATTACCACGACCGACAGAATTGCCAGCACGCCGACTATCCACGGCCAGGTCTTTCGTCCCCCCGACCTTGGAGCATAAGTTGTTTCGGGGGGCCGGTAAGGTGAAGCGCTGACCGTTGATTTACCGGGAAGTTGACTGTAAGACTGCGCCGGCGCCGAACCACCGGCGCTCTCGGCGCCCGGCGGCCTTGGTGAAACAAGCGTCTCCTGCGAATCGCCTCGGCTGGCAACTTCCGTCACGAGCGGTGTGCCGTCTTCCAGACAAAAACTCAAACTGTCGTCATCAAAGCTGCGCTGGCAGGTCGGACAACGTTTCATGGTTCACCCCATTCGAGAATCATTTGTTGGCCGCGCCTATCGCGATAAGCACGACGTAAAACACCATTACCACCAGATAAATGACTACGGTCAGACTGCCGGTGATGACCCCGGTCAACGCGAACTGTTTTCCCGAAATCCGATCGGGGTTCTTCTTGATCTGTGACAGGGATACCGCGCCCAGAATGATCGCGGCAATGCCCGGAATTGGTCCAAAACACATCCAACCGACGGTCACGCTGATTATTCCCAGAACCATCGCCGCCACCGCCAGGCTCTTGTTCGGGGCCGCTGCGTAAGCCGGTGGCGGTGGTGGTTGCCAGCCGCGCTGAATCGGCTGCGGTTCAACGGGCAATCCGCCAGAGCCGCTGCCGGAAGGAAGATTCCAAGTGGCCTGTTCATTCGAACTCGAAGGTGTCGCCGGAGGGCCCGCGACTGTCGGCGGCGGCTCGCCGGGCGCTTCATCAAGCAGCGTCGTCCCGTCCTGAGTGCAGAAACTCAGCCACTCTTCCTCGAACGTCAGATTACATGTGGGACAGCGTTTCACAGCAGCATCCCTTAAGCGAGTTTCGGGCGTGGGGCCCTTGTTGAACTGCTGAAAATTCTCGCCGGATTATTTTACGCCCTGCATCAGGACCGCGAAGATGACGAAGATCGCGATGATCACGAAGTAGACCGCGCCAGTAACTATGCCGGCAATCGCCATCGGCTTTCCGGTATTTCGCTCCGGATTATTTTTGATTTGGATGAGCGAGATGATGCCGAGGATGATCGCGATCGGTCCGGTAAGGACGCCGACATAACACCAGCCAAAGGTCACCGTGAAAATGCCGAGTATGAGTGCGGCGACAGCGAGACCTTGCTGCGGGGCGGACTTGTATCCGGGTGGCGGCGGCGGTTGCCAGCCGGGAGCAACCGGCGGCGTGTAGCTGCCTGGCACCGGTGGCGCCTGATAGCTGCCCGGCAAATTGAAGTTTGGCTGGCCGCCGATCGGGTTGGTGGGGACGCCCGAGGCGCGAACTGTGGGCGGCGGTTCGGAAGAATGCTGGGGAGGCAAAGGTCCGGATTCGACCAGGGCCGTTCCGTCAATGGTGCAGAAACTCAACCACTCTTCGCCAAACGTTTGATTGCAAGTTGGGCAGCGTTTCATAATCTGAAAATCCGAGCTTTGAACTTTGAACTTTGATCTTTGGTCTTTGATTTAGTCTTCGGTCTTCGAGCTTGAGATGGTCAAACTGAATCTTTGATCTTCATCAACAATAAGACAAAGATCAAAGACCAAAGATCAAAGACCTTCTTTAGACAAGTTCCATCTTACTAAAGAAGTACGCAATCTCGATGGCTGCGTTCTCGTCTGAGTCCGAGCCGTGCGTTGCATTCTCTCCGACCGAACCGCCGAACTCTTTACGAATCGTGCCGGCATCGGCTTTGGCCGGATCGGTTGCGCCCATTAGATCACGCCAGGCCCTAACTGCGCCAGCTTTTTCTAACGCCATCACGACGCAGGGAGCGCTGGACATGAATTCAGTCAGGCCGGCGTAGAACGGCTTGCCGCGATGCACTTCATAGAAGCCTTCCGCCTCAGCGATGGTCATGTGGATCATTTTCATCGCGCGAATCTTAAAACCGCCGGCGATGATGCGATCAATTATTTTTCCCGTGTGACCCGCGCCCACGGCGTCGGGCTTAATAATTGCGAAGGTTAGATTTTCCATTGTTATTGATTGATCGTCCTGACACACACAGTCGTCTCGTCACTGCAGGACAGTGTTTTGAAGTCAGATGTCTCCTTTGTTCCTTTTCGTTTAAGCGCGCGGTTTTCCGAAACATTCGCCTCAATTTCTCACCGCTGAGATACAACACGCGTGCGGCACCCTGTTGGTAACAGCCGACATCAGATAGCACATTCCCGGATCGCCAGGATTATACGCTCCCGGCCTGATCCATGTCAGACCCTTACAATTCGCATTAGCGGCACAGTCCGCCTGGCATAACTCAAAACTCGTTCTTGGATAATAAGTAATGCGGGTCCCATCCATGGAGATGTTGTTTAGCATGGTGAACATTTCCCGGGGTCGCTCTATCGTCGGCTCAGCGCTCGGCGAAGGCGCGACAGTCGGACGAGGCGTCGGCCCGGGAAGCTTGCCACTCGTGCCGTCGGAGCGATCGCGGGTAACAATCCAGGCGATGAGAATACCGGAAGCACCCAGCACCAGAACGATCGCAAATACCCAGGGCAATCCGCTGCGTCGTGGTTCGCCGCGGACTTCATCACCGCCGCGTGGTCGCGGCATCTGAAACTGTTCCGGCGCTGAAGTGAGAGTCGATTGCGCTGTCGGAGGAGTTGGCCTGGTGCTCGCGACGGTGGGGCCGGGAGCCGGCACTCTTAAAGTGGCATTGGGATCGCTACCTTCTCGGACTAGTCTGGTCCCGTCGTCAAGACAAAACACCAGAGACTCGTCTTCGTAACGTTTACGGCAGGAGGGGCAAGTCTTCATTGATGTCGTGATGTTTAGGTAACCAGGCCTGGAGTCAGCGGAGCAGGTTTTTTATCAAGAAGAGCGTCAGAGATAATACTCCTAACAGAAAACTTAGCCAGGTAGTCACCATCGCTGCGTCCGAGATGCGTCTTTCCCACAGTGGCCACCGCGTTTCTTCCTCCACCACCGGAGAGTTCATTAGGAGAATCGTATACGCTACTACTGATGTAAGTACTGACAGGACAAAACCGCCCAGGGACACAGCCACAAGCGGCTTCCAGTTTGGCTGAAGAATAATCTTTTCCAGGAAAGCTCCCAACACGATGATCGAACCCGTGGCCAGCGTTGCCAAGTGTTTCAGGTAATCGCCAACGGCTTTGAAATGCTCGATCGCAGCGATGTTAGGTTCAGCCAACTGTTTCTTCCTCGCCAAGGTAAGAAAATCGTGAAGAACCTTCTCAAGCCGACGCCGCGGCTACAACGCATCTTTCATGGCGCCGCCAATGTCCGCAGGCGATCTCACCACGTGAATTCCCGCCTGTGTTAGCGCCGCCATTTTTTCCGCCGCCGTCCCCTTTCCACCAGCGATGATTGCGCCCGCGTGCCCCATGCGACGTCCCGGGGGCGCAGTCTGTCCCGCGATAAAAGCGACGATCGGTTTGGTCACATTCTGTTTGGCAAAAACGGCGGCTTCCTCCTCCGCAGTTCCGCCGATCTCGCCAATCATCACGATGCCATCTGTCTCACTATCATCTTGAAATAGCCTAAGCGCATCAACATGCGTGGTGCCGACGATCGGGTCACCGCCGATCCCTATGGCTGATGACTGCCCAAGTCCCAAAGAGGTCAACTGACCAACTGCTTCATAAGTCAGGGTCCCTGAACGCGAGACAACTCCGACCCGTCCCTCTCGATGAATGTGTCCGGGCATGATCCCAATCTTGCATTTTCCGGGACTGATAATTCCCGGACAGTTGGGGCCGATCAGACGAGTAGACTTGTCGGACAGGTACTCTTTGACTTTGACCATGTCCAGGACCGGAATGCCTTCAGTAATGCAAACGACGACGGGAATTCCGGCATCGGCGGCTTCCATGATCGCGTCGGCAGCAAATGCCGGCGGCACGTAAATCACCGAAGCGTTGGCGCCGGCATCTTTGACAGCGTCAGTGACCGTATTGAAAACCGGAATACCTTCATGCGTAGTTCCGCCTTTGCCGGGCGTCACGCCACCGACGACGTTGGTTCCGTACTCAACCATTTGCTTTGTGTGGAACGTGCCTTCTTTACCGGTGATGCCCTGCACGATCAGACGCGTAGATTTGTCGACGAGAACGCTCAATGATTTTTCCTGGAAGAAAGATTAGCGAACGAAGCGCGGAGTATAACAAGTACGTTCCATTCAGTGAAAGCGCCGAGGGTGCGGAATGCAATGTTCTCATTCACACCCGGCTTCAGCCGGGTGATCGGGAGTCAAGAGAACGGAAACCGTTTAAAGGGTTTTCAGATTTCAGGTCCGCGCGATTCACCTGGCTGAAGCCAGGTGTTAATGAGACCGGATCCTCACGAGTAATAAGACTTCATGAGCCGTTGATCCAGACTTCACCTCGTGCGCCTTCGGCGCAGCACATAGCGGAAAGCCTATGGCTTTCCGAGCAGCTCCACTCTCTCCCTCCGCCTGAGGCTGGGCCTCAGGCGGAACAAAAAGGCGCCTGACCGGTAAGCCGGAGGCTTACCGCAGTGTGCGGCGCCGAAGGCGCAAAACCCCGATCAAGCAGTCAAGATTTTTACAACTCAAACCGTTCCCCATATTGCGGCACTTCAATCTCCCAACCAAAGCGTTCGCGAATATGCGCGCCCATTGCCTGGGCCGCTTCGGGCTCACCGTGCGTACTGAACACACGTCGCGGCGGTGATGGCATGTCTTGCAGCCAGCGCAAGACCTCCTTCCAGTCGGCATGCGCTGAAAAGCCCCCAATCTTTTCAGTGCGACAGCGCACCGGCACCCATTGCCCCAGCACCTTTACCTGTTTCTCGCCGTTGGCCACTCGGCGGCCGAGGGTGCCGGCGGCTTGATACCCGACGAAGACCACCACTGCGTTTTCATCAGGCAGCAGGCGCAACGCGTGATGCAGAATGCGCCCTCCGCTCATCATGCCTGACGCGGAGATGATTACGCGCGCGCCCTTAAAATCGTTCAGACGTTTTGATTCCTGCCGGCTGCTGCAGGTCATCATCGAATGAGTCCGCAGCGGCGTGGGATTGGTTTTGAGCGCGTTCGCGTAATCCTCGTCCTGCTCTTCAGTCCGCCGCGCATAGGCCTGAGTGGCGGCGGCGGCCATCGGCGAGTCGAGACATACCGGTAGAGCCGGAATGCGCTTTTCATTTTCGAGCTCGCGAATCAAATAGAGAATTTCCTGCGCGCGTCCGACCGCGAAAGCGGGAATCAGGATCGCCCGATTATGTTCAGCCGCGTCTTTGATTATTCGTTCCAGCGCGTGCTTTGGTTCCTCGACATCGTGCAGACGATCGCCGTAGGTCGATTCGACTACCAAAAAGTCGCACGCCGGAGGAGCCTCAGGATCGCGAATAATGGGCTGATCGTATTTGCCGAGATCGCCCGAGAAAAGCACACTTGTCCCTGGCCCACCTTCGACCTGCACCAGCACCTGACTCGAGCCAAGGATATGACCGGCGACGCGGAACTCAGCAGTGATGTCCTTCGCAATGTTGACTGGTTGACCATTGTTCGAGACGACCTGAATCAGTTTGAGGGCCGCGCGCGCATCCTCTTCGGTATAGAGCGGCAAAGCCGGAAGGTGTTTGGTTATCTTGTGGCGATTACGATAGTCGGCTTCTTCTTCCTGCAGCCGCGCCGCGTCGGGCAAAAGAATCTTGAGCAGATCCGAAGTGCCGCGCGAACAATAAACCGGTCCGCGAAAGCCGTGGCGCACAAACCGCGGCAAATAGCCGGTGTGATCGATGTGCGCATGGGTAATGATAACCGCGTTCACACTGGCGGCATTGAAAGGCGGTTCCTGCCAGTTGCGTTCACGGAGTTCGCGCCCGCCCTGGAAGAGGCCACAGTCAACCAGCACCCGCGCCTGGTCGGTTTCAATCAGATACCTCGAGCCGGTTACCGTGCCCGCGGCTCCCCAAAAGGAAAGTGTCGGCATGACGCGATGTTAGCGAATTAGTAATCATCGAACAAACGATTGTGGCACGCACATCTTGCGCGTGGGGTTTTCACGGGCGAGACGCCCGTGCCACTTCTTAGATTCTTTTCACTTTTCAGATCATGCTTCGTCGCTTATCATTCCGGAGCGGCAAGCTGTTCTTCCATAAAAAGGAGTTCAATGAAAAGATCAAAACCCCGTTTTAAGAACCTGGCATTCGTGATCCTGGTTTTGGCCTGCACCCTAACGGTGCAGAATCTGGCGCGCTCTCGCTCAAATCATCAGCCGGCTGGGCCGGCGCTGGTTCAGTACGACGACCCTTACTCAGATTTTCGTAACGTCCGTCATTC
The DNA here is from genome assembly GCA_038040505.1 of Acidobacteriota bacterium. Taxonomy (GTDB): domain Bacteria; phylum Acidobacteriota; class Blastocatellia; order Pyrinomonadales; family Pyrinomonadaceae; genus UBA11740. The sequence goes on along the minus strand of JBBPID010000106.1, from coordinate 6,221 downwards.
AAACTCGGGACTTTTGAACGAGCGCGACGAAGTTAAGCTCGGCGCCCAGCTTCACCGGGAAGTAACCAGAAAGTTTCGCCTGACCGACGTCGGCCTGGATCGCGTCGAACGGCTGGGCCAGCGCTGCGCGCGAGCCAGCCTGCGCCCGACGATGGTCTACAAATTCCATGTGATTCAAAGTCGCGAGATTAACGGCTTCTCTCTGCCGGGCGGTCATGTCTATATCACCAGTGCGCTGCTGAAATTAGCGAATGACGACGAGCTGGCTTCGGTGCTCGCGCACGAGGTCGGACACATTGTTGCGCGTCACAGTTTGAAGACCCTGAAACAGAAACAGGAATACGATGAGATTTCAAAGTCTCTGGGCGAGCTCACGGGAGTAGTTGGCGATCTCGGGCGCGACGTGGGCGTGGCCCTCGGCCAAATGGTGGCGCAGGGCGCCCTGACGATACACACGCGCGATGAAGAACGTGAGGCGGATTATCTCGGCGTGCGGGGAATGTTTCGCGCCGGATTCGATCCTCAGGCGATGGTCACGATGTTTCAAAAGCTCCAACGCATCGAAGGTCAGGAACCGAGCTTGCTGGGGACCCTGTTCTCGGATCACCCGGACGTGCAGGAACGAATCGACAACACTCGTTATGAAATTGCGAGATTGAAGAGGCGGTAGCTTTTCGTTGGAGGGCCGGCCACGTTCCAGGATTGGCATCCGCAGATTACACAGATTTCGCAGCGGAAGGAAACTAGCTGGCACTAACCTCACCGGCACGTAATTTCAGATCTGTGTACTCCGCGTAATCTGCGGATTGTTTTAGCGAAGTTGCGCGATTTGCGGGTTGCCCTCTCTTACGGTCGGGCTTCTGAGACAGCTCTTTTTCGCCAGCCGAAGATGACAATCAACACCGGGATCAGCAGGGCGAGATTGCGCAGCGCAGTCTTAACTCCCAACTGACTGGCGATGATTCCGCCAAAGCAGCCACACTCAAGCGCTTCGCCATGCAAAACGTAAACGTAATAGAGAGCAAACGCGCTAAAACCAATTAGCAACAAGCCGGCTAAAACCGCCCCCAGCCGAACCGTCCGCGGCACCAGTAACAAAAGCGCGATCACAATCTCAACCAGGATTACTGCGACGGTGGCCGGCCATTGCCAGCGTTCATAGTTAATCTTCAGCGAGCTGAGCAGCTCAGCCATGTTGCCCGCAAACGTCCTGGCAATCGCGATTTTTGCGCCGGCGGTGAAAAGAAAAAGTGCGGCGAGTCCAAAGCGACAAACGTGAACGAGCCACTTAAAGATCGACGCGGAGACACGGTGACGCGGAGACCCGGAGAGATTATCTAACTCGCCGTCTCTACTAAAAGAGCACGAATTCGCCGCGTCTCCGTTTCCCCGTGTCTCCGTGTCCATCTGCGTACACTCTACCCCGCCAGCGCCACAACCTTCTCAGCCGCGTCTTGCATTCCGTTGGCCACGGTGAAGCCCAACCCGGACTCGCGAATCACGCGCTGGCCTTCTTCGACGTTGGTTCCTTCCAGACGCACCACTACCGGAACTTTCACGCCCAGGTTATTGGCCGCGCCAACTACTCCGCGCGCAACCATGTCGCAGCGCACAATGCCGCCGAAAATATTGATCAGCACGGCGCGCACGTTTTCATCGGCTAGCAGAATCCGGAACGCGGCTTCGACGCGTTCCTGTGAAGCACCGCCACCGACGTCGAGAAAGTTCGCCGGCTCGCCGCCGGCCAGTTTGATGATGTCCATGGTGGCCATCGCCAGGCCGGCGCCGTTCACCATGCAGGCGATGTTGCCGTCCAGCTTGATGTAATTCAGATCGAACTTTGAAGCTTCAATCTCCAGCGGCTCTTCTTCGTGCAGGTCCCGCAGATCCTTGAATTCCGGATGACGGAACAAGGCGTTGTCGTCAAAGTTCACTTTCGCATCCAGGGCGATCAGCCGGTTGTCTTTCGTCAGCAGAAAAGGATTTATCTCGAGCAGCGAAGCATCCATCGCTTCGGAGGCGTTATACAGAGACTGCATGAATTTGGCCGCCTGCGAGATCAGTGTGCCCGGCAATCCCAGATTGAACGCCAGCTTCCGCGCTTGAAAAGCACGGAAGCCGACCGCCGGGTCGATCGTTTCCTTGAAAATCAACTCCGGCGTGTTGGCCGCGACCTCTTCGATGTCCATCCCGCCCGCGGCTGAAGCCATAAACACCGGCCGGCCACTCGCGCGATCCAAAACGATGCCCAGGTAAAACTCTTTATCAATGGGCAAGCCCTCTTCAATCAAGAGGACGCGCACTTCCCTGCCCTCCGGGCCGGTCTGGTGCGTGACCAGTTTCATGCCCAGCATCTTCTGGGCTATCTCGCGAGCCTGGTCCGCGGTCTTCGCCAGTTTGACGCCGCCACCCTTGCCACGACCGCCGGCATGAATCTGTGCCTTAACCACCACCGGTTCGCAAGCCAACTCTTTAGCGGCCGCGAACGCCTCGTCGGGCGTGCGCGCAACGATGCCGCGCGGCACCGGCACGCCGAATTTTTTCAGTAACTCTTTTCCCTGATACTCGTGTATCTTCATCGCTTCAAACGCCAGATCGTCAATTTGATTTTTCTGTTAGAGCGCAAAGAGTTTAGCCAGCAAACGCAGTCACGGCAAGCGAGGCACTTGCCCTGCGTAGTGTCCTACTTTGATGAGCGGCGTACAGAGTACCGACTTTCGTCGGGTTTTTGCGAAGCGAGGAAAGGCCCAACTGAAGTTGGTACTCTAAACGCCGTCAAATCAGGACGCCACCCACTTTCAACGGATTTGTGCCTCAGTACCTTGCGAGAAAGGAACAGCCAATGAGCGAAGTCACGGTAACTTCTCTGGCGAACCTGCGTAACGAAGTTCGTTATGGCGAGGGAAAGGTCCTCATCACTGACGAACCGGTGGCCGCCGGTGGCGAAGACGCGGGCCCCGATCCTTACACGCTCTTGCTGGCCGCGCTCGGCAGCTGCATCTCGATGACTACGATGCTCTACGCGCGGCGCAAAGGCTGGCCGGTCGAACGCGTGACCGTGCGCCTGCGACAAAAACGAATACACGGAAAAGATTGCCAGGAGTGCGAGCAAAAGACCGACGCGTTCGTGCATCGAATCGAGCGGGCCGTAAGTTTTGAGGGCGCGCTGACCGAGGAGCAGTTAACCCGGTTGCGGGAGATCTCGCACAAGTGCCCGGTGCACAAGACACTAACGTCTCAGATTGTAGTTACTGATTCGACGGACTGACTAACTAAAGATGAAAGGCTGTGGATCCAACCCGAACCCGGTCACTCGCCGCTCATTTCTCCAGGCCGCCGCGCCTCTAGTGCTTAGCTTGACGCAAGCCGTCCGAGGCCAGACGGTCTCAGCAGTTCGCCGGTTTGGAGAGGCCGATCTGCCCCACGCACAAGCGGAGTTGCTGGCGCTGGTAAATTCCGAGCGTGCGTACGCCGGCCTGGGAACCTTACAACTGGATGAATTGGCCTGTCGCGTGGCTTCCGCGCATGCTGACGATATGGTCAGCAGAAAATTTCTGGCTCACTGGGGTAGCGACGGCCGCAAGCCATATCAACGTTGTTCATTTGCCGGAGGTCACGATGCCGTCCAGGAAAATGTCTCCTCTGCCGATAACCTCTCATCGCCCATACGCAGTTACGTAGTCGAGGACCTTCTGCACATGCACACCTCGATGTACCTCGAGAAACCGCCGGACGATGGACATCGCCGGACGATTCTTTATCCCTTTCACACTCACGTCGGATTCGGCATTGCTTTCCAAGAAAACAGCCTGCGACTTGACGAACTCTACCTGTCTAAGTACGTGGAAATCGCGGCAGCGACGCAGCAGACAAGACCCAGATCCAAAGTGCGGGTCAATGGACGAATCTTAAATCCAAACCACGAGTTAATCTCAGTTGACGTCTATTACGAGCCGTTGCCATCGGCGCCTTCGATTGATTGGTTGCGCGAGCGCCGATCAGTCGGGTTACCGAAAGAACATGTCACGCTCATGCCCCGATTGACGAGCCGGTATGTCTATGAAGACGGCAGCTCAGGCATAATTGAGATGGATAACAAGTCAAGGTTTCGAATGCCGATATCCTTATTCAAAGACGAACCCGGAATTTATACGATTGTGGTTTGGCTGCAGGAGAAGAAGACTGATAAACCTTTTCCAGCTACCCAACTTTGTATCTGGAGTGAGTGAAACCGCGCAGTAGTGCCAAGACGCAAGCAAATGAAGAGGACATACTTCAAACAAAAGCTAACGCTCCTGATCCTAATCATTGTCGTCGCTGCGCCGGTTAACTTAGCGCAGCAACGCGTGGGTAAACCTCGTCTCGCGGCTGAAGTCCGCGCCGAATTTCTGCACGCGTGGAATGGCTACAAAAAGTACGCGTGGGGCCACGACGATCTGAAGCCGCTAAGCAAAACCTTTCACGACTGGTATGCCGAGCCGCTGCTGATGACTCCGGTGGATGCGCTCGACACGATGATCCTGATGGGCCTGGACGCTGAGGCAAAGGCCACGCGCGAATACATCGTTAAGAACCTTTCGTTCGACAAAGATATCTCGGTGCAGAATTTCGAGATCACAATTCGCCTTCTTGGCGGCTTGCTATCTGCTTATCAACTTACCGGAGATAAGCGCTTACTTGATCTTGCTGAAGATTTGGGAACCCGGCTGCTGCCGGTCTTTGACTCGCCGACCGGACTGCCTTACCGCTATGTAAATCTCAGGACCGGCAAAGTCCGCGGCAACGTCACCAATCCCGCGGAGGCGGGAACGCTGCTGATCGAGTTTGGCGCGCTCGGCAAACTGACCGGCCGGCCCGTGTTCTTTGACAAAGCCAAGCGCGCGCTCGTCGAAGTTTACAAACGACGCTCGCCCATCGGCCTGGTGGGCACATGGATCAACGTCGAGACGGGCGCGTGGACGGACAAGGACAGTCACATCAGCGGGGCGATCGATAGTTATTACGAGTACCTTTTGAAGTGCGCGATTCTGTTTGACGATCAGGATTGCCGGCGAATGTGGGAGGACAGCATTGCCGCGATCAATCAGTATCTCCGCGACGAGACCAGGGGGAGAACCACTCCGGAAATCTGGTACGGCCATGCCGACATGAATACCGGCAAGCGAACTGCGACTACTTACGGGGCGCTCGATGCTTTCTTCCCCGCCGTGCTGGCCTTGTCCGGCGACCTGAGGCACGCCCGGCTCTTACAGGATTCGTCTTACAAGATGTGGATGAAGCACGGCATCGAGCCGGAAGAGATCAACTACACGACGATGGAAGTAGTCGCGCCCGGCTATCCACTGCGGCCGGAGATCGTCGAGTCGACTTACTATCTTTATCACTATGCTTCGATCGGATCGCCCGGTCTTCCGACGCTGATTGGCAGATCAAGCGGGGCAACTACTTCGCGAGAAAAGTACCAGGAAATGGGCGAGATGATGTTCCGCGACTTCGTCAAACACTGTCGCACCGAAGCCGGTTATGCCGCCTTGAAAAGCGTCGTCACCAAAGAGAAATCTGATTCCATGCAGAGCTTTCTTTTCGCTGAAACTTTTAAGTACTTCTATTTATTATTCGCATCGCCGCGCACACTCGACTTTGATAAAGTAATCTTCAACACCGAGGCGCATCCGATTAGGAGAAGGTGGCCTCGTTAACTTAGGCACGAATCCCGAATCCCTTTATTGTTGACTCTTTCTTATTCGTGTCATATCGTTCGACCGCTTCGTGAAACTCCCGATGTTCTTCAAGGAGATAGGTTCCTATGAAGATAATATTTTTCACGTTCCTTGCAGCATCATATTGCAACGTCCACATTTCAGCGGTTAGGTCGGATCACCCGACGCAATGTGATCCTTTAACATTCAGCGGCGTCTCAACCGCGACTTGGGGCTGCATCAAAGACAGGATGACGGAGAAGGGGTTCAGTGTCCCAACCGGCTCCGAGGGCGAGATCTCGAGCAACTATGCGACGGCAGACTTTAACCTTAACAGCTCTGATCGAACGCTGACGATAAGGATCAAAAGTCATTCGTATTCGTGTCAAGAAGTGACCGACGCGATCACCGAGATCGTCGACGCGTGTCGAGACTTTGAAAAAGTTCACTTGGTGCCGGGACAAACCGCAGGAAAGCTCTGGCGAATCGATGCGCCTACTGTAAAGCAACGTGAAACCCCGT
>JBBPID010000105.1:12981-16689 GCA_038040505.1 Acidobacteriota bacterium | reverse complement strand
CCTGAAGCAATACGCAATATGGCCACTGGGCAATCCGGCTCTTTATCAAGCCAGCGAGAGCATCAAATTCCTCAGGCGAGCTCTCACGGATTTGATTCATCACGAATAGTTGCAAAGTCGATGAATAGAACTCCTCGTTCTGGTACAAAGGCAGACCTTCAGCGGCCTTGAGCAATTTGTTGGCTAAGGCTGAAGAAACCTCGATTTTCGCTGAATCGGGGAAAGTCACGAACACGTGAGTCAGCTCCCGCTACTGTTGAAATAGCTAGTCTTTACGCACTTGTCACGGAACTTGCGCCACAGTCTAGGGCAGCGTTTCGAAAGCTGTCAACCTTGATTCTGTACCATTAGATCTATGCCGGCCCGCCTCGTAGTTTTCTCGTTAAGAAGAAATGTTCATGGTCCGAATCTTTTCTTTCTGGCGAACAGCATCTTATGAGTTACAAAACCTGCGCCAGGAAGTGAATGCCTCTTCTGCGTCCATGTCGTTCGGTGGGCTGGCCAGTTGCAGATGGCTGCAGTCTGCGGTTCCACGGACCCGCAACATTGGCCGGCCGCGATATGAACTTCGATTTGTCACAAACCGCACGATAAATCCAATTCGGGATTCATCAGAGGTGTTGGGATTCGAACCATGCACCAGCGTGCTTTGGTGCATGGACATTTCGCCGGGCTGCAATATGACATCAACAACATGGTTCTCGTCGACAGTCACATTGACGCGCTCTCCACGCTCCAAAAGATTCGGGCCGTTCCGCACATTTACGTGATCCAGCGGTCCCTGCTTATGGGATCCCGGCAACACACGCATACAACCGTTAGCACTGTGGCTGGGCGTGAGCGCGATCCAGGCCGAAGTTGATGGCGTTAGGTGCCAACCTGAATAAACGCTGTCCTGGTGCCACGAAACGTAACTGGGATTGTGAGGGGGTTTGAAGAAAACAAGCGTCCCATCGACTAGAATATCTCCGCCGAGAATCCCTTCGACGGCATTCAAAAGTGCGTCATTAGTCACCAAACGATAAGCCCAATCGAAAAACATGTGAAGACTCTCAAGCCGCTTCAGCGGCGCTTTTCCGCAGTCGGAGGCTACGGCCTCCAGAGAGTTGCGAACACTCCGCGCTTCGTCTGCCGACAGCACCTTGATCGGGAAAAGGATACCGTCGCGATCGTAGCGAGCGAGTTTCTGTTTCGAGAGTTTAGTTGTCACCCCAAAATACACCTGGAAACCGTCTACTAGATTGGCTCACGAGCAAAATTTTCAAGGGCGAATTCAACAGGGGGATCGTATCACTAATTTCTAATATCTCTGGATTTCACAAATTATAGAGATTCCCATATCTCTCCAGGAACCCTCTATGAGCCTCGATGATTTCAAGATAGCAATCAAACGCAGTCTCACCGTAACCTTTCTCAGACAGCATTTTTTTCATGTCTTCGCCCCACTCCGGATCAACGTCGGTACCCGGTTTGACTTTAAGATAAAATTTCACCAGCGTGTCCCAAACCAGAAGTTTATCCAGGAATCCCTCTTTGAAAAGTGCTCGCAGGTTTTTGTTCGTCAATAGTTCTCGCTGAGTCTTTTTGTAAGCAGACTTGCGCTCTTTGCTGGCCAGCACCTTACCTTTTGCGTCGAGATCAGCTCCGACTCTATAAATGCTTTGAATATAGCCAAGGGCGCTGGTAGCGAAGAGGTCCGGCCTCGGTCCACCAAGTAGATAACGTTCGTCCATCGTCATACCTGGAAGGACGGTATGTGCATGAAAGTCCTCAGTCTCTTTGCCGGGAATTACCAGCGCATCATGATCCATGAAGATGATCTTGATTCTCCAATCGCCCCCTTCCCAACAGCTCTTTAGCCCGACATTTCTCGCTACCACGGATTCGCCACGGGAATAACCTCGGACGGCAAGCAGCGTCCCCCAAAACCGTGCGATTTGGGCCACCAAAGACAGATAGTTCTTATCAGCTTTGGCACGATTCTCCGCGACGGCAAATGCCGCGGCGACATATTGGCCATGATTCTGATAATCCACGTCGGGAGGTTTGTAACAACCGAGCACCTCTTCGAGCAGGTTATCAGCCAAACGCCTGGAATCTTCCTTCTTATAGGAAACCCCCAGACCTTTTCTGAAATAAAGCCTGGGACCATTGTCTGACAGATATCCTGCCAACTTATCCAGTCGAAATGAACTTGTGCCGCAGAGAATTGCTTGCGATGGAGCAACCACCCGAAGGAACTGTGCGGTGCGATGAAGGTCTCCTGGCGCGTCTTGCATTACCTCATATTGCTCGGACCTGAATGCTTCAATCGATTCGTTCATCGCGAGCCGCATCTCAGGATACCCCCGGCCGAAAATTTTACGTTTGGTGAAGTAGTTGTAAATTGGCACTGCCTTTCCCCGAACCGGCACGACGTTTATCATGGTCCTGGACATGTAGTAGGGTACCGGCGGTTCAGTTTGGTGCACCAATCGATAAATCAAAGCGAACCTGGCTGCGTCCTCCACCTCGCCTTGCAAGGTGTATTGCATACTTCCACCGTCAAATCGATGAGAAGGTGGGACTGTATAGCCATTCCGCGCGAACACTACGTTGAGGATCTTGTCACCCCTTTTGCCCGCTCTCTTGAACTCGAATTCCACGTCGCTCCCGGGCGGCTTGACCACCAGAACGACGGTCTTCTCGGGATATTCGACGAGCGAGTTAATCTTTGAGCTGGTTTTTTCAGAGACCCAGAAGACTTTTGAATTCGCCAGGAGTCTTCTCAAAACTTCAGCTTCCAATTCCGGTAAGACAGTCAAGGCGTGCGCTATTTGGTCGTCTATGAAGCTGGGACCCGAAGGATCCGCGTCGTCGATTCCCCGGGTAACCTGCACCTGTTCGAGGATTCTGGCGACGATCTCCTTCGGCGCGAACAGATATCGGGCTAGAGACAGTTTGTTTTCGCAACGACTCACCTCGAAGAAATCACGTACGCCGCGAGCCGCCCTCTTACCAATTGCATTGTGCACGCGATTCAACCTCTTAAGCCGGCGGCGAAACTCGGAAACGAATCCGCGCAAATCGGTTGTGGAATAGCCTTCCTTCAATACCGAGCTGACAACCGGCCGCTCCGATCCAGGCTCTTTGAGTTTTAGCCGCGTAAGCATGAAATCAAAGTCACTGAGGTTGGCGGCATCTATCCTCAATAGTTGGTTTTCGAGCATAAGAATCGCCAGCCGTCTTATTTCCCAGGAAACGCCCCGCCCCTTAGCGAGACTGATCAGTCTCAGACAAAAACTCTGATCATAAGTTTCTTGCTGAAGAAACTCCTCGAACAGGGCGCATGCCTGGCGCCCATCGCCAAACTCAGTACTCAGGAGTTTTAGCAAACGCTTGTGTCGGGAATTGTCCGAGGACCTTGGCGGGTTCTTCACACTCAGTTTAGAAGGCGGTGTCTGGGAAGCGACAGAAACGCACGATATTGACATTTCGAATAGACATTTAACGCTGGAATCACAAACCGGGAGTGGCCTCTGCTTGCGATTAAGCAAAAGCAGAGACCACGCAGTCCAAGAGGTGTTCGCGGATTACTGAGTACGACGGCGTCCCGTGATCATCTATCGGGACATTTTTCCGTAAGCGGCATTAGACTCGGCAGGATTAGCCCTTCCCGCCTTTTCCCTTGCCGCCGCCCTTGCTGGGGTTAGGGGTATTTCTGACCGC
>JBBPID010000105.1:0-12881 GCA_038040505.1 Acidobacteriota bacterium | reverse complement strand
CCCCATCTTTCTTCTTTTTGTCAGGCCATTTCTCACCGCCCCCATCTTTCTTCTTTTTGTCAGGCCATTTCTCACCGCCCCCATCTTTCTTCTTCGTAGGTCCTCCCATAGAGTCCTCCTTTTTTCCGTTGAAATCACGACGGCACGGCTTGATTTCCGACCGTCGCCTCGGATAAACATCTGACAAATTCCGCTTGATCTCTATACATTGCCGCTATTACTGCTGCGGATCCTTGGCTTTCTTGCTGGTCGGCTGTCTGATGAAACCATTGAACTGATCTTTCTGTTGCTGTGTGACCGCGGGTGTGGGACCCGATGCCGGGTTATCACAGGTAAAATTAGGCGCAGGGTTTGGACCGCGCGGGCCTACACGGAACAGGCCCCATGCGCCTAGTCGCGCCTGCTGAGGCAGATAGACCGAATACAGATAGTCTCCGGTTTTATAACCTTCACCTCCGGCCTTGTCTAACACGAGTTCAAAGTGATCCGTCGACCCATGATTGTCTCGCGAACCCAGCCACTGCGATAGGTTGTTATTTCCGATTACCGTGGATTCGCTGGTGTATGGGTTCCGCTGCCACGCGTGGCCATGCACGGTGAACACCTGCGAAGTACCAGTTCCGAACGGGTGCGTCATGCGGAATCGTACTTGATCTCCAGGGTTAGCTGTGAAGATTGGCGTTCTAGGTTCGCCGATCGGACTTACGGGATTTGTCGGCGCGTGCCATAACAAGTTCGACAACATGCATGAGAAATCGGTAGTCGGATTGCCCAAATAACGGAAGCTCTGTGGCTCAGTTCGATAATTGACAGCGCTTGTATTGTTCTGCGAAATCTTCAGCGCATCGCTGATCATCACTGAGAATTCGCGGAACTTAGACTGATCCGACAAGGTGACGGTTGCGGAGGTGCGCGTGGTCGGAGGCGGATCGGCGGCGGCTGGATAACAATCGCTCACGTTTCCAGACTCGCCGCACTGCCAGGTTGAGCCTTGCGGTTCGATAATCATTTGGCCGAAAAGTGCGTTCATGTTCTGAAACAGCGGATCTGACGGAAACAGGTTAAGCGATCCGAACTCAACGGGTTTGTGATCCAGTGAGCCGTCGCTCTTCCGTTCTACCTTCCCCGCATACCAGCGATAGCCGCGGGTGTCGCCGAATTTGGCAATTTGAGTTTGCCCGTTTGTCATCTTCCGGTTAAAGCCCACATTGTAGCCGGTGCTTGTCAGTGCATCATACGAAAGGAGTTGTGGATGCATGCCCACAAGCTTTGAGGCCCGCGGCTCAAAATACGTCGGGGCCACCGATGTCTTATCTCCCAGCGGAAACTGGTAAGAATAGAAGTCCGTTTGGCTGAATAGGTCTGAGTTATTCTCAATTCCATTAGTCAGCCAGACGTCTATGCAATCTCCGGCATTCGCTCGAAGTACGAGCGGCTCAATCGGAACGCCAGGCTTGAGTCTCCCCTGGGGATCAAGATCCTCATTTCGGACATACATGATACCCAGCTTAGCCCGCAGCCTGTTGTTGGGATCTCCCCCATCACGGTCGTTGAAAACGATCTGTCCTTTGGTCGGATCTCCCGGCACGGGGCTGCGAAGTGCCAGGGCCTTTTGGGCTGTTACGGCGGTGATGTTATATGTCCGCTTCGGGGCGCCGGCCGGGCAGGTCGCATAAGTCACACTTGTCCCGGCACCCACAGGATTGTTGGGTAAGGGCATCAGATTGGTGGCCGTCTTATTCGGGTCATAGGATCGGAAAAGTCCCCACAAACCGCTTGCCAGCCCCATTTCATCGAAACTGGGACTGTAGAGATAGTCAACGCAGCCCCCGTCTGACATTTTGTCTGGACACTTGCGCCCGGTGCCTGGTGCGGAAGACGAAGGCACATTGAAAAGGAATTCGAAGTGCTCGGAGAGTCCCATAGCCTGGGTGCTCCGATAACCGGAATCCTTCCAAGCCGGCTCGGAAAACCAAGTCGGACCGTTCAGGTTGAACTGATGCGCAAACATGTGCGCTCCGACCAGCACACGAACCTGCACCCTATCTCCCTGATACGCGCGCAACCGAGGGGTGATTGGATCGCCGACGAGCAGCGGTGTCTTCAGCCCTCCGCCCAAATCTGTCTGCGGAATATCCGAATCGAACGCATTCGAAAGATCGCCAAAATCAAAACCGGTGCCCGGATTAACGATCTGAGCCCGCCACGGAAGTGGTTCGTTCAGGTAGTTCACCGACTGAGTCCCCACCGTTAGCGTACTGATTAACGTCGGACTGTCGGGAGCACCGAGCGCATAGGTCTTGTCCCTAAAACCTTCACTCGGAACGTCACTGGGAATTGAAGTCGCACTCGGATACTTCGCAGGCGTGCCCCCAATCTGATTTACCTGATAGGCGAGCTGAAAGTCCTGAAATTCTAAAGCGAACTCCCTGTAACTGAGGCTCTTGTCCTCGGTGACGATATCAGCCTTCCAACTGGTCGGGCCGCCATCGGAGCGAATTGGTGGCTGAGGTAACGGGCGTCCCATGACCGATCCATCTTCCGAATTGCGCCACACCGAAGCCTTGGGTTCAATCAGGAGTCCGGCGTAGAGCCCTGCCTGCTGATGTGTCGAAGGACCAAAATGGTCGTGTGTGAAAACGGTGCGCATCGTCCGGTCCACATCTGCATTGTCCACCAGCGGATCAATGTACCAGCGCTGAATGGTGGTTTGCGCCCCCACCCAACTGTGACATGGCGGTCGCGAGTAACTCCCCTTCGCGTCGTGCGGGCACGGCCGACAACGCGGATCGTCGGGGTAGGCGTAGCAGTCGAAAATTTCTTTCGGCGGCGTGGTGGCCTCCAGAGGCTGGTTCGGTGCGTTCATGAATCCACGGTTGGCGCTGCGATTGATCGCCGTGATCATTTCCTGCACTTCCTGCGGGCTGAACGTGCCGTCTTCATAATTGAAGCCGTTCCCTGCACCATCAGAAGAGGTCACATCGAACTTAACCAGGTGAATGTGCTGGCCCAGGATGTCGGTCGGTGTGCGCACCTGGAAATCGTCGACAAGGTAATAGTTCGGAACCAGGTTGGTATGCCAGTATTCGATTATGTCCCCCGTGTTGCCACGGAAGAACAAAGGTTCGGGTGGACGTCCCGGTTTTCCGAAGCTGAAGTCAAGCGTCGGCTCAACATCTTTCCACAAAGTCAGCATGCGATGCTGCGGATAATGCCAGCCAAGTTCTTTCTTATTATAAACTACGTTCAGTTGAATAGCTGCGGCTTTGTAAGTGCGCTTGAGTCCCACGGCGATGCCGTTATCGTCGATTGCCGGATCGGCGAAAGGCGCACCGGGTTGGGCTCCCAATTGTTCCGCGGAGTTGCCGCCGGGATTCTTTCGCGGCAATCCATTCAGCACAAAGCCTGTCGGCGGATTGACTAAAGTGCTCTGGGGTGGCGTGCTGTTCGATGAAGGACAAAGGCCCGCGGTGCCGTCGGGAAGGAACGTCGGATAACATCGCTTTCCGAAGAACGCCATCGCCGCTTGCTCAACTTTAGTTCCCTCTTCCGGCAACTTCACAGCATTTGCGGTGGCCAGATCTTTGCTCCAGTCAAACTGATCGTGCCGTTCATAGGAGATCGAGCCGCCGGCGACAAGGTGTCTCGGCAGGCCGCCATCCAGAAAGCCTCCAGATGGATTCGGTGCAAAATCCAGCGGCGGATGTGTCGGGCGCGAACCGGCGATTCCGGGAATGAAATACGGGTAACCCGGGTTCTCGATCACGTTGCCGAGGGATTTCCGGAACTGACCGGTCATCTGCACTCCGTTGAACTGGCTGTTGATGACCGTCCCATTTAATTGCTGTCCCGCCAAACAACCACCGATAACGGTAAGACCGTTAATTCGGTTGCCGGGTTGGCAAGTTCCACCAATTACCACCTGACCGCCAAACGTAGTCGCCGCCCCGTGCACCGTTACATTGGTCCGAATCTGTGCATAGGCCGGTAGCGGAGCCATTGGGATTGTTGGAATCGGCACAAGCGCGGGAGTTGGCGTGCCCGCAATGATTTCACCGTCGGGCAGAGCACGAGAGCCGGGAACCACTTGTCCTGCTTTGGGGCCAGTGCGAAATACGAACGTCCCTGACTCAAAGGTGTCGTGCGTTCGCCACATCGACCACATGCCTGAAGCGAAATGCGGATAAAAGTGACAGTGAAAGATCGAATCGCCCACCACCTTGTTACGGTTTCCGCTGCCGTTGTAGACCATTTCCAGAGTGTAGCTGGAACCAGGACTGATCATTTGACTATCCAGATAGCTTCCCTCGTCGCTGTTGGGTGATTGCAGCCACTGGTGCGCATGTTGGTGATGGACGTGGGAGACACCAGTACCGCCGTGGAGAATTCTGAACTTGATATGGTCGTTGATGTAGCTGTGATAGACGTTTGAAGGGTCGTCCGGAAAGAAGGCGGTCTGCGCCTTCATAGTGGGTGTCATCGTGTAGGCATCGTTGTAAGGATCGCCGGGAATCAGCGTTTTCGTACCGGCACACGGCGGGTGAGTAAAATCGGCGACTGTCTTACAAGGCGGCTCAAGGCCGGCAGTCTGCGTCAGATTGTTTGAGTTGGCTGGTGTGTCAACCAGCATCGCCGGATCGCCAACCGACCACGAACTGAGAAAGAACTCTTCAAACTTGCAGTCGACACAGTTTCCCATGGGGCCTACCCCAATGCGATTCGCATAGACTTCGGGCGCGATACCGGCCGTCCCGTAATTGATCGAGAACGCATCCTTGCCGGCGTCGATGGTGTTATGGAGTGGGTCGCCTTTATCAAAAACCGGAAACGCCTGGGCGGTGACGGGATCCATCGCCTCATGGTAAATAATCGTCACCTCGCGATAGGGTTGTTTTCGATCAGGCGAAGCAGGATTCCGACAAAGCGATGGATTCACCGTTGCCGGATTGCAAGGTGGATCCGGCGCTCCAGGAAACCTTCCGGCGTACGGCCCGGTGATGATGGCCGTCAAGTCGCTGTGGACTATGTTGTTGTACTTATCGAGCATTTTCAGAATCGGATGTCCGTCTGAATATGTGGACTCGTAATTAATAAGCGGGTGGTTGTCCAACGTGTTCAAGTAGCCGCCAGGCGTTTTCAGGACAGCGATCTTTTTGCCGTAAACCTTAAAAGTGCATTTCACCGGATACGCTGTCGACTTTGGACAAGACAAGCTGCCAGGAGGAACCTTGTTCGCGTTGTAGGTCGCGCGGAGCAAGTCGTCAGCGGTTACCTGGCTGCGATACCACTCTGCGTTTTTCGGTTGAACGTTGAGAGCGCCAAATAATCCGCGTTCAAGTTGCATGCCCTGCGTACTCGTGTCGCCCATCGAATACAAAAGGAACGTACCTTCCGCCTTCGCGCGGACCTTGTAAACCTGAGTTCCCGGAGGCATCGGCGATGGCCTTGGAGTGGCGCTAGCTAAACTGGACTCGTTCCGACCAACAAACGAGCCATCGTCGCCAGGACCCGTCGCCCATTCCATTCCTTGAATGTGCAGGGATACCTCCTGCGTGCCTATGCCGGCCGAGGCTCTAGTTACGTTTGGCACCAATGGTGGTCCAAATTTCTGGGGCGGTATGCCATTCGTGAACTTAATCTCCAGGCAGTCTCCAACATTTGCCCGAAGCACGAGAGGACGCGGCCGCTTTCCCTTCCTCAGCTGAAAGTAGTTTTGGCCCTGATAATTTATGATTACAGTGTCTTTCCTGAGCGCGAATATCAGTCCATCTGGAATTGCTGCGCCCATGCGGTTGAGCATGATCGCCTGCGGCATGGCCACCACGTCGGCATAAATATTTCGCTGGCACGGCGTTGCCGGCGGAGTGCTCGCGGGCTCGCGCTTCGCTTCCTCAGTTTTGGCGTTCATGAGGGCGACATCGGCGGCAACTAAACCGGCGGGAGTCTTTGCCGCAATCGCATCCGATTTTTTTTCGGCAGCTGCATTGATCGGCACAGTGACTTCAGGACGGTTGGTTACCTCGCCCGTGGAGGGGTTCGCTGATCCACCGGGGGTTTGTGCGGATGTCAGGGTCGCACTCAACACCACCAGAATCGCGAATGCGAGGTAATTGGTGAAGCTTGCAAGGATCTCCTTCGGCTTAGACATCTTTACTACTCCTTTTTGTCAAAAGAACGGGCAACCAATTCCAGGAAGGGTCAGATGGCGCGGCTGAAGATTGAGAGTAAACTCCGCTACCGATTTTCGACAGGTTAGGTAGGGCTAGTGCCAAAAACCGAGTTCCGAACCGCTCTGATCATTGACGCGCGAAGCCTAGTTCTTCTAACCTTACATGTCAAGCAAATATTGTTGCTCGGAAGTATAAACTTAAGCAAGAGTGTTGAGTAGCCCAAGACGGACAAGCCGACGCACTATACTCTCATTTAAGGCCAGCGTCGTACCCATTCACGCTCTTTCCAGATGAGACCGGCGCCGCATGATTTCCTTGTATTCTCGGAGATAGAGAACTTGGCAGCAAACATTACGGTGAT
Organism: Acidobacteriota bacterium; assembly: GCA_038040505.1. Taxonomy (GTDB): domain Bacteria; phylum Acidobacteriota; class Blastocatellia; order Pyrinomonadales; family Pyrinomonadaceae; genus UBA11740. The sequence continues at coordinate 6,350 of JBBPID010000105.1, read as the reverse complement.
GAAATTTGGCGGAACGTCGCTTGAAGACGGCCCTGCCTTTGCACGCGTAGCTGAGATTGTAAGCTCGTTCCGGCGATCGCCTTTTGTGATCGTGGTTTCGGCCATGAGCGGCGTAACAAATGCTCTGATCGCAAGTGTACGCACCGCCGCTCAGGGAAAAACCGCCGAAGCCTTCCAGTCCCTCGAGCCGCACCTTGAGCGCCATCTCCAAGTGACCGTCAGTCTGGGATCGAAAGCTCAGGAAAAAATGCGAGTCCTCGTTGAGACTGCGACGAGGGACATTATCGAACTATTGAACCGCTGCGCTTCCGGCGGTTCAGTAACGGCGCAACTTCAAGATGCTATGGCTTCGCAAGGAGAGCGCCTCTCGGCCAATCTCCTCACGCTGGTGCTTCTCGAGCAAGGTCTGCCAGGGACCTATGTTGATGCTCGCCGTTGCATCATCACCGACGAACAGTTTGGCAATGCCACTCCTTCGATCAAAGAGACATACAGCCGCGTCCGGTCTGAACTGGAGCCCTTGATCAAGAGCGAACGGATTCCGGTCTTAGATGGATTTGTCGCAGCAAGCAGTCGCGGGATTACCACGACTCTGGGCCGTGGTAGCTCCAACTATACCGCGACTTTGGTGGGCGGTGCCCTCAATGCCGCCAAAGTCGAAATCTGGACTGACGTCAACGGCGTTCTCACCGCCGATCCTCGCGTAGTCGGAACCGTATCGACGGTTTCCGAACTGTCTTATGCCGAGGCCCTGGAGATTGCGCGCCTGGGTACCCAGGTCTTGCATCCTCGGATGATTCAGCCGCTTCTTGAGTCGCGCATTCCGTTGCGCATTTGTAATTCTCGGGCCCCGCAGGAAGGCGGCACACGCATTTCGTCTCAAACAAGAGAATTGCCACCCGTGAAGACCATCGCGCATAAGACCGGATTGGCCGCAATCAGGATCGTCTTTAATTCAAAATCTAACGGATCGCTGCGACAAGTAAATGAAATTTTGAAGCGATACCAAACTCAATTCGATGTCACCAGCCAATCCAGTGAAGGGATGTTCCTCGCTTGCAGCGAGGATGACACGCTCTCACTCATCGCCGATGATTTGAGCCGAGTCGGTTCAGTCAGTATTGAACGAAATCGCGCTCTTGTCAGTTGCATCGGACAGGGCCTGCACAAAACGGGTGACGTACAGGCTGACCTTCTGAACACACTTAAAGGTGTAGATCCTGATCTGAAATGGGAAAGAATGTCGCAGGTAAACCTGGCGTCGCTGGTTGATGTGACTGCGGTCAACTCCCTCGTCCGGCGGCTGCATTATGCAATCTTCGAGGATGGTCATCCCCTATATCACCTGACTACTGCACAATGAATTATTTATGGTTCGCCGTTTCGGTGATGGCGTTGACGATGCTGGTGGGCGAGGAGAGACCGTACATCCGAGTCCAATAGTCCGTACGGTCATTGCCGATCAGAATCATCGAAGTGTGGTCGGTCTTGTTGCCAACTGCGACTCCTAAGGCTTGGAGCAATGAATCAATTTGGTTGCTGTCGCCGGTAACAAACGTCCATCCCGGTTCTGCGTGGAACTTTGCGGCAAAATCGTGAAGCCTTTTCGGCGTATCAGTGTTGGGATCGACAGTGATGCTAATCAATCGCACCTGGTGTGGTTGTCCGGCGAGCGCCTGTTGAACTCGACGAAAAGTCGCCGTTAAGGGAGGGCAAACGCCGGTACACGTAGTGAAAATAAAATTGATTGCCACTGTTTGGCCCTTGATCAAATCGCTATAGAACCTCAGATCATTACCGTTCTGATCGGCCACTGCAATATTGGGGATTCGGGATGACAACATGGACGCCAAATCTCCCGGCGGAGCAGTAGGAGATGCGGTCGGCGCGACTGGTTGCGCTTGGACCTTCCGAAGCGCCATGCGGCACTTCGGACATCGGCCTGGCTTTCGCGACCTGACTTCAGGATGCATCGGGCAGCTGTACCGTACGGTCGATTGCTTCTGAGCCTGGGCCGTAACCTTTGCTTCTCTGGTGAAGTTAAGAACGGGTATCAGCACGGCGATGAGAATAATTGCCAATCCCCTGGTATACATTTCTGTTCTTCCTCTTAATTGCATCTGGCGGACTTAATTAGTATTCATCCATCCCCCGACTGGCAGGAATTGTTTTTGCGTCAGATCGATTGTCACCACATAAGCACCCATTGCCCCGATACGACGATTTGGTCCGAAAGTGACCGGCGGGGTCAGACCCGTCGAATACTGATAGAGTCCCTCAAGGCTTTGAATCAATTTTTCGCGACTTACGTCTCTGCCAGAGCGCTTCAATGCCTCGACTAATAACTTGCCGGCGCTGAAAGCTGAGATCTGCGCTGCGAGGTGCTTCTCCGGAAGCTTGTATTTACGCGCTAAGGCACGAAACTCTTCGATGCCTTCGGGTGTTTGATCGGCAGGTGAAGTCGGAATGGAAACAAATACCTTTCGATCAAAGCCAACCGGCGCCTTGAAAGCTTCGGCGCCGCCCATACCACCCGGCATGAAGATCGCCGGGAACCAATCTATTTTTTCCGCTTCCTGCATGAGCGTCAGGGCCTCTCCGCCACTTCCCAGAAAGAATATTACCTCGCTGCCCTCTCGTTTTACCCGGTTCGCAAACGCAGCGGCGCCGAATTGCCCGCCGATATAAGGATACTCGCCAGGTATACTGAGGCCGTCTTTCTTACACTGCTCCTTGATCGCTTCTACTACTTTCACGTTGGGTTCGCTCGTGGGATAAACAATATCGAGGTTCGGTTTACCGGGAGCGTATTTTCGCGCGACAAAATCAATCAACGTCGAAGCCTGCCCGTCCAATCCGGAATACAAATAAAACACCTGGCGATTCAAAGGAAAAGCGATCTGCGGATATAGTGTGATGGGACCGATTATCGGAACTTTTCGTTGATCCGCCAGCTGGACAATCTCTTTTTCGGCTCCGGCAATGAACGCCCCCGTGATGACAAAAATCTGATCGGTGTCGATGAAGCGCTCAAGGTTGACGCGCGTACCTGCCGCCGTGTTCCCCGTTTCAATGAACTTTAGCTCGAATCGGCGGTTATAGATTCCACCGCCACTGTTGAGTTCCGCAATGAAAGCCGTCATGACCGCGCGAATAGCCTGACCCACTTCCGCGAGCGGACCAGAGTTGGGCACGATGGTTCCGACTACGATCTGCGTCTCAGTAACGCCGGGATCGCGTTCCCTCCCAAGACGCTCCAGGTAAGCAATCAAATCCGTTAGATCCTCACGCGACATCTGATAGCGAGGCATCACATTCGATAATCTGTTTCCAGCAGGATCGCTGCCACGAGTTAGCGCTATTTCAACTGCGCGCTTGGTATAGGGCGGGTGTTTTCGTCCGTTGGGATGTATCTGGCCGTAAGGTTTCGTCAACACATCCCAGGTGATGTTCGATGGATCCAACCCGCCTTCGGGCTTGCCACGTCCATCGAGCCCGTGACAGTTGGCGCAGGCCATCGCGCTACCCGACATTTCCAGGGATGATTCGCCGATGTAAGCAAGAATCTCTTTCCCGGACGGACTTGTACCTTGCAGATACACCTGTTTTCCCCGGCGCTCTGCTGGAGTGAGGACATCCTGGCCGGTTGCGATCGTGAAAGCGCCATAGCAAATCGCCACAAAGAAAGCGACGCCCGCGATTGAAGCGAGGGCCGACGTAGTAGCTCTACAATCTGAAGGCGATCTCACCTGCTTACTGTAGTTGATCTTTCAGGACGCTTTCGACAACCTTGACCAACTCGGAACTGGGAGCTAAACCGAATGCTTTTTTCCACAAACCCGTGCGTTCGTTGCCAATGATGATGATGTTCAAGTGGTCCTGTTTGTTATCAACAAACTGGCCGAGCTTAGTGAGCGCAAAGTCCACGTTCTGCTTTGCGCCGGTCAGAAAAAACCATCCTGGCTTGGCGTGAAGTCTCTTCGAGTATTCTTTGAGGTTCGCGGGCGTATCGACGGTCGGATCGACGCTGATGGAAATAATGTAAACATCCTTGCCCATACGATCGCCAAGGGCTTCCTGTACTTTTTCCAGGTTACGGTTCATCGGCAGACAGGTTCCCTGGCATGTGCCAAAAAAGGAATTGATGATTATTACTCTGTCCTTCAGAAGGTCGCTATAGAAGCGCATCTTCTCGCCGTTCTGGTTTATCAAGACCACGTCCGTGAAGTACTTGTGAGCGGGCGTTTGGGATTCTTGATTAGAGCCGCCCGCTGGCGCCGAGATGTTCGCGCTCTTAACTTGCGCGATCGTCTGCGCGCAGGTAAACAACACTACGGCGATCGCAAAAAACCCCATAAGGTTTTTTTGACTAATTTGGATTTCACCCAAGGGGAAGGAAGTTTTTTTCTGCATGATTACTTGTTTCTGCCTTGAACAGGACTCTCTTTACCGTCTAGTTTGCCCGCAAGATGATGGGTGTTAGCTCACTGAATTTCATTCCCAGTGACGGACACTGAAAGTACACATAATAAACTCCCGAATCAGGGGGCACGAAACTGACTTCATAAATGCCGCCCCCGATGGATTTGGCCCATTGGCGCTCCTGCCAAATCCCCGGTGCGAGAAAAACCAACACACCTACGTCCTCCAGATCCGGCTTGAGTTGACCGGAACCTGAATCAATAACCTTAAACCGCAAGTTGTAAGCTCGGCCTACGCGTGCGGTCGCACTTGTCGACAGCGGTTCGATCTTGATCGCTGCGGGTTTCGGTTTTGGCAGCGCCGGATTCTCAGCAATCACGACGGGGAAACAGCTGACCAGCCGGGGCGAATCTAATAAAAAGGCGACATCATATCGTCCCGCATTCGGAAGCCGGACGGTAGTCGAATACACTCCCCCGGAACTCTCAGCCAAACCGTTAGCAAGTACGAGCAACGCTTTCGGGTCGCGTCGATAATTTTGAAAGCTGCCCATGGGAGCGGCCATTCCTTCGGTGTAGTAATAAATCATCTTGTCCGCAGGGTTCGCTACCAGCACGCTGTCATTACCCGGCGCTGAGACGATGGCATCGGCAAGAGAACTTGCCGGCGAATCTTTCGGTGCTTTCTGTCCAGCCGGAAAACGATTGACCGCTACCTCTTCATTCTTATCAAGATCGCTGATTCTAATCATGGTAACGAACTCGTTTCCAGGTGCGCGGACGTAGGCAAACTCTTTGGTAAACGCGATCTGGTCGGCGCCGGGCCCAACAAGCACGGAATGTTGTATTCGATTCGCAGCAGAATCGAATATATAGATTTTATTTGTAGCTGGGTTGACTGCGAAACCAAATCGACTGTCCGGGGGGATGCGGATCACTCGGAGACCTGGTTCCGCTTTCATTCGCGCGATGATCTCCAGTCGAACGGTATCGACGGCGGTGATCGTGCCATCGCCTTCGCTAGCGACATAAACCGCCTTGCTAAGATTCGAGAAAGCGAGTGCTGCCGGCCGATCGCCAATCTTTATATCGCTTATCCTGGAGAGCTTGCTTACGTCTATCACCGACAGCGTTCCAGCCTGTTTGTTTGTGACAAAGACGAACCGGTCATCCTCTGTTAACGCCAGTTCATGAGGGCCGGCGCCGACAGTGAGTTGCGCCGCGACCTTCAAAGTACCGGTATCAATGACCGTGACTCCACTTTGCCTGTCGTCAGCGTTGTTATTTCCAATCCACAAATACTTTCCATCATGCTGCAAGGCAATGCGACCCGGTTCCACTCCAGCCTCGATTTTGGCAATCACTTTCCACTGAACGGTATCGATGACGGCGACTTGGTTAACACCCGGCACCGTGACATACAGCCTTTTCTTGTCGCTGCTCATAACCCAATCTTCACCTGTCCCGGGCAAAGCAATTAACGCATAAAGCTTGCTTCCGCCGAATCCGAAGAGCGGATCAATCACGGAGATATTGGGCTCATGATTTAGCACGAGAATGAAGAAGGCGTTCAGATCGATATCGGGTCGTTTAGAGAAGCTGGGCTGGAGGAAAGATTGAATCTTTTCACGACACTCCCTGGCCCCGGTTGCCTGCTCGTTTGTGCTTCGATCGATCCACGCCGATGGACGAAGACTACTAAGCGGACTATTGCCCGCGTCATGTATTTTAAAACGCAGCGTTGCCTCAGTGCCCGCAACCAACCGACTAGCTTTCTCGTCGTTAATAGAAACGCGATCGATGCTGAATTCAACCGAGACCCCCTCGCGCGTGTAAATCTGCGACTCCGGCGATCCTTTGTAAGGCTTTTGGGCGAGTGAAGCCGCGTCCTGACCGAAGGCGATGGCCGCGCTGATGATCAGAAGAACG
>JBBPID010000104.1:0-17005 GCA_038040505.1 Acidobacteriota bacterium | reverse complement strand
GGAGTAGGAGTAGGCGTCGCGGTGGGACTAGGAATCGGTGTCGCGGTTGGCGTAGGGACGGGCGTGGGAGTCGGCGTAGGTGCAGAAACAATTACGAAAGCATTGCTTCGCGCAACGACGTAATAATTGTTAGTTGTGGATGGGTCTCGCGCGAGATAGCGAAGATTATAAGTATCTGACGAGCTCGGAGACGTCATCGTCATAACTCCGTTGACTGCGGCGCTGACATAAGAGAGCGACATGTACTGTCCGTCACCAGCGCTCGCTTTATACACACCGATTAGATCGGTAGAGTTGACGGGCCCTGCCGTTGAAAATGTACCTATAATCGGATTGCCGACTATCAACACATCGGGTTGTGCTATCAAAGATGTCACCGAGGTAAGACTAGGCGTGGGCACAGGAGTCGGCGTCGGAGTAGACTGTGGAGTTGGTGAAGGACTCGGCGTTGGTGTTGGAGTTGGTGTTGATGTTGGAGTTGCTGTGGGACTCGGAGTCGGAGTCGGAGGCGGAGTCGGAGTCGGAGTCGGAGTAGCACTCGGTGCTGCTCCCACCACCTGAAAAGAAATCGGTAGTGTCACTCCTTGTAGGCCCCGCGCATTGGGCCCGGTGTAGCCAGTCGCCATCAAGACTATCGTCCCCAATCCCAGCTCACCAAGCGTAAACTGCCGAGTGGCATAAGGTGCGGCGCTAGTGACCCTGTCATCGATAGAGCCGAGCTTTGAGCGAACACTACTTGGCGCATTGGGACCAGCAAGCGCATATATCTGCAGTGGTTCGGGCATGCTTCCCAAAATGAGTTGAGTTCCGTTGGTTAGCGGGTAGACGTTATTTGCCGCGTCGTGTAACTCGAATCCAGATATTGTAGGAACTGGAGGTACAGGGCCCGCGGGATTTGTATTTGGAGCCGGCATCGGCAACGAATCGTCCGGAAGCCCGCTTCCTACAAACCCGATGCCGACACGAGCGCGATTACTTGTTAGCCCATGGGCATTGATGCTTACAAGGAGGTCGCCTGCGTTATCGTCGAGGTTCTCGCTCAATTTGACCACGAGTTCATGCAGCCAGGGATAGCCAGGTACCTCACCCAGGTGCTCCACGGTCAGAACATAGTGATTGTGGGCAACGTCTTCAGCGTCTACCGTGATTGTCGAAGCTGAATCACCGAGAGTGCTGTCCAGGTTCATTGCAAATAGTGAGATCCTGGTCTGCCGATCACTGGAATCCAAAGCCCACGGAAAGACCGACCGTTTAAGAAATGGCTCGGCTTTGCCTGTCGGTGTTTCGATTGCAATTGCGCGAGTAGAGTCTCCGTCAGTGACCAATTGCGGTGCGCCAGCCATTTGTGGGGTCTCGACTGAAGAAGAAGAGAGTACATATCCAATCGTGGCCGCCCGCCCTGTGGGCACACTATGGCCATGCGCATACAGGATGGATCGAGATAAAGCGTTTCCTACTGCCGCACGAGTAATTAGGAATTGTCCTGGAAGTCTGACATTCCTTTGGCTATCCGAGTTAATGCGAGCTGCGGGTTGAGAACTGCCGGAGGTGACGACTGTGATTTGCGGTGAGCTTAAGGGTGCAATCTTGACCGCCGTAGGGCTTTGGCTTTTACTTATATGAAGAGAATCAGACTCGCTCTTTCGCCCTATGTGGGCGACGAACGAGGTCAAAAGTATATTTAGTCCAAGGGCGAATAAGAATAGCCCACGTTTTATGTCCATGCTTGCCCCAACCGAATATTTTCGTAATTTCGGACACACCACGACCTACGTCGGCGCATTTAATGTCTGAATTCCGCGCGGGTCTTTAAATGGTTGGCTTAGTCAGGAAGTCCGTATTGGCTTGGTATTGATCGGTGAGATCTAAAGCAATGTTGGGGCGTTTCAAAAAAAGATGTGCTTCCTAAGCCGAGTTAATCTTAGCAAATCGATATTCAGGAGAGATCTTGTTTGCGGTGTGGAAACGGGCATTATCGGTGAAAAAATCTTCCATTTCGTTTTGAATCACCAGCAGGTTCCACCTGATTAGCCCGGGATAGGATCGAATTTTCTTGGAGGTTGCGGCCGCAAGTCCCAGTTTGACCAGTGTTATCATCAGGACCCTGCACTCTCAGTCTGCCGGCCGTGGCGAGGAAAACAGATGACGCTGAATGGTTCTGAACTTCGCATTCTGACAATTGATTGCTGTGAGCATATTCTGAAGACTTTGAGTCAACTCCCCAACACCCGATTGCTTTCACGACTCTCAAAAGACTCGGACAATTTCACGAAAACCGCTGAGGTTGAGCTCATCGTAATCGGGTTGCCGCGCTATCCAATTCGCCGCCTTTTCGTTTCTCAGCTTCGACGGGCCTACCCCGATATCCCTATCCTCCTTCTTCGCCGAGAACCCGTGGGCCCGGCGGAACTACCGGAGTGTATTCGCGCAGAGTTCTTGTTAAGCGATCGAAATAGCCAGGCTGATTGCGAGTTAGTGCAATCTGTTAGGCAAGTAATGCCATTTAAGACGTGCCGACACATCAGCAGAGGCCAGGATTACGATACCGTCAGGAGTGTAATTGAGGTTCTGTCCAAGAATTTTTCTGAGCAAGGTCTGAATCTCTCAAGCGTTGCGTTGAAGCTTTCGATCTCCCCCAAACGTCTCTCAAAAATACTGAATAATCATGTTGGAATAAGCTTTCGCGAGTTGCTTCGACAGGTACGGATAGAGGAGGCAAAGCGAATGCTAAGAGCTAACCAACACAGCGTGAAAGAAGTAGCGGCTCGCGTCGGCTTTGCCGATAGCCACTATTTTTCGAAAACCTTCAAAGAGGTGACCGGCCAGTATGCGAGTAATTATCACGAAAGAAGCGCCGTTTTAAACTAGAGTGATGATTCTTACTTTCGGCTCTTCCTATATGATATTGGAAAACGGTTCCCCAGCTTTTCCCAGATTGGCGATGCAATTGACTTTCGTCCAGAACCGCATTAGTCTGTGAGGGTTTTGGCCGTTGCCGTTTGGAACTAATCGCACACAGTACATGACAACAGTAACAGCTCGAGGGTACTCCCTCACCGGATCGACGAGGAGCGGCAGGGGCTTAAACAGTTCGATCTGTAAGGAACCCGGACGGTAGGGTTGCCTACACCGGCGGTGTTAGCGTAGATACAACAAAGGAGTTATATCGAAATCTCCCCCGTCATGAAATCATATAGTGCTGCCTGATCTCAGCAAAAACTCTGAGTACCGGCCTGCGCGGCAATCGCAACAACTAATTGGTGAACCCTGCGGGACGAATTGAGATTCAATCGCGGGATGGGATCGGTAAGTATTTACCATTAGCAGTTTCTGATTGGTAGATATTACAACCTGTCCTTTGGGGACACGCTGCCGCCGGGAGGGAATTGATCGCCTGCAATAATACCTGGTGAAGAGTGTCGTAACGATTGAGAGTGGTAATGACTAACTTGCTCCGCCTCCTTAACTCAAATAAACGAGTCGCGGTGTTCCTACTCGTCATCGCGGTTGTTTCTGGTGTCTTCGGATTTGTTTCGCGATCCAAAGCTGAAATCAATTCTCGGACCAGCAGCAGTACTCGAGCGAATAAACTGACAAACAATCTTGCTGCTCCGGTCGCCACCTACACTTGGAATGGTTTGTTGAGTACTAATTGGCAGGTGCCGGCCAACTGGACTCCGGTCCGTACGCCTGCAACCGGCGATGTGCTGGTTTTCGACGGGTCGACGCCCATTGTTACCAATGTTCCCACCGAAGAGATTGCTGAACTCGATCTAATCAATAACGTCTCCCTAACCTTACAAGCCGAAACCACCCTACCTCCCGGGTCCAAGACGCTGACCATCTCCGGTGGCGCAGGTTCAGACCGTTTGAACGTCCCTGCTGGAAGTTCCCTTACGATCTCAGGCACCACGGCCTTAACTATTTCGCTCGGTTCCGGCTCAACGGCGAAGATTGATGGTGTGGTTAACTTACTGAAGGCAGCCAGCAAACTTCTGGCGAGCGACGCAGGTGCGATTAAATTTAAGACCGGATCTACCTTCGCCGCAGGATCGACCACGGTCGGATCGACCGGCTTTACGGGAAATCCCTTTGGAACCGGACCCAATGGTTCGGTTGTCTTCGAGACAGGTTCGGCATCCTATTTTAATGAGGGCGATGATCCATTCGGCGGCAGTGGGCAGTCAGTCACGACCTTCAACCTCGGCAGTTCCCAAAGCATTTTCGCATCCTCGGCATTCTCCTCTGACGGCCGCAGTTATGGAAATTTGACGCTTGATGGCAGTCAAAGTTATTCAGGCTCAGGCACAGACCTTCTTACAATCCTTAATACGTTGACGATCGCGTCCGGGAGCACGCTGACGCTCTCAGGCTCGGCCGGCGGAGATCTGAATCTGCTCGGCGACATTAACATTCAGGGCACCCTGGCTCAGAACGGCCGCACCGTGAAGTTCCAAGGCGGCGGGATATTAGGTGGGGACATACAGAATGTCACGAACGGCGGTACCTTTGATAACTTAAGCATCTCAAAAACAATTGGGTCAGTTAAGCTCGGAAACACTACGACCATTAACGGTGCGCTGCAATTCGACGGAACTTCGTCAGCAGTGGACGTTCTTGATCTTAACCAGAATATCCTGAATTTGAACGGTACGGTCGGTGGAACCAGCAGTTCGACAGACAATGGTTTCAAAGGTGACTTGACGGGCGCCACACTGAACATCGGCGGCACCGGCATCCTGGGTACCGTGAGTTTTGTCAGTGGCGCGCGGACGCTTAAGTCCATGACCGTGAATCGGACGAGCTCCGGCAGCGTGACCCTGGGCACCGACTTGACGATAGGCAGTGCAAGCGTTGGCAGCCTGACTCTGACGAACGGCGTGGTCAATGTGGGCTCAAACACGCTTTCGCTGGCAGACTTTCCCTCAATATCGCGCACGAATGGTTATGTGATCGGCAATCTGAAAAAAACGTTTGGTGGTACGGGTGCTTTCACTTTTACCGTCGGCACCGCCAACGGTTACTCGCCAGTGGATGCCAACATCACGGTGGGAACCGGGAATAGTCTTACGGTCAAAGCCGTTGAGGGAAGACAGCCGAATATCATCCTCCTACTGAACGCTCTGCTACGTTACTGGTCGATCTCGAACTTGGGTAGCGTTACCGCCAATCTTACTTTCCATTACAGCAGCAGTTCGCCGAACGACATCGTGGGCACGGAAGCGAATTACAAGATATTCAAGTACAACGGCGGCTTTACGCAATTCACACCAGACGCTGTCGGGGTTAACAGTCCCCAGGATCACTTCGCCACACTTAACAGCGTTTCATCATTCTCTGATTGGACGCTGGCCGAGAAAGCTAATCAGACGATTACGGTGAACACGCCCGCGCCGGCGACCGCGGCTTACGGTGCCAGTTTCACCGTCGCGGCTACGGCCAGCTCAGGCTTGCCGGTCGCCTATAGCAGTTCGGGAGTGTGCACGAATGTCGGCGACACCTTTACGATGACCAGCAGCACCGGCACCTGTACGGTGAAGTATGACCAGGCGGGTGACGGCAACTACAACGCAGCACCGCAAGTGACTGAGTCAGTCACAGCCGAGAAAGCTAATCAGACGATCACGGTGAACACGCCCGCGCCGGCGACCGCAGCTAACGGTTCCAGTTTCACCGTAGCGGCTACGGCCAGCTCAGGTTTGCCGGTCGCTTATAGCAGTTCGGGAGTATGCACGAACGTCGGTGACACCTTTACGATGACCAGCAGCACCGGCACCTGCACGGTGAAGTATGACCAGGGGGGTGACAGTAATTACAACCCGGCACCACAACTGACCGAGTCGGTGACGGCCGGGAAAGCCAATCAGACGATCACGGTGGACACGCACGCACCGGCGACCGCGGCTAACGGTTCCAGTTTCACCGTCGCGGCTACGGCCAGCTCAGGCCTGCCGGTCGCTTATAGCAGTTCGGGAGTGTGCACAAACGTCGGCGACACTTTTACGATGACCAGCGGCACGGGCACCTGCACGGTTAAGTATGATCAGGTGGGTGACGCCAACTACAACGCAGCACCACAAGTGACCGAGTCAGTGACGGCCTGCAGCGCGAGCGTAGTAGTGGTTACCAATACCGACGACAGCGGCGCCGGAAGTCTGCGAGACGCCATTGGTGCGGCCTGTCCCGGCAGCACGATTACCTTCAACATTCCGACGAGCGATCCGGGATTCAGCGGCGGGGTGTATACGATCACGCTAACGAGTGGCGGGGTGCCTATTAACAAGAACCTGACCATTCAAAATGACTTAGGTCCGGGTGTCATAACTGTGCAAAGGAGCCTTGCGGCTTCGGAGTTCCGGATCTTCGAAATCGCACACGGAAGAACGGTCAATATTACCGGTCTGACCATCTCCAACGGTAGCGTCAGCGGATTTATCGGGGGCGGAGCCATCTATAACGATCGAGGCACGGTCACGCTTACCTCCTGCGTTTTCAGCCAAAATTCGGCAGAAAAAACCGGAGGTGCCATCTATAACTCCGGTGTCTTTGGCACGGGAATCTTGATTGTTACGAACTCAACTTTTATCCAAAACGCTGTTACGTCCACAGGTTCTGTCGCACAGGGTGGGGCGATCTATAGCCATGGCCAAGGTGGGGCCGGGAACGTAACAGTGACGAACTCAACTTTCGATCAGAACTCGGCCCAGGAGGGTGGCGGAATTTTCAGCGTCGCTTTTGGCGCTAGTGGGACGGCCAGTCTAACGGTCGTCAACTCAACCTTCCGTCAGAATTCAGGTACGGTAAGCGGTGGAGGGATTCTGAACGCCGGCGATCTTAGCGGAATCGCCACGGCGAAAGTAATTAACTCCACCTTCAGTGAGAACTCAGCGCCTCCTAGTGCCAGTATGGTAGGTGGCGGGGCCATCTACAACTTCATCAATGGCGGTAGTGCGACCCTGGAAATTGGGAACACGATTTTGCGGAAGGGAGCGGCTTCCGGGTCGAACATCTTAAATAACGCCACCTTCACGTCATTGGGTCACAATCTTAGCGACGACGCCGTAAATGGCGATGCCGGTACCGGTCCGGGCGGTGATTTGAACATGCCGGGCGACCAGCGGAATACCGATCCAAAATTAGGAGCGCTAGCCAGCAATGGGGGCCCGACTCAGACACATCTGCTGTTACCGGGTAGCCCCGCCATCAACGCTGGAGATAATGCACTGGTTACCAACCCGCCGTTCGTCGGGCCACCCTTTACCGATCAACGTGGCACAGGTTTCCCACGCATTATCAATAGCACGGTCGATATTGGCGCGGTCGAAGTGAATTACGGAATTAGTGCAACTGCCGGGACACCGCAAAGCACGCTCGTCAACACTGCTTTCGCTACTTCACTTCAGGCCACGGTAACCGAATCCGGCAATCCAGTGAGCGGTATCAGCGTAACGTTCACTGCGCCTGGAAGCGGCGCGAGTGGAACGTTCCCAGGCAACAGCACTACTGCTAACGCCACCACCAATGGGAGCGGCGTGGCTACGGCTCCGGTGTTCACTGCTAATGGTGTTGCCGGCGGTCCTTACAACGTAGTCGCTAGCTTGGGGGCTGGATTGCCTACGGCAACGTTTGCGCTGACGAATACCTCTTCGTCGTCTTTGCGGATAGATACTGTTTCGCCACCTGCGGGACGGACTTCTGGAGGACAGCAGATCATACTCACCGGCGCGTTTGCTGCGTTATCAACAGTGACGATGGGCGGTACCTCGGCGACGTGGGTTTATACCAATGGCGGCGGCGATACCAGTTCAATCACAGTTACGACACCAGCCCACGCAGTTGGCGCCGTCCAGATTGATTTGACGCCGACAGCAGGCAGCCCGTATTCGAAGGCAAATGCGTTCGCGTACCTGCCGACGGTCTTTACCGACGACACGATTACGGTGGGAGTGACAACAGCCAAGGCGCAGCACATCATTGAACTGCGCCAGGCGGTAGATGCGATGCGCGCTGTGGCCGGGCTGTCACCGGCGCCGTGGACAGATGCCACGCTTAATCCCGGGAGCAGCATTATCAAAGCAATACACATCCAGGAGCTAAGAACCTATCTGGACGACGCAGCGACTCAGCTCGGGTATTCAACATCGCCGTACACCGATCCGGCTTTAACGACGGGTTATGTGATCAAGCGAATACATATTGAAGAGTTGCGCCAGCGCATTCGGGTTATCGCTGGATAACTCAGTCCTTAATCGGTCTGAGAGGATGAGAGCATTGAATACTTTGCTTCTCGCAAGCAGAAACAACCTGATCTAGGAGTTCACGACTATGCTTACACTCAAACGAATCACATTCGCCTCGATGCTCATCGCCGTTCTTCTGGCGACCGCAGCAGCACAGGAGAGCAATAACGCCGCGGCTCAGAGATCAACTCTGACGATCACCGCGAGCGCGGCCGCTGAGCGAGTGCGCATTACCGCTCCCGCTTCGGTCGTGCAGATGCGCATCGAGGTTTACGGTGCCGGCGGCGAGAAACTCGTTGATCAGGAGATCCGAGGCGGCAATGTCTTTGACTGGCATTTACAGGGCGGTCAGGGTCAGCGTTTGGCGCCAGGCACCTACGTCTGTGTGGTCACGGCCAAGAGCGTCTCCGGCAGGCTCACCCAGAAGATTGGCACCGTGCAGATGGAAGAGAACTCCGTCAGCGTCCGGCCGGCGGATGCGCAGAGGCTTTCCGCGCAGCAGTCACAAACGATCGGACCAATGGAAGAGGATGCTTCGTGGACAACTCCGGCTGGGGATGAGCAGCAGACCCCGACGGTGATCGCCCACGACGGCACTGACGGGCAGATGATTAGGGGACGCGGGGCCCTGACTTTTCGCGTAGGGAATTTCTTTACCGGTAATGACAAAGAACAGATGCGCCTGACTGAAGACGGTCGCCTGGGCATTGGCACCTCCGATCCCAAAGGAACTCTGGATGTAGCCGGCACCATCCGGGCGCAACGCTTTGTGCGTGTCAGGCCCCAAACCACGAGCTTTGGGAAGACCACGACGAATGCTTTGACAACAGAGGCCGAGGACCCCGGTCAGTTACTGCTCACCGGTACAGGCACGCAGGATCGGATCGCCAAGTGGCTCGATAACGCGGGCACGCTCGGTGATTCCACCATCACCGAAACAGGCGGGTTTGTGGGCATCGGAACAACTGTGCCCGGTTCGAAGTTGGTGGTGTCGTCGAACAGTTCAACTTTGCCGCCGGCCTCAGGAATCACCCGCTTTGCCGATGCCGATGGCATACAAACAGCGATCTTCGCCGATTCCTTTGGCACCAATCCAATCTTTAACGTGCGGCGGGCAAACGGAACGGCAGCCGCCCCATCGGCGGTGCAGGCCAATCAGCTACTGGGAGTCATCGGCGCCTCCGCCTATGGAGCTACAACCTATTCTGGAACTCGGGCCCGGGTCGCATTCTGGGCGGCCGAAAACTGGACCGATACTGCCAATGGCACCTATCTCACTTTCAATACGACTTCCAACGGCTCGGCCACCCCAGGTGGAGCGGAGCGTCTGCGCGTCGACAGTCTCGGTCGAGTCGGCATTGGCACTTCAACTCCTGGTTCGCTGCTGGATGTGGCCGGCGACCTTAACGTGACCGGCAATGCTGTTGTAGCTGGAAACATCGCGGCCAAGTATCAGGACGTGGCTGAATGGGTCGATGCGGCCAAACCGATTGCACCGGCTACTCTGGTGATTCTGGATCCGGCTCGCAATAATGCGGTCGTGCCTTCGGTGCGCTCCTATGACACAACTGTGGCCGGGGTTATCTCGGCCCAGCCGGGCCTCATCCTTGGCGAGGGCGGTGCAGGGAAAGTTTTGGTCGCCACCACCGGACGCGTGAAAGTGAAGGTTGATGCTACTCGCCACGCAATCAAGATCGGCGATCTGCTGGTAGCCAGCGACAAGCCCGGGGTGGCGATGAAGTCAGTGCCGATCATCGTCAAAGGCGTTCGGATTCACCGGCCAGGAACCATCATCGGCAAAGCGTTAGAGCCATTGTCAAAGGGAACGGGTGAAATCGCAGTGCTTTTAAGTCTGCAGTAGTGGTTAAGGTGAGCGGCCTCTAAGTCCGTTCGACTTATCCGGTTCGAAGACCAGCAATCAGTGATTCTGCGCGAGCTCGCTTCAAAGGTGGAGGAACCGGACCATCTTCTTGCGCAGGCGGTGGCAGCACCTTCCTCATTTCTTCTCATCGTGACATCACCAATTTCTAACTTTGCCTGCTCTCAACAATCCGATGCTCTGATTGAGCGCAGCTGAAACTATGGCGCGAGATCACCGTGTGTCGCGACCCTTGGCTGCGCAACTCACTTCTAACTACCACTAAAGCTGAAGTCGAGACCATCTCAGCTTCGAATCCAATCTCTTTGTGCAGTTCCGCCAACTGACGTGAGCCTTGCGGCTTGCGGAGGCGGGCGATAGTCAGGTGCGGATGAAAAGGACGCTGCTCGCGAGCGAACCCCGCCTGAGAGCATTGATCCTCCAGCCGCTGATGCAGCTGGCCTAGCCCGCCTGAAGGATCCTCAATCCCGACCCAAAGCACCCGAGGCTGTCCGCGCGGCGGAAAAGATCCAAGGCCTTTGACAACAATCTCGAATGGTTCGAGCGCGCCGGCAGCGAGCGCGGCGGCCTGTGAAAGCGACTCAACTTTCGCAACCGAAGTTTCGCCGAGAAACTTTAGCGTCAGGTGCAGGTTTTCTTCGCGGCTCCAACTCGCAGAGACTTCCGGGCAGGATTCCCGCAAGCGATCGATGTGAGCCTTGAGCTTTGCCCGCACGTTTGCCGGTATGGCTAACGCGATGAAAAGGCGCCAGGATTCCTCGGGGGCCCTCATAGATCTCAAGAATGATCGAGTGAGTGTTCAGTTAGATGGTCAGAACCGACGTCTGACCCGTGAATCGTCGCTGCGGCAGAGCCGCAAAGCTCAACGCCCCTTACTTAGCGGGCACGAGAATTAGCAGGTCCCTGGTGGCACTTTCAACCACGGCCTTGCTGAACGGAAGCGCGCGCGGGGTTACGTTACGCCAATCCTCAAACTGGTCCTTCCAATGCGGGCTGGACGGCAGACCTGATTCTCCCAGCGGTATGCCGTGTTGAGTCTTGTCCCAGTCGCTAGTGTCGGCAATCAGCCGCATTGAGACGGCACTGCCGACGTTGACAGTGGCGCTTAACACCGACGAAGTTCCGTTTTGCGGAATCGCCGGAATCACAAACGGAGCGCCGACGAAAGGAACCGGAGCCAGCGGATGCTGAAAATTCGACTTTACCATGTTGCCCCAGATCCACTTGGCTTCGTCTTCGCCGAGACTCTTGGTCAAAGCCTTACGAGCATCGTCATAACAAACTAACAAGAGTTCCGGATAACCGCTGAACTCTTTCGGCAACCATTCCCGCTTCTCTTCAGTAATCACGTTAGTCAGCAAAACATCTGAATTTGGCCAGCCGTAAGTCTTCGCCAGCGGTTCTCCCAACGCCGCAGTGAGTACTTTCTGGCGAAACACCGTGCGCATCTGCGCCACGAGCGGCGCGGTTCGGGAGGCTGTATCCAGCATTCCGTCCCAACCTTCCATGCTGGAAATGGCGGTTCGCAGTTTTTCGTCGGTCGCAGCGCGCGGTTGGTTCTTAAGCAACCTTACAGCAGCTCGGGCAAAGCCTACGCCGGCGATCGAATACACGTCACCCTGAATGAGGCGAAAGTCCTGTGTATCGAGTTTAGGCCTGGCGGAAAGCAGATCGAAGATGCGGCGGGCCCGGTAAGGCTGGGCCCAGACACGGCCAAGGAAGTACGGATAGTCGTCGCCCGTAATCCTCTGATTCGCGGTGACGATTATGCCCGATGACGGATTGTATGAATGGGGCAGCTTGGCGAATGGGATATAACCCGTCCATTCACCATCATCGGTCCCGCCATCGTAGGGAACGCTACCGTCGCCGCTTTTACGAATAGGAATCCGGCCGGCGCCATAGTAGCCGATGTTCCCATCGATGTCGGCGTAGACGAAGTTCTGTGTCGGTCCGACGTACTGGCTGAGGGCCGCAGTGAACTCTTTCCAGTTGCGCGCTCGATTGACACCTGGAAAACCGGCTACCTCGATCGACACCGGGTCGAGCGCGGTCCAGCGCAGCGCGTATCGATTGTTGTCTTTCTCCAGAATGATCGGACCGTGTCGCGTCACCGTGACGTCATAGGTCTGCGTCTCAGTGACGGGGACGATCGGGGACTTGCGGGCCTTGATCTGCTCGTGCCGGACCTCGGCTTCGCGCCAGCCCGCCGGAGTCATATAACGCTTCGGGTTGTCCTTATCAAATTTTTCGAGATAAAGATCCTGAACGTCCGGGCCCAGGTTGGTGACACCCCATGCAATCCGTTCGTTGTGGCCGATGATAATCCCCGGCGCGCCCGGAAAGGTTACCCCGGTGACGTGTAGGCCTGGTGCGGAAAGGTCAGTCATGTACCAGACTCCCGGCGCCGAGGCGGGAATGTGTGGATCATTTGCGAGGAGAGGTTTTCCGGATGTTGTCCTTTTGCCCGCGACCACCCAGTTATTGCTTGCCTGCATTGAATCGAATGGACTGGCCAGGCCTGTGCGTTCGGAGGACCGTCGCTGATCCTCGATCATTTCATCCATTTGCTTCACGATTTCCATGGGCGGAGCGATTGGCGACCGACTCACGCGCACATTCTGCGCCGGCTGGCGATCGCGTCCGACCACGAGCACGTCCAGCGGCGTTCGTTCCATCAGGAGCGCGTCACGTTTTTCCTTCGGCAGTGAGGCCAATGAGGCGCGCATGATATCGAGCTGCCAGGTCGTAGACAGATATTCTCCCATCAGCTTTCCCACCGCGAGCGAATCAGACGGGCGCCAGGGCTGAGGCTTGTACTGCAGGATTATGAACTCAGGCGGCAACGTCCTGGCCGAGTCGATAAAAGCATTCACGCCTTTGGCATAGGCCTCGAGCATTCGCTTGAGATCGGGCGGCAAGCGGGCGACGTTTTGGTCAAGCACCTGAGCAAACCCGAAAGCCCGGTGGCGCTTGTCCTCTGCCAGGGTAGCCTGGCCGAAGATTTCCGACAGCTCACCCCGCACTGAACGGCGATAAAGATCCATTTGCCAGAGCCGGTCGCTGGCAGTCACGTAACCCTGGGCCAAAAACAGATCGTCGTCATTGGTGGCTTGGATATGAGGAATGCCGCGCTCATCGCGCCGCACCGTGACACGATCGCGAAGGCCGGGAATAGTTAGAGTCTTATCTTGCTGTTGGGCAGCCGACGAACGTGATTCGGACGTAAGAGAAATCTTGACCGCACTTGACGGATCCAGATTCTGTTTGGCCGTCGCAGAAAAAACAAACAGACTCGCTGTCAGGCAAAAAACTGATAAGAGCATCACAACTGCCGTTCGGTTGGTGGAGAGTTTCTTATTCATCGACTCGCCCTCGGATAGATTTGCACTGCTTGGCGGGTTCGGATGTTAACACAAACGACAATCTAGAGGCGTTTAGAGTACCAACTTCAGTTGGGTTCTTTCTCGCTTGTCAAAAGCCCGACTAAAGTCGGTAATCTGAACACCCGTTATCGCCACTCGGACAGATCACACGAGATTCGCGTTGACGCTACGGCCTTGCGCCACTACAATCCGAGCGTCGCGGGAAAGTAAGAGTCGATAACGAATCGGTTCATTCGTACATCATCAATGCGTAGCCGCATCAAGCTAATCGGGACAATCGTAATTGTGTGTGGCCTCTCCATGGCCGCCCGGGCGCAGCAGCGTCCCTTGCTCACTGAGGACGTGGACATTATTCCGCCGGGATCGCTGCGCATCGAAGCCGGAATCGATTTCATGCAGAACGCAAAGTTTCCGGTGTCCGGCCTGACCGGAGATCTAACCCGCGCCGGTGTGATTGGCATTAACATCGGATTCGCTCCCAATGTCGAATTCCAAATTGAAGGCGTGGCCCAGAACATTCTCAGCATTAATTCGATGGGACCGAGCGCGATTCCCCTCAACCTGGCGGCCGGAGCCAACTCAACCAACGACATTGGGGATTTCACCCTGTGGACCAAGGTCAAATTGCGCAACGAAACGGCGCACCTGCCTTCGGTAGGATTTCGGGTTGGCGTCCAGCTGCCTAACTCGAACCAGAGCCGCGGTATTGGATTGAATCAGACGAATGCCTACGGACAGATACTGTTCGGCAAAAAGTTCGGCCGCAACGCCCGGGTGAATACGTTTGGAAATCTGGGAATTGGAATCCTCACTGCGCCCACCGAATTTTTTTCACAAAACGATGTGATCACGTACGGCTTCGCCGGTATCGTGCGTTTGAACGAGCAGTTCAGCTTTGCGGGTGAAGTTAATGGTCGCGCGAACACACGCCCGGGCAGCGGCCCGCTGGGAACTGAGTCGCAGGCGGAAGCGCGTTTGGGAATGCAGATTCGCGCCTCCGGATTGCGTTTCGATTTTGCCGGCATCAAGGGACTGACTAAGCAGAGCCCACGCTCAGGCATCACCGTGGGCGTAACATACGACACTCCGTCCATCTTTACTCCAGCCAAATAAGCAGTGCCGAGTGACTGGTGAAGTGTGGCCAGCTAGAATTGGCGTGAGTCCGTTTTCGAAACTTGTCACGATGGGCTGGTCGCTCAAGTAATGTTTGACTGGTTGCAGGTACTCGCCCGGCGGCTGGGTTACTTCGTAGTACACGTTCCTCTCTACGTGGCCGGCCCGGCGATGATTCTGATAGGCGCGCTGGATTCGTCGTTGCTGTCTTTGCCTGAAGTGAACGACTATCTGGTGGTCGCGCGCTGTTACACGCATCCACGTACGGTTTTCTTTTTTCCCTTATTCGCTGCGATCGGATCAGTGCTGGGCTGTTTTTTGCTCTACACCATCCTGAGCCGCGGCGGCCGCGCGGTGCTGCACCGGCGCTTTAAAGAGGAGCACGTGCTGCGCGTTGAGCGTGCTTACGCGCGCTTTGGAATTCTGGCCTTGGTGGTGCCCGCGTTATTGCCGCCGCCAATGCCGTTCAAGATTTTTGTGGCGACGGCGGGGGCACTGCAGTTTCCGCGCCGCCGTTTTCTGTGGACAATTTTTCTGGCGCGTTCAGCCCGTTATTACATTGAAGGCACTTTGGCAGTCTTCTATGGAGAGCGGGTCCTGAGATTCCTCAAGGACAATGGTCTGCTAATTGTCAGCATCGCCGCCGGAGTTTGTCTGGTTGGACTGGCGATTTACCTGCTAACAAAGCGCGGCCGGGCCGCTGTCAAAGAAGGGGAGATCGCCGGTAAGAAAGAACAGAAAGGTCCTTAAGAAAATCGTTTGAAAACACTAATTCATAAAATCACCGGTGGACTGACAAAGTTCTCGCATTATCTAGTTTCATTTGGTCCATTTGGGCTGTTAACAATCGCGTTTCTCGACTCGGTCCTGATTCCCATGCCCGGCGGCGTCGACGCAGTGCTCCTCCTGCTGGCGGCTTCGCGGCCTTCGTGGATGTTGATTTATGTGGCCGCGGCGACGATTGGGTCTACCGCGGGCTGTGTTGGCTTGTACAAGATTTCTCAGCGAGCAGGGCACCGGGCGTTGAACCGGTTTTCTGAGAAGCAGCAGAAGCGGGTTAAGGACCTGATCGACAAATATGACGTGCTGTCAGTCCTGGTGGCGTCAGTGCTGCCGCCGCCCTTTCCCTTCAAACTGTTTGTCGTTTCTGCCGGCGTCTTCCGGCTGAACCTGGTGCGTTTTACCGTCGCGGTGGCGGCGGGCCGGACTTTTCGATATCTGCTCGAGGGCTATCTGGCGGCGCGTTACGGCGACCACGCGAAGGAAATCCTGGCTCAATACTACCCCGCGATCGGGATTGGAGTGGCGGTGCTGATTATCGTGTTCTTCGTCGTCAAGAGTCTGTTGCGCCGGAACGCCGTCGCCGAACCGGTGTCAGACGTCGAGAGCCAGTTGTAAACCCGCCTCTTGCGGAAGCCGATCAGCTACCCGAAAGTTGCGAGCATCCGCCAAGGTTCCGACACCGTACTCTTCGAGTAATTCCAGCAAAAAGAGCAGCACCCGCGCGGTTGCGTAGGCGTCCCCGGCCGCCCGGTGACGATCAGTGACTTCAAAGCCGAAGTGTTCGGCGAGGGCGTCGAGATTATGGCCGCCGGATTTTTGCAGCAGCCGGCGGGCCAGATTTACCGTGCAGAGCTCTGGATTTCGCATGCGGTGCCCGGGAAAGACTCGTTCGATTTCACGATTCAGCAATGGCAAATCAAAGTCTGAGTTGTGAGCGACCAGAACCGCATCGCCGGCAAAGTCCAGCCACTCGCGGGCAATGCCTGAGAATTGTGGGGCCTGCGCCAGCATTTGATCGGAAATTCCCGTCAGCGTCGCGATGAACCTTGGCAGCGGTGACTCGGGATTGATCAGCGACTTGAACTCTGCCGTAATCTCTCCCTTGTCGATGCGGTAAGCGCCTAACTCAATGATCCTTGCCGGTCGAGTCCGGGTGACGATTGCCTCGACGTCAAGCACTACAAAGGTAATTTCGTTAAGCGGCCGGCGTTCCAGACTGTCGTCACTGATCGCCAGGTGGGTCCGGTCCATGCGGAATCGGGAATCATTGCGAACCAAATCGCCGACCAGGGACGCCGCCAATTCATCGCCCGCATGGGTCAGGCGAAAGACGACATCGGCAATCTCGGCGAAAGCGGCGCGTCCGCCGTTGTCGCTCACCAGTTTGAAAGTCTCTTGAAGCAGCGGGGAGTCTGAGATAAGGTTGCGCGGAATCTCCATTCGCAGGCATTGTAATCGCAGTCTGAAGTTTTTGAAAAACGAAAGCTTCGCCGGCGGGTAAATGATCTCCCTTCTCCCCCTGGGAGTGTACGTACCGGAGACATAGGTAACAGGTGTTCGGAAACATAGGTTACACTTTTTTCGGACCCCATTAGTTATCAAGC
>JBBPID010000154.1:0-3837 GCA_038040505.1 Acidobacteriota bacterium | reverse complement strand
AGATGATGCCGTCCAGGGCTTAGAGCTCATAGCGAGAGGTGGAATCGATGTGGCATTGATCGACGTAATGATGCCAGGCATGGATGGTCTAACTATGTTATCTCGTCTTCGTGAGCATAACGAAAATCTGCCGGTGATTATCATGACGGCTCTCAATACTCCCGAGACAGCCATTAGTGCCCTACGCGACCAGGCGTGTGATCTGCTCAGCAAGCCTTTTGAAATTCAACAACTACTTTCAGCAGTCCAGACGGCGCATGAGCTCAACCCGGCTGATGTTGGCATCGAGGTCCTATCGGCCCACCCAGAATGGATAGAACTTCGTGTGCCCTGTAATCCTGCATCAGTCGATCCGTTGGAAAGACTGATGGCCCAATTGAAAACCGATTTGCCGCGCGAAACCCGTGAGAATGTCACATACGCCTTTCGCGAGATGCTCCGTAACGCGATTGAGTATGGCGGAAAGAATGATCCGAGCCAGTGGGTCGAGGTAAGTTATCTGCGCACGCCGCGGGTCATTCTTTATCGAATAAAGGACCCGGGCGAAGGCTTCAACCTTGAATCTCTGAGGCACGCTGCTATTCTGAACCCGCAAGGGGATCCGCTTCAGCATGAACACGTGCGCGCTGAGCGGGGTTTGAGACCTGGTGGTTTTGGCATTCTCATTGCACGCAATATGGTGGACGAGATGATCTATAACGAGCGCCACAACGAGGTGGTCCTGATCAAATACTTGGACGCAACTTCCAAAGAATTGTGACCGGACAGATACTGTAACCGATGTTTCAGCCATCCTCTTCGCTGAGGATGCGTCAACGTGTTCCAAAAGGTTTCGCTGATTTTCGGCAATGGAACTTTTTGCTATCCCTAAGACAGTCGTGGGAGTTCAATGCAAGAACACTTTTATTTAGTCTCGACCGATGGGCCGTGATCTTGAGACGATCACGACATTTGTGCCCTGATCAGCCCAAAAAAGGCCGGAGCAAGTTTGCTCCGGCCTGGAGCCGATAGTTAAATTTTAGGCTGCTATCTCGGCAGGTCCAAGTAGAAAGCGTTTCGCCAATTTTCGCCTTCTTTCAGATCAAAGGACGCGACCCAGAGCGACGGCGGAACTGGCTTGCCATCGCAAATACCCTTTGCGTCTGCTTTGTATGTAACCAAAGCGAGATCTTTTGTTAAGGAAACGGCAATGGGCTCTGTCAGTGAAAAAGACAACCCTTCGCACTTCGGTTCGGACCAACCTTTGATCGCGTCGGCTCTCATTTTGCGGCCCGCTCCCGAAAGGTACATGAATTCCTTGGCCATAACCTCTTCCACACCTTTCACGTCGCGTGCTTTCCACGCATCCCAACCTTTGGTCTCGACAGCCATAAGCGTTTCGGCCATGGCGTCGGGCTTGGTATCCGAAGTCTTCGCAGCGGCCGGTTCTTTCTTCGCCGGTGCAGCAGATTTTGCGGGCGGTGCGTTAGGATCTACGACCGGAGTCTCTGCATGAAAGGCCCCTTTCCATTTGTCGCCGCTGCGGACATAAATGCCGGCTGCCCAGGTATTTGCAGGCACTTTCTGTCCGCCGCAAGTGGCGTCAATGGTCGTTTTATAAGTGATGACTGCTGCGTCGGCACCTAATTGCATCATTTGGTCTTCTGAGAGCGCATAGCTTTTGACGACGCAATCGGCTCCCGAGTACTCCTTGATCGCCGCTGTCCGGTCCAGCCGGCCGGTCATTCCATAGCCGACGAAATCGTCGGTCAGGAAAGTGTCCCAGAATTTGGCGTCCTTGGTCTTCCACGCTTCATAAGCACTCTTTTCGAGTGTCATAAGAGCTTCTTTGGTCGGCGCGGCAGCGGTTGGCTTCGCCGTGTTGGCATTGACGGCATTACCATTGTTTGCCGCCGGTTTGTTGTCGGCGGGTACTCCGCATGCGGCAAAGAAAGCCCCAGCGGCGAGCGTCAGAGTGATGAGACTGATACGTTTCATAATTTTTCTCCTATTTAATTAATCAAGATCCAATGAAACGACAGGGGGGCTTATCCTTAAACCCTTCAGGCGTTCCCAATACCGTTCTAATTCGTAATTCAGACAACACCAATCATCCGGCCTCAATTTGAAGCGATCGATTAGCCGTGATGCGCGAGGTATAGCTGGCTTATCTCAACGGTAAGTTCTGTGCCTCAGAAGATGTAATGACGCCGTTCGGGAAGTCAAACATCTTCGATCGACGATAGTTCTGCACTAATATTGCAAGCCGCTGTCTTTATAGAAGCAATCTTCATTGACAGGCAGTTTCAGAAGAGTAGAACCCCGCGCAATCGGGTTTAGTTGCTGGGGTGAGGACAGTACCGTCGGGAAGCTGAACGCTTCCGCCCAACCTTGAGAGGCCAGCTTCCACGCTGGCCTTTCGGGTTTTACTGGTCTGCAGCCTCGGCGTCTTTACGGAGTGGCAGGCGGCTCTCCGATGTTGCTGACGTGATTTTGAATGAGTTGCCAGTTTTTGCCGCGCTTCACCCACACGTGGGTGCTGCGGTAGGTCGGCTTCCCGTTGACCGTCCCGCGGTGCGACATGACAGCGAGCTTGCCGCCATCGAAGAAACGCACCACGTACTCGTCGGCGACGTCGGTGTCTTCGGTGTGTTTGAGATTAACCATGTATTGGGCTTTGTTCACGATTTGACCGAAGGGCGTCGTGCCCGTGTAGTCGGCGGCTACAATTCCCTCGATGGTCTTGCGGTCCTCGTTATTAAGCCGCAACTCCGCTGCCGTCCACTGTCTGTCTAAGGCTATCAACTCCTGTTCGTCCGTCATCTTGGGCTTCGGTTGTGCATAAGCGATGGATGATGCCACCGCCACAAAGACCGCCAGCAGTAACACACGTGACAGTTGTTTCATTATTCCTATATCCCTTTCGTCGGTTGGTTTGGGTTTACCCTTGGGGCCGTTTTGGCAGACCATATGACTAGCTCGGGGGAATGTCAATGTAGGGGCGCGGCGTAGAACTTCCTACGTTAACCCTCACGGCGCGCCCAAGAACTGATTGGCTCAGAGGGTTACCGTCTCCTCCTCCGCAATCATGACCACCGGGGGACCGCCGTTTGAAATCTTTTGAGCGTGCGCGAGCGCGTCCTGCCCATCTTTCGATGCGGCACACGCTTGGAGCTCTGCCAATGAGGGGAAATGGATTTCGGCGATCCGGTGAAAGGCGGGGGTTGGCGAACCAGTCGCCTTTGAGAGCACGGCTTTGGTGGCGCCGGCGCGCTGAAAAATAGCCGCCGCCATGGGAATGTGATCGTTGCTGTACGCACGCTCAAACGCGTCGAGATCCTTCGGTGGCGGGTACATGACAATAAGTTTCGCTTCAGCCATTTTTTTCTGATCCTCCTATGGCAACCAAGCAAATAAAAATACAGTCTTCGACTGTGGAAAACCTTTGTTCTCCGAAGCAGACTTAAAGCTCGAAGCAAGGGTCACTTTGCTTCTTCCTATCTTACTTGGGCAATGGGTCTGCTCCCACGTTCTTATGCACGAGCATCCACTTTCCGTCTCGTTTCACGTAGACGCGGGTTACCTTGACCCGTGTGGTCTCAGTCTTTCCATCCTTGTCCTTATCCATGCCGACGTACTGGTAGCTTAGGATAGCCACGTCTCCGTTGTAGACCTGGACTTTCGGATTGAACATCTCCGATGAGATCGTTCTGGAACTGCCCGTAGCGCCAGCGCTGTTGATTCGCGTGTACATGTCCTTACCTTCCAAGCGGGTAGGATATTCTGGCCGAAACTCGGTGTATTCTTCGGCCAAGTCCTTCGATTGTTCAGCGACGCTACTGGGGTCGCGTATGTCCG
>JBBPID010000010.1:0-98789 GCA_038040505.1 Acidobacteriota bacterium | reverse complement strand
GGGGCTGGGGGAGGGGCGCAGCTAGAGCGACAACCCAGCCACGCACTGCGGGCGGGCTCAGCCCGCCGAGCTTACTTGTTTAGAGCTTCAGTAACTACGTCCCTCCCCTAACCCCTCCCAAAGGGAGGGGAATGTGAATGGTTTCTGCGACAAACTAAAGTTTGTCGGACATTAGGACAGAGGTTGATCAATGAGCACCCAAATTTCAGCTGACAGAGTCTCGCGCGCCGTGCGCTCTTATTTCCTGGCGATTCGCGCAATGGACGCAGAAGCTTTTGCGAATACCTTTGCCGAAAACGGCACGACCTGCGATCCCATCGGGGCGCCGCCAATCACCGGTCGAGCTGCCATACGCGAATTCCTTGAATCGATCTGCAAGAACTTCAAAAGCGTCAGCCTCGACGAAGATTCAATATTTGTCGCCGGGAACGGCGCGGCGGTGAAGTGGACTGGGCACGGCACCAGCACGAACGGAAAAGACGTGAAGTTCGAAGGCATCGACGTCTTTGAAATAGATCTTGACGGCAAGATCCAGAACGTCTGGGCCTACTGGAATCCGGCGGAGATGATCGCGCAGTTGTGAGATCGCCCCTCGGCCGAAATTCAAAAGAGAATTAGGATGTTCGTGATCTTCGTGTGATTTAGTGGAGAAACTCAAAAGCCGGGGACGAACCACGAAATGACACCAAACGACACGAAACGAACTCGCTAAATACGTCTTGACCCGGTTTCACTGCGCACATTAATCTCAGCGTCTCTCCGATCACGTTAACGAAGGTTACTTTTCCAATGTCATCAATCATGACCGCTGCGCCGGCCTGGACCATTCCCGGATTCCTGGAAGCGCGGGAAAACAATCACCTCTTCATCAGCGGCGTGGACGCCACTTCGCTTTCTTACAGGTACGGCACTCCGCTTTTTGTTTTCTCTGAGCCGCGGATCCGGGCCAATATCGCTCGCTTGCAAGCTGCGGCAAAACAAGTGGACCGGCCAATTAAGTTCTGCTACGCCTCGAAAGCTAATTCCAACATGTCGGTGCTGAAAGTGGTGCGCGACGCCGGCATCGACATCGAGGTCAACAGCGGCGGCGAGTTGTACAAAGCGCTGCGCGTCGGGTTTCGTCCCGAACAGATCATCTTTAACGGCACCAGCAAGACGAATGAAGAGCTGGATGAAGCGGTGCGCGCCGGAATTTATTCCATCAACGTCGACTCAATTTACGAAATCGAGCTGGTTGAAGACGCCGTGCGCCGGGCGCGCAGCGAACTCAACACGGGATTGCCTCCGGCGCGAATTGCCCTGCGCCTGGTTCCGGAGATCGGCACCCGCTCGCATCTTGGTTTGCAGACGGCTTTGCTGACTTCAAAGTTTGGAATCTCGTCTTCGGAGGTGCTCGAAGCATTTCACCGGGGCCTGCAAAACCCTGAGCTGATTCACGTGTGTGGCATACACATTCACGTTGGTTCGCAGACGCCCGATGTTGAACCTTTCGCCGAAGCTTTCAAGAGCATGTGGAACCACCTGATGTCGATTCACCGCGAGACAGGCCACACACTGGAACACATCAATCTGGGCGGCGGCATTCCGGTGAACTATTTGCGCGATCGCTCGCAGGCCGATCAACTGCCCGAACACGAGCGGGACATGCTGGGAGCAAACCTGGAACCATCCGCGGTCCTAACTGAAGCGCTGCGCGTAGCGCGCGAATCAGCCCGTGACGCAGAAGCTGAACATTTGCTCGATCGCGTCACCATTCTGCTCGAACCTGGCCGCAGCGTGATTGCCGACGCGGGCGTGGTGCTCACCACCGTGCGCAACATCAAGCGCCGCCCTGAAACCAAAGACGTTTGGTTGCTGACGGATGCCGGCTACAACATTCTGCTTTCGATGAACAATTACAAGTGGTACTACCATCTAATTTCCGCTTCGCGCGCATGCGAGGCGATGGCGGCGGAATACAAAGTGGCCGGCCCGTTGTGCGACTCGGGCGATGTCTATTTCGATATCGAAAGGCATGGTCGACTGCCCGACTATCGTCTGTTACCGGGCGAAGCTAAGCCCGGTGAGGTGCTGGCGCTGTTGAATTCGGGAGCGTATTCGCTGGCGCAGATGTTTCCGTACAATGGGCGGCCGCTGCCGGCGGCGGTGATGGTGAGGGAAGGCGGCCAGGCTGATCTAATTCGCAAGCGCGACACTTATGATGATCTGGTGAGCAGCGACGTGTGGTGATTATCAGATCTCAGATTTCAAATTTGAGATCTGAAATTTGAGATCGGAGGATTTTGTAAGCCGAAGTCAAAGGACCTCCGATCTAAGTTAGCAGAGTCGGAAGAGCAGCTTGAAACCTGAAACTTCAAAAACCGAACTCGTTCGCGGCCTGACCATGATTGCCGCCATGTCGGTGGTGGTCGGCAATGTCATCGGCACCGGCGTCTTTCTAAAGGCGCGCGTGATGACCTGCAACGTCGGCACTCCGGGTAAAGTGCTGGCCGTTTACGTCGTCGCCGGATTGCTCTCGCTCGCCGGCGCCCTCAGTTACGCCGAGCTGGCAGCGATGATGCCGCGCGCCGGCGGCGAGTATGTTTTCATGCGCGAGGCTTACGGGCGCGCCTCAGGATTCTTGTTCGGCTGGATGTCTTTCTTTATTGGGAAGGCCGGATCACAGGCAGCCCTCGGCGTGCAATTCGCGCTGTTCCTGAACACGATGCTCGACGGGCTCGCCAACTATCTCCTCCAAAGAAACCTGGCCGTGAATACTGCCGCGTTCCTGCAAAAGCTGTCCGGCGGCGGGGAATTGTTTTCTCTTAACGTGTTCGGCCATCCGGTGCCGTTCGGTAAAGTTCAGATAATTGCGCTCCTGTCGATTCTGTTTGTGACCGGAATCAATTGCCTGGCCGTCAAAGTCAGCGGTGGTGTGGCCGCGGTACTTTCAGGGATCAAGATTGCGCTGGTTCTCCTCGTCGGCGTGGGCGCGTTTCTGTTCGCGAGCGGTGCGGACTGGTCTCATCTGGGGATGGCCAACGTGGGTGGGACTTGTCAGGGTGTTTCGGATGCGGCACGGGTGGGCTTTGGCGGAGTCATCGCGGCGATGCTGGGCGCCTTATGGGCTTACGACGGATGGAACAATGTGACGCTGGTGGCCGGCGAGGTGAAAAATCCGAGCCGCAATTTGCCGCGCGCTTTGATTGGCGGCATGTTGTTGATCATGGCGCTCTATCTGTTTGTGAACCTGGCTTACTTCTATGTAATGACACCAACTGAGATCGCCAGTATCTCGACCAAGTCTTCAGTCGCGACGGAAGTTGCCCAGCGGTTCCTGGGCCCGCTGGCAATTACTTTCATTGCGGCGGCGTTGCTCTCGTCCACGTTCGGCACGCTGCATACTTCAATTCTGACCGGCGCCAGAGTTCCTTACGCAATGGCCCGCGACGGATTGTTTCTCCGCAGCCTGTCAAAGGTTTCGCCGCGCACGCACGTCCCCACCGGCGCGTTGATTGTCCAGGCGATCTGGGCCTGCATCCTGGTGATCGCGTTTTCGTCTTCGTTCGACACTCTTACTGATTACGCGATCTTCGGCCTGTGGATTTTCTACGGGCTGGTGACCGCGGCGGTATTTATTCTGCGCCGCAAGATGCCGAATGCCGAACGGCCTTATCGGGCGTGGGGATATCCGGTGGTGCCGATTTTCTTTCTGCTGGCAACGGCCCTGATTCTGGGAATGACGTTGTGGGGAGAGCGAGGCGCTGCGATTTCGGGCTTCAGCCTAATCTTCCACGGGCACCTACTGACTGGTTTCGGTGTCCTGGCACGCAATCCTTCGTTGGCTGGTGTGGGACTAATCGCCTTGGGCTTGCCGGTTTACTGGGTCTGGACGAAATTCAATCCGCCACCGGCAACAACCGAGCCGGGCGGTAAGCACTCGTGACGATATTCAGTCCGCGAAGCGGACGGCCGGAAATAGCCCAGCGATTTATCGCTGGGAACAAGACACCTATCTGCAACAAGTCCGCTGAGGCGGACGACTGATGTGGTTTCAGTTTGGTGATTCAGTCGCCCGCTTCACGGGCTTACCCGTCTCATGCAATCGTTTCCCCAGCACTGAAAGTGCTGGGCTATTTTCAAGCGTCCGCTTGGCGGACTTAAACGAGAATCCGACCCACTATGAATCGAACAAAAAGAATTGTTCTTTTGCTGCCGCTGCTGGCGATCTCGATATCCGCGTCGGCGCAACCCGCCAACTCTGGCAAGCCAAAGACTCTGCAGGAACTCGTCAACAGCGCCGCGCGCACCACGCTGACAAAGTTCGCTGACAAGAAACTTACTGAGAATCAGCTCTCGATTACCCTCATTGATTTGCGCGATCAGCAGCGTCCGGTCACCGCCAGCTTTCGCGGCAACGAACGGGTGTATCCGGCCAGTGTAGTAAAACTTTTTTATCTGGTGGCAGTTCATCGCTGGCTCGAAGACAAGAAAATTGAGGAGACGCCCGAGTTGAAACGCGCCGTGCGTGACATGATTGTCGATTCTTCGAACGAGGCCACGCAGTATGTCCTCGACGTGCTCACGCACACGACCGGCGGCTACGAACTTTCGCCGGAAGAGATGAAAGATTGGCAATTCAAGCGCGATGCGGTGAACCGGTACTATTCGTCGCTCGGCTTTACCAACATCAACACGAATCAAAAG
The DNA here is from genome assembly GCA_038040505.1 of Acidobacteriota bacterium. Taxonomy (GTDB): domain Bacteria; phylum Acidobacteriota; class Blastocatellia; order Pyrinomonadales; family Pyrinomonadaceae; genus UBA11740. The sequence goes on along the minus strand of JBBPID010000010.1, from coordinate 94,103 downwards.
ACATTTTGCGAAGACGCTTATGGCCGCGAGAAAGTCTCGCGCGGGCCGAACGGCGAGAATCGTAACAAGTTGACCACCGATGCGACCGCGCGTCTGCTGGCGGAAGTTGCGACCGGCCGGGCGGTGAACGCGGCGCGCAGCGGTCAAATGATGGAGCTCCTGAAGCGTGACTTCGCGGGCACTTCCAAAGACAACGACGATCAGGGCCACGGCTTTACCGGCATCGCTTTGCAGGGAATGACCGGCGCGAAACTCTGGTCGAAAGCCGGCTGGACCAGCACGACTCGACACGATGCGGCTTATATCGAGCTGCCGAACGGAGCGAAATTTGTGCTGGTGACGTTCACCACCGATCACGCCAACGAGCGGGAAATCATTCCCACCGTCGCGCGCGTGGTGTTGGAGGGGCTGGGAACGGTTAAGTGAGCGCCATAGGCCGAGCATTAAAGCTCCGTAGGAGCGGAATGTTTATAGCTTTGTGGCCGCTAGCAGAGATTCTAAGCTCCGTAGGAGCGAAATATTCGACACACATTGCGCTCCTAAAGGAGCTAAATAATATTAGTAATCGCGAAATATAAACATTGCGCAGCTAACGGTGCTTCGTGTTCACATGATCGAGGATTTATCAAAACAGCATGGCCCTCTTTCAAAGCTCTTCAAGAGACCCAACACAAGTGAAGACTGGAATCAATATCGCCTTACCAAAGATCAAATCGAATTCTTTCATGCGAACGGTTATCTTGCCGGCATTCGTCTGCTGAACGACGAACAGATCGAGACCCTTCGCGCCGAGTTAGCCGAACTGATCGACCCGGCTCATTCCGGCCACGCTCTCTTTTACGAATTCCATTCCAACGAATCGGCCGATCCATCGACAGTGCTGTTCCATGCGCTGGGCGCCTGGCGGATAGCCTCCGGCTTTCATGACCTGCTCTGGAACCCGGCGTTTCTGATGGCGGCATCGCAACTGCTGAAAGGCGCGGTGCGTTTCTGGCACGATCAACTCTTCTGCAAGCCCGCGCATCACGGCGGCGTTGTGGCCTGGCACCAGGACTATTCCTACTGGACGCGCACCACGCCAATGGCGCACCTCTCGTGCTGGATTGGTCTGGACGACTCAACCAAAGAAAACGGTTGTGTGCATTATGTGCCGGGCAGTCATCGCTGGCCGCTTTTGCCGATCACCGGTTTGGCGAATGACATGCACGCGGTTGAAAGTGTGTTGAGTGACGCGCAGAAGACGGAGTTCAGGCCGGTGCCGATTGAACTAAAGAAAGGCGAGGCTTCGTTTCATCACCCTCTGATGCTGCACGGCTCGTATGCGAACCTGAGCGGACGCCCGCGCCGCGGTACCGTCATAAATGTTTTTCGCGACGGGGTGTGTTCGGCTTCGAACGATGAACTGCTGGCCGGCGTGCCGTCCATTCCTTCGGGAGAAAAAATGGCAGGGCAATTCTTTCCGTTGCTGTTCGATCCGGAAGGCCCGTTACAGAACCGCTTGCGATAGCAAGCGGGTTAAAGATTCAACTTGGCGGTCCTATTGTCATCCGTCCGCCAATGCGGACGGCTTTGCCCAAGAAGTGTTAGGTGGCGCTAAATGTTCTTTATTGATCGCTCAGTCACCGGCATATGTAGCTTGCAATATTCAACAAGCTGCGAAGCAGCGGTGGTAGATAAGCCCAAGGCGAGGCTCTGCGAGCCTTGGGTTACCAGTAAACAAATTTGCGGGAGCCGCGGAGCGGCGACAATCGCTCAACGGGTCCTGACTCGAAACTCAAACTCTTAACTCGAGACTGAAATGTCGCCCGCTTCGCGGGCTCCGCTGCTCAAAACGGGCGTGGTTTCCCGAGGCTCGCAGAGCCTCGCCTTGGGCTTATCTACCACCGCTGCTTCGCAGCTCGACGAGTTTGTTCGCTCGCGGCCCTGGGCTTTTTGGTCAAAGCCAACACGGACTAAGCCCTACGAGGTTTTCCTGTCTGCGAGAATGCGACGGCGCGATTTCACTTCATGACAATGCCGAAGTGCTGTCGCAGCATCTCGGCATATTCCTCCGGAGCCGCAACCGCCCGTTCGTGGCAGTGGTCGCTTTCAGTTGTAATCAAAAACTTTTCAGTGAGACTGATTCGTCCCGTTTGTGTCAGCAGCGAGCAGATCCGGGATCTGGTGAAATGCGACAGCGGCGAGGTCTGATGATACTCGCACATTTCCGCATAGTCCGGGTATTGATATGGCTGGAGCGTGAAACGATATTGGGGCTTCCAATCAATACCGACGTACGCTCGTTCGAGAATCAGCCATTCGCCGTCAGCGACGATTCGATAAGCGCGATCTCTCTGCACCTGTGCGTCCCGCGTATCCAGCCACAGCGGCTCGACGAACGACTCGCCAAACCCCACGTCCGCGAGCCAACGCTCTTCACCGGAAACTATCAGCGTCATGTGATCAAAGTCTCGGCTAAAGCCACCTTCGTCATCGGCGACCTGCGCCGAAAGCATCGAGACTTTGAAACCCACAGCGCGTAACAAAGCGGCGAACAAACCATTAAGCTCGTAACAGAAACCGCCGCGTCGCCGGCTGACAATCTTTTCGAACAACGCGTCGTCCTCGAGCACGATCGGTTCAGAGGCGTGAATGCTTAGATTCTCAAAAGGCACTGCCAAAAGGTGAGCGAGGTGAAGTCGTCGCAGCGTTTCCGCCGAGGGCTCGAGCGACCCGTGATAATTGATTCGGTTTAGGTAAGCCTGAACGTCCATCCTGCTCTCTCGCGTAAAAAGGACCCTAATCCTTAGAATCACGGTTTCCACGGAAAAGTACCAGGAACGATCCACCAAGATACACGAAGCGCAGATGATTGTTCGTGTCGCTTTCGTGTGACTTCGTGGATCGTTCTTGGCGGAGCGGGAAAAACGAAATGACGGACGCGCTACACTACCGATCGCGTTGATTTGTATTGAAGAGGACTAACCTCAGGTTAACCCTGCGGCGGAGGATAACTGCCGGGCGGTGGCGCCCAGGAACCCGGAGGGGGTGCGTAAATCTGGCCGGGCTGCGGAGCATAACCTTGTTCAGCAAGAGTGAAGTCGTGCCCGCAATAGGCGCAGAGGCGTGCAAAGGATTTGAGTTTCTGGGTGCAGCGGGGACACTTTTTCAACGCCGGCAAAGCGGCCATCACAATCAGCGTAATCAACAGTCCCAGCGGGTGGAGGGCAAACCACATCCAGTGCGGCGATCTGTTCTTGCGGATGGCAATCATGACGCCGAGCACTACTAGCCCGATGTACACTGCGATAATTGCCACAACTACGACCAGTCCGATGATGTCTTCAGGGCGCATTGTCTGTACCTCTGCGGGGGGTTGAAAGTCTTCGGTCTCTCACGAAACCGGTTCGCGATGCCGTCCTTCTATCGATTTCACCTGCGTTTGTCAATGAATATTTGTGGCGGCGTATGGCTGATCCACGAAAACACACGAACCAGAAAGGTTTGTTCGTGCCGTTTCGTGTGATTTCGTGGATCGCTCTTGCGGGATGAGAAAATGATCAACCTTCAAAAGGAAATGCCGACGCTACCGCTTTTGGTTCTTCCCGTCCTCTGTTAAGATGTGTTTCACCGATAGGACACGATTGCAGGCATGCGCTACGTCGAAAATCCGCCGAACCCCTGGCTGACCCAATCCATCGATTGGATTGGCGAGCCGCCCGCCGCGAAGATCGAAGTCTTTGAAGAAACCGAAACGCGTTCAATCATCATCAGCAATGACAGTCCCGATGTCGCTTTCGACCATTCGATCAATTGCTATCGCGGCTGCCCGCACGGTTGCACCTATTGCTTTAGCCGGCCGACGCATGAATATCTCGGCTACGGAGCGGGTACGGACTTTGAACGCAAGATCATCGTCAAGGTGAAAGCGCCCGAACTGCTAAGGAAGGAATTGATGAAGCCTTCGTGGAAAGGCGATGAGATCGTCTTCTCGTTTACTTCCGATCCTTACATCCCGCTCGAGGCCAACTACAAACTGACGCGGCGCTGTCTGGAGGTCTGCGCCGAGTTTCGTAATCCAGTCGGCATCGTCACCAAGTCCGCGTTGATTCGCCGCGACGTCGACGTGTTGCAGACCCTTTCGCAGGAAGCGAATGTCGGAGTGTACTTCTCGATCCCGTTTGCCGATTACGCCACTGCGCGCGCGGTCGAGCCTTTCGCGCCTTCACCGAACGCGCGCTTTGAAGCGATGAAGACGCTCGCCGACGCCGGTATCCAGGTAGGCATCGGCATCGCGCCGACTATTCCTGGTTTGTCGACCGACATTCCCGGCCTGCTGCAACGAGCAAAGGACTGCGGCGCGACGAAGGCTTTTATAAACATGCTGCGCCTGCCTGGGAGCGTGGCGCCTTACTTTGAAAAACGTTTGCGCGAAAAACTTCCCACCAAAGCCGAACGCGTTTTGCATCGCATACGCGACGCGCGCGGCGGCAAACTGAACTCCAGCGTGTTTGGCGAGCGCATGCGCGGTAAGGGTCAGTACTGGGACGCGCAGGAAAAACTCTTCGAGGTCTACACCCGCCGCCTCGGCTTCAACGAACACCGCATCGGCAGCGAACGCCACACCCGCGCCAAAACCTTTCGGCGACCTACTATGCAAGGGTCGCTGTTTGGGTGATGCTATCGTCGGGGTGCACGCACGTTGGAGAGCAGACATCCTGACTGGGGTTCGCGGACATCTTGTCCGCATTCCGCACGGATGATTTGAGCAATCAGGGTTTCTCGCGGTCGCTTTTAGGGAGCAAGTTTGCCCCGTCCTTTTGGCGACACTGCTGTCTGCTAGACGGCTTGCGATATCACTCAAACCACCTTGTACCTTCGAATTGGCGCGCGCTGCATCAGAGGAATTCTCTTGCAATCTCGGCCGATTTGTTCTATTGTCCCGCCCGAATTACTTCCAAAGTTTCAGGGTTCCCACTAACTCAATACTCGAAGCGCGGAAACCCAACGTTCAGATCATCTTGTTTCTTCATCCCTGGAATATGACCGGGCGAGTTTTGTGTATTGTAATTCTCATCGCTTGAGCGCTCGAGCTCAATGGTGCGCCTGACAACCTGACCCGCGCTCCTTTGCAACCCTGTGGGGCCATGAACTTCAAGATAGAAGGAGATCGAGAATGAGAAACGTTCTTCAAAAAGGAGATTCAGGGGAGAGTCGCAAACAACAGGCTAATTTGCCAAAGTCCTCCTCAAAGGTTCAAGAAGTGCCGTTGCCCCTCCGGGACAGCAAGATCATGATTGCAATGGTTCAATTAGAAGGCCCCTTGCCTCATGGAAAGACGATAATTGCGTCACACGGCCGTGAGACTTACGAGTGGCGGTCTTTAAAAGAGATAAAGAAACGCAAGGCGAAGGCCGGACTGATTTTGGATTTCCTGGCGGAGCAGCATCCTGATACGAATATTGTCATCTTTCCAGAGTATTCGTTACCAGTGAGGGAAGTCCTTCCACTGATCAAGAAAAAATCCGAAAGTCACAATCAGATAATAATCCCCGGTGCTGACAATATGAGGCAGCGTGATAGGAGGGTAATCTTGAATCGGTGTCCTGTTGTTATACCGGGGCATGAGGACGTCTGGATCACGAAACGTCATCCTTCTCAGTGGGAGTCACAGTATGTGGACGAACCGCTCGACGCTTCAAATCCTGTATTCACTTGGGAGGTGGAAGGCCGAAAATACTGGATCGCCGTGCATATCTGTCTGGACTTTACTTATATCACCCAAGATCCATTGCGGGATAAAAAGGAGCCCGTCATTCATTTAGTACCGATGTGTTCGCCAGACAATCAAACCTTCCGGACTTATGCTGATACCACTCTCCTTGAGGATGGGGGGAGAGCGACGCTGCTGTGTAATACAGTTGGCGAACGTTGGCCTGGCGCATCAAGCCTCTACGCGATTACTCCAACAGGCGTCCGACTTCAACCCGCCTACGAACTAACGAGCAACAAGGAGAGCGTGGTTTTCTTTGAGCTTGATTGTAACAACTTGGTGTTGCCCAAGCGAAGCACAAAGGCAACGAAGTCACCTTTAGCGAGAATCCATGTTTACAACCTGGACTTGGTGGGTGACGACTTTAGCTTGACTCATTTGGCCATCAAGCCGAGAGAGAATCAGGAGAGGACAATTGGAGTAATTAATCCATACCTATTCAGGGAATACGCCAAACGAATGTTGATAACCTTTATTAATGTTGCTCGATATGGGTCTTTGAATGAAACTGATGTCCAACGCCAAGGCTTCGAAAGTTATACAGTGCTCGGGCACCATGACATGATGATCACTCATCTCCATCAGGATCCGAATGACCTGTTTTTTGGCGTCCGTCAGATCATGGGATGGAACCCTTCTTTTGACCCTACCGACCTATCGTCTGTTGATGACGGCGATAGCGCCAAATATTCTTATTTTGAGGTTTTCACATATCACAAGGTTCTAGGTTTGAAAGTGGCTCCCGCCCACCGAACTGCGTTTCGGGAAGAGTCACCGAATAGCGAAGAACTTGCTCAGTTGCTTGCTCTGAGCAAAGACTGGAATGATGAGAACATTCTCGAAGAAGTTCGACACCTATTTATCAGCAAGAAGTGGATCCTGGGATCGACGACCAAGGAACCCGGGAATATTGATGCTGTGATGACGATCTATCTTGATCATCCAGAGGAGTTAAGAGAACCGTTACAGAAATTTGAAGACTATGTCCTACCAAACTTGCTTGATAACCCGTCTATAACAAGTATCTATGAGGGCACTGGACGCAAGCTTTCTATCAACTATCTGCTCCGCATTACGGGCTCGAAGAATAATTTGTTTGCTTTCATTCAAGAGGTCCACCAGCTGGCAATAGAAGCCAGATTGATGATTATGACGAGCACGTTCGTAATCGTAAAAAAGTGGTCAAGCTTAGATTTGGAGAAAACTCTCCTGATGCCTGTTTTGCCTGCCAATGAAGAGAGTTATCGGAATAACCATATTGTCGACAAACTCTCATTGGAGGAAAAAGTGAAGTTCATTCGAAAGCCTAGAGAGTACCAGCTTAACTTCATCGAAACGTTCAGGGGCGTGGAGAACAAGTTAAACGCACTATCAAAGCTTATGAAATTTAACCAACAGACTCACGATATGCTGCGAGACATCGTTGTAGGGCTGTTTAATGAGGACTTTTCCGTACTAAGGCATCCGCATGATGAATTACAGGGCCAAGTTGAGTCTTGGATTAGAGACAAAACCCAAGCAACTGTTCCTAAAAACGATTTTGCGAGGATACGTGAACGATTAGGCCTTCAAAAAGGCAAAACCCTGGACAAGTTAACCTATGCGGAATGGTTGCTAGTGTCAATTGATTGTGCAGAGCAGGGCATGATTGAGGATGTCTCTCAAGAAGACTTGAGGCGACTGCTTGAAACAACCTCTCATGTTAGAAATGCTATTAAGCACGATGATTGGGCGAAGCTCTCGATTCGTAGTTACGTAGCTGCCCTATTATCGTATCTTTCATTTCTGTCGACCGTAAAACCGACGCAAAAAAAGTGAACGTTCGAGGAACCGGAGGCTTGTCCAATGAACGGCTCGCTTTCCGACCGAGACTGCTTCGCCCGGCTGTTCGCTCCGCGGTTCGCAGCGAGCGTGGGGTTGGCCATCAATCAATGACAGTCGAACGACTCGGGTAGTGTGCTGAGGTCGACTGTTGGGGGCAGAAGCTCCTTTGAAGAGTTCGCTCTTTTGGTATATGCAAGACACTCATCTTTACGTCGACGGCCGCCCGAAGATAGTAGCGGAGAACCATTATGACAAATCTTGCAGAATCAGAAAAAGTAATGTGGGAAAAGCCCGTTAAGGAAGCGTCGGAATCCTTGTCTGATGCGGAGCTTAACGAAAAGTACAAGCTTGGAGAGCGTCGCTTGGTGACGGAATCGAATCGAGAGAAGATTCCAAATTTCGTCGAAGCTCTGAAGAAGCCAGACTACATGCAAGTTCGCCCCTTCTATCAACGACGAGAGCGTTGGGATGACGAACGACAATCCCGACTTATTGAATCGTTCATCATGAATATTCCCGTACCACCGCTTTTCCTTTATGAGAAGGAGTTCAATAAGTACGAAGTGATGGACGGGCAGCAGAGAATAACTTCTCTCAAGTCTTTTTATGCAGGTGAATTCAAGCTAAGAGGACTCGATATTTGGAAGGAACTAAACGGTAGAACATATTCGACTCTCCCTTCATTGGTTCGAAGCGGTCTCGACAGGCGATCGATCTCCTATATTGTCGTCCTTCGAGAATCTAGCCCTGATGAGGAGGACGCACTTTTTCTGCGCCAGACTGTCTTTGCAAGATTGAATACCGGCGGGGTCGAACTGGAGCATCAGGAAATAAGAAACTCCCTGTTTCAGGGCCCATTCAACGATCTGCTTATCGAATTGTCGAAAGCAAATGGTTTCCGCGACTCTTGGGGTCTTCCTCGCTACAGTGAGGATGAGAAGGAACCGAAGGCTGCCATCAAAGATTTTTCTTTATATCAAAAGATGGGAGATGCGGAGATCGTGCTCCGGTTTTTCGCTCTTCGCCACTCTAATCACTACACGCGCGGAATGCACGGCTTTTTGGATCTCTACATGGCTCGTGCTCGGTCCTTTTCAGAAGAGGATCTTGAGGCATTGCGTCACCTCTATCTGGAGACGCTGCAACTAGCAATTGAATTGTATGGAGATCTGGTATTTCGCCCTTTTAATATCGAGACGAATGACTGGGAATCTCGGGCGCGCACGGCTTTTTACGATGCGGTAACGATCGGCCTCGCGTCCGTCTTGCGTCAGAAAGAAAAACTGCTCGCAAATCGAGAAGAGATCATCGAGGCTACTAAGAAGCTCTTCCAAGAGAATGATCCCGGAACGTTCACAGGAAGAGGCAATACGAAGAAGGACGTTCAAGAGAGAATTCATAAGTACGAGGCGATGCTCAAGCGACTGCTGGAACAGCGATGAGAGATGTTTACCTCATTAATACAAAGAGTAAACGACAGGACCGCAATACTGGAGAACTTCCTTCGGCTTTGCAGCACTTGTGATGAAGCTGTCGCCAACGAAGCCTCCACCCTATTTCACGAACTGTCCTCCAGAAATGCCCTTCCTTCTAATCTAAGAGAAGAGCGTACGTTTCGCCACTGCGCGGTTATTACTCAGCTTTACAACATCTATGAAGCGTTCGCCGAATCGGCGCTCACCATCTGGCTCGCTCGATTACCCCGTTATCACAGCCTATCGGATCTCCCAGAAACCTTAAGGAACGCATATCGTCATGGGATAGGAGGAATTATTCAAAATATCGCTGGACAGCGATACCGCCATCTGTCAATAGATAAGGTTCTGGAAAAGTACTTGGCGTCTGTCCAAGGAATTTCTCCTTGGGAGATCGTGAATGAGGCTTTGACTTCTCATGACACGAATCTTCGGCGGGAGAAGTTTGAGCAAATGTTCAATTTGGTCGGCCTTGAGGGCGTTTGGTCAGAAATCGAAAAAAATGCGCAGATACTCTCACTCACAACTGAAAGGGATGCGAAGAGATCGTTACAGCAGACAATTCTCGAATTGGTTACATATCGTAATGAAGCATCGCATGGTACCCCTGATGACCTCTTGGGACTAGATATCCTAAGCGAATGGGTACTCTTCATCAAAGCGTTTTGCTATGCGCTCGCGGAGGCTGTTCTCCATCGCGTGGTGCTAGCCGAGGCCACTCATAAGCCCGAGTCAGTCTTAGGAGTCATAACGGAAATCTTTAGCGATAATATAGCAGTCGCTACGTGCGATCGCGGAAAGATAAAGGTTGGCGACAAGATTTACTTTCTTCGAGAAAGTGATTGCACGAACGCCATGATTGAATCCATTCAATTGAATGAGATCGACCAATCCGAAATCGAAATTGATCGACCTGGGGTAGAAGTGGGTTTGCGAACGTCAATTAAAATTCACCTCAAATCGCGACTGGTGCGAGTCGAAAATCATGTCGACGAGGGGGTGTCACGACTCGTGGACGGAACATCTCAACTCGAAAACGAGGATGCTTCTAGCGCGGCCGAGTTCTGACTCCGTAGTTAGCTCTGTCGCTTTGAGGCGCAGCGACTTTGATCAGAGATGTCATTCCATATCTTGCGTCTTACTCGATGAAATCCGCAGCGAGCATTCTGAACCGGCGGAGGTCAAGCTCCGCGCTCTACACGCTCCTAATACTGCCAACTCTTCAAATCCGCTCCAGCCGGCGCGCTCTTGGTGATGCGGTCGACGATTTTGGGGGCGTAGAATTGGTGGTAGCGGAGTCTTGAGATGGCGTTGGGGCGGGTGTGGTCACCGTTCCAGCAGTGTTCGGCTCGGGGTTCGTAGTCGATTTCGCCGCCATAGAAAGGATTCTTTGTTGTTTTGAGAAAGTCGTCGACCAGGTACACGGCGTTGTTGAGAAAGTAGTTGTCTGCTTCGCCGACGTAAATGTGAATTTTGCCTTCGAGTTTCGATCCAATCTTTGCCCAGTCACGCTTCAGGATGTAGCCGAGGTCGTAGTGCTCGCGCCAGTACGCAGCCACTGACTTATCAATCTTGCCGGTGGTTTTGTCCCAGATCGGTTTGGGATAGCCGTCCGCGCCGACCGGTGAATAGACCGCCTGCCAGATGTCCCATTGTCCGCCCGAACGACTGTTCGTTCCCAGCACCAGCTCGAGTTGGTTCAGATCCTCCATCGTCGCGGCCAGCTCGCCGAGATAATTTCGCTGACCCGGTCGCGGTACGTGCTTCCACTTTGCGTCCGCGTAGTAGGCGTTTTCGTGCTCGTAGATATTCACCACGGTGTAGGCGCGAAAGTCGATCGGGTCGGGACACGCCGCCCACGCGCCGTTGTACTCTTCGGGATAGAAGATCTGCACGGCCAAAGCTTCCCAGCCGCCGGTCGAGCCGCCATAAAGAAATCGTGACCAGCCTTTACCGATTCCGCGAAAACGTTTTTCGATTTCCGGAATCAGCTCATAGGTGATCGCGTCGCCATACGGACCGAGGTTGGCGGAGTTCACCGCATAGGAATCGTCATAGTACGGATTCGCGTGCTGAATCTCGACGATCAGGAAGCGTGGAAAGTTTGGCCCGGTCCACTCCTGATAAAACTTGTGCGCATATTCCTGCTGGATACGGTTGTAACCTTCGAGATGAAAGCGCTCGCTGTACTCCGGCTTGAGATTGGCGTCAGGCGGCGCCTCGCGAAAGCCGCCCAAGTCGGCGGGAAAGTGGCCATGAAAAATGACGAGCGGATAGTGCGCGTCCGGATGCGCGTCGAAGCCTTCCGGAAGCAACACGTGCGCGCCGAGATGCATTGGGCGGCCCCAGAAATCCGTGAGCAGCTTGCTCTGAATCCGAATGTGCTTGATGTAACGGGTGTCCTTGGGAGGTGCTATTGGTGGTATCACTTGATCCAATAACAACTGGATGGCCTCACCGGTATCGGCGGGATCGATCTTAATCTTACGCGGCGTGCTGTAGAGATTGCCGGGCGCGCGGCTCCATTGCTGGCCTTCGCCGCGATCCATCGGCAGTTTCACGGTGTGGCCGTCTTTGCGATGAAAAGTCTCATAACGATGCAGCAGCGCCTGCACCCAGTATTCGCCGGCTGGCACCTGCGCCAGGCTGCGGACCGGATAGCCCAAGGCTGCCGTGTCAATCGTCGCCGGCTGTCCCGGCTTGAGACCGTCGACGTCGATGCCAAAGACCTGTTGCGTGCTGAGGTCTTCGCTGATCTGCAGGCGCGGCTCTTTGGTGTTGTCGGTGGAGATCAGTAAGAGCAGACGGCCATTAAGCGGCGCCTTGCTCGCGCTCTCAGGAAAGGAGATGCTGAAGCGAGGGCCGGCGGTGGATGTTTCCATTTGTGCGCCTGAAGGAAAGAGTAAGAGTCCCAAAAATACCGCCACCGCAACCAAAGCAAACAAAGATATTCTTGGACGATTCATCGCATTGCCTCCTGGCTGGTGTCTGAATTTCACGGCGTATAGGGTACCACTTTAGTTGGGTTCTTCTCTTCGTTGTGAAAAAGCCCGACTAAAGTCGGTACTCTAAACACCGCTTATCAAAGAGGACATTACTACCTCTTGGAATCGTGCCACGATGCTCGGATTTGGTGAGAGAATTTAGCAGATATGTCTCTCGTTGTCGCATTCGTTCCGACGGTTTTCTCAAGACCGGGCAGTCGGTTTCATCGTTAGCAAGGCGATCCACGAAGTCACACGAAACTGCACGAACAAACCGCGTTTACCGGTTCGGGTTATTTCGTGGATCGTCCGTGTGACAAGCCGAGCTTTCAACTTCGGACTCCACCAGGCAGAATCGCTAGAGACAAGCGCGCGTGACTTCACTTATAATACTGCCGCACCCGGGAAAACAGTCGGCAGGAGGCAGTAAGCGGTAGGCAGGAGCCTATCAGCTACAACTCTTCATCCTCAGGAGGCGCGGCGATGCTGATTAGAGATGTCATTCGTAATCGTGAGCCTTATTCGATGCAGGCCACGGCGTCGGTGATTGAGGCGGCCGAATTCATGGCCAGCAGGAAAATCGGCGCGGTCTGTGTCCTGGACGAAGAAGGAAGGTTGATGGGCGTATTTTCTGAGCGCGACCTGCTCAATCGCGTCGTGGTGCCCAAGCACAATCCCGAGTCTTTGAAACTCTCCGAGGTGACCAGCCCTTTGCGCGCGGTCATTCGTTGTGACGAAACACCGCATCAGGCCCTGGAACGGATGGAGCAGATTGGCAGCCGGCACTTGCCGGTGGTCGACGGTGAGAAGTGGGTGGGCATGCTTTCAATGCGTGATTTGTTGCGAGTCGAGCTGAGCGAGCAGGGGGATGAGCTCAAGCTTCTGCACGAGTACATACAACAGTGAGCAGTGGGCAGTGGGCAGTGGGCAGGAAAGCATTTTCCATTCATCATTTTTCATTTCACATTTGTCATTCGTTTATGAGGTTCGTGAAAGGTTCGTGTGAGTTCGTGGATCGCTCATGAGTGTCAGAAGCCCGACCGTCAGGGAGGGCAAGGTTCGACTGGTCGACTCGACAGATGCCTTCAGCGCATTCGGTCCTTGCTTACGCGCGGGCTTCTGACACCTAATGACCAATGGAAAATAACGCGGTTGCATCGAGCGGTCCTCGCGACTTGCTTGACCACCTTAGTCGGGCTGGCATGTAGCCACCCGCCGCCAGGTCGTGGCGCTGGAGAGACTGAAACCTCACAACAAACCCAGAGCACTTTCAAAGTCGAAACCGTCATTCCTAACCTGGAAGTCGTGTGGTCGATCGTTTGGGCGCCGGACGGCCGCATGATTTTTACCGAGCGCCCGGGCCGCGTGCGTATCTTTGAGAATGGAAAGTTAGCGTCGGAACCGCTGTTTACAGTTCCAGATGTTGAGTCGAGAGGCGAGGCCGGTCTGATGAGCGTCGCGCTGCATCCGCAATTTGCTGCCAATCATTTCGTTTATCTTTCCTACGCATACAACTCTGGCGGCTTACAGGTGCGGGTCGTGCGCTATCGCGAGACGCCGAGCGGTCTGACGGATGGCAAGATTATTATCGCGGGCATTCCCGCCGCGCCGGCTCATGCCGGATGCCGTCTGAGGTTTGGGCCGGGCGGCAAGCTTTATGTCACGACCGGCGACGCTACTGACCGGGAACTGGCGCAGAAACTGGATTCGATTGCCGGCAAGATTTTGCGGCTCAACGACGATGGCTCGGTGCCGAATGACAATCCGTTTGTCGGCAGAGCGAACGCGCGACCGGAAATCTGGGCTTATGGAAGCCGCAACTCTCAGGGCATCGATTTTCAGCCCGGCAGCAATCTTCTGTTTGAGACTGAGCATGGACCGAGTGGTTTTGACGGCCCGGGCGGCGGTGATGAAGTGAATATCATTGAACGCGGAAAGAACTATGGTTGGCCAGTCATCCACCATCGCGCGACGCAAGCGGGAATGGAGTCGCCGCTGTTGGAGTACACGCCGGCGTGCGCGCCTGCGAGTGGAATGTTCTATGGCGGCTCGCAATTTCCAGGCTTCAAGAACAATTTCTTCTTCAGTTGTTTGCGTGGTGAACGAATTATCCGGTTAACGCTCGACGGCCGGCGGGTCGTCAGTCAGGAGAATCTGCTCGAAAAGAAATACGGCCGGATAAGGGACATTGCTGAAGGGCCGGACGGTTTGATCTATTTCTCGACCTCGAACCGCGACGGGCGTGGCCGGCCGGCGAGCGATTACGATCGGATTATGCGGTTAGCGCCGCTGAAGTGAACCCACTCGGTGACGGCTGGTACAGAACCGCTCGCGGTAGCGAGCGGGTCAAGCGCTCAACCCAGGCCAGAAATCGTATCCTGGAGGTTGATGTTTGGTAAACATAATATTGACTCTCAGAACGACTCGTAGTTGAGTCTTTAACCCGCTTGCTACCGCAAGCGGTTCTGTAACCAACCGTCCGCTCCACGGACTGATGCGATGGCCCGACCGAACCCCAGCGATAAATCGCTGGGCTATTTCCAGGTCGTCCGCTGCACGGACGACAAGCAAGCCCATTTCTTGTACACGGTTATTAACTCGAGTCCTTATCCCGCTCGCCAACCGCGCACAGTTCTAAACCGAGCTTGCAAATGACTCCAAGCGACAGGCGAAAACCCTGGTAACGGCTCAATCAGATCTTTTGTGCGAGTAGGGCCAATCTCGACCAGCCGATCGCATGTAGAGGCGGGAAACGATAATGGCTCGCGCCCTGAAAATATCGACCGGTGGTCTCGTGAACATCGTCGATTGGGTGAGACTTAAATCGGAAAAGCATTTCCAGCAGCGTCGTGACCGGCGAAGGATGCATCGGCAACTGTAACAAGTATCCGCCACGCGAGATTACCCGAGCCAGCTCAGTCAAACCATCGTCAAGCGAAACATATTCCAGCACTCCGCTGGTCACTACCAAATCGAAAGCTTCATCGGCAAACGGCAACGCCAGAATATTGCCTTGAGTGAATCGGACTGCCTGCTCGCGCGGATTGTTTTTATTGACGTATTTTTTGGCGGTGGCCATTGAAGAAGCTGAAAGATCCAAAGCGGTAAGCTTGACCGGCACTTTGAGGGTGCGCAGTAGGGCCAGGGTCAATGTTCCTGTTCCACATCCGGCGTCCAGAATTCTGGCGCCGGGAAATACCGGCAGCGGATGATCCTCGAAATACTGGTCGAGCGACCGGCCATAGCCGTTGAGTTTGAAAGTAAGATCATAAAAACGTTCAATTCGATCATAAAAAGAGCCGGGGCGCGTGTTGTTCTTGGTTGCAGTTAAAACGTATTCAGCCATTCAATCCTCGCGTACTCCCAGCCTCGGCCTTAGATCAGAGTCATCCGGGCCCGGGTTTTCATAACGGAAATAAGAGAGCAGCCGCCATTCTAGCGCGCCGTAGTGGATTTGCCCAAACCTCCCGATCCGGGGGAAGCCTGATATTGGAATTCTCTGCGCGATCTCGGCGATCTCGGTGCCTCCGCGCAAGAAGGCGCTAAATGTTTTTTATTGATCGCTCAGTCACGCCACATGTAGCTTGCAATATCAACAAGCTGCGAAGCAGCGGTTGTAAATAAGCCCAAGGCGAGGCTTTGCGAGCCTTGGGTTACCAGTAAACAAATTTTGCGGGAGCCGCGAAGCGGCGACCAACCAGTCAACGGGGCAGTCGTGTTGGTTCTGACTCGAAAGTCAAACTCTGACCTCGAGACTGAAAATGTCGCCCGCTTCGCGGGCTCTGCTGATCAAACCGGGCATGGTTTCCCAAGGCTCGCAAAGCCTCGCCTTGGGCTTATTTACAACCGCTGCTTCGCAGCTCGACGAGTTTGTTCGCTCGCGGCACTGGCTTTTTGGGCAAAGCCGCGCAAGAACGCGCAAGAACCCGCAGTCTCAACCGTT
The DNA here is from genome assembly GCA_038040505.1 of Acidobacteriota bacterium. Lineage (GTDB taxonomy): Bacteria > Acidobacteriota > Blastocatellia > Pyrinomonadales > Pyrinomonadaceae > UBA11740. Next base: position 78,125 of record JBBPID010000010.1, on the reverse strand, counting down.
CTGCCAGCGGTGAAGTCCGAAATCCAATCAATTAAGGAGAAAGATGATGGGCAAAAGATTTTGGCCGGCGGCCGCCTTAGCGTTGGCCCTGGCTCTGGGCGTGGCGGTGGTGCGATATGGGGTACAGAGCGCTGCTGCGTTTTCCGCTGACAACCGGGTGGCCGCAGAGGTTAACTACCCGGAACAGGTGGTTGCCGAGAACGGCTTCTCAATCGAAATTATTGTCGATGGGCGGCCGGTGCCGGAATACGCCGCGCGGGGGCGTCGATATGTGGAGGCGTTCGAGAATGCTGAGTACGAACTGCGCATTCATAACCCGTTCGGCACGCGCGTGGCGGTGGCGCTGGCGGTTGACGGCTTGAACACGATCGACGCGCGCCACACGAGCGCCTGGGATGCGCATAAGTGGGTCATTCAACCGTACGGAACGATTAGTGTGCGCGGCTGGCAGATGAGCTCGGAAAACGCGCGCCGCTTCTATTTCACCACTGAGCGCGATTCCTATGGCGCCAAGCTGGGGCAGACGGCAAACCTCGGCGTGATTTCGGCGGTCTTCTTTCGCGAGCGCAAGCCGATCACGATCATGCCGGTTGTGCCGCGGCCGCAATCCAAGGATGATCGAAGCCCGAAGTCACCTCAGGCCGGCACTACCGACTCGTATCCGAGTAGAAGTGAGAACCGCTCTGCCGAGAAATCCGGCGTCGATCGATCCTATCCGCCGCCGGACGACGAATCGGCAGCGACCGGCATCGGCCGTTCGGTCCGAAATGACGTTCAGTGGGTCAAGATGGATTTGGAATCGCGACCAGCGGGCGAAGTTACGATCCGCTACGAGTACCGCGCGTCGTTGGTGCGTCTGGGAATAATTCCGCGAGACTACCGGCGGCCCGAAGTGCTGGATCGGCGGGAACGCGCCAAAGGCTTTGAGCCCAAGTATTGTCCGGAACCGTAACCAAGCCTGACACGGAGACGCGGAGAAAGCGAGACGCGGAGAAAGGAATTTCGCCGTGTCTCCGCGTCTCCCCATCACCCTATCCGGTTTACCGCGGCTTCAGATTTGAATCATAAAGCTGGCGATAGGCGCGATAGAAGCTCATCACTTTGTAGACGTAGTTCTTGGATTCGCTGAAACCGACTTCGGCGGTGAAGACACCGGCGTCTTTTTGGTTTGAGCGCGCCAGCCAACGGGCCACGTTGTCCTCGCCGCCGTTGTAAGAAGCGGCAATCGCTTCCGACAAACCGCCGAACATCGTGGAGAGCTCGCGCAGATATTCCGAGCCGATGGCTATTGCCACCGCAGGTTGATAGAGGGAATCTTCGGTCAGACGATTCACCCCGGCACGTTTTGCGTAACGTTCCGCAGCGTCAATCGTGAGTTGCAAAAGGCCGCGCGCGGCCGAAGGCGATTTCGCATTCGGCTTGAACTGGCTCTCCTGCTTCATGATCGCTAATACCAGACGCGGATCGAGCGCGCGCTTTTTCGCTTCGCTAACAATTTGATAGCGATAAGGCGCCGGATAGCTGGAAGCCGCGTTGGCGATCGAGTCTTGCACCGCCTGATTGCGTTCGGCGCTTCGCTGACGCGCCGTTGCATCGGAAGTAGCCGTCAGCCGGTTCGTGGCCATCCAGCCGTAATACGAATTGAGGCTGTCCGGGATCATCAGGTAGGTGCGAATCGCCTCCTGAGTTCGTCCCGCGCGTTCGAGGGCGTGCGCTTTCAGATAGAGAATTTCGTCGGCGCTGGTGTTGGCATCCCTGGGAATCGGCCTGCTGAGCAGTTCGTCGGCGCTTTGCACCGCGCGCTGCCAGTCGCTTAGGGCGACGTGCAACCGCAGCCCCGCAAACATCGCGCTGACTTCGGTAGAAGTTCCGGGAAACCGCTGGCGGGTGCGGTTGATCCAGGTGATCGCTTCCTGTGCTCGGCCAGATTCTCGCAGGCCATCGATAATGTTTAGATGGGCTGTATCGATTCGCTCACCGTTCGGATATTTCTCCACGTACTCGGTGTAACGCGCGGCGGCTTCAGCTCCGCGGCCCATCCGCAGCAGCGCAGACGCCGAGAAATTTAATCCTTCGCGGCCTTCCCTGGTTTGCGGGTAATCACTGGCCAGCCGGTTGTAAACCTGGCGCGCTTCTTCGTAGCGCCGTTGTTGATAGAAGGTGCGCGCGATTCCATACAGCGCCGCCGGGACGTTGGTGTCGCTGGGATAGTTATCGACCAGGGCCTGCCAGTGTTCGCGCGCGTCCGCGAAAGCTCGATTGGCAAGATAAATCGCCGCGCGGCGCATGTGTTCGGAAGGAGTTACCTGAGCGAAACCTCCTTTGGCGGCGCGATCGATCCGGTCACTGGCGCGGATCGCGTTCAGGGAAGCATCACTGGCGCTCTGCGCTGAAACCAGAGCCGCGCAGCCAAGCATCAGTCCCAAGCAGAATAGTTTGGAAAGAAATGTTTGCTCAGGCCGGCGCATTTGTTTGCTCTTCCTCCTCGATTTCAAAACTGGTCACGATCTCTGCGGTCCCCCGTAAAGTCGCAGCCACGCTGCAATACTTCTGATCTGAAAGTTCAACCGCCCGTGCCACCGCTTGCTCAGCAAGGTTGCGTCCACGAAGTATGTGCTTCACCTCCAGGCGGGTGTAGCTGCGCGGAAATTCCTCTCGCCGCTCGCCCCTCACTTCGATGCGATAATCAGTCACATCCTGTCGTTGTTTTTTTAGGATCGAAATAACATCGACGCCGGTGCAACTCCCCAGGGCGATGAGTAACAGCTCCATTGGACTGGCCGCCACAGAGCGATCAGTATTTGTCTCGATGACCTGGGCATGGCCCGACGGTGTAATCCCAACGAAGAGCTCGTCGCCGGCAAATTGGATGGTGGCAGAACCTTTATCAGCCATGTCTGTGCGGTGCAGTTCCTGAAATTCAACAAAAGAATAACATGCCCGTTTTTAAAACGCAGATCGACCTGTGTTTATGCAGTCGCTTGAAATGAAATTGCTAGAGACCTCGTGAAAGTTCTTTACGGCAACTTCTGGAGTGCCCGCAAAATCCCAGTTACTTTCCCTTCACACCCATTTTTCGAAAATGTGAGAGCTGGCTCAACCACGTTCCTGCGTGCCTTGGCCCGGTATTTGATAGCCAACGCGGCGGGGAGGCGGTTTGCACATAAGAACAAGAGGAGTTTGGAGGAAGCAAGCAATGAGAAAACGTTATTTTGCCGGAGCATTATCGATGGTCTGTCTGATTTTGCTCAGCCTGTCGGCCCAGGCACAGCGCCGCGCAACAAGCGGCACTAACCCATCGGTGCGGCAGATAGTTCTGCGCATTGAGAATCGAACGAACCTTTTCCGAAATAGTGTCAGGGTTTGGAGTCAGCGGAATTCCACGCAAGTCTACGGCAACGAAGATATCAACCTCTTCGTGCGCGACTTCGACGATAGCGTGCGCACGCTGCGTGATCGCGTCGACCGGCGACAGGCAACGTCGGCGGACGCTCAGGAGGTTTTGAATCGCGCCGCACGAGTCGACCAGTTCATGCGTAGCCGCACGTTGGACGTGCGATCTGAGAACCAGTGGTCGACCCTGCGAGGCGATGTAAATCAGCTCGCAAATCTATACAGCATTGCGCGGTTGCAGACGGGATCTTATCCACCTTACAGCATGCCGCCGGTGACGAACCTGTTTACCGGAACCTACCGGCTGGATGTTTCCCGCAGCGACGACGCGCAGCGGGCGGCCGATCAGGCCACACGCGACCTGGCGCCCAGCGAGAGACGACGGATTCGCGATGCGGTAGTCCTACGGCTGGATTCGCCGGATCAAATCGCGCTCGACGTGCGCGGCCGCACGGTGATCCTGGCCTCGACTCGCGCGCCCCAAATCTCTTTCGAGGCTGATGGCCGCGAACGGGTCGAGACCGCGCAAAACGGACGCACGATTCGATCGCGCGCGACCCTGACTGCCAACCAGTTGACGGTTAGCTCTACCGGAGATACGGGCAACGAGTTCACGGTGAGTTTTGATCCGATTGACAATGGGCGCCGGATGAACGTGCAACGCCGTGTCTATGTCACGGGCCTGTCGCGGCCAGTGGTGGTCCAGAGCATGTACGAGAAAATCTCAGATGTAGCTCAATTCAACATCTACAATCCGCAAAGTTATCCCACCTCGACCGGTGCTTTTGTCATCCCGGACGGCACCCGCGTAGTCGCAGTGTTGGAGGATGGTCTATCGACCCGAACCGCCGCGGTGGGCGATCGGTTCACACTGCGAGTCAACCAACCGGGTGAATACTCAGGCGCGACGATTGAAGGCCACGTTTCGCATATCGAGCGCAGCGGGCGTCTTACTGGACGATCGGTGCTAACGGTCGACTTCGACAACATCCGGTTGCGTGACGGGGGGACCTATCGCTTTGCCGGACTGGTCGAGAGCGTGCGGACTTCAACCGGAGAAATCGTTCGGGTCGATAGCGAAGGCACGGTGCGCGATGAAAGCCAGACCAGACAAACCGGGGAGCGCGCGGCGATTGGAACGGCGGTCGGCGCGATTATCGGAGCGATTGCCGGTGGCGGTAAGGGGGCCGCGATCGGCGCCATCATCGGCGCCGGCGGTGGCGCCGGCTCAGTCTATGTGCAGGGTCGAAAAGATCTCGAGTTGGGAAGAGGATCGGAAATCGTCATTCGATCAGGCGCACCGGCAAATACACGCAGGTAGGCAAAGGATTAAGCCATTATCCTGTTGGGCGAGGTCTTCGGGCCTCGCCAAATTTTTTTAAGAGGGCGTCTTAATTCGCGGGCGTATAGAGTACCAACTTTAGTTGGGTTCTTCTCTTGGTTGGGAAGCCCGACTAAAGTCGGCTCTAAACACCGCTCCTCAAGGTAGACGCTACTTTGTTGGGTCGCTGCGCAAAAAAAAGGAGGGCATCAGTACCGGATTCTCAGGGAGTAAGTTCTTTGCGCAGCTCGCGGTCGGCGTCTTCTCTTAGTTCTTGTTCCGCTCGCGCGTTTTCCAATCCGAGCGGCAAGTGCTTTCTTCCTTGATCGAGCCTTTGCAGCATGTAGTTTGTCTCTGCCCAGCTCGCGCCGCGACTAGCTGCCGCCTCGATCATCTGCAAGCGGGCTTCAGCTTCGGCGCGACGGGCCGCCGCTTCCTGCTTCAGAACTTCCAGCCGCGACCGATCGCGACCCAGCTCTTCAATCAGGACTGCGGTATCCGGAGCATTCAAGTATCGCGCGCGATTTATGCGTCTCTCAACCAGCAGCAAGTTGCGCCGTGAGTTGGCGGATAATCGTGACGCGTTCAGACGCAGGGCGAGCGTTTCGCGATAAGCATCCGCCAGCATCGGCTGGCGCTTTTCCATTTCGCGAAGCGCGCGCCGTTCACCGCTGGTAAGCTCGGGCAGAAAGTACTCAACCTCATCCGCAGTTATTCCATCAGTGGCCAGGTGGTCGCGCAGCTTCCGCGCCCACCCACGCCGCATGAAGATCAGAATCAGGCTGATGATGATCGCCGTGATCAGAGAGAAGGGAATTGCGCCGAGGCCAAGGACGAGGAACAGAGTCGAACCGCCGGTCAACAAGTAAGCCAGCAGGAGTACGGCCGGGGGAACCACGGTCACGCCGCCCAAAACGAGCCAGGGGGCGGTTCGCCAAAGGCGCGCCATGCGGCGATCGCGGTCGGTAAGCTTGCCGGACCGCTCGTTCGCGCTCATTGACAGGATTGCGTCGTCATCTGCCATAGTTCATTACCGTTTGCTGGCAACGGGGAATGATACCTGTGTGTCTAACAGCAGGCCAACTCTATCAGCCATGGTAATAACTGGAGGGCATGGGGTTCGGCTTTGCCTCCAAGTTTCCTTGTAATATCATCGGCTGGACTGGAAATCCGGACGCCACCTGCCGATCCCGTGGGATCGAGACAACTGTAGCTGCATCTAAACGACTATGATAAAAACAGCAAAGACTGGTCTTCTCCTCCTGGTCAGCGTGGTTTTCCTATCATTTTCCGGACAACCTGCCAGTGCGCAAAGCGAACGCGACGGCTCTTCAGGCCGGCCGCGGGGGACGGCCAGGCCCGTCACCGTGCCGGTAACCATCAGAGTGCGCGATCCCAAGCCGGAAGTTGAAATGCGGTTTGTTAATTACCTCCTGCGCGAAGATGGCGAGATGCAGACGATTCTTTCGATGCGCGGCCCGAAAGACAGTCCCATGTCTCTGGCGATCCTGATCCAGGATGATCTGGTTCCTTCGGTTTCAAGCGAGGTCAGGGGAATTGCGGAGTTCGTTCGCCAGCTACCGGGTGGTTCTCGAGTAATGATTGGTTACATCCGTTCCGGCAGCCTTGAAGTGCGACGAAAGTTCACTAACGAACTCGAGCGGGCAGCCACGAGTCTGCGAGTACCCCTGGGAACGGCGAGTGCCAGTCCCTTCAATCCTTATGTCGAGGTCATCGAAGGACTGCGGAGGTTTGATTCACAACCTCTCGGCCGACGAGCGATGATTGTGGTCTCAGACGGGCTGGACACCTCCCGCGGATTCGACAGTTCTTCACCGGCTCTGAGCCTGGATCTACAGCGGGCAATTAACGAAGCCCAGCGTCGCAGTGTAGCGGTTTATTCGATCTACGCTCCGGCGGCTTCCGGGATCGGCAATCTGTTATTGAGCACGAACGGGCAGAGTTCACTCGAAAAGCTTTCGAATGATACGGGCGGGCAGGCTTTTTTCCAGGGTACGGGAGCGCCGGTAAGCTTCAAACCTTATCTTGAAAAGATTGGGGATTCTCTGGGACGCCAAATTGCGCTGACCTATCTCTCAACGCACACCGATAAAGGATTTCATCGGCTGGACATCAAGCCGCTGGACCGCGATGTCGAAATTCGACATCCGTCCGGGTATCGCCGTTAAGGCGGGCAATATTTCTCTGAATCGCGGCTTTCCGACGCCGCATTTCCTTAATCTGCATCTGCAAATCCAGCAGGTGCAAATCAAGCATTAATCTAAGGTCGTTGTTCAGCTTCAGACCTCGCTCGAAATCTCGCTGCGCCTGATCCTCCTGGCCCTGACTTTGATGGGCCAGACCGCGTTCGGCAAAGACCAGTGGATTCCGATCGTCCAGCGCTATGCTCTTATCAAAGTCGGCAATCGCAAACTTCGGATTGCCCTCAATCAGAAACGCCCGGCCCCGTTTGAAGTAGGCTTCCGCGTCGTTGGGATTGATCTTAATCGCGCGGTCAAAGTCGGCCAGCGCCCCGTCCACATCCAGACGATTTGACCTCGCGTAGCCACGATTCAAATACGCTTCAGTAATGTCGCGGTTTTTCTCGGCCAATTCCGGCGAGAGTTCAGAGGCTATTTCGTAGTCGGCGATGGCGCCGTCCAGATCTCCACCGGCGCGCTTGGCCCGGCCGCGATTCAGGTAGGCTTCCGCCAGTTTGGGATCGACACTTAAGGCGCGGTCATACTCGAGAATCGCACCGGCAATGTCGCCTTTACTGAAGCGCTCGATACCATGCTTCACATATTTCTTCGCTGATTTGGATTGCTGCGCGAAAACGCTGAGCGGAAAAACCAAGAGACCAGGAATCGCAATAAAGAGAAGGCGTTTCATGGTTACCTCCGTATCCCGAAGAGCGGTGGCAAAACCCGCGATTGGTTACTGCACGGTAGCCGGCAACAGTGAGCCGCGCCGGTCGGTCGCGACCGCGAAACCATCACCCATCTTCGCAATCATTCCATGGAAGTGGATGTCAGTGCCTGATAATACCAGGAGCACGTCGCCGGCATGATATCGCGGATCGTTGAGCGCGAATCGAATCATTGTCGCCTGACCGTTCTCCTGCTCCATCGTCTCAAAGGTAAAATTGTCCGCCTCGACCGTGTAGGTCTGCGCGTGAGTAGCTGTTCTTTGTTCGTCTGGCATGGGGTTACTTTTATATGGGGCGGCTAGTCGGGCTCGAACCGACGACCTCCTGATCCACAATCAGGCGTTCTAACCTACTGAACTATAGCCGCCAGAAAATCCCTGCAATAAGTTCGAATGAAATCAAAGTGGCGAATTACTTGTTTACACCACTCACCGGATTAGTTCAAGTTTAGCCTCAGAATTCGAGGCACAAGTTCGACGGCAAACGGAACCTATTTGGCCCGGTAGGACGAGTTAGTTGGCCATGAAACTCTGGCAACTTCTCTCGAGTTGCAGTATTCTTCGCGCGCCCGATCAATCTTTCCCTTTTGGAGCCCAACCATGAACGCAAGATTCTCGTTCAGTAGACGATTGTCTGCATGCGCTGTCTTTCTGACACTCGGAGTAGCGTTTTGGCAGTTTGCCGGCGGGGTGCACGCGCAGCAGCCCGAAAACGCAAAGACGGCACTCACGTCGTCAACGAAAGAGTCGAAGCCGAACGGGAACGATGCGGCGAACAATGCTGAATATGCGGCGAAGGTTAAGGAGTATACGACCGAATCGTACTTCATGACTGAGTTGGTGGATCATCTGCCCGCCTCAGACAAAGTGCCGTCCCCGGACAAGATTCTCGGATACGCCGTGGGCGCGCCGGGACACCTCACTTACACGAAAGATCTCTATCGTTATTATCGCGAGCTGGAAAAGACTACGGCGCGGGTCAAAGTTTTCAACGCGTTCGAAAAAAGCGAGGAAGGCAAGGACCAATTATTAATCGCGGTCGGAGATGAAGCCGCGATCGCCAGGCTGGATCACTACAAAGAAATTACGGCGAAGCTTGCCGATCCGCGCAAGATCAATGATGCAGAGGCTGAGCAGCTAATCGGCGAGGGAAAAGTTTTCTACTGGGCTTCGGGCTCAATCCATTCACCAGAGACTGGTTCGCCTGAGATGCTGATGGAGCTCGCCTACCGTTTGGCAGTTGAAGAGTCGCCCTTCATCCAGGCTATTCGCAAAAACGTGGTAGTGCTAATCACGCCGGCCCTGGAAGTCGACGGGCGCGACCGTATGGTCGACACCTACAACTACCGCAAAGCTAATCCGGGCAAAGGAGTCCCGCCGCTGATCTACTGGGGGCGTTATGTCGCTCATGACAATAATCGCGACGGACTGGGTATGGCCCTGGCGCTCTCGCGCAACCAGATGCGGACTTTTCTTGAATATCATCCCTCGATCTTGCATGACTTGCACGAATCCGTGCCATTCCTTTACACCTCGACGGGAACCGGTCCCTACAATGCCTGGTTGGATCCGATTGTGATCGACGAGTGGAATTTACTCGCTTATCACGAGATTGAAGAGATGACCAAGCGCGGCGTTCCGGGTGTCTGGACCCACGGCTTTTACGATGGCTGGGCGCCGAACTACATGTTCTATGTAGCCAACGGGCACAATTCGATCGGCCGCTTTTATGAAACATTCGGCAATAGCGTCGCCGATACCCTGGATCGCACCGTGACCGCCCAGTCCCAACGCGATTGGTTTCGTCCAAACCCGCCGCTGCCACGCGTGAAGTGGTCTCTGCGAAACAACATCAATATGCAGCAGTCGGCGATCTTGCTGGCGATGAACTTTGTTTCCAACAACAAGGACAGGTTTCTCAAGAATTTCTATTTGAAGAGCAAGCGGTCGGTAGCCAAAGCAACCAATGAAGGACCGGCTGCCTGGATTGTTCCGGCGGATCAGAGCCGCGTGGTTGAGGCCGCCGACATGGTTAATCTGCTGAGGCTGATGGGAGTTGAAGTTCATACGGCGAACAAAGAAATCACGGTGAAGGAGCAAAAATATTTAGCCGGCTCGTACGTTATTCGCATGGACCAGCCCTATTCACGCATGGCCGACATGCTGCTGGACACGCAGTACTACAACGTCAACGATCCCAGGCCGTACGACGACACGGGTTGGACGCTCGGCGCACTGCGGAATGTTAAGACGGTGCGAGTTACGGACAAGAGTGTGCTGCAGGCGCCCATGACCATGCTTGCTGCCGACGCGAAAGTCACGGGAAGTGTGCGCGGAACGTCGACGCCGGCTGCGTACTTGATTAATCACAACTCTGAAAACTCACTCGTGACGCTGCGGTTCAAGTTAAAGGACTTGAAAATAAACATAGCGGAAGAGGCGTTTGAAGCGGCTGGCCAGAAGCTTAATGCCGGCACCTTCATCATCAAGTCGGTAGATAATCCCGGAGACTTGAAACAAAAGTTAGCCGGCCCGGTTGCCGACTCCGGACTGAAGGCAATTGGCGTCGACAAGCTGCCGGAATTTAAGAGTCATCCGCTGGCATTGCCGAGGATAGCCATTCTGCACACCTGGACGAATACTCAGAATGAAGGTTGGTTTCGAATCGAATTCGATCGGCTGCAGGTGCCTTACACGTACATCTCTGATCACGTCATTCGCGAGACTCCGAATCTGAAAGAGAAGTTCGATGTAATTATCTTTCCGCCGGTGGGTGGTTCGGCGCAGGCAATTGTCAATGGAATCCCGATGCGTGGAGCCCCAATTCCCTGGAAGGGCAGTGAGCTCACACCCAACATGGGACTGGGGCCCGATCAAAGCAATGACATTCGGGGCGGCATGAGTTTGCGCGGCGTCGTGAACTTGCAGAAGTTTGTCGAAGACGGCGGTCTTTTCATACCCATCACGAATTGCACCCGGGTAGCGATAGATTACGGCATCGTGAGCGGCGTGAGTATTCAGGAGCCGCGCCAGCTGCAAGCGAGGGGCTCGGTTTACAACGCAACCTTTGCGGATCGCGGTAGCCCGATCGCTTATGGCTATTCCGAGACGCTGCCGATCTATTTCAATCAGGCGCCACTGTTTCAAGTGGCGGCTGGCGGCGGTGCGGGCGGCGGCGGAGGTGGAGGTGCGGGTGCGGGGGGTGGCGGAGAGTCACGCCCGTCCGGACGCGGAACCTTGACCGATCCCGACGTCGTTCAAGGGATGCCCCTGGCCTCGCCTGCCCCACAACGTCGTCCCGGAGAACAGCTCACCGAAGAGCAAAGACTTCAACAGGGAATCTTCTTCACCCCTCCTGAGTTGAGGCCGCGCGTGGTTCTGAGATTTGCGTCGGATGAGAAGAGCCTTTTGATTAGCGGTATGCTCGCCGGAGGTTCGGAATTGGCCAACGCCCCAGCCATCGTCGACGTGCCGGTTGGCCGCGGCCATGTTGTGCTGTTCGCGAATAATCCAATGTGGCGGCACCAGACTCAGGGTAGTTTCTTCCTGCTCTTTAATGCAGCACTTAATTATGATTATTTGAGTGTTGGTAGGGAGCGGCCCACGAGTCCACCGGCAACGAGAACGAGCGGGGAAAACTAACTGAAGAGGGTTCGAGGCCCTGGAAGTGGTGCCCCCGGCAGGACTCGAACCTGCGGCCCTCTGCTTAGAAGGCAGATGCTCTATCCACTGAGCTACGGGAGCACTAAGCTAGCGAGTTGGGCGATGTTAGCACGAAGACAAACAGCGCCTCAAAAAATGTTCCGATGAAAACAAAGAGGCCGCCAGAAGGTTCTCTGGCGGCCTTTCGATCAAAAAGCAGGCTTGCGATTTTATGCCGCGCGCGTGATTTCGGCGGCTTCCGCGTAAACACGCCGCCCATTGAGAGCATCGTCAATGATCTCTCTAACGGCGGAAATGTCAGGGTTAACATCCATCCGATCACATGCAGCTAGATGACGAATGATACCTTCGGTAGCAATCTCCAGCACAGTTCCGGCTAACTTTGAAAAGCGCCGCGCTTGAATGTGGTCGATTCTCTGAAGCCGCTCAGCCAGCGGCAGGCCCTTGTCAAGATTCACTTTTGATTGTCTCTCCTTATCAATTAACTCGCTACGATTCCAGTTTACTAACTATAGATGCTTCCTGAACGTTCCCAGGATGCAAACTCGTTACACTTTTGGGAGATTTTGCAAAGTACCAGCCCAGAGAGGGGGCACTAGGTCGACTAATTGTCTCAGCAAAACCGGGCACTATAGCACGAGTCGATGGGGAAGGCTAGAGGAATAATTTCAAGAAACTATGTCCCCGAACGCGCTTTTGAGTGAAGAAGCGTAATTCTGTTTCTCGGTGCATTCCCTCGCCGCCAGGGCGCTTTGTCCCGCTTAGAACTACATTTCTGGCTGGTATTTGGGGACCGGTTCGCGGTTGAACGCTGTTGATTTAGAATCCAACCTCAGTCTCGATCAGGCCGAAAAAGGGAAAGCGCCGGCGGTGTCCCAGTCAGAGACACGTCACCGACGCTCCAAACCTTTTCGCGAAGCAGTTTAAAAGTCAGGCCGCGTGCTTACTTCCGGGGAAGGACCGAGTCCTTCATCGCCTTTCCAACGCGGAATTTTAGCGTTGTTTTGGCTGGAATTTGAATAGTTTCGCCCGTGGCCGGGTTACGACCTTCGCGCGCCTTCCGTTCTGAGCGAACGAGTTTGCCGAAGCCGGGGAGAACGAATTCTCCGTTGCCTTTGACTTCAGACGTAGCCAGATTCGCTAGATCTTCAAATAATTGTTTTACTTGCGCGCGCTTCATCCCAGTTCGCTCTGCGAAATAGTTAATAACGTCCGACTGGGTCATGCGCTTCTTGCCTGCTGCGGTGCTGGTCGCCATGTGTGGTGTACCACCTCCAAAAAATCAACAAAATGGGAAAGCTGTCGGAGCCAGATATACCACAGACAGACCATAAAGTCTGCAAAAATTCGCTATTTTTCGGGCATTTAGAAGAAATATTTCGCCTAAAGGTCACTCGTTGGTTGGCCAGTTGGGGCCCACCCGAGTTCCTTACGACTACCACAGCCCGGCGCGGAACGGCTCGAAGGCAGGTGTTCGCTCAAGCACGGAAGTCGAATCGAAGCCTCCAGTGATCGCCCGCGATCTCAAGGCAAATTGCAGATTCAGTGGTCTTTATGCCGTTTTGAAGGAAAACCGAGGAAGGGCTCTCCGTCAGAAGTGGTCGGGGCGAGAGGATTCGAACCTCCGACCTCTCGGTCCCAAACCGAGCGCACTACCAAGCTGTGCTACGCCCCGAATTCCTTAAAGAAATACCCCTGCGAGAGACGCGCCATTCTAGCTACCGTCCGGAGGGCTGGTCAAGGTGAGCAAAAAATCACGTGCGGATCTAAGCGCTTGAGCCCTGTGACTAATTCGGTTCTTTACGTTGGGAGTCAACTCCGCAAAGGTTGAGTCATAGCCAAGAGGTATGAAGACCGGGTCGTAGCCGAAACCGTTTTCGCCGCGAGGAGCAGAAGCAATGTGACCCTCGCAAACGCCCGTGGAAGCATTCAGAATACGACCTTCCTCATTGGCAATTACCACCACAGAAACGAATCGGGCGTTGCGCTTGGCGGCTTCAATCTTAGAAAGCTCAGCCAATAGTCGATCAACTCGTACCAGGTCTGATGCAGCCTCTCCGGCGTATCGTGCTGAAAAGACTCCGGGAGCGCCACCCAGAGCATCAACTTCCAAACCCGAATCATCGGCCAGGGCCAGCACCCGAGCTTGCCGGGCGTATCCGGAAGCCTTAAGCGAGGCATTCTCAATAAAGGTGTCACCTGTCTCCGGGACTGTGTTGATTTCGGGAAAGTCGTTCAGTCGGAGAAGCTGCACCGGCAAATCCGCAAGCAGCTCACGCAGCTCGCGAATTTTGCCTTCATTCCTCGTTGCTATGAGTAGAGACGTCCCCACGTTCACCGAGGGCTCTCCGGAGTGAATGCCACTATTAGGGATCCGACAAGACCGAAGGATGAGCGTGAGGTCCATTCGAGCCCTTTGTCTTTCATCATCGTCACGCTAACGGCGTAGGGCAGCGATCGGGCAGCCTGATCGATCGCCGGCCCGTTGGCCGAGAAGGTGGGCCGCTCTTGTTGGGAAAAGAGTTCCACGAAGGAAATGGCCGCGTGCTGATCGTTGGCATAAGTGACGGTCGTCAATGGCAGCGAAACGTCGATAAGCCGCTCTGCTTTGCGAAACGAGTCCACCGAAGACAATGAGGTAGACTGCGCCCGCGCTTGTAGACAGCGGCGAACTGCTTCGGATGGACCGCTGAGAAAGTAGTGCTCAGAAAGACTCATCGCCCAATTATCCGAACTTGAAACCATCATCTCAGAGTTGCCAACCGTTTCGGTGGTTGACCGGGGTCCGAGCCGCTTTTGCGCCAGCTTTTTCAGAGTCCCTCTATCGAGAGCTTCGGCTACCAGAACCGAAGGGGAAATGTTGTCCGGTCTAATGACTTCCAGATGGGGACCCACGGCGTGAACGAAGATATCCGGATCATCGATGCCATAAGGTTTCAATAGAGTACGTAACATCGGCCGTGCTGCTATGGCTCCGACAAGATCAGCGTGAGAGGAGACCGCCGCGTTTAGATCTCGCCATAGAGTCTCGACATCGCGAAAGTGATAAAGCGAAACAGAATGCGTATCAGACGGGACGAAGGGAAGGTCGCTCGACGCAAAACGATCCTCGGGGGTGAAGCTGGTTCGAAGTTTGTCAGGTAGTCCTTCAGCGAGGATGACCGAGCATCTATCCTCGACCATGCCGTCGACAAAGGTTGCACTGCAGCCCACACCGTCGGCGAGATTGCCGATTGTGTCTGCAAAAATTCGCGACACGCTAATAGCGTCCGCCGAAGCCCCAGAACGATAAAGCGCGAAAGCCTGCAGTAGAGACTTGATTCCAGGCTTTGAAACGAAACCAAAGACAGCGGCATTAGAAGCTTTGACGTTGGTGCGCGAATCTTGAAATTGTTTCTCTCCGGTAAGCGCCCCGCGCTTCCCCAGTCGAACAGCTGCGCAATTGAGCACGGAAGCCTCGTCGTTCCCGACTATCGCCGTCGTCTCCACGAAAGCTACAACAATTCGCCGAGACGAATCGGCAGACCACTCGCTCAGATCCACTCCGTCAATCTGCTTTCGGATCAGCTGCGGTTGCCCGTAAATACGTCTGGCGAATTCGTCCACTTGCTTTTCAAGGACAGGTCGCATCCGTCTTGGCGAGGTGTGTGTCTCGACAATCAACACCGCGAGCGGCTTAACATTAAGGGTCGGGCCAGTCTCACTCACTTCGGCTCCGGTGAAAACAATAGCGATTTGGGAGCGGGCAAGGACGACTGTTTCAGCGGATCCAATTCCGGTCCACTTGGCAATTCGGATTAACCACCGGCTCGGGAGAAGATTCGAACGAGCGCCAATCAAGCTGGCCAATGACTTCCAGGCTGCGGTTTGTTCCACCCCCTCCGTCATCTCGGAAAGGTCGTTGGCCTCAAGATAGGCGAGAGAGTCTGAAGGGGCATAGTTGGCCAGATCGCTCCTGGTAGGGCGGTTCCAATAAAGCCAACCTCCTACCAGCGCTGCCACTAGAGCTATAAGAATGATTTTTGCGCGACGGTGCTTGATCAACTGAGGCATCCTAGACCCTGTTAGTGGTCCGGGCAAATGAGAAGAAGCTCGGCGATTGGTAAAACATTTGGTTTAATATTGCAAAATGATGTTGACAGTCGTTGGCTTCGTGATGTAGCTTGTGATCGGCGGTCGAAGCCACCAGCCCTTCACCCTGTGAACAGCCGGTTCTTTTCAGCCTCAGCCGCTTCTACTCACAACATTTAACCGACAAGAGCCCCGCCCTTCGCAAAAGAAGCGAAGACTCCAAAAAACACCACAGGGAACTAATCAATGAAGAAAGCAAGTTATTCCTGCCGGATCAGACTCGTGCGCTCTGGTTTGTCCCGTGCCCGCCGCGCCCGCGCTCGAGTGCGGCGCCAGCGCCTGCTTATGTCCAAGATTGCGAGGGCCAATTCATGATGTGGAAACGTGGAAAGAAAAGCATGGTCGGCGTCGATATCGGATCGAGTTCGATCAAGGCAGTCGAACTACAGGGCAAGAATGGTGAGTTTCAACTCGTGAGCCTGGGTTACGAGGGCTTGCAGCCTGATTCGGTCGTTGACGGTCAGATCATGGAGCTGAATGCAGTTTCAAGCGCCATCGGAAGTATTTTCAACGAACACAAAATCAAGACCTCGAAGGTAGCAGCCGGCGTCAACGGCCATTCCGTTATCGTGAAAAACATTGTGCTTCCGCAAATGACGGACGATGAACTTCAAGAGTCATTTGCATGGCACGCGGAAGAACACATTCCTTTTGATATTTCTGATGTCAATCTTGATTACCACGTGACCGATAGCACCCAGGATGCGATTCATGTTCTGCTGGCGGCTTGCAAGCGCGACAAGGTTGCGAATCTCAAGCAGGCGATCCAACTTGCCGGAAAACAACCCGCGGTGATCGACGTTGATGCTTTCGCGCTTCAGAATTGTTACGAGCTGAATTATGACCCGCAACCAGGCCAGGTCGTCGCGCTGCTAAACATCGGCGCTTCAACCACCAACATCAACATTCTGAACGGCAGCAGATCGGTCTTTACCAGAGACGCTACCTTTGGTGGCAATCAATATACGTCGCTGCTGCAGAAAGAACTCGGCTTGACGTTTGATCAGGCTGATCAAGTTAAGCGAGGCATGCCTCTCCCTGAGAACCTCGAGCACCGAGACATTCAACCGATTCTTGACACGGTCTCCGATATCCTGGCTCTGGAAATCCAGAAGACGATGGATTTTTATCGCGCCACAGTCGAAGACGGCGAAGAGGCGGTTCAGCAGATTCTAGTTTCAGGCGGCGGCTCGAAGCTTAAGGGGCTGGTTGAGTTTCTGGCGAGCCGGTTTGAGGTTGCCGTCGAGGTCTTCAATCCATTTCGTAAGATTCGAGTTGACTCGCGTGGTTTCGATCCCGACTACATGCGTGAAGTGGTGCCCGAGATGGCCATTGCGGTCGGATTGGCGCTGAGAGGAGTTGACGCCCAGTGATCAAAATAAACCTTTTAGAATCGGTAACGGATCGTCCTGCGGGAGTGGCTTTTGTTGAAGACAAGGTCTCGAGTACCCGCACGCAAACCTTCCTGCTGGCATTAACGGTAATGGCTTTGCTGGTCCTTGGCATTGGTTATGACTATGTGAGCGCTCACGCGCAACATACGGCGGCCACCAAAGAACTGGACAGACAGCACCGAATTAACGACCAGATGAACGCGGTCAAGCGCGAGCAGGCAGATTTGGAAAAGAAGATCGCGGACATTAACTTTCGGATCGACGCGATTCAGAAATTGCGCGGTTCCCAGCAGGGACCCAGCGCGGTGCTGGCAGAGATCAAGGCCCGCTTTGACGGAGTTCCTGGTCTCTACTTAAGGAGCGTCGAGCAGAAAGATTCCGAACTCGTTATCAAGGGAGAGTCGCCTAACGAGGCTTCGGTCACCCGCTTTGGCCAGAGCATGGAGTTCTCATCAGGTATGTTTACAAACCTGAACATCGAGACGCAGAGGGAGATTTCGCAGGTTGCCAAAGGGGCTGCTAGTGCTCCAGCCGGCTCGGCGGATTCATCCGTACCGCAACCGGAAGTTGTTGCCTTTACTATCAAGTGCAATTACGCCCGCAACGGTTTGTTGCAGCCAAATGCCGGTGTGCAGCAGCAGAACACAAATGTAGCTGCTAACGCGGCTCCCGGCACTCCCACCTCAAAAAACTAGAACTAGACGAACGTCAGGCCCACAGGAAAACACTATGAAGATCGGAAATCTAAACAGCATTCCCTGGTACGCCAGGCTCCTTATTTTCGTGGCGATGGCCGGCGTCGTTTACGGGGCGTTCTGGTACTTTGTAACCAGCGGTACTCGCAAAGAGACCAGAGGCTTGCAAGAACAAATCAGCGTGTTGCAGAAGGCCAATACCGAAGCTCAGATCGCCTCGCAGCGACTCAATGAATTTCGGACGTCCTATAAGAATAAGCAGGAGCAACTTGAAGAGTTGCGCGCGCTATTGCCGGAACAGCGCGAATTGACCAAGGTCCTCGAAGGAATTCAGGATCGAGCTCGCACCGCTGGCCTCTCACTGCGCAAGTTCTCGCCTAAAGACGATGTTCAGCAGGATTTCTATAGCGGCAAGCGCATCGACGTATCCGTACAAAGTTCGTTTGCCAGTTTGCGATCGTTCTTTGATCAGATGGCCCATTATCAACGGATCGTCTCGATCAGCAATTTTGAGATTAAGCAACTGGACAAGCAAGCATCCAACAAAACGGTCGAAGCCCGTTTTGACCTGACCGCTTATTACGTCTCCAGCGAGAAACTACAGAAGCAAGCTGCTCAAACAGGCGCACCGCCGCCGGCCAACACCCAGCCAGTACAGCCAGCCGCACCCGCCAAATAGACTGTTCAATCAGGAAGAAGACGATGGATTACAAAAACGCACTTCGCAACGTGATTACCGCGGTCGCAATTTTGGGCGCGATCGCCGTCGCCTCCGTAATGACCCGGGCCCAGGATAAGCCCGAAGCCAAAAAACCGGTGGTCGCGGAACGGAAATCTGGGCGTGACCCATTCAAAAAATACGAGCCTATGGTTAAGACCAAGGGCACACTGTCAAAGCTGGAGCCGCCCTCGATTCAGGTGCGCATCGACCGTTACCGGGCTCAGAAAATGGCCGCGGCCAACGCGCACGTTGCCCCGCCAAAGCCGACAACTGCTTTGCTGTTGAACGAAATGCAGGTAACAGGCATTTTTCGCACGCCACGTGGTTGGGCTGCGATGGTTGAAGCAACGCCTATTAAACTCTCCTACGTGATCTACCCAGGCGAAGTGTTTTTCGACGGCCAACTCGTGGCCATCGAAGAAACGCGCCTGGTATTTCGCCGCGATACAGTATGGACTGACGGACGCCGTGAGAAGTCGGTTGAAATCAAACCGCTGCGGCAGCCGAATCCCGTCAACGCCATGACCTCCGCCAAATCGGCACCCACCAACTCTCCGGCTCCCGAGTCTGAAAAGCAAGCCGCGCCGGAAAAGCAATAACGAAGGTTTCCTGGCCGACGCTTCGCGATCAACTCGCTGGCGAACGGCTCGATGCGTGGACAATCTACCCCTGCGGTTAGCAGTAACCCGTTGTTCACTTTTGACAATTAGATTGAGCTGCCGTTTAGTGCGGTGCGCGCTCTGAATGTTCGCTATCAGGCATTTCGAGCGAGCGCGTGTGCGGAAGTTCAGTCCAGTCCCTGAGGAGGGAATAATGCCTAAGCAGTCTCATAAATCCTTAGCCGCCAGAACCTGCGCGCTTGCGTGCGTTGCCGGGCTGTCACTCAACTCGTTTGCTATTGCCAATGGCGCTGCCAGGCGATCGCCCGGATCCGCGAGGACCTCTTCGGCCGCGCGTGGGCCGGAATCGCTGCCCGAGCCGACGCCAACTCCGGACAAGCCGGGGATGACGCCGGCCAAAGACAATATGTCAACGCAGGTTGGCCAGGGACGCCAGTACGGCCAGTCCGGATTTATCGGCGAGCCGATAAATCTGAATGTCGTCAATGCCGATATCCGCGACATCCTGAACTACATTACCGAACAGTACGGAATCAATTTTGTAATCGACAGTTCGGTGGGTGCAGTTCCGGTGACCGTGAACGTTCAGGACGTTCCGTGGAATTACGCGTTAGACGCGATCCTGCGTGCCAATAAGCTGGGCGTTGATGTCAACGGTAACATCCTGCGCATCTCGACTAGTGAAACGCTGGCCAAGGAAGCTGAGACTCAGCGCATCATTAAGGATTCGCAGTTGACCAACGCTCCGCTGGTCACGGAATTCATCCGGCTCAACTATGCTCGTGCGTCGGGCACGCTGGCCCAGGCGGCCGGCTCCACCGGCGGGTTTGCGGGTGGTGCAACCAACCTGAGCTTCAGTGGCGGCGCCGGCGGCGATGCAACCGGCGGCAGCGGTGACCAGGGTTTACTCCCGATCATTAAGCGACGCCTTTCCCGCATGGGCTCGATCGAAGTTGATGGCCGCAGCAACACCCTGATCGTCACCGATGTGAAAGAGAACATTGAAGCGATTCGCCAATTGGTAGCGATTCTGGATCAACCAGAACCTCAGGTGGAGATCGAAACGCGAATCGTAATTGCTCAACATAATTTCAGCCGCGACCTGGGCGCACAGCTCTCTTTGGGAGTAGCGAACTTTAACCGCGGAGGTATTGCCAACGTTTCTACGTTGCCGGCCTCGAGTACCAGTTCGGGTGGCTCAGGTTCGGGTAGCGGCAGTGGTTCGTCTGCACTCTTAAGCGGACCAAACCCGCAAGGAGTTTTTGGCGGGCTGGCCGGAACTAACCAGCCGGCAAATAACCTGGCCGCGGCAGCCGCTTCGACAATCATCGGTCTGACCACTGGACTGATCGGTTCAGCGCAGATCAGCGCCCTGATTACCGCAGCGGAAACGCGAGGCGAAGCCAAGACTGTCGCAACTCCACGCGTAACTGCTCTAAACAATCGCCCGGCACAAATCGAGAGCGGCTCGCAGATTCCGGTGCAGACAACTCAGGCCGCCGGTGGCACGGCTGTGGTAACCACCACGTTCGTGTCTGTTCCTCTGCGTCTTTCCATAACGCCGCAGATTACCGACGCCGGCACGGTTGTGCTTCGCGTGACTATTGAAAACAATACGGTGAACACCGGCATCGCCGTCGGTGGCGTCCCCGGCATCGACACTCAGCGCATGCAGTCCGAAGTGCTGGTGCCAGATGGCGGCACGACCGTGATGGGTGGTGTCCTGGCCGACAACGAAAGCACCAGCCGTCAGCGAACGCCGGGTGTTGCCAGCATTCCGATCCTGGGCAACATGTTCAAACGTAAGACGGTCTCGAGGAATTCTACCGAGATTCTGTTCTTCATTACTCCGCACATTTATCGGCCGGACTATTTCGGTCGTCCGACTTCAACCACGCCGGTCAAGGGTCCGCGCACGACCACCGTGCCGCAGCCCGTGCCGCTTGGTAATCCATCCACGAACACGCCGACGCCTACCGAGTTGCAACAGCAGGACCGCAACCCGCAGTCGCCGACTCAGCCGAACGTCCTTGGCGCTCCGAGCAATCCGTCGCCTGGTTCTTCTGGCACTGCCAGACCCGGCGCCGTGAGTGGTGGCCAACGTCCGGAACGCAGATACCAGGGCGTAGGTTTCCCACATGTTCAAGAACACTCTTCAAGCCATCGTCGCCAAAACCGACGGCAGCCTCGGCGCCCTAATCATGGGCGCCGATGGCTTGTCTGTCGAAAGGTTTTTCAACGAGGAAGGCACGGACGCGAACCTGGACGTTGCCGCCGCTGAATTCACTTCACTGATCCGCAGCGCGAGTAAGTCGGGAGCTGAAATGGATCTAGGCGAGTTGCGCGAGTTGGTAGTTTCGCTGGGCAAGGTCACATTTTTGATGCGTCTTTTCAATAAAGACTATTTCGTAGTACTGGCGATGAAGCCGGACGGTAATCTCGGCCGCGGACGTTATGAATTGAGAAAAGCTGAGATGTGCCTGGCAAACGAATTCGCGGTCTAGCCCAACTAGCCCAATTGGATCTCTTCTTAAGCTTCATAGTCACCCAATCGGGTTGAGCTTATCGAAGCACCCAGGCTCCGTTCTATCTGAAAGACGTAAACTTATCGCTCGAGAACCGACAGATGACCTTCACTCCCGTCTTAAGAAGTCTCGCCATTATCACAGCCTTGCTTTTCCTGCCTTTGCTCGCTAACGCGGCCACGTTGCAGGCCAAGGTGGTTGAGGTCGAATCGGGAAATACTCTCGTCGTCAGCAACATCAACCGTCCATTGCGGATCAGACTCAAGGCCGTAGTCCCTCCGGAACCCGGCCAGCCATTTAATGAAACCGCGCGCGATCATCTGAAAGCCCTGGTGTTCGACAAGGCCGTCGTCGTTGAATACACCCATCTCGCCGGCGGCTACCTGGAAGCAAAGGTCTTCCTTAACGGAATTGATATCGGGTCCCAAATGCTGCGCGACGGCGTCGCCTGGTACGATCGCGTTAGTGATTATGAATTGAATGAAGCCGACCGCGCGCTCTATGCGGAATGCGAACAAGCCGCCCGCACCGAGAAGAGGGGATTGTGGCAGGATCAGTCGGCAATCGCTCCGTGGGAATTCCGGAAAGCTCAACTTGCCAAACTCACAGGGAATTCAACGCCGTCCTTTCAGCAGTATCAAGCACGTAAAGCCAAGTCCAACCAGGGTCTGTCGAACTCAGATCTGTTCGGAGGAATGGTCTCTGCAGGTTCGATCGCGGGCATTCCAATCATCACACCAATCGCGCCTAAGAGCGCGGCAGGTGAATGGATTAGTTTTCAGCCCGCTAGCCGGCGTTTTTCTGTTCGCGTTCCGGGCAACAGCCATCAATATGAATACCCGGTGATCGACAGCGACAAGAAGATCGTCAACATCAACTATGTAATCGGCAGCGACGAAGGCTCGTTCTATGTCGTGATGTGGACGCGCGGAGCAAACGAAGGACATACCGACGCAACCATAGCGTCTGAAACTGTGCGGGGGCTGCTGGACGGAATCAATAGAAATCTGGAGCAAATGGGGCAAGGCTTACACGCGACTGCGGGCCCCGGCCGTGACATGAAGCTTGGCGAGCTCAGCGGGAAGCAATACAAGTTGAGTTTGGGTTCACTCTCAGCGCTCGTGCGGGTCTTTTCAAAACAAGTTGCCGATCAACGCGAAGTTTTCATGGTGGGCGCCTTCGCAGGTCCCGGAACGGAGCCTTCCATACAGTTTTTGAACTCGCTTAAGGTTGGACCGGCTCAGTAGCGCTGGCGAAATTGTAGAGTTAATCTAAGAACGGCTCTTGACAGAGATTTGTCGAGAGCCGTTTCGGTTTTTGCATTCCGGCGTCTCGCGGATTCCGTCAGTCGCTCATCCCGTTCCTTTCGGCATCTTCACACTCGGCATGCCGCGCATGATTATTCTCTGTCGCCGGGCGACGCGTTTGGGATTGATGAAAGGGTTAAAAACCGTCCGCGGATTTGGAATCATCGCAGCCAGAAACGCAGCGTCGCGCGCGTTGAGATTCGCGGCTGAAGTCCCCGGGAAATAGAATTGTGCAGCTGCTTCAGCGCCGTAAATGCCGTCGCCCCACTCGATCACGTTCAAGTAAATCTCCAGGATGCGGTGCTTTGAAAGCTCGCGCTCCATGAAATAAGTGATGATGGCTTCCTGTCCCTTGCGCATGAAGGAACGCTCGCTGGAGAGATAAAGATTCTTGGCCAGCTGCTGAGAAATCGTCGAAGCGCCGGCCTTGAAATTCGGCAGCCATGAATCGTTCTCGCCTTCTTGTTTCGCCTCCTTCTCAGCATCTTTTTGCGCCTGCTCGTACGCTCGCTGAATGGCTTGATAGTCAAAGCCGTGGTGAGTCGCAAAATTAGTATCTTCGCCGGCGAGCACCGCGCGTTGAAGCTGCGGTGAGATCTTCTCCAGCGGTACCCAGGTTTGTAGTCGCTTCGGCTGCAGGCCTTTGGCGCGAAACTCCTGGTTGCGCGTTTCAATCATCGAGGTGGTTGCCGGGTTCTGTTCGTTCAGCGCTGAGACTCGCGGCAGATTCGCCGCCTCAAAGCTGAGTCCGCCCAGCATGATGCCGCTGATTGCGTAGAAGGTGTATCTGATCGCGCGCCACATTTGAAGCAAGATGGTAGAGGGAAATGAGAAAAAGCGAAAGTCTAAGGCCGGTCGGAGGCCCAACTTGTCGCGGCCTTTTCGTTGGGAAATAACGAGGTTTAGTCGTTTTCCTTAGCAGACGCGTTCGCTTGATGGAAGGCTTCTGATTTGGAGGTAAACGAGTGCAAATAGCCCCACGGATTATTATTCTCGGCTTGATTATGACTTTTGCCGGAGCCGCGTTGGCCCAGTCTCCCTCGCCCCAACAGGTTCGCAAGCCGCCCGTCTTACGTTCTTCTCGCATCGATTCCAACGACCAGAGTCAGCGCAACGAAACTCAATCGCCTGACGTGGACGAAGGCAGCGTAGTCCGCGTCAGCACCAGTCTGATCTCCGTGCCCGCAGTGGTAATGGATCGCAACGGGCGATATATCGCCAACCTGCGGAAAGAAGACTTCAAGATTTATGAAGATGGAGTAGAGCAGGGTCTTGCCTATTTCGCTTCGGTAGAAAAACCTTTCACAGTCGCGCTGATGCTCGACGTCAGCGGCTCGACTCAATCCCAGTTGGCCCAAATCCGCGAGGCCGCCAACACCTTCGTCAGCCGCCTGCGCTATAACGATCGCATGATGGCGGTCACTTTTGATGGCAAGATTAACGTGCTCGCCGAGACCACAACCGTAAGCGACATCCGGCGAGCGAAGCTTCACATTCCGGCCGTGACTGATGGCACGGTGCTTTATGACGCGGTTGATTTTGTTCTGAAGCGGATGGCCGGTATTCCGGGGCGCAAGGCGATCGTGCTGATGACTGACGGCGTCGATCAGAACAGCGTCGCGACCTTCAAGAGCACCGTACGCAATATCGCGGAGGAGGATGTGCTCGTATATACCGTGCAGTACAACACGCTGCCGCAATTACCTGATCGGCTCAGCCGGATTAAGAACGAAAAGGCCAGACGGAAAGTGCAGGAAAGACTAATGAAGGGTTACGCCGTAAGCGAACCCTATCTCCGCGCGCTCGCTGACAAAACCGGAGGACGCTTTTATCGCGCAGACGATCTCCGTGACGTCGGTCCGGCCTTTGAAGCAATCACTGCCGAACTCCGAGTGCAGTACAGCCTGGGCTATTATCCGAAGCAGAATTCGGGGTCAGGCGCAGAACGCGCGATTAAGGTCCGCGTCCGTTACCCCGACATGGTTGTCCGCGCTCGCGACAGCTACACCACCGCACCCATCCTGGCGCGCCAGGGCGGCGGACAGTAATCAACCCGAAAAACCTGACTGAAATCGACACTCTTAATTTTCCTAATACTGAATCAAACTTCCTTCACGTTTCGCACGCCGCACTGCTCGACCAAACACCCACAACGAAAAAGGCAGCAGCACCAATAGAAAAACCAGCAAAGTGAGAAGGGGTTCGCGCACCTGTGAGAAGCCCTCGCCTTCAATTAACACTCGCCTGATGCCGTCGAGGCCGTAAGTCGGCGGCAGGATGCGCGAAATGCCGGCTACTGCGGAACCTGCGTACTGGTTGATTAGCTGAGTAGGGAAGAACACACCCGAAAAAAGTGCCGAGCCGGCGCCGAGAAAAACTCCAAAAGGATCGCCTCGCTTAAACACCATCGCGAAGCTGGCCGAAAGGATTCCCAGGCAAGCCAGAACAATTGTGGTGAGCAACAGGAAGACCAGCGCGAGCAGAAAACTGCCGCGATAGTGCACGTCGAAGAAGAGCCAACCAAACAGCAGATACAGAAACGAAAAGAAAGTAGCCTGCACAAAATCCCAGGCCGAGCTCGCGACGATGACGGTGGGCACGCCGATCGGCGTCATTAAGACGCTTTCCAGGGTGCCCTGCACCTGTTCCTGGCGGATGGCATTGGCCAGACTGGAGAACCCAGTCATGAAATAGTTCAAGACGGCCAATCCGGTTAGCCAGGCTGCCAGGGGATCGCGCCATTGGACGAAACGCGGATCGGCGAAGCCGGTAAAGATTCTTGAGATAAAAAACAGCGTCGTGACTACGATGAGGATTGAAAGAATGCGCAGAAAGAACTGCATCCGGTAGCTGACCGTTAGCCGCCAGTCGCGCGCCAGAAAGGCCCAGATGCGTCGAAGCAATAGAATCATTTGGCTTTAATCAATCGCCTCTGCTTTTGCCGGTTTCATACCCTTCGAGCACGTCAAGCAATGTCGCGCGCTCAATTTCAACCGACCGAATTACGGCGCCGCTCTGCTGCAACACCCGCAGCACGCTATCAAGAGTTTCGTCTCCCGTCTCACTCGAGAACATCAGCTTCCATTGTTGCCGTCCTGGCGTCCGCTCGAGTGTAAAGAAGCGCTCACTAAACGCTTGCCGCAGCGCCTGCTCAGCGTCCGCCGGCGCTAGCGAGGTGAACTTGATCACATGTTTTTCTTCGGGCGTGTGCGTCGCGCGCAAAGTCGCAGGCGAATCGATGGCTCTGATCTGGCCTTTGCCGATGACCGCTACGCGATCGCAAAGCTCCTCGACTTCGGTAAGATTGTGCGAGGTCAGAAAAATCGTCACTCGCTGTTCGCTGTTCTGCGCCAGCGATTGAATCGTGCCTCGCATTCGTGCCGCCGCAATCGGATCGAGTGAACGGGTCGGTTCATCCAGCAGGAGCACCGGCGGATTCGCCAGCATCGCGCGCGCAACCGACAGCCGCTGCTTGTTACCCGTCGATAGTTCCGCAAACCGACGGCGCGCGAGTTCTTCGAATTCAAACAAGTCGAATAGTTCTTTGATTCGGCGTCTGGCGTGAGTTCCATTAAGGCCGTAGAGTCGGGCAAAGAACAGCAGATTCTCCTCGGCCGTCAGCCGCCAGTAAAAACTTCTCTCTTCGGCGCCGGCTAGCCCAATATTCAGGCGAACCTGCTCGTCATCGCGAACGGTGTCATGTCCGTTAACTACCGCCGATCCGGCGGTTGGTTGAATCAAGGTCGCGATAATTTTCGTGAGCGTGGTTTTGCCGGCGCCGTTCGGACCAATCAACCCAAAAATCTCGCCTTTGCAAATATTGAACGAGACGTCATGAAGAGCCTCAACCGGTGGTTTGAACTTACGTCGCAGGAATTTCTTGAGACGGAGGAAGGGAACCGGGTAAGTCTTTGAAACGTGATCGACCGTCACCGCCATTGACTCGGCTTCACGGCTGGAATTGGTTTGGTTTGGCTCGTCGTCGAGCATGAAAAGGGTAATTACCGCCGGCGCTGACGCGGATCCAGATACTCACGCAAGCCATCACCGATGAAATTGAAGGCCAGGACGGTGAGCGCAATCGCCAGGCCGGGAAAGATCAGCGCGTGCGGAGCGGCTTGCAGGGTTGATAGATCGCGAGCCTCTTCGATCATCACGCCCCACGATGGCGCGGGCGGCGGCACTCCCAACCCCAGAAACGAAAGCGAAGCTTCAGAGAGGACC
Organism: Acidobacteriota bacterium; assembly: GCA_038040505.1. Classification (GTDB taxonomy): domain Bacteria; phylum Acidobacteriota; class Blastocatellia; order Pyrinomonadales; family Pyrinomonadaceae; genus UBA11740. The sequence continues at coordinate 51,203 of JBBPID010000010.1, read as the reverse complement.
GCGCCGGCCATTCCCAAACTCGCCTGCACAATGAGCGGTTGGATCGCGTTCGGCAAGATGTGGACAAAGAGAATCCGAAAGTCCCCAGCGCCCAGGGCGCGCGCCGCCTGCACGAAATCATACTCGCGCACTTTCAAGACCTGAGCGCGGATCAGCCGCGCGTATCCGACCCAGCCAATGATGCAAAGCGCAAAGATGAGCTTATTCAGTCCGGCGCCCAGGAACGCCACCAGGGCGATGGCCAGCAGCAATCCGGGAAAAGCGAGAAAGACGTTGAAAAAATAACCCGATAAAAAGCGATCAATCCAGCCACTGTAGTAACCAGCCACGGCCCCGATGATCGTTCCCACGATGGCCGAAACCGTGACCACCACAATTCCGACTTCCAAAGAAATGCGGGCGCCGAAAACTACTCGCGAAAAAATGTCGCGTCCGGTGGAGTCAGTTCCAAACCAATGTGCCGCCGAAGGGCCCATGTATCTGATGGCCAGGTTTGTTGCGCTTACATCCTGAGTGGCGATCCACGGCGCGAAAAGCGCCGCCAGTACGAAGACCGCAACGATGACGAGGCCGATGATGGAAAGACGGTTCATGGAAAATCGCTTCGAGTTCAGTGTGACACCACCGAGCTTTGTACTTAGTGCTTAGTGCTTTGACGTGTAGCCATTGTTTTCATTTTCTTTCACAACACGCTTCTGACGTAAGAAATCAAAGTACAAAGGACCAAGCACAAAGTACCTCGTTAGGAAACTCTGATCCGCGGATCCAACCATCGATAAACCATATCCGTAAGTGTGTTCGCCAAAATGTAGGTGGTGCTGATTGCCAGCACGCATCCCTGCACCACGCTATAGTCACGCTTGCCGATTCCGTCTTCGACCAACAACAGACCGAGACCCGGCCAACCAAAAATCTTCTCAGTAATAATTGCGCCGGCCAGCAAGACCCCCAGTTGCAAACCCAGCACGGTGACGACCGGGATTAGACCGTTTTTCAAGACATGCTTGTAAACTACTTTGCTCTCGCTCAGACCCTTGGCGCGGGCCGTGCGGACATATCCTTCTCCCAATTCTTCAATTACGGACGAACGCACCATACGCGTCAGGATTGCGGAGAGCGCTGCCCCCAGCGTGAACGCGGGGAGAATGATATCGCTCCAATCAAAACGGCCCGAAGGCGCCAGCCAACCAAGTTTGACCGCGAACAAGTAAACCAACATCGGGCCGATGACGAAACTAGGCAGGCTGATCCCAACCAGGGCCACCACCGACAGCGCATTATCGAGCAGGGTGCCCCGGTTTTTACCGGCGATGACTCCGAGGGGAATCGCAATGCTAATCGCAATCAGCATTGCCACGAGCGCAAGTTCAATCGTGGCGGGATATCGCTCCAGGATTAAATCGACGACAGGCCGATCAGTGCGAAAGGAAGTTCCCAGGTCGCCGTGCAGGATCGCAACCCAATAATCGTCATAACGATTATTCAGACCGTACCAGCGGAAGTGTCGCCGGCCATTTTCATCGGCGGGAAAACCAAAGAAGAACGCTGGCCGATCCAGACCATGTTTGGTTCTGAACTGGGCTAATTGTTCCGGGGTCGCTTGTTCGCCGAGCACGGCGATGGCCGGATCGCCGGGAACGAGTTCGATTAGGATCGTGACCAGGGAAACAACCGTCCAGACTACGAGGACGAGCAAGCCGGCGCGGCGCAGTACTCCAAACAGTTTGTGCTTCATGTTTGAGAAGCGCGTGAACAGTTAAGGGAAAAACCGAGGGCGGATAATAACAGATTGGCGCAGAAGGCGGCTATAGAAAGGGAGTGCACGGGCGTTTCGCGTCCGGGGACAACAAGCGCACGATACGCGTGCTACCCCCACAAAAAAAACGTAGCCCGGATGGGACCCGCGCCTCAATCAGGTTGCGGCCCCGACAACCGCTTCCCATTCGATTAAGCAAGCCCCACGGACTACGCTGTTTGGTTACTGCCGCGAAGGCTGCAACCAAGTGGTTGTGGCAGAGAGCCGAAGTCTCGGCCACTTATTTTCGCCGGCCGGTATGTAACGCCGCTATACCCCCGGTCAGATTTTCAAAGGCAACTTCATCAAATCCTGCGTCGCGCATCAGCGCTGCCAGCCCCGGCTGATCCGGAAAACGAGATACCGAATCGGGAAGATATTCGTAAGCGCTACGCGAGCCGCTTATGACACCTCCAATGCGCGGCAACAGACGCGTACAGTAAGTTGCCATCAGCGCGCGAAAACCCGGCACGGTCGGCTTTGAAAATTCCAGAATCGCGGCCCAGCCTTTTGGCTTCAGCACTCGACGGAGCTCTCTCAATCCGTCGTCGACGCTGGACAGGTTTCTCAGTCCAAAAGCTATCGTGACGGCGTCGAATGCGCCTTCCTCAAACGGAAGTCGAAGGGCATCACCTTCCACAAACGGAAGGCTTCGATTCTTTTTTGCCGCTCGCTCGAGCATGGGCCGGCAGAAATCCAGGCCCACAACTTTCGCGCCTGTGTTTTCAAATAACGCAATACTCAAATCGCCGGTGCCGCAGGCCACATCAAGCACCTGCGCGTTCTCTGCCGGCAGCAACGTGCGTACCTTCCGGGTTACCGCCCGCCGCCAACGCTTGTCGACATTAGCCGACAGCAGATGATTCAGGAGATCGTAGCGCGGCGAAATCCGCGCGAACATGTCGCGCACCCGCCGAGCGTGGTCTTCAGCTGAAATCTTCCTGCCGGAATCAGTTAAGCCCATGGCGGTACCTGAATGGTTGCAAGGCGCTTGCGATAGGTTTGTGAATCTATCAGGGCTTTTTTGTTGGCACGAGAGGTCGGACTTCTTTTTTCACTTCCGCTTCACTGGTCAATAACTGAAGGCGGTTACCAAAAGCAGGCTTAAGTTGCTCAAAGTCACCGACCACGACTGTTGCGAGAGAAGCATCTTTGACGAGCCGGCCAGCCACCCTTTGCAGGTCACCGACCGTCAGACTCGAGATCGCACCGGCCTCGCTGTTAGCAGGAGGCAGCTTGTACGTCTCGACGTTCAACCACGCTTCGGCGATTGCGTCGGGTTGCGACGCACGCCTGCCGAGTTCACCTAAGATCGATGTCCGCGCTGTCTCAAGTTCCGCAGCTGTCGGTCCGGTTTGCGCCAGGGCCAGCAGAATCTTTTCGGCCGCATCGATCGCCTTCGCTGCCGAGGCGTTGGGGGTTGAGCCGCCCAACATAAACGAGCCGGGCAAAGCGTGTGGAGCGTGACGCGCAAAACCAGAAGTGAGATCCGGCACGGTGGCCTGCCAGCGAGCTCGAACTATTTGCGCCAGGAGAGCGGCTGCCGCGCTATCGCGATCTGCGCGGGCGAATCCGCGCACTGCCAGACGAATTTCCGCGGAGGTCTCTCCCGTCTGGTTGAGCACCAGAATCCGCGCATCCGGCGGCGAGGGTTGCCGGAACGTTGCTGGTACCGTGCGATCGCTCTTTTGCCACGGACCGAGTAGTTGGCGCAGGGTACGCATCACGCGCGATTTCGTGACTCCGCCAATTACCACGAGGGTGGCGTTGTCAGCGTTCAGAAAGCGCTCTCGAGCCAGCATTAGATCAGCCCGCTCAATTTTTGTGACGCTTGCGACACTTCCGCCGGGAGGACGTCCATATGGAAAACTACCAAACAACCTCGCGGCAATTGCCCGATCGGCTAGCTCGGATTTCGAGGCGGGCTTGTCTGAGAGTTCCTTGAGCTTTGCTTCTCGCAGGCGAGCTACGTTCTCGGGAGACAATTGAGTGGTCAGTAGCGCGGCGCGCATTAACTCGACCATTCGTTCGAGCTCAGCCCCGTTGCCGGACATGGTTAGGTCGATTTGGTCATAGCCCGTGGCCACCACCAGTTTCCCGCCGAGCTGTTCGGTTACATATTCGCGGGTCGCCGGGTCGGGAAAGAGCGCCTCGCCCAGGAGGGCCATCGTGCCGTCCTTGCCGGCCAGATCAAACGCGGCGCCGCTGTTTATCCTCAGCTTGAGCAGCACATTTGCGTCGCCGGGTCGCTGCCAGAAAATAATCCTCAGGCCGTTGAGCAGTTGTTCGCGCTCAGGCTCGGGAAGGTTTTGGCCATTTGCCCCGCCGCAGGATATTGCGACCAATATGAGGCAGATCGAGTAGCGAAAGCACCGGTTGCGGGTAATTCTCTCAATCATTGGGACTGTTTCGGCGATCCCGGGAATGCTTTGGCTGATCGGCGTCGGGTCGGCTTTCGTCACGTGTGTTCGGTTAAACGTCGCTTTGGCGACTCTGGGATGCGGAAAAAAAGAGTTTAGATGTCGCATCGAAAGGCGTCAACCTGATGGCCTTTAGCGGCATCAAAGCCCCGTGACCAACAGCTCACAACGCATAAATCAGGGTGCTCAAACCAGGTTGACCGATAGTATAATTTGGGTGGCGTCGAAAAAGTTCCGACCAACTGCAGAAATTTCCGTAACTTTCTGACGATTAGCAGTAATAAACAGTAGGAAGCTAGTTCCTACAGGATTGAGCGCTTTGATTGACGGAGCAGGTAACAGATGAGCGGTTGCTGGAACAGGCAGCCAATGGAGATGGGGCAGCTTTTCAGATCCTGTATGAGCGTTACCGCGATGGCATCTTTAGATTCGCGTACCGGCTCCTGGGGTCCGTCGAATCTGCCGAGGATGTGGCGCACGATTGCTTTCTCAGTTTGATAACCGAACCGGGCCGGTTTGATTCCACGCGCGCTTCTTTGCGCACGTATCTTTACGCGGCGGCGCGGAATCAGGCAGCCAAACGATACAACAGCTTCGCGCGCGAGACGGATATTGAAGCCCTGGACGAAGAGCCGCGCGTAGCTGATCGTCATGAACCAATCAGGCGAGTGCTCGAGGACGAGCTCGCCGGTGAAGTTGAAAAAGCGATCGCCAGTTTGCCTCCCCTGCAGCGCGAGGCCTTAGTTCTTTTCGAGTATGAGGATCTTTCATTGTCTGAGATTGCCGCGGTGGTCGGGGCTGACTCAGGGGCGGTGAAAGCAAGGTTGTTTCGGGCCCGCGAAAGGCTGCGGGTAAGGCTCGATCGTTATTTCCGAATCGGGCGCGAAACTGCTACAGTGAAGCGGGCGTGATAGCCGAAGGCTCCGTGCCTGCATGAGCGACAGGATTTTGTGTTATGAGTGATTTTGACGCCAAGTTCATGCAGGACGAAGACCTGCGCAATTTGCTTCGACAATGGAGCGCCCCCGATGCTCCCGGTTCTTTGGACGACCGCGTCGCCGCGACTTATCAGCAAATGATGAGCAACCCGGCGGCATTATCGAATTCAGCAGTTCATTCCCAACGGGATAGCGAGGTAGTAGCTATGAAATTTTGCAGTACATGCCAGGAACAGTTCGCCGACAGATTCAGTTTTTGTCCGGTTGACGGGACCCCACTCGAGACCCCGGCGGCGGCGCCCGTGGTCACTCCGGTTAGTGACGTTGAGACGGCGTATCCTTCCTCAGAAAAAGCGGCTTATGAGAGCGCAACTGAACCGGTTTATTCGAACAGCCCAGCTGAACCGGTTTACCCGAAGCGCCCGGCGGTGCCCGTCGCGGGTCTTAGCGCAGCGGCCGCAGGTGCGGGAAATATCGGCGAATTTCATTTGACGATCCTGGAAGATACCGGCCTGGCTTCCCGTCTGGCCGGTGAATTGGGCAACGTCGCCCATAACTATCAATTGACCTGGCCCGAGTTCAAGCGCGATCCGTTCGGGTTTGTTAAGCGCTCGTTCCAGGGCTACGGCAAGATGGCAAGTGGCTTCTTTGGCAGGCGCGATGTGGTTATTGCTTCGGTCATTTCGCTGGTGGCCATGGTCGTCCTCGTCGGCGCTATCTTCGTGCTTGATCGAACCCAGGGAGTTGGCGGCCCTTCGAAGAAGACCATCATCGCAGTGGCTATCGTTGGGTTTATTGGTCTGCTGGGTGTGTTTGCCAGTTGGTTGAGCCGTGGCGGCGCCGCGGTCATGGGGGCAAAGCCTTCGGATTCGCGTGATGTGCTTTCCGGAATAATCGCGGCCTTTGCAATGCTGTTCCTGGTCGTCGGTGGCGCCTTTTTCTGGGACATGCACCAGAAAGCGAAAGCGGCTGAGAAGGCGGCCGACGATGAAGTCGAACTCACCCAGATGATTACGGACATTCCGAATGAGCAGCCCACGCCGGACGAAGGCACGGCCGGAATGGCCAAAGGCAGCGGTGGTGGCAGCAAGGCGAAACAGGAAAAAGCAGGCGGCGGTGGCGGCGGTGGCCGTGAAGAGAAAGAGCCCGCTTCGTTCGGCAAGCTTCCTCAGGCCGATTTAAAAATCCCTCAGGTAGTCGCGCCGGATCCCCATCCACCGGTAATCAAGAATCCGTCGTTGCCGATGCCGGCGACTCTGGACGCTGATCCGGTCTTGTTCCCACCCGATACTCGTCAGCTCGCTTACGGCGATCCGAAGTCTAAATCAACCACGCCTTCTTCCGGATCGGGCACCGGTAACGGAATCGGAAGCGGCACCGGCGGTGGCGTCGGCCCGGGCTCAGGCGGCGGTTATGGTCCCGGCGAAGGCGGCAACACCGGCGGTGGTCCGCGACGTGAAGGCGGCGGCGGTCCCGGCGGCGGTGGTGGCGGTACGGACTACAGCAGAATCTTCAGCGGCAAGGACGTGACTTCAAAAGCCCGCGTGCTGGAGAAACCCGAACCAACCTATACCGAAGCCGCGCGCAAGAACCAGATTACCGGAACCGTAGTGCTCCGGGCGGTGTTCTCAGCCGGCGGCCAGGTCACGAATATCTCCGCGGTGTCACGCCTTCCTGATGGACTGACCGAGCGCGCCATCGCCGCGGCCCGTCAGATCAGGTTTGTGCCGGCAACCAAGGATGGTCATCCGGTTTCAATGTGGATGGAGTTGCAGTACAACTTCAATCTCTACTAACCGGTTCATTCAATTCAAAGCTGGGAGGCGGGCCTAAAGCCCGCCTCTTTTTTTTGATTTGGAGTGCGGCAACTCGTTGCCGCTTTTGTTGTCGAGCCGGAGCGAGCGAGGTGGCGACGAACGTACCAAAGCGCTGACAAGTTAGCGCCTCCAAAGGAATTACTCGAGCCTCTCGATAGCCCTTCTTATCCGCTTCACGCCTTCAGCCAGACGATCCAACGAAGTCGCGTAAGAAATGCGAATGTAGCCGTCGGCGCCAAAACCTTCGCCATCGGTGACCACCGTCTGCTCCTGCTCCAACAACTCGTTGGCGAAGTCGGCCGAAGATCGACCGCTCCCTTTGAGGCATCCGCGGACGTCCGGAAAAGCATAAAAGGCCCCTTCCGGCTGCGGACAACGCAGGCCGGGAATCTCGTTTAGAGCGGCCAGCAGCCACTCGCGACGGCGCGTGTACTCCGCCAGCATGGTGGCGACCGAGTCCTGCGGTCCGTTGAATGCCTCAGTGGCGGCCGCCTGGGCGATTGAAGTCGTGTTGCTCGTCGAATGGCCCTGTACCCTTAACATCGCGCGGGTCCATTCCGGGTGCGCCAGCGAGTAACCCACTCGCCATCCCGTCATCGCGTACGTCTTCGAAAACGATCCGGCGATACAGAGTCGCCGGCGCAGCTCCGGCCGCAAGCTGGCCACGCTGAAAACCTCCGCCGGGGGATAGACGAAACGGAGATAGCACTCGTCCGAGATCGCGTACATGTCCCGTTCGGCGACGACTTCCATGATCCGTTCGAATTCGGCCGGTGGAATCACTCGTCCTGAAGGATTCGAAGGCGAGTTAATGATAATTAACCTGGTGTGAGGCGTAATCGCCTCGCGGACCATTTCCGCCGTGAGAACGAACTCATTTTCTTCGGTCTCAATGAATACCGATCGGCCGCCGGCGAATGTAACGATCTCCGGAAAAGTCACCCAGTAAGGTTTCGGCAGCAGGACTTCATCGTCCGGATTTATTAACGAGACGACGGCATTAAAGACCGCTTGTTTACCGCCGGCTGTGGCCATGACTTCGTTAGCCTGGTACTCAGCGTTGAAGGCGCGTCGATAAAAACTGATGATTGCCTGCTGCAGTTCGCGAGTCCCTGCTGTCGGCGTGTACTTGGTCTTTCCGGCGCCCATTGCTGCGGCAGCTGCGTCCTTAATATTCTGCGGCGTATCGAAATCCGGCTCGCCGGCGCCCAGGTCGACGACATCCAGACCGGCGGCGCGCATGGCTACAGCGGCCTGCATCGCAGCCAGCGTCGAAGACGCCTTCATGCGTGCCACTCTGGTGGAGACCGGGAAACTCTCTTGAATCTGTGATTTCAAATTTGAAATTCCTGAGGTCTAAGAGTTCTTGGAGCTTAGAGCTTAGTGCTACTTGTTAATCGGCGCCCACGTTACAACGTCAGGTTCAAGCTCTGAAACCCTAAACCCAAAACCCTAAGCCTAAACCTAAGCACTTTTCTTTTCTTTCATGCGCTGCTCAACCAGCGGTGGCACCAGGTCGGCAATCCTGGCCCCGAGCTGAAACACTTCCTTAACCAGACGCGAACTGACGTAAGAATACTCTTCTGCCGGCATCATAAAGACGGTCTCGAGATCCGGTCGCAGGCGGCGGTTCATTAGGGCCATCTGTAACTCGTACTCGTAATCCGAAATGGCGCGGATACCGCGCACAATCGCATTTGCCTGCCGCTCGGCAGCGTACTGAACCATCAAGCCGCCGAAACTCTCTACCTTTACGTCGCAATCGCCGCGGTCAATTGTCTTTAAGACTTCACTCAGGATTTCGCAGCGCTCGGCGACACTGAAGAAAGCGTGCTTCTCGGGATTAACCAGCACCGCGACAATGATCTCGTCGAACAGTTTACAACCCCGCCGGATGATATCCAGGTGGCCATTAGTGACGGGATCGAATGAACCAGGGTAGATGGCGCGCCGCATTGTTCTGTGAATGGTAGATGTTAACTGACAAATGGTAAATAGAAAATGCCGGGCCGGCTTCGGGGCACGTCAGGGCAGAGACGCCGCCTGGCTGACGGTTTCTTGACACACCCAGCCGGCAATGTTTCAATAGGCTTTGCAAAACGTGGTGAGTTAAGGCGACTTGCGGCCACGTAAAACAATCGGCTAAACAGCTCGGCGAGTCTTTCAAACGTTATCGCAAAGCAGGTTTGATGAGAGGTCCCGCGTTGTTTCAGCGCGGGACCTTTTCACATTGCCGATTTCCGATTGAACTAGAATCGTAATTCGGCGATATGAATCGGCAATCGGCAATCGACAATCGACAATCGGAAATGTCCAGTTTTCTCGACACTCTAAAGGAACGGATCGTCGTCTTTGACGGCGCTATGGGCACCAATCTCCAGGTGCAGAACTTGACCCTGGAAGATTTTGGCGGCCTGCGCTTCGAAGGCTGCAACGAACACCTGCTGATCACGCGGCCCGACGCCGTCGAAAATGTGCATACCGCTTTTCTCGACGTGGGCTGCGACGTGATCGAGACCAATTCGTTTAATGGCACCCCGGTCGACTTTGCTGAATACGACATGGCGGAACAGGCCTATGACATGAATGTCAGGGCCGCCCAACTTGCCAAACGAATCGCTTCCGATTACGCGACCAAGGACAAGCCGCGCTGGGTGGCCGGCTCAATGGGACCTGGCCGCAAGCTGCCCACGCTCGGTCACATTACTTTTGCCGATCTCAAAGCCGCGTATGCAGAACAAGTCCGTGGTCTGCTGGACGGTGGCGCCGACCTGCTGATCGTTGAAACCTGTCAGGACTTGTTGCAGACGAAGTCCGCTCTGTCGGCAATCTTCGAACACTTCGCCACGCACCACATGCGCGTGCCGGTGATCGCGCAAGTAACGATTGAAGTTTTCGGGACGATGCTGAACGGCACGGAAATCAGCGCTGCCCTGACCGCCCTGGCGCCATTTCCCGTCGATGTTATTGGTATGAACTGCGGGACTGGCCCGCGGCACATGACTGAGAGCATTAAATACCTGTGCGAGAACGCACCGCTGCCCGTCTCGATTTTGCCGAACGCCGGCCTTCCGTCAGTCAAAGAAGGCCAGATGCACTATGACGAGACGCCTGAGACGTTCGTCAAGCAACTGGTTCATTTTGCCGGTGACTTTGGCGTCAATGTCGTCGGGGGCTGCTGCGGCACGACACCTGCGCATTTGAAGCTGGTGGTGGAAGCGATGCAGCGGATCAGTCCCAAGCACCGCGAAGCTCGCATCCTACCGGCGGCGTCTTCCATCTATTTCCAGCAGCCTTACGTCCAGGACGCGTCGTTCCTGATCGTGGGCGAGCGAGTAAACGCCAGTGGCTCAAAGAAAATGCGCGACCTGCTGAACGCCGAAGACTGGGACGGCCTGGTTTCGTTGGCGAAAGATCAGGAACGCGAGGGCGCGCACATTCTGGACGTAAACGTCGACTTCGTCGGCCGCGACGGTGAAGCCGACATGCACGAATTGGCTTCGCGTCTGGTCACCAACGTCAAGATTCCTTTGATGTTCGATTCCACCGAGTGGCAGAAGATGGAAGCCGGGCTGCAACACTCGGGTGGCAAGTGCATTCTAAACTCAACTAATTACGAAGATGGCGAGCCGCGGTTCGCCAAGGTGATCGATCTGGCCAAGCGCTACGGCGCGAGCCTGGTGATCGGGACTATCGATGAAGAGGGCATGGCCCGCACGGCCGATGGTAAGTTCAAGATCGCTAAGCGCGCGTACGAACAGGCGACCAATGAGTTGGGCTTCAAGGCCGAGGACATCTTTTTTGATCCGCTGGCGCTGCCTATCTCGACCGGCATTGAAGAGGACCGGCGTAACGCGGCCGAGACGATCGAAGGCATCCGTCAAATCAAACGCGAACTGCCGGGGTGTTTCACCATTCTCGGCGTCTCGAATATTTCCTTTGGCTTGAATCCGGCTTCGCGCGTAGTTCTCAATTCAGTGTTCCTCCACGACGCCGTCGAAGCCGGGCTGGATGCCGCGATCGTCAACGCCAGTAAGATCGAACCCTTAAATCGAATTGGGGAAAGAGAACTGCAGGTTGCGCGTGATTTGATCTATGACCGCCGCCAGTTCGAAGGCGATGTCTGCACCTACGATCCGCTAATCGAATTCACCAAACTCTTCGAGGGGGTCAAGAGCAAGGCCGCCAAAAAGGCGAGCAAGGGCGCGACCGTTGAAGAGCGCCTTAAAAATCACATCATCGACGGCGAAAAGATCGGTCTGGAAGATGAATTAAAGGCCGCGCTGGAAAACTACCCGGCGCTCGACATCATTAACAACATCCTGCTCGAGGGCATGAAAGTCGTCGGCGATCTTTTTGGCAGCGGCCAGATGCAGCTTCCTTTCGTGCTCCAATCAGCCGAAGCGATGAAGGCCGCCGTGCGCTTTCTCGAGCCGTTCATGGAAAAGAAAGGCGGCGCGACCGCGAAGGGCACGATGGTCCTGGCAACGGTCAAAGGCGACGTCCACGATATCGGCAAGAATCTGGTCGACATCATTCTGACCAACAACGGCTATCGCGTCGTCAATCTCGGAATCAAGCAAACGATCGACGCGATTCTCAGCGCTTATGAAGAGCATCAGGCCGACGCGATTGGCATGAGTGGCCTTTTGGTTAAGTCCACGCTGATCATGAAAGACAACCTCGAAGTCATGAACGAGCGCGGTATAAAGATTCCCGTGGTCCTCGGCGGCGCGGCTTTGACGCGGCGTTATGTGGAAGACGATTTGAAGTCGCTTTATCAGGGGACGCTGTTTTATGCGCGCGACGCCTTCGCCGGCCTGCACACGATGGACAAGCTCATGTCGGATGATGGCCATGCCGCGGAAGAGCAAACAAAGGCCGTGGCGGCAGTTGCCGGCGGCAACGGTCATGCGGCTGATGAAGTTGAGGACCTCGTCGGTGAGGATGCGAAGCTTGGCCTGCGAAGCGCCGCGCGACCGCGAGGCGCAGCCAGGATTTCAGGCGACACCACCCACACGGTTCGTTCAGACGTAAGCGCGAGTGTCTCGATTCCCGAGCCTCCGTTTTTCGGTTCACGCGTGGTCAACGATATTCCGCTCGAGCAAGTCTTTGCCTACGTCAACGAAACGGCGCTCTTCAAAGGTCAATGGCAATTCAAACAAGGCCGGAAACCTGCCGAAGAGTACCAGGCCCTGGTCACCGATCATGTCCGTCCGGTTTATGAAGAGTTAAAAGAAAGGACCGAGCGCGAGGGCCTGCTGGTTCCGCGAGCGGTATACGGCTATTTCCATTGCCAGTCTTCCGGAAACGATCTGATTGTTTACGACGACACCGGCAGCACCGAACGGACGCGATTCACTTTTCCGCGACAGCCTGCCGGCAAACGCTTATGTCTGGCGGATTATTTTGCGGCCGTCGATTCGGGCCGGATGGATGTGGTTGCTTTTCATCTGGTAACTGTGGGCCGCCGCGCCAGCGAGTACTCGCAGCAGCTCTTTCAACGCGACAATTATGCCGACTACCTCTATTTTCATGGCTTAAGCGTCGAAGCCGCGGAAGCTATGGCCGAGCTTTGGCACAAGCACATTCGCGAAGAGTTGGGCATCGCCGATCACGACGCGAAGAATCTGAATGAGCTCTTCCGCCAGGGTTATCAGGGTTCCCGTTTCAGTTTTGGTTATCCGGCCTGTCCAAATCTCGAAGATCAAGTGAAGCTGTTTGAGCTGCTCGATCCGGCCCGCATCGACGTGACCTTGACGGAAGAGTTTCAGCTGGAACCTGAGCAATCCACCTCCGCCATCGTCATCCATCATCCGGAAGCGCGATACTTTTCAATTGAGTAGGAGCGCTGATGATCCTTTCAAAATTTGATTTTGCGGCTCTGCCGCAGCACACTGCGGAAAGGCTCTGCCTTTCCGGAGGCATCGCCTATGATTCGGGAGGCTGCGCCTCCCGGTTGAGGCATAGCCTCTAGCTAAGATTATCCACGGCCCGGAAAGCCAAAGGCTTTCCGCACTGTGCTGCGGCAACGCCGCAATCCGTAAGTTTTGCCTGAACAAATACAAACTCTGTCACGCTTGCCGTCCGACATCGACCCTACATCGCCGGTTGACATCCCCACACCTGCAGAACTCGCCGTCCTGTCCGGGTTCGAACGTTTCGCTTTTCGCGTTACGCATCGCATGAATCTGGGCCGCTGGAAACGGTTCTGGACCTGGTGCCAGAGCGTCTTTGGCGCCGGCTGGATTCAGCTTTCGACTTACAATCTGATACGCGTTTACGGTTTCGAGAACATCGAAGCGGTCGATCATGACAGACCAATCCTGTTAGTTGCCAATCATCGATCGTTCTTCGATTACTACACAGTCTCGACCGTCTTGTTTCGCCGCACGCGCTGGCGCAAGCAGCTCTTCTTTCCCGTTCGCGGCCGCTTCTTCTACCAATCGCCTGCCGGCATGTTTGTAAACCTGATAATGGGCTGGTGGTCGATGTATCCGCCGTTCTTTGTCACTGGCGAAGACCCGATTCCCGCGAAGCGCGACTTTGACAAATATTCAATGCGGCGGCTGGCCCAGCTTTGCCGCGAAGGCGCAGGAAATGTAATTGGGTTTCATCCCGAGGGCACGCGTAACAAAGGCCCCGATCCTTATTCGTATCTGCGCTCGCAACCCGGCGTGGGCAAATTGATCAAGGATGCCAACCCACAGGTCATTCCAGTCTTCATCGCCGGTCTGGGTAATAAGCTCGCAAAACAGGTCCTGGGAAATTGGTTTGGCGGTGACAAGATTCGCATTCACTTTGGCCCGCAAATCGACTTTTCAGAGTTTATGGTGAAGCCGGATAGACTCCGCACTTACAAAGAAATCGCCGATTTTGTAATGAGCAAGATTGCGGAGTTGGGCGAAGGGGACCGCGCCATTCAATCAGCCACGAAGACTTAGGATGCAAAGGACAACGAACGCCGCGAGAATCAACATCACCCAGTAGACCGGTTTAATTGAGGACAAAAGCCGGTCAATTCTTGTTTGCAAGAAGTCCGCCGGGGTGTGGTGACCATAACCCCGCCGCATTTCTGACCTGCCACGTCAAAGTTCTCCGCTCCCGCCACTGATAAACTACGAGGATCCAGAAAAGAGCTGCCGCCAGAAAGTCGAGAGGGTCGAGACTTGCGCCCTGAGCCAAACGCAGCAGCGGGGTGGTCGTATATAAGCCGGCGAGGACAAAGGCGGCCCGGTGCGACATGGGAACATTGGATTTAAAGAGCACGCGGGTTTTCCTCCTTTTGTCGATTCTGCTAGTGTTGACCTGGAAGCTACTCCTTATCCAGATGCAAAGCAACAAGACGATTTTCTGAGTCGTCTCTCAGCCAATGACGCTGCCGCTCGTAATAGTAAATCCTGCTTCCGCCGACGGCGCGACGCGCGACTCGTGGCCAAAGATTGCCAGCGACCTGCGCACGCACTTCGGCGCGTTCTCAGTGGCGTTTACCGAAGCGCCCGGTGATGGACGCCGGCTCGCCGCCGAGGCGGCCACCCAGGGCACGAAACTGATAATCGCCTGTGGCGGCGACGGCACTATCTCGGAAGTCGTAAATGGAATCATCGAAGCCAATCAGGCAACAGAGCTGGGAGTGTTGCCGAGCGGCACCGGCGGCGATTTCCGGCGCACACTGCGAATGCCAACAAATATTGCGGCGGCTGCCCGGGCGTTGCGTGACGGCCGCACCCGTGTGATCGATGCGGGCCGCGTAACTTTTGTGAACGACAGCGGTGAACGCGAGACGCGCTTTTTTATCAACGTGTCCAGCTTTGGCATGAGCACGGCCGTGCTCGACAAAACCTCCAGTGGCGAAGCTAAGAAATGGATTCCGGGCTTTACCCCGCGTAAATTCACCAGCAAGCTTTCCTACGCGGCGGCGACAGTCCAGACCACGCTTTCTTCGACGCCCACGGAAATTCATGTGCAGCTCGACGAGCTGCCTGAACGGCGTTTGCGAGTGGCTGAGTTTTGCGTAGCGAACGCGCGGTATTACGGCGGGGCGATGAAGATTGCGCCGGACGCCAAACTGGACGATGGCAAGTTCGACATTATTACCATCGGCGATGCCAGCGCCTTTAGAATTCTCGCCAACTCGCCGCGCCTTTATTTCGGCGCGCACCTGCGGATGAACGAAGTAACTCATGCGCTTGCCAGGCAAGTTGTGGCCCGACCCGTCAAAAAGGACGAGGAGGTCCGGGTCGAACTGGATGGGGAAGTTGTGGGCCGCTTGCCGGCGACTTTCCAAATCCTGACGCAGGCCATCCGCGTGCGGTGTCCTTAGGAGTAAACTTTGGCTAAGAAAAGCAAAAAGACGTGGCGCGACTCGCTGCTTTTTGAAAGAAAACATGAGCAGCTGGCTCCCTTCAACGTTTATGTCCGGCGCATCATCGCGTCTTTAGCAGTTGGTCTGGGCCTGATCCTGGTGGCTCTGCTCATTGGCATTTTCGGCTATCACCTGCTGGCGGGGTTTAATTGGATTGATTCGCTGCTTGAGGCTTCGATGATTCTCGGCGGCATGGGGCCGGTGAATCAGTTGCCGAATGATGCAGCCAAAGTCTTCGCTTCGATTTATGCGCTCTTCAGCGGCCTAATCCTGATCGCGCTGATGGGAATTATTCTTTCGCCGGTGGCTCATCGCGTCATGCACAAGTTTCATGTCGATGAGAAGGATGTAGAGTAGGAATCCTGTGCCGTGTCTTAATGCGAGATTAGTTACTCTGAGCGTGAGCTATTGCATGTCGGCCCTTCGGGCCGGGATCTAACTTGACGGCAAATGGTTTTTGGACGAGCCTACGTCTCGTCCAGTCGTTGGCTGGCAATTGATCTCAACCTGTTCCCATATCCTAAGGAGGTTCCTCATGTCTGAACGAGACTCAATTGAAGAACACAAAGCGATTGTTCGCCGCTGGTTTGAGGAGGTTTGGGGCAAAGGTCGCCCCGAGGCGATCCCCGAGATGATGGACGCCGACTGCGTCGTCCATGGCCTCTCAGAAGATGCGGCGCAGCCTTTGCGCGGACCCGCCGGATTTCTGCCATTCCACTCGCAATTCCGCGAAGCCTTTCCGGACATCAGCGTCGTCGTAGAAGATCAAATAGGTGAGGGCGATCTGGTTGCGTCGCGTTGTAGTGTTCACGGCCGTCACGAAGGCGACAGTTTGGGATACAAAGCGACGCAGTCGCCGGTCGAGTTTACCGGCATCGCGATTACCCGAATCAAAAACGGTAGGTTTGTCGAAGCCTGGAACAACTTCGATTTCATGAAGATGTATAAGCAAATCGGAGCGATTTGAGGGAACCGATCGTTTTGCTTCTTTTCAAATTAGGGCCTTGCGGACGCTCCCGATCTCTCCAAAGCCTTTCGATCCCACTTTGCCAGGTCAGCTCCCGCCTCGTACGTGCTCTGGAGAAAATCCATCAAGGCCTGCTCGGGTGAGGGGGACTGGCGGACGGCGTCGTAAGGCATCAAGAATTCTTTCATGTCCTGTGAATAGAAACCGGCGGCGGGTTTGATCTTTGCTTCGCTCAAGCCGGCCGGCTCGGGCGCGGTGTAGGAATAGAAAGCCGCTTGCACGCCGTTGCCGCCGGGCCAGAAGCCATGACTGATTACTTCGTGCGAGTAGGCTTCGACGGTGATTCGGTCGGCCCCGGCGCGGGCAGGCGCGGGCCGGCCGGAAAATCTCGTAACCGCGTGGTCAAAACTCCCCCACCAAAAATGTACGGGGCTGACCTTGCCGATAAAGCGGGCGCGAAAGTCTTTGAAGACCTCGTCTATCGCAACCAGGGCCCGCCAAAAGCGATTCGCATATTCGGCGTCGTAAGATTTATGGACCCGATCCTCATCAAAGCGAATAGGGTTCGGCACCTCGACCGGCATCGGCCATATCTCTACTGAGATTCCTAATTCTCGCAGCGCGGACATGGTCTCCTGATAGAAATCGGCGACTGTTTGGGGTCGCAACGGCAACGTCTTCGCGGCGCCGTCACTGCACTCAATCAGGAGCTGATGATCGATGAAATCGAATTCGATTTCGAAGATGCGATCCTCATACGGCATGGCTGAAGTCGTCAGTCCGCGCGCCGAAACATAGAGCGGCACATTCCACCAATGATTCACCAGCGGTGTCTGCTCGAGCCGGATCTTGCCTACTACCTGCGACCACATGTGCAACGTCGCCAGTGTTTCTTGCCATTCTTCGAGGATAAGCTCGGGCCAGGTGTGATTGGTCATGGACGCTAGTGTAATCCCACCCTTCGCCTCTGTGAACCTGAGAATTACAGAGAGCCCGGTTAGTGGCTTAGACTTTCGCGATTAGCGGATGTTAGAGTCACATCATACTTAATCATCAACCTGAGATTTGAACTGGAGATTGCAGTTATGTCATCAACATCGCCCGCGCAAACCACGCCACGCCGCTATCAACTCTTCATTGACGGTCAATTTGTCGATGCCGAGTCCGGAAAGACTTTCAAGACGCCAAATCCGGCCACCGGCGAAACGTTCGCCGAAGTTGCCGAAGCTGAACAGGCCGACGTTGACAAGGCGGTGGCCGCGGCCCGCAAAGCCCTTAACGGAAAGTGGTCAAAGATGAGCGCGCGCGATCGGGGCCGGCTGCTTTACAAGCTTTCCCAGTTAATCGAACAGCACGCGGGGGAATTGGCGGCGCTGGAGACTTCGGATAATGGCAAGCCGATTAAGGAGTCGACCTACATCGATCTGCCGGGCGTGGTTGAAAACTTTGAATACTTTGCCGGCTGGTCGACCAAGATCGAGGGCGAGACGATTCCCGTGCCGGGTCAGATGTTCAATTACACTCTGCGCGAGCCGGTCGGAGTTTGCGGGCAGATTATTCCCTGGAACTTTCCCCTCTTGATGGCCGCCTGGAAACTGGCGCCGGCGCTGGCCTGTGGCAACACGGTCGTGCTGAAACCGGCGGAGCAAACGCCGGTTACTTCTCTGGAGCTCGCCAAGCTGATTCAGGAAGCCGGTTTTCCCGAAGGCGTGGTGAATATCATCCCGGGTTATGGCGAAACCGCCGGCGCGGCCTTAGCCGGACATCCAGGGATCGACAAGATTGCTTTCACCGGCTCGACACAGGTAGGGAAGCTGATTGCGAAATCGGCTGCCGAGAACTTGACCAAAGTTTCGCTCGAGCTTGGCGGCAAAGCGCCGAACGTAGTCTTTGCCGACGCAGATCTGGATCAAGCCGTCGCCGGCGCGATGATGGGAATCTTTTTCAATCAGGGGCAGGTGTGTTGCGCCGGATCGCGTCTGTTCGTCGAAGAATCTGTGAAAGAAGAATTTCTGGGGCGATTCAAAGAGCAAGCCGAAAAGATCACGGTCGGCGATCCGATGGACAAGGCGACCCTGATGGGGCCGCAGGTTTCCGAAGAACAGCTAAACCGGATCAAGAGTTACGTGGATATCGCCCGCGAAGAAGGCGCGACTGTGTTTGCCGGAGGCGAGCAACCGGCGTTGTCAGGTGCGTTTCAGAACGGCTACTTCTTTCAACCAACAATCTTTAGCGAAGTGAATAACTCGATGCGAGTCGCGCAGGAAGAGATCTTCGGCCCGGTCTCTTCGGTAATTACCTTCGATAATGATGACGATCTCCTTCGCCAGGCAAACGAGACGATGTACGGACTCTCAGCCGGCATCTGGACCCGCGACATTACGCGGGCGCACCGGTTTGCGCGGGCGGTGAAAGCCGGCGTTGTGTGGATAAATACGTTCAATATGATGAACGCCGCGTCGCCATTTGGTGGATACAAGCAATCGGGCTATGGCCGCGAGATGGGCAAGCACGCCCTCGAACTCTATACCCAGGTAAAGAGTGTTTGGGTCGATCTCTCAGGCAAGCCGATCGGTTGGTTCGGGAAGTAGACGGCAGATCTCTAGAATTTGTAGCGATAGCCGAGCGTCACACCGCGACCGGCGCCATCGATGCCCCAACTGATGCCGCGATATTGCTTGTCGCCGATATTTTCAAAATCGAATCGGAATTCTGAGCGCTCACCAAAACGAATCGCACCGCGCAAACCCACCAGTCCATAGCCCGGAACGGCGGTGAACATGGGGACGTTGCTGTTGTCCGTCACGGTCACGCCATTAATGGTTGCGCCTAGTGGAAGCAGGCGGTTCTGCACCTGGGTGAGTGTCTCTCCCGTTGGAATCAAAATGCCGCCGGCGGTGGTGCAGCCGCCGCCTCCCGGAGTCGTCAGTCCGCGCACACAGGCGCCGCGACGGAAGAAGCTTTGAATAGCAGCGCGCGAACGTGCTGCGCCAGTACGCCGGTCCAACAGGTCGAGCGAAGAGAGACGCCGCTGGCGACCGGTAAAGGTCGCGTATCCCTCAATGTAGAATCGCGCACGTGGTTGGTAGCGCAGGCTAAGGTTGACTGCCGGGTTTGGTACGCCGCCTTCGACGTTAGGCGGCAGTCCATTAAGCAGACTGTAGGCCCGGATGTAAGTGAAGTTGCCCTTGGCGCTGAATTGCTCATTGAACCGCGCCTGAGCGTTGAATTCGACACCGCTGAAACGCGCCGCATCGTAATTCACGCGCACGAGCACCGGACTACCGGGCGTGCCCGGAGTAGTGCCTACAGATACCCACCCCTTCGTGTCCTGGAAGGTAATCGGCTCACTGCCAAGGAATTTGCCGAAGGCTCCCGGCGGCAGAATGAGCGCCTGATCGAAGTAAACATCGTTCAGTTTGGTCGTAAATCCTATTAACTCGGCCGCAAACCGTTTGCTGGTATAGCGCAAGCTAAGATCGAAACTGTCGCTGCTCTCCGGACCTAAGCGTGTGATTGGGATGCCCGTGGAAACAGCATCAGTGCCCGCGGTTGTGCCAATGAAACCGCCGAGACTCGCAGCGGTCTGCGAGTTAACCTCAAATCCAGTGCCGACCAGTCCGACAATTCCCAGGTCCGTGGTGTTGGGCGCGCGAAAACCACGCGCGTATTTCCCGGCGATATCAAAGCCACCGCCGACATTAATCACCACTCCGATGCGGCCAGACAACGCGCCAAAGCGTTCGCTGTCGTCAGAAAACAAAGGACGGCCCCCGACGACCGGAGCGTCGGCCGCGCGCGCGCGATAGGAAGCGACGCTGTAGCGGACAGCGCCGCTCAGGTGCAGGCGATCGGGAATCGCGTTGAAAACATCCTGGGCAAAAAAGCCGTACGAGAGATAGCGCGCCCCATTCGGAATGCGCGGACGAGAACTGGTAACCACGCGCGTGACCGGGTCGGTAGTAAATGCCGGCGCCGCGATCTTGTCGTGGTAGACGTCGGCGCCCAACAGCAGCGTGTTGCGTTCACCCAGTTGCTTATCGACATAGAAGTTGAATCCAAAGACGTTCGTGCGCTCGCGTTGACTGGTTATAGCGCCGAAGGGATTGCCGTTGCCGCCCTGGTTGACCCGCTCTTCGCGTTGACCGACATAAGAGAAGGTAAACGAACCAGTGTCAAAGAAGCCCAAATTTTGCTTGCTTAGTCGCGCATAGAAAATATCCGCCATCAGGTTGCGCAAATCGGCTATGAGGTTGCCGTCGCCGCCAAGGAGCTGGTCGTAACGCCTGCCGCCGTCCTGCTGACTGCGGTCATAACTCAAAAGAAACTGAGTGGTGTCGTTGAGGTTGAAGCTGGCACGAAGCAATCCGCCGTATTGAGTGAAGGCGGTGTCCGGCAGGCGCTCGCCGAACACGTTGGAGGGAACCCCGAGGAAACGCGTCACCGCCGCGTGTGTATCGAGGCCGGCTCCCGGACGCAACCGGTTGATACGACGCCCGTTTGCGTTTACGAGAAAGCCGAAACGCTTCGTTCCGTAGGTCAGGAGTTGGTTGCCGCCGAAGCCGTTGGTTACGGATGAATAAAACGTATTTGTGCTGCCGTGAAACTCGGCATCCTTGTCACCGAAAGCGGGCGACCGGGACAGGAAATTAACGACGCCGCCGTGCGCATCCGATCCATATTGTGAACTGTTGGGGCCGCGTAGGATTTCGACTGTCTCGAGGCTTGATGGTTCGATAAGACTGAAGAAAGTCCCCACGCCGCCGCGTTGAGCGCTGGTCGTGTAACGCACTCCATCGACATAGACCGCGACGTTGCGCCCGGTCAGCCCGCGCACGAAAACCGCGCTGAGCGATGGACTGGTGCGTTGCAGATTGACGCCCTTTTCTTCGTTAACAACCTGAGCCACAACTTCCGTCCCACGGTCCAGAATCTCCTGCTCAGTGATGACGTTAACTGGCTGGGCCAGCGTTCGCGCTTCCGAAACCAGACCAGCTTCCGCTGTCACTGTGACTTCTTCGCTTAGTGGATTGATCTCCAACTCCACAATCAACTCTCTCGTGTCGCCGGACTTCAACTGGAATGCCGTGCTGAACCGCCCGAAGCCAGACTTGCTAACGATGACTGCATAGCTGCCGGGCGCCACATTATCTATCGTGAACTTCCCGTCTGAACCCGTGACCGTAGTGCGCAGAACTGACTGCACGTGCAGCAGCGACACCTCAGCCCCCTCGACGGCCGCGCCTAAAGAATCTCTGACGCTCCCAGACACGGTGCCACGGGAGCTCTGTTGCGCGGAAATGCTTGCACTCATCATGAGAACCATGGCGCAGGCCAGCATCAATAAGACAAAGCGCGGAATCTTAACGCTGTCCGTGTGCGGTTTTCGGTTCATCGCCTCTCTTCTCTGACTCTCACCGAAGTTGGGTTGCTGTTGGTTTGTGATTATGGCTTGATCACGCTTGAGAAATCATTGAAACTTGTCAAAGCCAAATCTGTCAGCGACATAAAGTGATGCCGTTGCCGGCAAAGCCTACGACAAACGCCGAACTACTACTAGAGTTCGTGGATGACTCCTGGCAGACGCAGACTCAAGCCGAGGTTATTGAAACAAGTGTCTCGACTGGGGCGACTACTCTTTAGGGCCGCAGAGATCTCAAATGCCTTCGACACCGGAACGCAAAGCAGCCATTCGCTTCATCGTGGCGATGGGTATTGTCAGCCTGTTCGCTGACATGACCTATGAAGGCGCGCACAGCATCATTGGTCCGTTCCTGAAAGATCTCGGGGCCACTGCGACCCAGGTCGGGATCGTGGCCGGCCTGGGAGAGATGATTGCCGCCGGGTTACGCGTGCTCTCAGGACGTTTGGCGGATCGCACACGAGCTTACTGGGGTCTTACAACATTAGGTTACCTGCTGAATCTGGTGGTGGTTCCGGGGTTGGCGTTTTCAGGAAGTTGGAAAGCGGCGGCGCTGTTTGTCGTCGCTGAACGCACCGGAAAAGGTTTGCGGGGTCCGGCCAAGGACGTGTTGTTGTCCGACGCAACCAGGGTGGTCGGGCACGGGTGGGGATTTGGCTTGCATACGGCCATGGATCAGACGGGCGCAGTCCTCGGCCCGCTCTTAATCGCAGTCATAGTCGCGCGGGAAAGCCATTTTGGTCCGGCCTTCCTGTGGCTCATCTTCCCGGCGATTGCCGCTTTCGCTTCGCTCATAATTGCGCGCATGATGCGCCCAGGCTTAACCAGCCCCCCAACCCAAACCAGGCCAATCCCTCAGCACCTGCCAACGGTCTTCTGGTTCTATGTTGCCGGCGCCGGGTTGCTGGCAGCTGGGTTCGTGGATTTTCCTTTGCTCGCATATCACTTTCAAAAAACCTCGATCGCGCAACCCGCGGCGATTCCGCTTTACTATGCGGGCGCGATGGCCGTAAACGGGCTGGCGGCATTAATCTTCGGAAGACTGTTCGATCGTCTTGGCATGCGCATCCTGGCGTTGGGAATTGTCGTCTCTTTGCTGGCGCTGCCGCTGGGCTTTCTCGGCGGGTCGACGTTAGCGATTGCCGCAGTCGCGTGTTGGGCAATCGGCCTCGGTGCCCAGCAGGCGACGTTACGAGCTGGTATTGCCCAGCTTATCCCGATTGAGAAACGTGGCAATGCTTATGGGGTCTTCAACGCTGCCTACGGGGTCCTTTGGTTTTTGGGCAGCGTGACGATGGGATTTCTCTATGACCGTTCGTTGGTAGTGCTGGTCGTCTTCGGAATTGTCTTGCAGCTGGCTTCAGCGGCAATATTCTTTTGGTTGTCGCGACCACTGAGCGCGGCCGCCGCGGATTGAACTGGATTAGATTGATTAGCTGAGAATGCGAACGGCGTGTTCAATTAGTGAGTGAACCGTCACCAGCACCTGCGCGCTACTAGCGGCGAGGGCGCCGACGGCGAAAAGCAAACCCAGTGACGCCAGCGACAGAACTCTGGTAAGCGTTGAGTGGGTCACGTGCCTCAGCCCGCCATTCGAAGCAATCTCCAGCAGGCGACTCACGCGAGCTTTGACGCCTCGTGCATCTTCGTTGCCGACCAGGAAGACAGCCACTGGAATAGCAGCGTGCGCACCCGCGGGAATCATTCGGGCAATCTTAACCAGGGCTGAAGCCAATTCAAGAGCAGTAGCCGGGCTCTTTTGCGCCGCATTCTCATCGGCCGCGCATTCCGCCATTTCGGCCCAGGCTCGATCAAGTGAGCGTCCACAGGGAACGATCATCAAGCTATCGCGGCAGGCGCGCAGCAACGATCGCTTCAGGTTGTCGCGAGCGGCCAGATGTCCGCATTCATGGGCGATGGCCGCGCTCAACTCCTCCTCGCTGAGCTTGTCGAGAACCTGGCCGGCGATGAATAACCGCGGTGTCCAGGTGCCGACCACAGCAATAATCGGAAATGGATGCTGAATTCGAAACGTCGGGATGTTTACGCGCGCGAGTTCGATCGGTGCGGAAATCGCGAGCCATCTTTTCAGAAGTGTTCTCGTGGCCCACCACGAGCGAACGCCCCGCCAGAGCGCAAACGCCACTCCAATCGCCGACACCAGCGCCAGGGCCCCAAGCTTTTTGCTGACAACCTCAGCGGTGGAGTACGGTTCGTAGGTAAGAAACGAAGGCACCAGGAAGGCTGCGACACAAATGATCGCCAGTGCCGGAGGGCTTACACGCAGCGTAAAAAGAAGGTTCGCCCGCGTGCCGGCGGAAAGGTTCCTGGTCGCACCTTTAAGTAAACGCCAGCCGGCCGCAATTACCAGTGACGCGAACGCGTTTATCGTTAGCAGCGCCGCCAGTACCAGACTGATTCCCAGCAACTCGTACATGGTTAGTCAGTGCTTCGTTTGAGTTCCCGCTTCTTCTCTTTGACCAGGCGGTCCAATTCATCCAACAGCTCCCGGTCGCGCTCACTGACAGTATCGACGATACAGGCGAGCACCGGCTGGATGCCTTCAGCGCCTTTACCCAGCAGGCCATCGATTACGTCTTCACGGATGCCGTGCTCGAACTCTTCGCGGGTGAGTGCGGGTGAATACAAGAAGGCCCGGCCGTCTTTGCGTCGATCCAGCAGTTGCTTTCGAAACAGTCGATCGAGCGTGGTCATCAACGTTGTGTAAGCAATCTTTTCGCCGAAGGCGGCGTAAATATCGCGCACGCTGACTTCGCCGCGTCCCCAGGCTTCGTCCAGCACCTGGCGCTCGAGTTTGCCCAGCGCCAGCATGGCTACTTCACTCGGGCGGCGGAATCCACGCAAGAGGAATCGAGGACTTTTCATATTGAGCCGCATTTTGGGCGCGGATGGCGAGGATGTCAACCGCGACTTACCGCACGCGGTTCTGACTTCTATTCCACAAACTGGACGTCAACCGGGTGGGGAATGATGCCGCGCTCGTGACCTTCAGCCAACAGTCGATGCACGGCTTCGCGGCCGCGTTCGCCATAGTCCAGGGTCAGTTCATTCACCCACATGCCGACAAACCGATCCGCCAGGGCCGGATCCATGTCGCGGGCGAACTGCATCGCGTACTGCAGGGCGTCCTCGCGATTGTCGAGCGAGTAGCGAATACTTTCTTGCAAAAGACCCGACACTTCAGTGATGGTTTCCTTGCCCAGGGCGCGCCGGATCACATTGCCGCCCATCGGCAAGGGCAGTCCGCCCGTGTGTTCGTGCCACCATTCGCCGAGATCCAGAACTTTGTGCAAGCCGAGATTGTGATAGAACAGCTGGCCTTCGTGAATCAGCAAGCCGGCGTCACAACGACCTTCGGTTACCGCTTCGATGATCTGATCGAAAGGGACCACCTCGTAATTGAACTTCGGCGTGTGAATGCTGAGCGCGAGGAAGGCGCTGGTCAAAGTTCCGGGAACGGCGATCGTTACGTTGGCTAACTCCGACGGCTCCAGGCCTTCTTTAGCGACCACGATCGGGCCATAGTTGTCCCCGATCGAAGCGCCGTGAGGCAGCAGCGCGTACTTGTCGGCGACATAGGCGTAAGCGTGAAAGCTGATCGCGGTTACGTCATAGGTACCTTTGCGGGCCTCCTCGTTGAGGGTCTGAATATCCTTGAGCACGTGCTTGAATTCCAGATCGCCGGTCTCGAGTTTGTTTGTCGCCAACGCATAGAACATGAAAGCATCGTCCGAGTCGGGCGAATGCGCCAGCGTGATAGTTTGGGTGTCTGTAGTGGTCGTCATAAGCTGATTAGTAATAAGTGATGGTTCGGTATTCAGTGCCGTAGGGTTCTGGTTGATTTGAATCGGATTTCAAGAGCGAGCTGATCTTTCTAACCCAGTTTCCGTGCGAATCGTATTCGAATTTGTCAAAAAGCTGTCCTTTAAACATGTGAAACTTCTGGTCCTTGCCATACCAGCCAATCTCCTGATGTCTCGATGCGCCTCCGGAATCAAACGCACGCAATTGGATTTGGCTGCCCTTCTCGTCGTAGGCGTACACCAGCCGCTCTTTCAAAGTGCCATCCGCATCATAACGAGTGACTTCTTTGGTCCGCTTCTGGTCATCATATTCGTACGTGACCTTGCCGGGAACTGGAGCATGACTAATATGAAGACCTGGAGTAGCGTTAAACTCCAAAGTCTCTTGCTTAATGATCCGGCCCTTATCGTCGTATTCCGAGAGGATCCGGTACCTGAGCGTGTGTCCTCGATATTGGATTAATTCAATCTGCCGTCCCCGGCTGTCATACTTGAAAACCTGCTTCCACGCCACTGAACCATCGGGATCGTAGCCGATTGTTTCAATCTCTTTGTCCGCCTCGTATTTGTGTACGGTTCTCCCGCCGGCTGCCCCGGTATGGTAGAAGACCTGTTCTTCGAGCTTGCGGCCGGCTTGATCATAGAGGTAAACGAACCGAGTGCCGATTGTGCCGTCTGCCTCGTAGACGGTGTATTCAATGACGTTGCCTCGAGCATCGTGCAGGTATTGGTGCCGCCGAGGCTGAGACAGAGTCTTTGCGGGCGTTCGGTGAACCTCTTCATAGCCGGTACGATTTCCCGCCGGATCGTAGGTGTAACGATAGGTGGCTATGACTATTCCGTCTTGATAGTTTGTTTCCTCGCTCTTATTCCCAGCGCGATTAAACTCAATTTGTCGATTTGGGACAGCCTTGCCGTCTAATCCGATCCTGCCGGTCTCGATGGCCTTCACCGGACCACTCAGCCCCATGGTCTCGCGGTCGAGCTTTGACTGCGCGCTCGCAGAGATCGCCAACAGCAAGCTTAGACATTGGATCAGGAACGCTTTCTTCATTCTGAAAAACTTAGACAGGGGATGTCACTGGAACTGATTCGGCCCGGCGATTATAAAGCGTGTCGCGCTCGACTGCTTCAAAACCCGCTTCTTCAATCAAGCCGACCAGTTCGGCGCGCGTCATCTTCACTTCATTGTTGGATTCGACTGAATAGCTTTCCGTCAGCTCGCCGCCCTCGGTGATCGTACCGTCAACGTCGTTGGCGCCAAAATGCAAAGCGACTTGCGCGAGACGCTTGCCCAGCATCACCCAGTAGGCCTTGATGTGCGCAAAGTTGTTGAGCATCAGGCGCGACACCGCCATCGTCTTAAGCGAATCTATTCCCGAAGGCCCAGGCAGATGCGCCATTTGTGTTTCCGGCGGATAGAAAGCGAGAGGGATGAAACACTGAAAACCCCCGGACTTGTCCTGCTGATCGCGCAGCTGTACCAGATGATCGACCCGGTCTTCGACGGATTCGATATGGCCGTAGAGCATCGTTGCGTTGGTCTTCAGGCCCGCGCGATGGACTTTTCCGGCGAGCTCCAGCCAGCGACTCGCGTCGCACTTGTGCGCGCAGATCATTGAGCGCGTCGGCTCGCGGAAAATCTCAGCGCCACCGCCCGGACACGAATCCAAACCGGCGGCGATCAATTGCTGAATCACATCTTCGTCTTCCATTTTGTAGAAATGAGCGAAGTGATCCAGCTCTACCATGGTGAAGGCCTTGAGATGAAGTTGCGGATACCGCTTTTTTAAGGCCGAAAGCAAATCGGTGAAATAGCTGAACGGCAGTTTCGTGTTTAAGCCGCCGGTGATATGCAATTCGGTTGCGCCTTCGCCAAAGGCCTGACCGGCGATACGCAAGCTGTCTTCGATGTTGTGCGTATAAGCGTCGGGTTGGCGCGGCGTGCGAAAGAAACCACAGAACTTACAATCGACATAACAAACGTTGGTCGGATTGAAATGCCGATTCACATTGAAATAGGTCGTGCGGCCATGCTTCTGCCGGCGTACTGTGTCGGCCAGCTTCCCCAGCGCGTTCAGGTCGTCGGTGGCAAAAAGAGCCACCCCCTCGTCGAATGAAAGCCGCTCGCCGCTCGCCACTCTTGCGGCAATCTCGTTCAAATTTTGGTCGTGTGAAAAACTCATGATCAAATCAAGTTTGTTAAAGTCGAAAGAACACCGCGCCGCCGAAAGTAACCAACAGAATCACGCTGACAAACGCGTTCGTTGTGAAAAACGCGGCGTTCAGCCGGCTCAAATCGTGAGCCCGCACCAGCGTGTGCTGATAAACCAGCAAAGCGCCGGCAGCAAGCACGCCTACGAGGGCCATGATTCCGAGGTGCGCTGTGAAGTATAACGCAAGCAGAGCCGCGAATGCTCCCGCGTGCAAAAACCTGGCAATCCAGAGGGCGCGAGCGATGCCGACCCGGGCCGGAATTGAGTGCAAACCTTCGCGGCGATCAAACTCGTAATCCTGACACGCGTAGAGCACGTCAAAACCCGCGGTCCAAAGCATGACAATTAGCGACAGCAAAAGCGGCAGCGGACTATCAATCGCGCCGCGCACGGCAATCCAGGCCCCGGTTGGAGCGATCGCCAGACACCATCCGAGTACAAGATGTGAGAGCGCAGTCCAGCGTTTCGTGTACGAGTAGAGCACCACGCTGGCCAGCGCCACCGGCGATAACAAAAGCGTCAGCCGATTCAACATCGCCGTCGCGAGCAGAAAAAGACTTGCTGCGATCACGGTGAAGAGCAGGACGAACCCGATCGATAGCGTTCCGGCGGGAATAGCGCGAGTCTTAGTGCGCTCGTTCCGCGCATCGTAGTAACGATCGGCCACACGATTGAAGGCCATCGCGGTTGAGCGCGCCCCGACCATCGCCACCGTTATCCAAAGTATCTGCCATCCAGTCGGGAGCCCACCCGCCGCCAGCACCGCCCCGAGAAAGGCAAACGGGAGCGCGAACAGCGTGTGCTCGATCTTGATCATTTCGAGCGTGACGCGAAAATTCCGGATTAGGCTGGGCATGAAAACTTTGATTGAGCTTCGACTTAAGCAGAGATCTTACGTTTGGGCGGGCGGGAATCGCAAGTTCGCTGCACAATTAAACTCACCACCGAGACACAGAGAATACGGAGAACAGAAAACTCTTCAAACTTGGCCACTACCGCACGAACCCATTAGATGGGAGTGTTTAGAGTCTTTCGTGTAATTTCGTGGATCGCTTTTTGGGAGCGGAAATTAATCGGCGGCCTGAGAAATGCGATGTTAGAATTGACCTTAATCTAACGGCGGACGATTGGTGGATATTTATGGCCGGTAAAACGAAGCAGTCGAAACAGCAATCCAGCCACCAGAGATTAAGCGGCTTCGCGCAGTCACTGCGCCGTGAATGGCGGCGACTCGGGCTCGCGCAGAACGGTGAAACGGTTTTGGTCGCAGTTTCAGGGGGAGCGGATTCGGTGGCCTTGCTTATGGCCCTGGACGAGTTAGTTAAGGCCGGCAAACTAATAATCAGTGTTGTCGTCGCTCATCTTGATCACAAATTGCGCGGGGTGGCGAGCAAGGCAGACGCGCTTTGGGTAGCAAAATTCACTGAGCGACTCCGTCTTGAGGTTTATGTCAGAAGCGTTGACGCCCGAAAACGAACTGCCGGCAAGGCTGACAACCTCGAACAGGCTGCCCGCCGTGTCCGTTATCGATTCTTAACCGAGACGGCAAAAAAGTGCGGCGCCAAGTTGGTTGTAACCGGACACACGATGGACGATCAGGCCGAGACAGTCTTGCTAAACCTTTTGCGCGGCAGCGGCGCCGGCGGCCTGGGCGGGATCGAACCCGTGCGACCGTTGCTGGAAGGAAAGGACACAATCCTGGCCCGGCCGCTGGTTTCATGGGCAAGGCGGCAGGACACGGAAAACTTCTGCCGAATGCGTACCATTGAGTTTCGTCAGGACGAGATGAACCTGGACGAAAGGTTCGCCCGAGTGCGCGTGCGGCGCCAGCTTTTGCCTTTGATGGAAGGCTTTAACCCAAAGGTCGTGGAGGGTTTGACGCGGACAGCCGAACTTTTGCGCGAAGACTCACTGGCCCTGGATGCAGGGGCTGCGAGGCTTTTGGAGTTGGCTTCAGAAAGCTCGCGGACCCACCGAAACGGGAAGCGAAGCCCGGCAACTCTGCGGATGGATTTGCTGTTGATGGCTAACCCGGCGTTGCGCCGGCGGGCCTTAAGGCAATGGCTTGGGCGGTGCCGAGGGGACCTGAGAAGACTTGAGCGGGTGCACATTCTGGCGGTGGAGAACCTGTTATTAGGCGAGCAGGGCGGGCGCGCAATTGAGTTGCCCGGGGGCTCAATGGTCTTTCTTAATATCGGTTTGATTCGATATCAGGCGTAGAAAAAACGCCGGCATTGGTCTTATATATGAACCAGTATATGAACCATATTCCGAGGCCGACCGTAGTATTACCGGATTAAGGCACCGCCAGCGCGCCGGGTGGCATCTGAAAAGGGCTGAAGAGCCCGGGTTCTGGTTTTAGGAACCTGAAACCGGTAGAGCGGCTTACAAGAAGCGCCGATTTAGGGTATGATCGGCCACGGAGGAAGTTAAGACTTTGAGCTCGACTGCAAGACAAATCATC
The DNA here is from genome assembly GCA_038040505.1 of Acidobacteriota bacterium. Classification (GTDB taxonomy): domain Bacteria; phylum Acidobacteriota; class Blastocatellia; order Pyrinomonadales; family Pyrinomonadaceae; genus UBA11740. Next base: position 20,975 of record JBBPID010000010.1, on the reverse strand, counting down.
TTTTGGCTGCTAATCATTGCCGGCGCATTGTTGATCTATAAGCTGGTCAATCCGGGCAGCAAGAACACAGAAAACATCGATCTAACTCAGCTCGATCAAAAGATCATGAATAACGAGCTGAAACAATTGATCGTCAAGGCGACTGAAACCGTTGCGATCGATCGTAACAGCGGTAGGGAGTACCACGTTCAGCTCACCAATGAAAACGCCAAGAACGATCTGCTCAAGAAAGCCACCGAGAACGTCAACGGCAAGCCCCGCGTCGACAAGGTCGAGGAAGAGTCGAGCAATAGCTACCTCTGGCCGGCACTCTATTACCTCCTGCCATTCGTACTAATTTTTGGGTTCTGGATTTTCATGCTGCGCCAGATGCAGTCAGGCGGCAATAAGGCGCTTTCGTTCGGCAAGTCGCGGGCGAAGCTGCTCAGCAATCAGCAAAAGCGGGTAACCTTTAAGGACGTTGCCGGAGTCGAGGAAGCCAAGGAAGAGCTTCAGGAGATTATCGAGTTCCTCAAGGAACCCCAAAAGTTTCAGAAGCTGGGCGGCCGCATTCCCAAGGGTGTTTTGATGATGGGCCCGCCGGGAACCGGCAAAACCTTGCTGGCGCGCGCAATTGCCGGTGAGGCCAACGTGCCTTTCTTCTCGATTTCCGGTTCTGATTTCGTCGAGATGTTCGTCGGTGTGGGCGCTTCCCGGGTACGCGACCTATTCGAGCAGGGCAAGAAAAATGCGCCTTGCATCATCTTCATCGACGAGATCGACGCCGTCGGTCGTCATCGCGGCGCCGGCCTGGGCGGTGGCCACGACGAGCGCGAACAGACTCTGAACCAGTTGCTGGTCGAGATGGACGGATTCGAATCGAACGACGGCGTGATCCTGATCGCTTCGACGAACCGGCCTGACGTTTTGGATCCGGCTCTGCTTCGGCCCGGCCGTTTTGATCGGCGGGTCGTGGTATCCAGACCTGACGTGCGTGGGCGCGAAGGCATCCTGAAGGTTCACACAAGGAAGATTCCGCTGGGCGAAGACGTCGACATCAGCGTAATCGCCCGTGGCACTCCGGGATTCACCGGAGCTGACCTGGCTAACCTGGTGAACGAAGCGGCGCTGAATGCCGCGCGCTATAACAAAAAAGTTGTGGCCATGCCTGACTTTGAATTGGCCAAGGACAAAGTTCTGATGGGCGCCGAGCGCAAGAGCATGGTGATCTCCAATGAAGAGAAACGCGTGACCGCTTATCATGAAGCCGGCCACACTCTCGTTGGATTGAAAGTGCCTAACGCTGATCCGGTGCACAAGGTGACAATCATTCCGCGCGGCATGGCTCTGGGGGTGACTCAGCAATTGCCGGAAGGCGATCGTCACAACTACACCAAGGATTATCTGCTCGGCCAGATCTCGATTTTGATGGGCGGCCGGATTGCGGAAGAGACGTTTCTCGGCAGCATCACCACCGGCGCGTCGAATGATATTGAGAAGGCCACCGAGTTGGCCCGCGCGATGGTCTGCGAGTACGGCATGTCCGAGCTCGGGCCGTTGACCTTTGGCAAGAAGGAAGAGCAAATCTTCTTAGGCCGCGAGATCGCTCAGCACCGCGACTACTCAGAGGAAACTTCAATTCGCATCGATTCGGAAGTGCGCAAGATCGTTACCGAACAATACGAGCGGGCGCGCCGGATCCTCGAAGAGAATCGCGACACGATGATTCGTCTGGCGGAGAATTTGCTGGAGCACGAATCGCTCGACGGCGTTCAGATTCGACGAATCGTGGCGGGCTTGTCGCTCGACGACACCGAAACAGCACCCGTTACCAACACGGACGACCAGCCGCAACTCAAGGAACCCACTGGGGCGCGGCCACTGAAGCCGATTCTGCCGCCAATTACCGGTGGCACACCGGCGCCGGCGTAAGGTCGTATCAGAAGCCCGACCGTCAGGGAGGGCTGCATAAGAACGGAAAACAAAGGCGAGGACCGCGGTCCTCGCCTTTTTTGCATCTTCCAATCGCGGAGAAACCTTTGCGGCGCCTGAGGCGTATTGAAGTTCGTCGCTCCAGTCTCAAAACTCCAGAACGTCTCGGAGGTGACATTGTGAAAAAGGCCCTGCTACGCGCCGTACTGCTTACACTTTTCCTTTCGGCGCTTCCGCTCAAATCAGCATTCGCCTGCACCACCTTCTGTCTCAAGAACCGCGGCGAGATCTTGTTCGGCAAGAATTACGATTGGATGGTCGGCGATGGGTTAGTCTTTGTAAATAAGCGGGGCGTGGCAAAAGTCGCGAGTCCCGAAAGCATGGAAGACATCTCGAATCCAGCCAAATGGGTTTCGAAATATGGCAGCGTCACCTTCAATCAGTACGGCCGAGAGAACCCGTCAGGCGGCGTAAACGAGGCCGGCCTCGCCATCGAGTTAATGTGGCTGGATGATTCGGAATATCCCAAACGCGACGCGCGGTCATCTGTGGGAGTGCTCGAATGGATCCAGTATCAACTGGACAGTTCCGCGACGGTGGCGGAGGTAATTCAAAGCTCCACAAAGATCCGGATCAGTTCCGAAGTAAAACTTCACTATCTGGTTAACGACAAAGCTGGGAACACTGCCACTATCGAATTCCTCAACGGCGAACTGGTCGCGCATTCGGGAGCGAGACTTCCGGTGTCGACACTGACCAATGACACTTACGCCAAATCACTAAACTACCTGAGGACCGCTCCGGCAGATCGGACGAAATCAAATAGCTCGTTGGATCGTTTTGCGCGGGCGGCGCGGCGGACTCGCGAATTTGATCAGCAGTCGAAATCGGGAGCCGACGCAGTCAACTATGCTTTTGAAATTCTGAGTAATGTGGCGCAGCCAGGTTATACGCAATGGAGCATCGTCTATGATCTGAAGCGCGGCCTGATTCATTTTCGCACTTTGCAAAGTCCGCAGATCCGCGTGATCGACACCAGGGCTTTCGATTATTCGTGCGGCACGTCGGTCAAGATTTTCGATGTGAACTCGAATCAGCGCGGCGATGTGACCAGTCAGTTCACCGACTACACGCGGAAAGCCAATCGCGATTTGATCGAACGCTCATTTAAGGGAACTGACTTTCTAAGGAATGTCCCGGCAGCTGAGAAGGACCATCTCGCGTCATATCCCGAGCAGTTTGTTTGTAGCGTCAGTCGATTGCGGAACGGGCGCTGATTCCCCGGCGGTTACGGGACCGGGAGCGTTAGTCCATCAAGTAAGGTCTGCAGGTTCTCGCCTCGCTTCGCAAAAACAGCCTTGCCGCCGGTCGCTTTGGTGATATCACGCAGAAAGTCGACAGCCTTTCCTCGATGCGAGCCCAGCTGCTCGACCAGGCCGACGGCGTAGACCCGCACTTTCAACTCGCTTAGCTTCTGCAGGAGTTCTTTCTGACGCACCGAGCTCTTTCTTTCTTCCCCGTCTGTAATCAGAATAATCACCTTGTCCGAAGAGTCCGCCTTCTCTTTCAGATGCTCGGCGAGCGCCTCGATCGCATCGAGCAAAGTCGTCTGCCCGCCTTCAACGTAAAGCTCATCAAGCGTATCGCTAAGGTCCGCCTCGTCCTGCACCTGTTCAATTCGCATGATAGGCACTGATCTGGCGTCGGGTCCTCTGCCGTCTGAATGAAAGTCAAAAATCGAAACCGGGCCACGGTCGTGAATCTGATGCACGACTCCTTTGCCGATCCGGATGACTTCATCAAACTGCGTCCGCATCGAGCCCGTGTTGTCTATGAAGAGGCCAAAGGTGATCTTCTTTTTGTCCTGAGCTTCGCACAGAACAGAGAAAGACAGAATTAGTAGGAAGGATATTAGGAATCGTCGCATCGTTAATCGTGCCGGGGTTAATTTCGAAATCAAGACTTCGACATCATACGCTGCGGTCGAAATATCTTCCAGATGGAGAAGCAGTGACTCAACCGTACGCGCCTGTCTCAATTCAAACCTAAGACCTTTACTTTTCCCCGCTTCCTTCTTACTTTTACCTGCACATGGAAACCGCAGACGTCGTCATCATCGGCAGCGGCATCGTCGGGTCGAGTGTCGCGTATCACCTGACGCAGGCCGGCTGCACCAACGTCCTCGTCCTCGAGCGCGAGGCGCACCAGGGCAAGGGCTCAACCGGCAAAAGCATGGGCGGGGTACGCGCGCAGTTTTCGACGCAGGTCAACATTCAGATGTCGCGGTATTCGATCGACTTTTTTTCGAAGTTTGATGAAGTGGTCGGTCACCCGGCGGACTACCGGGCGCATGGCTATCTGTTCTGTGCGACGAACGAGAAGCATCTGGCTTATCTAAAAGCAAATCGAGAACGCCAGATTGCTCTTGGTGTCACCAACGTTGAGTGGGTCTCACCGGAGCAGATCGCTGAGATGGTGCCGCAACTTCGCATCGACGATATTCTGGGCGGCACGTTTTGTCCGACGGACGGTTTCGTCGACCCGCACAGCGTGATGATGGGCTTTATGCTCAACGCGCGCGAACACGGCGCGCGCCTGCTGCTGGATACGCAGGTAACCGGAATCGATGTGGAGTGCGGTCCCGACCTGTCGGGATCGCCGCTTTCAAAAGCGCTGACAAGTCAGCGCACTCCACAAGCAGCTGGTCGTCGCATAGCAGGGGTGATGACTTCTCGGGGTTTAATCTCGACTCGCGTAGTCGTCAACGCCGCCGGCCCCTGGGCGGCTGAGGTGGCGCGACTGGCCGGGGCTGAGTTACCGGTCGAGCCCTTGCGCCGGCAACTGGTTCCCACCGAACCTTTCGATCAATTACCAAAACGTTTCCCCATGGTCATCGACATGTCCACCGGCTTTCACTTTCGCCGCGAAGGGAAGGGAATTTTGCTGGCCTGGAACGATCATGAAGAGACGCCCGGGTTCAAAACCGATTTCGATCCAACTTTTGTTGAGAAGATTCTGACCCACGCCGCCTCACGCGTGCCGGTTCTGGCCGAAGCCGAAGTTAATCCCCGCCGCGCCTGGGCGGGACTCTATGAAATGACGCCCGATCATCACGCGATCATCGGGCCATCGCCGAGTGTCGCCGGGCTCTATTTCGTCAACGGCTTCAGCGGCCACGGCGTAATGCATTCACCCGCCTCCGGCCGCATTACCGCCGATCTCATTCTGCAAGGCCGCTCTGATTTGATCGACGCCGCCCAACTCAGCGTCGAACGATTCAGGGAAGGTAGACTGTTGGAAGAGACCGCGGTACTTTAGCTGCTATTCAATCTGGTTTACCGGAGAAGCTATGAAAAGAAATTTGGTTCTGGCGGCCCTGTGTTTGGCTCTTGTTTGCAACTCTTCGATTTCCGCGAGGACTGACTCGAAGATTCAAGAGTCACTGATCGTTTCTACTGAGTGGCTGGCAAAACATCTCAACGATGACTCGCTGGTGCTTCTGCATGTGGGCGATAAAGCCGAATACGAAGCCGCCCACATCCCCGGAGCGCAATTCATTTCCACCGCGGATATCTCGACTCCACGCGGCTCCGGACTGATTCTGGAGTTGCCGCCAGTGGCGCAATTGCAAGCGACGTTTGAAAAGTTCGGCGTGACCGACAAGTCTCGCATCGTGATTTACTTCGGGAAAGATTGGGTGACTCCGACGGCGCGAGTTTTCCTGACGCTCGACTATCTCGGTCTTGGCGGCCGCACCTCGATTCTGGATGCTGGGATGCCGGCCTGGCGCGCTGAGAACCGGGCGGTGACAGCCGAAGTCCGCACCGCGCGTATTGGACACTTCACGCCGCAGCCCAATACGAAATTGGTGGTCGATGCAGCCTGGGTGAATGCAAATCTGAACAAACCCGGTGTGGCGATCGTCGACGCCAGAGCTTCGAAGTTCTATACCGGAGCCGAAGCTGGGCAGATGCCGCGGGCCGGCCACATTCCGAGTGCGAAGACCATTCCCTTCGACAGCGTCGTTGAAGAGAACAACAAGTTCAAAAGCGTTACGGCGCTGCGCGGAATCTTCAACACGGCGGGTGTCAAGGAGGGAGACAGCGTCGCGACTTATTGCCACATTGGGCAACAAGCCAGCTTGCTTTACTTCATCGCGCGTTACCTGGGTTACGAAGCGCACCTCTACGATGGCTCGTTCCAGGACTGGAGCAATCGCGCTGAGTTGCCGGTGGAAAAGTCAGTCGAGTCAAAACCTGAAACAAAACCCTGACGGCAACTGCCGTCCATTGATTTTGCTCCCATCATTCCGAACCCGGTTGCGGGGCTCAGCGAAATCGTTAATACGACTGCTGATCGCAAGTTGTCGCCGACGTGATCAACAAAATGAACTTCACAACAATCGGTACTCGGGATCTCCCTTCTTCTGAAATTTCACAAGTATCTCGTGGATATTGTACGGATGTGTTTCCTCGCCTGAGAGCTTGTGGTCAAGATAATCCAGCACGTGCTGAATGCCCGCATGGTCGTCAAGATCAATGTCGCAGTAGTACTTACCCTCCGCGTCCTTAGCGAAAGTGAATTGAATGTTGCCGGCCTTATCTTTGGTTTTGAAACTACTGTGCTTTTCCGTCAGTCCCAACCAGTTGTTGGGAAAATGGTGCAGAGAGCCGCCTACAGATTTGAAGTTTTTCGGCAACTTACGCAGAGCCGTGAGCAGGTCGTCAGCGACCGGCGAATAGATTCGCTCGCGGTGCTCTTGATTCAACCAGGTCCGATCGATGCCCAGAACCTTCGTCATCGCAGGCGTTTCGGTATCGATATTCTCTCTGACCATCTTGCTGCAGAGGTTCAAGATTGTGGCGCGATTAACCGGATCGAGTGCGTTCCATGCAGCTTCGTCAATCTTTGGCTTGGAGTTGTCGAGGAGGGTCTTGATTGCCTTCGCGTAACTCTTATTCGCCAGGTCGGCATAGCTGATGAGTTTAGGATTCGCTTTGGCTGGATGGACGAAGAACTCACCCTTAATCTCGTTCTTTCCGACGCTCGGGCCCACAACAAAAATGGAAAATTTTCTCTCTTGATATTTCGCCGGCCTCACGTCAACATCGGCTCGCCCTGTGGGAAATGAAGGAACGCCCTGAATGACTTCGGGTTTGCCTCTAAGTTGGACCTTATAAGTCTCGCTGAAAGTGGGGACATTGGTGTTGTGAAACGCCAGCTCGACGTCATCGTGGAGCCGTTCTCCATAGACATCGAAAAGGTCCACCGTAACATCAGCACGATTCATGCTCTCACTCATCTGTTCTCTGCCTCGATTCTGCCCCCCGATTCTGAGTCAGTAGTTTTTTACGATTCCTGGCATCCGGCGCCCCAAAGATTGCCCAGATAACTCCCAATCTTTATGGTAATATTCGGGAAAATATTTCCGAAGAACCAAATACACGGTCCATACTTCCACATCCATTAGGCGGCCTGGAACTCCTAAAGCCTTAGCGAGATCGGGAGTGTGGCCGTGATGCCAGCAGATCAGAACCACCACCTCACCGGCAAAAGCACGATGGTATGTTTGTCGTGAAGACGTCGACTTGATCCACGAGGTAACCCGGCGCTGAAGCTATCTTCGATCCGCTCCGGCAAGCTTTAGAAACCTGACGTTAATCGATTTCGCTTGCGATCTTTCCTGATGCTTGAGCGATGCGCCCTGGCGTCCGGACAGCACAGCCTGAATTTCAGCAATCACTGAGAGGGCGATCTCTTCGGGATTATGCGCGCCGATGTCCAAACCGGCCGGATAGTAGAACGAGGCGCCCGCTTTTGACCGCGAGCCATTGCGCGCGGCCAGTGTGGCCAGGATTTTCTCGGTGCGCGTGGTGTTGCCGATGATGCCCACGTACGGCAAATCAAATTGAGCGAGGGCGGCGACTGCCGCGGCATCCTGACGCCAGTTGTGGGTCATTACGATCGAAACCGTCCATGGATCCGGCTGCAGTACATCCGAATACGAGTCCGGCTGGGTCAGCAAAACGCGGTCGGCCAGCGGCAGTCGTTGCTGATCGGCGTAAGCCGGACGATGGTCGATTACCGTAACGTTCCAGCCGAGTCGCTTGGCGCCTTCAACCAGCGGGAGCGCGTCGTCACCGGCGCCGATAATGACCAGGGAAGTTGGTGGCGGAATGTATTCCAGCAAGAGTTCGGCGCGGCCCGCAACGCAGGTGCGATGGCTGTAACGATTAGTCCTGGCCGTGGATTCAGCCAAGAGATCGGCGGTCCTGGCCTTCACCGCCGCCTGGATCGGCAGCGAGTCGACTTGAGAAAAGATTTCGCCGGACGCGTCGACGGCAATCTGCCGCCCCAATTGCTGATCGTCTTTGTTGATTACCGTGGCAAGCAAAACCGGCCGGCGGGCGCTCAATCGCTCATCGATCCAACGGCAGAGGGTGTTGATGCCCGCATCCCAACGCTGCATCAGAACTGAAAGAAATCCGTCGTAAGCCGTGGCCGTTCCCCAAATCAAATCACTCGCCGATCTCGAATCATAGTCAATGCGGCGGGCGTGAAGGTCGGGCCCGATTCGATCTGAATCCGCGGCGATTCTTTCCTCGAGACCACCACCGCTGACGGTCCCAAAAATCTTTCGGCCCTTCTTCAGAAGCAATCGTGCGCCGACGCGGCGATACGAATGGCCTTCGGTATGCACGACTGTTGCGATCGCATAGTTTTCCGACCAGGCGTCGGGATGCGCCAGGCCGAACTTGATGAGATCGTAGGGGTCTTTCATGCCTGATGCTTACTGGTTCACCGGACGGGCCGTGGGAAAATCACTTCGGAAAACCCTGGGGACTCTTAAAGTCGGGAATAGGGAACTTAACTCTTGCTCGCCTCGGGTGTTCGGACTTTCTAAGCGTAAACTATGCTTCTTCAGGTGTTAACGTCGCACGGCAATAACTCTTGCTAGTGGTTGAGCGGACTCTATCACGATGTCTTAAGAAAAGACAATCTTTTTTACGGCGGCCTGGGGCGCTCCTCCGAGACCACTCGAAACGCGGGAAGAAGATCCAGCAGCCGGTCCATCTGTTTGGAGGGTCTCCTCATCGTGTGCCGGCCACTGAACCTGGACTTAACCAAGAGGTAGGCGAGCTTGCGTCCTGAATCGGAAGTGCGAGATTATCTGTCGCCGCAAAGATATTGCTGTTAAGTCAGATTGTCTGTGAGGTTTCATGGAACGCCGAATTACATCCTGGTATAGCCCCAACCTGAATATGGAAATGCCGCTGGTCGCTTATGGCCATGCCGGCCAGACTTTATTGATGCTGCCGACCGCGGCCGCGGATTATCTTGAGTATGAACGCTTTTATCTGGTCGACGCGATCAAGCCGCTAATCGAGGCAGGCCGCGTCCGCGCCTATTCAATCAATAGTGTCAATCGTTGGAGTCTGCTCAACGAAGAGATGCCGTCACGAATGAAGGCGGAGCTGTTAACCCGCTATGATCGTTACATCATCGAAGAAGTGCTCCCGTTGATCCGGAATGAAAGTGGCGCGGATGCGCGTCCGATCACCACGGGAGCCAGCCTGGGAGCATTCCTCGCCGCCAACGAATACTTCAAGCATCCGGATCTGTTTCGCGGGGTGATTGCTATGAGCGGCAGTTACGACATCCGGTCTTATTTAAAAGGTCATTACGACGACAACGTCTATTTCAACAATCCGGCCGATTATTTGTCGGGCTTGAACGACGAACACTACCTGCCAATCCTTCGTCAGGCCGATTCCATCTACATCCTTTCGGGCCGGGGAGCTTACGAAGATCCGAAGCGCAGTCAGCAACTTTCAGAGATTCTCAAGTCAAAAGAAATCCCGCACACTCTCGATTTGTGGGGACCGGACGTAAATCACGATTGGCCCTGGTGGCGAAAAATGCTGCCGCATGTTTTGGGCCAAATCACGGGTTAGCAAGGTTAGCAATCTTGACGTCCCCCTTACCATCTTCAGTATGAGGATGGGGGATGAGACTTGAAGCAACCTGCGGTTGAGATTGTCGTCGAATGGGACGAGAAAAAGAATCTTCGTAATCAACAGAAACATCGAGCTTCTTTTGAAGAGGCGGCCACTGTTTTTACTGATCCGCTTGAAGTTACGATTAACGATCCGGATCACACGCTTTCGGAGCGCCGGTTCATTTCGATTGGTCAGTCTTTCAGGCATCGTCTGCTGGTAGTATCATATGTAGAGCGCGGCAATAAGATCAGGATTATCAGCGCCCGAAAGCCAACCATAAGCGAGCGCCGCGCTTATGAAGAGAAGAAGTGATGCGTCGAGAATACGACTTTAGTCACGGGACAAGAGGTAAGCACGCAAAAGGTGGATTTCGGATTGCCGGGGATACAGGCGTTCAAAAGCCAAAGCCTATTGCCCGTCGGACAACCACGAGAGGTCGTGCGCAAGATGTAACCGCCCGGATTCTATCCGCGAAACGAGTGACCGTGTCTTGGGTCTACGAGAATACCGAAGGTTTTCTCTATGAGAATGTTCCTGGAACTATTGTTTCCAACGCCAGCACGAAATCAATACGATTTGAACTTAGGGAAAAGAGCGGGGACGATGCGAATTTTGAGGCGGTAATCAGAAATACAAATGGCTCGTACACCCTAAGCACAGATCACCCTGAAATTGCGCAACAGGAGTTTTCTCTTAAGGCCTACGTGGGGTCCGATGGACTGGTTCTATACCTAGAGGACGCCACCAACCGAGCGTACTTTCATATCAGTTAAAAGTAGTGGCTAGCCGCTAACGCCGAAATCACCCTGGCGGTCCATCGTCTCCCTTTTTACCCTTCTTCTTAGCCGGTTCAACTTCGCGCGGACGCGTCTGTGCTGGAGGCGGCGCGGTCTGCGGCGGAGGTTCAGTCTTCGGAGCTTCGGTGCGCGGCGGCGGAGGTTCGTCGCTCTTCGGCGGCGGCAAGGTTGAATCTTCCAGTCGCGGTGAGGTAATCGTGCTCGGTGTGGTCGTCTGATCGGTCTCAGTCTCTTCGGAATCAGCCGCCATCTGGGCACGCTCCAAAGCCAGTTCGCGCTGCCGCTGCCTGTACATCTCCTTCATGTCCTCAGGCATCGAAGGCGCCTTCGGAAAATCTTCCTTCGGCTTATCTTTTAGGAAGTCCCTATTAAATTCTATGAACATCGGGAGCGCGCCCCGTGCACCCGTCATGTCATCCCCGAGTGGTTTCTTGCGGCCGGGATAGCCCATCCACACGCCGGTGACATACGTCGGTGTGTAACCCAGAAACCAAACGTCCGTGTGATCGTTGACGGTTCCGGTCTTGCCGGCGAGCGGCACGCCCAGCGAACTCGCCGCCGAAGCAGTCCCACCCTGAATCACTCCGCGCATCATTGAGACCATGGTCAAGGCGACGTACTCGCTGACCACTTTGTAGGTAGTCTTCTCCCACTCTTCCAACACCGCTCCGTCACGGTCGGTTACCTTACGAATCAGGTGTGGTTCAACGCGAACACCCTTGTTTGGGAAAGCAGAATAAGCCGAGACCATTTGATCGAGCGGCACCTCGGTAGCACCGAGAGCCGACGGCAGGTACGGCGCCATTGGCACCTTAATGCCAAACCGCCTCACCATCTGAGCGCCAGTTTGAATCCCGACGGTTTGCAGCAGATGCACTGCGGGAATATTCATCGACTGGGCCAGAGCGGTCTTCAAAGGCATGTCGCCATTGCTGGTGGAGCCGTTGTAATTATGCGGAGTCCAGCCATTGATGCTGATCGGAGCGCCGCTGACGATTGTGTCGGGCGTCATGCCCCACTCGATCGCGGCGGTATAAACGAAAGGTTTAAAGGCCGAGCCGGTCTGACGATAAGCCTGCACGGCGTTATTGAATTTGTTGGTGAGAAAGTCATAGCCGCCGACCATCGCGACGATTTCGCCCGTCTTGGCGTTCTCAGTCATCATCGCGCCCTGAACGGAGGGGATTTGATTTAGCTCAACTTTCAAACGGCGGCTCTTCTTATCGACGTCTTTGATGATGAACTCAGCCAGGTAACCGGCTTTGAATTCGGTGCGCGGCGCGCGTCTGCCCCAACCCATGTCGGCGCCGGTGACGGTGGCAGTGTAATTGCCAAAACGGACGGTCGCCTCGTCCTTACCTTGATCCACTTTCGTGATCAGACCCATCAGGTATCGACCCGGCACGTAATCGTTGCGGTACCAGTCGGGATACTTATAGCTGGCGAGCTCCTGCGGCGTTGGTGGCCCGGCGCCATTGTTCGTGGCAGTGGCGATCGCCTGGTAGGAAGACCGCCAACCCGTATGCGATTTGTCGTACGTGCGCAGACCGCTACGCACAACTTCATAAGCTTTCTTCTGCGCGGCGATGTTGATAGTGGAATAAACCGACAGCCCGGTCTGCGCTACGCGGGTCGTGTATTTCTCTTCCAGATCCTGCCGGATGTACTCAACCGGATAATCGAAAGCCGGGGAGAGCGCCTGCGGCGGTTGGTAGTACGCACTGTCGGCAAGCTGGAGCGGCTTCGCTTTGGCCGCGTCAGCTTCAGCCTGACTGGCGAAGCCGGCCTTGGCCATCAAATCCAGCACCAGATCGCGCCGCTCTTTGGCCTTTACTGGATTTGAGGTGGGCGAGTATTCGCCCGGCGCTTTGGGAACGCCGGCCAGCAGGGCAGCTTCATCCAGCGTCAGATCTTTGGCGTGTTTGCCAAAGTAAGTTTCGGCTCCCGCCTCGACGCCATACGCGTTCGCACCGAGAAAAATGTGGTTGGCGTAGAGCTCCATGATCTGGTTCTTGGTGTAGTACCGCTCAATCTGCAAAGCCAGCACCCACTCGTTCACCTTGCGCTTGAGAGTCTGTTCACGCGTCAGAAACAGATTCTTGGCAAGCTGTTGAGTCAGGGTCGAGCCGCCCTCAACTTTGTCGCTGGTAAGATTTTTCCAGGTTGCGCCCGCGATGCGAATGGGATCGATGCCGATGTGATCGTAGAAGCGCGCGTCTTCGACCGCGAGAATCGCGTGCTTCATGTTCTCCGGAATTTCTTCAAACTTGAGCGGAATGCGTTTTTCGAGCGCGAACTCGCCGATCACTGTCTGGCCGTCGTCGGCGTAGATGCGAGTGACGACACTGGGCCGGTAAGTTGCGAGCGCCGCGACTTCACTGGCAGCCTGCGAATAGTTGAGTTGGTACGCGCCGATAATGCCTGTTAGTCCGCCGGCTGCCAGGGCCAGCAGAATCACCGCCGGAAACCAGAAGCGCCGCAAAAGGTGCTTGCGTTCGCCCGGGGGCGCATTAACGATTGCCTGAGGTGTATATGATTTCAGACGATTAATCGGTGGTTTCGCAGCCATAAATCCAACCTTTTACTTAGTTTTTCGGCCGTCGGCCTTGAGCTTACCCTGCGCCAAACGCGCGTTTTGGACAACGTGGGTTCCCACAGTGACCCAAATTTCGCGCTGATTTCAATAGAGAGATTATAGCTTAGGAGATGCCGAACCTCGACGTGGGGAGAGCGGATGGTTAGTGCTGTTTCGGTTTTATTTGTGGATGTTCTTTTGTCGAGTCACGAGCGACACTAGCCGGCAGTAGCTCGACCGCTCGGTTCAAACATCCACACTCACGTTCTGGCACTTTGCGCAAAAGTACACGATGCGGCTCCGTTCTTCTTCGTCGTCCTGGGCGTCGGGATTAAAGGTTTTCTGTCTTAGCTGTCTGATCTTCCGGCCGCAATTCAAACACGGCAAGTTAGTTCGCCGAAAGACCGTGTGCCGCGTGCCATACTCGCGCCCCGGCTGATAAACGAGCGATGGATCGGCAATCATTCTGAGCTGGTCCTTCTCTGAAGCCGTGCGACCCTGCTCATATGCGCTGCGAGCCAGGCGAGGAATGGTCCGCGTCAGACACTTCAAATCGCGCTCAGTAATGTCGATGACTTTTTGCCACGGATCCAACTTACAACTGAACAGCACTTCCGCCCGCAAGTAGTTTCCCAACCCGGCCACGATGCGCTGGTTCAGTAACGCCGCGCCAATCGGGACGTCATGATGTGCAGGCAGGTAAAGCCGGCGTCGAAACTCTTCGCCATCGAAAGACTTGTCGTAAGGCAGGACGTCAGGTCCGAGACTCGAAAGGTTTTCGATCTGGTTGTATGGATCGCCTTCACCAATGTTGAAGATTGGCGCTGACAGAAGGATCGCCGCACCGCCTTTGACCACGACGCGCGCGCGCTCACGCCGATCCTTCTCAGGTAGCGTTAGTTCAGGTACGGATTTCCTGGCTTTTCGTTTAGAGGAACCGGTTGGCCCAAACGTCTGCCAACGTCCCCACATCATCAGATGAGAGTGAAAGTAGAAATCGCCGTTGATGTAACCGAGCAGGTGTTTGCCGTGCGAGACCACGCGCTCGACACGTCTGCCGGTCACACGGCTTTCATTGTCTTTTAGCCAGGCCCGAGCTTCGCGGGTACGCGCCTCCAGCGACGTGATGAGGCGGCCGGCCAGTGCTGTGTGAAGGGCGTCAGCATACTTGCGAACCTCTGGTCCTTCCGGCATAAGACGGATCGATCGGAGTCACGCGGCTGGGACAGCTCGTTCAGATGCGTGACCCGTGAGGCGTTTCGTCTATCCAAAATCCAACTTCTTGTTTTCGCCAAAGTCGGGTTGTTCACCCGTGACGAGGGCGGAAACAAAATTGAAGGCGTAAGCAATCGTGCTTGAAGGACTGTCCCAGTATTCGGCTTTCTCGAGCCTGATGCGCAACAGAGCCACTTCGGGATCTTCCTTGCCTTTTGGAAACCACATCTTAAATTCCGGCTTCCACAATTCGTCAATCTTCCTGCGATCGCGCACCAGCTGGGCGGAGCCGGTGATCGAAACGTAGTTCTGGTTGTTGGGATCCGCAAAACTTACGTTCACTTTTGGAGTGCTCTTCACTTCGCTGACCTTATGCGAAGAAGCGCCGGTGAAAAACCAGAGATTACCCGCGTGATCGATTTCGCCATTCGCCGACATCGGGCGACTGTGCAGATCGCCATTTTCGTCAATCGTCGTCAACATACAGAAGTCGATATCCTTCACAAGCTCGCGAAGTTTTAGCAGATCGTCTGGTTGAGTTTGTACTGCTGTCATAGTGTCCCCTTGATAGATGGATGTATTAAAAACTTTTCCCAGTCTGGAGCGGTAACATCACAGATTCGTGTCGGTGCTGGTACAAAGATGAGGAGATGAAGTCGGTTAGTAGACCGATCGCTACGGATGGAGCTTGTTGGCGCTGCGCAAGTTTGGAGGACCGTTGCGGCTTTGCCGGTTGATGTGCGGAAGGCCTCTCGCCTTCCGGCAAAGCCCGCGACCAGGCGCGAGCTTTTATTAGTGCCGTTTCGTGTTGTTCGTGGATAATTCTGGGTTTTTCGAATTGCAGCTTAATATTCTTCTGATCTGGAGGAAGACGCCGTGATTACCTGCTTCATACGCTACACGATCGACCGAGATAAACTTGAGGCCTTTGAACATTACGCCAGCGTGTGGATGCGTTTGATTGAGAAATATGGTGGCTCGCATCTGGGCTATTTCGTCCCGGATGAGGCGCCGCCGTCAGCCACCTTTAGCTTTCCGGGAATAGGAGAAGCTGGATCAGACGATGTCGCGGTTGCGCTCTTTAGTTTCCCCAGCCTCGACGCGTACGAAGCCTATCGCAGGGACGTGCCTAACGATCCCGAATGCCTCGCCGTCACAGCTCACTACGAGAGGACAAAGTGCTTCACCCGATATGAACGCACCTTCATGAGGACCGTCAGAAGGTGAGCTGATGGCGCGCTAATAATTAGCGATTCCTTAATCATCAACGTTCCGCCCTCCTCATCAGCCTTTTAGCACACAACCATCTTCTTTCTGCAACACAACGCTTCCCGAATTAGGCAAAGATTACGGGTTTCGTTTCTCTCTCCTCGAACCCCCGGGTTAGGCATGTCTTATCCCGCCACGAAACCCGGAATGCCTGGTTGCATTCCTAAATATTTCTCAAAAAGGAGCTAACACATGAGTAGTACTGCAATTAATTACCGACGACCCTTTACCATGATTTTCGCATTGGCGTTGATGATGAGCCTGGCGTCCATCTCGGCCCAGGTTTCGATCGCTCAGACCCAGAACGATCGCACGATGAACCTTCGCCAGGTTCCGAGCGGCGCCAAAATGAAATTCCAGGGCGTCGTGATCGAACGGAACGGCGACACTTTCACCGTTCGCGACCGCACTCGCGCTGACTATCAGGTTCTCATTAACGACCGTACCAGCATCAAGACCAATGGCGGCTTTCTCCGCGGCGGCAAAAAGTATGCAGCCAGCGAACTGCTGCGCGGACTAATTGTCGAAGTTGAGGGACGAGGCGACCCGCAGGGACAACTCCTCGCCGAGAAGATTCGCTTCAACGAATCGGACATGCGCGCCGCGATCACTTCTGACACTCGCGTCGGACCGGTCGAGGAGAATCAGCAACGCATCGCTGGACAGATGGACGAGCTTTATGCTGTCGCCGCCGAAGCACGGCGCGAAGTAACGGCCGTGAATAACCGGGTGACGGCGCTGGATGAGTACGACGAGCAGGCCACGGTCGCCGTGACGTTCAGAGTAAACAGCGCGGTGCTTTCACCTGAGGCCAAACACCAACTCGACGACTTTGCCGTGAAGGCGTTGGCCGCGAAGGGCTATATGATCGAAGTCTCAGGTCACACAGATTCCACCGGCAGTGAAGCGAAGAATTTTCGTCTCAGCCGGCAGCGAGCCGACGCGGTCACGCAATATCTCGCGGTGAATCACAAGATTCCGCTGCGTCGCTTCACGAACTCGATGGGTTACGGCAAGACCACCGCGGTCGCCGACAACAGCTCGGCGGCAGGACGCGCACAGAACCGGCGCGTGGAAGTGAAGATGCTTTCCAACCGCGGCCTGAACCAGGAAGGGCGGACCAGCCCGGAGCAGTAAGCAGTAAGCAGTAAGCAGCGGCTTCGCCGCCTGATGGCGAAAGGCCTCTGGCCTTCCGGCGCATCGGATTTTTGAATTGGGCTGCGCCCACATTCGGGCGTATCCCAGAATTGGGGTGAGCTTTGCGGCAACGCTAACCCCTCACCCCTCTCTCAATGCGAGAGGGCACTTACCAGAACTTCCCCAGATCAAACTTCTCTACAAAATATCGCTTCCGCCACTCCGGCTTTAACTAGTGTTTCCGGCGTGCGAATCCCGACTCTCCGAAGCCCGGCGCCAGTTTTATCGAGCAGGCACGCAACCACTTTTGTGCGGATGACAAACGGACTGTTGTTGTGTTCGGCTTGCCGCCGTTAATAGATTCCAGCTCGATGGTGTAGAAAAATCCGTCGTTCGCGGTGATTGTTCCTTTACGCCAGCGAAGCTTTGGATTGGCCGTGTTAGTGGTTCGGTATTCGACGCAATCTCCGACGCGAAAAACCCGCAGTTGATTTTGAGAGGCGGCCTCGAAAACCAAGCCGGTCATCATGAGAAGAACCGCGGCCGAAAGGGGAAGAGTCTTTTTCATGAGCTTTTGTCGCGGCGTAAAGGTTACGAGTTGCCTCTTTGCTGATGAATTTAGGAACCGACCGTCCGCAGATCGCAGATAAAGTTCACACAGCTAATGAGGGAGAATCCTTGCTGCGTGCTTAGCGCCGGCTGGATTTGCCAGATGTGACTGGACCAACTCTTTCCCTTCGCCGCCTTTTCTGCGAAATCTGCGGATTACCGGCCCAGCCTGACATCTCTCCACCCATCCCCTATAATCATTCTGCTCGCAAAATGGGGGCGACAGGCTTCGACAGGGGCCGTAACGTTCGTCGCGATGCATGCCGGTCCGTCTCTGTGGGGACCGTTATCAAATCTCAGGGAAACACAACTGCGAACTCTAACGAGTTAGCTCTCGCGGCCTAATAGGCACCGAGCGTCTCGCCGCAAGTTGCTCATGCGCGCGGAGT
The DNA here is from genome assembly GCA_038040505.1 of Acidobacteriota bacterium. Classification (GTDB taxonomy): domain Bacteria; phylum Acidobacteriota; class Blastocatellia; order Pyrinomonadales; family Pyrinomonadaceae; genus UBA11740. The sequence continues at coordinate 3,073 of JBBPID010000010.1, read as the reverse complement.
GAGACGTCACTTAGTTGAGCTGGCCCGCCGTTTCGGTCCGTGGCGGTGGGCAAGATTAAGCCGGACTAGTCTATTCCAACGTCTTGTTGCTTCACTTAGTTGGAACCGGGCAAAACTTGTCAGGCCGCAAGGCCTGGCGAAAAGAGAAGCAGATAAGCATGTAGAGTCCTTCGGCGTTGGCTTTTGGATCCGGGTTCGATTCCCGGCGCCTCCACCAAAACATTGCCGATTTGCGATTGCCGATTGCCAATTTAACAACCACCTACGTAACGCTCAAATCGGCAATTGGAAATTGGCAATTGGCAATGAATCCAAATCTTCCCATAGGGATTTTCGACAGCGGCGTTGGCGGACTCACCGTCTATCGCGCGCTGCATGAGCATCTGCCCAACGAGCGTTTCGTCTATCTCGGCGACACGGCGCGCGTGCCTTACGGCACCAAGTCGCTGGCTACCGTGGAACGCTACGCCGTCGAAAATGCGCGGTTTTTGGCTGAGCACGAGATTAAGCTACTGGTAGTGGCTTGCAACACGGCTTCAGCTTTAGCACTGCCGGCGATTCGGGCAGCGTTGAATATCGAGGTTGCCGGCGTGATTGGACCGGGAGCGCGCGCCGCCGTGGCCGGATCAAACAAGGCCGGAAGCCAACCCTCCAAACGGATCGGAGTCATCGCCACGGAATCAACTGTCCAAAGTGGCGCCTACACGCAAGCGATACGCAAAGCCGATCCCGCGGCAACCATCATCGAGCGCGCCTGTCCGCTGTTCGTGCCACTCGCCGAAGAAGGTTGGGCCGACGCCGATGTGGCTCGGACCATCGCGCAGACTTACTTGAAGGATTTGGGCTCGCAGGTCGACACGCTCGTGCTCGGCTGCACACACTATCCCATCCTCCGGAACGTGATTCAGGAAACAGTCGGCGAGCAGGTGGCCCTGATTGATTCCGGTGAAGCGACCGCGATCGAAGTGAAGGGGCTCTTAAAAGAAAAAGGCCTGGCGCGCCTGACGCCAGGCACCGGTGCGCTCGAGCGGCAACTATGCGATGATTTGGATCACTTTTATGTAACTGACGCGGCGGAACGTTTTTCGCGCGTTGCCGAGCGATTCTTGGGAAGCAAACCTGAGCGGTTAGAGGCGGTTGAAGTCTGGGGAGAGGATCGGCTGAGAACGTAATTCCCAGACTATCCGCAGATTACGTAGATAAGTACTTACAAACAAACCGTAATAGAATGATAGCGAACATTGATTACCTTAACTGTCTATATCTAGTCTGTGTAATCTGCGGATAGTCTTCGGATTCAAAAAAGCAAATGACTTTCATACGCACCGATAATCGCGCGACTGACGAGCTGCGTCCCGTGCGCATCACACCGGGCTTTCTGCCTAATGCTGAAGGCTCGGCGCTGATCGAGATGGGGAACACACGTGTGATCTGTGCTGCTTCAGTCGAAGATCGTCTGCCGCCGCACCTTCGCAATCAACGCACAGAAGGTTGGGTCACCGCCGAATACGCGATGTTGCCGCGCTCGACACACACGCGCACGGCGCGCGAGGTTGGCCGTGGACCGTCGGGAAGGACTCACGAGATTCAAAGACTGATCGGCCGCAGTATGCGGGCGATTTGCAACCGAGGCCTGCTCGGCGAACGCACGATTACTCTGGATTGCGACGTTTTGCAGGCCGACGGCGGGACGCGCACGGCAGCGATTACCGGCGCCTACGTGGCGTTTTCGATTGCCTGTAAGCGTTTGCTGCAGGAAAAGAAGATTAAGAAGTCCCCGATAATCAGCGAGGTGGCGGCCATTAGCGTCGGCATTGTTGACGGAACACCCTTACTTGATCTGAAATACGACGAAGATTCGCGGGCTGAGGTCGACATGAACATCGTCTGCACGGGCGATGGCCGATTTATCGAAGTCCAGGGCACAGCAGAAGGCTCGCCCTTCACACGCGAACAGATGGACAATCTGCTCGAACTCGGCAAGAAGGGAATTGAGCACTTGATCAGACTGCAACGGCAAGCTATTCACGAGGCTCAGGCTTAGGGCCTCAAGACCCGGACAACAACGCCGACTTGCCCGGCATCTGACACCTTGGAACACTTGCCCTGCAACCAGGGCCCCTAACAGGAGTTTCAGCAGTGCGCTCAGCAATAACCTTCATCGGACTTTTTCTCGTCGCGGCTTTTGGCGCGTCGGCTCCCGACGTTAAGACGAACGCCCAGGGGCACAGTTACTCCAGCGCCAAAGCCGGGTACATGGTGGATTTTCCGTCGTCGAGCTGGCGTCTGGTCGATGAGCCCGACGATATTCACCAGCACACAGAGTTTATCTACAACGATCGCACCGAGGGATATCTGCGGATTCGCAAAGAAACACTCGAGGAAGGTCTGAGCATCCGCGAGTACGCGACGCGCGATCAGGATCAGAGAGTTCGTCTCTTCCTGCCCGGCTATGTTGACGGCAAGATGGAAGACCCGTTCGTCGGCCGTTTGAAAGGCGTGACGGTTTCCTTCGAATATACGCAGGCTGGCAAGCCGATGGCTGGCCGTACTTATTATCTTCAGTCAGACCGGACGGTGTACGCGCTGCGGTTCACCGGCATGCGCGACAAACTCGGGCGCATTCGCAATCAAACTGACCAGATCGCTCGCAGTCTAAGATTGAAGTAACCTCGCGGCGGCGACTGTAATTTTTTCCGTAACTTTTCCTGCGTCTCCCGTAATAAACATTTAGAGCTCCCCGCTTCCGGCGCTATTTGCGATGCACCCGGCTGTATTTGGCCGGGGTGTGCGAGATGGCCGTCTCAAATCTCTTCAAACAAAAGCTCTCCCCTCCGAAGTTCATGTCTGCCAAAGAACGAGGAGCTTGCTATGAAGAAGAACAACTGGGATCACAACGAGTTCAAGAATTTTAAGCGCCCGGAAAGAACGGACGCAGTCGGCAACAAGGGCGATTTCAATCTCACCTTTGTTGCTGATGCGGGTCTGACGATACGTTTGACGAACGAAGTGCAGTTTCTCTTAAAAGAGCTGCAGCAAGCATGGCCGGTATTTAAACGCGATCCGGCTGGTT
>JBBPID010000103.1:0-17295 GCA_038040505.1 Acidobacteriota bacterium | reverse complement strand
TGACTGCAGTGCTCTTCTTCGGCGTCAACCAAACCGCCTCGCGGGTGTCAGAGCCTGGCTCTTCCAGAATGTTGAAGGTTTCATCGACACTGCCGCCGCCTACACCGTGAAAGGTAATCTGCGCCCAAACTTCCAGAACATTGCCGGTGTAGGACAAGGCGATGCCGCCCCAACGATGGCGCCCGCGCAAGGCCTCGGGCATCAGTTGTTCGACAGGCACAAATCGAATTTCGGCTGGTTGGAGCGTGATCGGATTTCCAACCACGACATTGCCATTGATTGTGTAAAAGGTCGGTGTCACCTCGATCGGATTTGCGCTGCGACTGTTAAGAACTATTTCGCATCTTTCGGCTTCTCGTAACTCGATTGCCGGCGCATAGATTCTTTTCAATGACGGCGGCGGACAGGAAGGGCAGCCGCTTGGCGGCCGTTTCTTAAGCTGACCCTGCGCTCGTTCATTAATAGGCGCGACCGAATTGGACGCACTGGAGCGAACCAAAAGCGCGCAACCCGCAAGCAGAACGACAAACAGGATTGCGGCGTGACGTTGAGGGTTTAGGCTAAGCGATTTGAGAGAAGAGGAGATTCGAGACATGGAAGAAGCCGCCTTTCTTGCTGACGGTTGATGGGAGGCTAACGGACTAGTGTGCGGGAGTCTCGCAGGCTAGTGGGCTAGCCGTGACTTACAAATCCTGCGCGCACAATACGCCCGCATGGACAGAGTGTCAACGATTTATTGGTGTCCATTGGAGTGCAGCAGCCGTCTTTATCGCTGCTGAAACTCAGGCGAACCAATCAACAACGTGAGCAACGCCGCCACATGGGCCGGCGGCGGGTCCGCTGCGTCTGGGGTCTGAGGCGCCTTTGCGTCGTACGCGACCGAGACGTTGGCGGATGGTGTCTGCGAGGTGGCCTTCGGGTCAACGGCAATATCAGCCCGCATAGCTTTCTCCAGCGCGGCTTTCGTCGGCGCGGAGACATCCCCGAACACCATCAATTCAGTCAGCTTCGCAGTGATAGAGTCTTTGTTTGCTTGATCAATGCCTGAGAGCAGTTTGGCGAAGTCCACTCGAGTGCCCTTGATGCGATTCGAGGCCAGAGCGTTGGCAAAGTTAAAGCGCGCCACCATCGCGCCACTGGAAAGCCATTGATTAGCGCGATCGGCGTAACCATCGGGTGTGACACGGCCGAACAACGGTTGCCCCATGCGGTTCATCGCCTCGAGCACGGGCCGGTCGGCATCCGTGTCGGCATTCAAAGCGCGCATCGCGGCAGCCACGTATTCAAACGGTGAACGAATCTTGGCGCGATAAGTAGTCGACGAGAAAAATTCGGGAGACGTAATGATCGCCCGTAGAGTTTCGCGAATCGAGCCGTCAGTTTTTAGAAAGACCGCGGTTGCGCGATCGATAAGTGCCGCCGGCGGATCGTCGCTGATGAAACGGCGCGCGAGCTTAGTGGCGACGAACCGCGCGGTGGAGGGATGCTTCGTCAGGATATCCAGCACGCGCTCGCCGTCAGCAATACCACCACCCGGCAGAATTCTTTGACCGAGAACAGTTTTCTCGGCGTCATCATGAAAACCGGGACGATAGAGAAACAGGCCATGCTCGTTCGGCTTGTGAATGGTCCAGCCGGTAAAGCAGCGCGCGACTTCCTGCACGTCTTTCTGCGTGTAGCCGCCGTCTACGCCGAGCGTGTGCAGTTCCATCAGTTCGCGCGCGTAGTTTTCGTTGAGGCCGCCGTCAACTCCGGCAGGTTTATCATTCTTAGCCGGATAAGGGCGGGGGACGCTCGATCGCCAGTTGTCCAGGTAGAAGAGCATCGCCGGCGAGTGCGCCGTCGCGCCCAGCAGATCTCTGAAACGTCCCATGGCGAATGGCCGAATCGTTTCGCGATCGTAACTGGTCAAAAGGTAGCGATCAGCATCTTTGCCCGCGAAGACATTGAAATGGTTTGACCAGAAATCAACCATTAACTCGTACAACTGCCGATCGCTGTACACGGCGCGTAACAACTTCGCCCTTTGCAACTCAGTCACTACCATCTGCGGATTCTTTGGGGCGGGCGTCGGTTTCGTCGTTGGCGCAGGAGGCATCATGCCCGTCTCGGTGCTTCTGCTGGCGCCGTCCCTCTTCGCTTCCATCTGCATTTCGTTCTGCATCGATGGCATTGCGGGGTTCGGCGGGCCTGGGGCATTTTCAGCCACGAGCTTTGGCGCTGCCGCCGGCGAATTCTCAAGCGCGGGCGACGGCGAAGGAACCGCGGCGGGTTTTGGCGGCGTGTATTGCTCAATAATCAAAGGCGTCGCCATATTCAACGTCGGCAGCTTTCTGAGCCGGGCGATGATCGCAGTGTTATCGAGGGAATCCGGATCGAGCTGCTGCGCGATGAAGGCATCAACGCCCATCGCCTTCACTTTCGCAAAGTCACCCGGGCGCGCGCCAAACGTGAGCCGCGACAGAACGTGAGCGACGCGCTGGTCGCCGGTCATTTTTGATTGCTTTTTGGAAGTGGGTGAGGCGAACGCGCCGGCCGTTTGAATCAGCAACGGTTGCAGAACGAGAATTAACGCGAGGGGAGCAGCAGCAATCCGGAATCGTGCATTCGGCCGACTCGTCGCTAAGCGTTTTCGCATGATCATCGTCAACGACTCTTTCATCAGTGGCTCTGCATTCTAACGCTTCGGGAACGGTGCGCCAAGAGTTCTCGAAAGGGGATAGTGGCCCAATTTGAGAGACAGGTGAACGGTCCACTAACTCACACGAAACAACACGAAGGTGTTGTCTTAGTGGAATTTCGTGTTGTTTCGTGGATAGTCTTTCAGTAAGTCAATCAAACGAACCGGAAAAACTCAAATTAAGCCACTAACGGAAAGTGGCGCGGAACTTCCGCGTGGCCACGGGAGGGACGGCCGGGTCACAACTTCTCGCAGATTAGCTTTTCTGTTATTAATCTTCACACATGATTTCACAGGCAAATAGTCGCTCGATTCGTGCCCCGCGCGGCGCGAAACTGAACTGCAAAGGTTGGCACCAGGAAGCGGCCCTGCGCTGTCTGATGAACAACCTGGATCCGGAAGTAGCGGAACGGCCGGACGAGCTGGTCGTTTACGGCGGCCGTGGTAAAGCCGCGCGCAATTGGGAGGCTTTCGATGCGATCGTCCGTTCTTTGCAGTCACTCGAGAACGACGAAACCTTGCTGGTGCAATCGGGAAAGCCGGTCGGCGTCTTTCGGACGCATGAACATGCGCCGCGGGTCTTGATTGCTAATTCGAATTTGGTCGGCGCCTGGGCCAACTGGGATCATTTTCATGAGCTCGAGCGCAAAGGCCTGATGATGTACGGCCAGATGACCGCCGGGAGTTGGATCTACATCGGCAGCCAGGGAATCGTGCAGGGAACTTTTGAGACCTTCGCGTCGATGGCGGAAAAGCATTTCGGCGGCGACTTGAGCGGCAGGTTTCTGCTTTCGGGCGGCCTGGGTGGCATGGGCGGCGCACAGCCGCTGGCCGCGACCTTAAATGGGGCTGTCTTTCTCGGCATCGAGGTCGATCCCGCGCGCATCGAGCGGCGCGTGACGACCGGTTACTGCGATCGGCTGGCGCTGACACTGGACGAAGCTCTTGATATCTGCGAAGACGCGCGCGAGCAAAAGCGCGCAGTTTCAGTAGGCCTGGTTGGCAACTGCGCTGAGCTGCTTCCTGAGATAGTTCGTCGCGGAGTCAAAGTCGACGCAGTGACCGATCAAACCAGCGCCCACGATCCTTTGAACGGTTATGTTCCGGCCGGCCTGACTCTGGAAGCAGCTGATGAGCTCCGCCGCACAAATCCGAAGGGGTATGCCGAACGCTCGATGGAATCAATGGCGCGTCACGTAGAAGCGATGCTGGCGCTACAACGAAATGGTGCTGTCGCCTTTGACTATGGCAATAACATTCGCAAGATGGCTTTTGATGCCGGAGTAGGCGATGCGTTTGAGATTCCGGGTTTTGTTCCCGAGTACATCCGCCCGCTCTTCTGTGAGGGCAAGGGTCCGTTTCGCTGGGTGGCTCTGTCGGGCGAGGCTGAAGACATTCGCAAGACGGACGATCTGGCGCTGGAACTGTTTCCAGAAGATCACACTTTGAATCGTTGGCTGCGTCTGGCGCGCGAGCGGGTGCAGTTTCAGGGTTTGCCGGCGCGTATCTGCTGGCTCGGTTACGGCGAGCGGGCCGAGATGGGCGAAGCGATCAACGAACTGGTTCGCCGCGGCGACTTGAAGGCCCCGATCGCGATCGGCCGGGATCATCTGGATACCGGCTCAGTGGCTTCGCCTTTTCGCGAAACGGAAGGAATGAAGGACGGCTCCGACGCGGTTGCTGACTGGCCTATTCTCAACGCGCTCTTGAATACCGCCAGCGGCGCGAGTTGGGTTTCGTTTCATCACGGGGGCGGCGTGGGGATCGGCTACAGCTTGCATGCCGGCCAGGTTTCCGTCGCCGACGGCACCGATGAAGCGGCTAAGCGTTTGAACCGGGTGCTGACCAACGATCCCGGAATCGGCGTCGCGCGCCATGCCGATGCAGGTTATGAAGAAGCGATTGAGACCGCGCGTGACAAGGGCGTGCAGATCCCGATGATGCCCGAGCCGAAGTGAGTCAGCATTAGTCAGAGGTGTTTAGAGTACCAACTTCAGTTGGGCTTTTTGGGCTCACGAAACAAACTCGACTGAAGTCGGTACTCTAACACCGTTAATCTAAGGAGAGTTGATAGTGCGTAGTTTTCTATTAATGTTCTGTCTGATATTACTGATCATACTTGCAACCTACGCCGCCAAGATCAAGACCACTGAAGAGCTCGTCTGAGTCAAATTTGTTGCGCGTAGCTAACAGGCGTGATAAATCTCCGACCCTGACCGCCAAAAGGAGGACGAACCCCAATGACACCTGACAACGTAGAATTTCGCACTGACGTTATTAAGGGCAGCGAATGCGTGAAAGAGTCCTGGGCGCTGATTAAGGATCAGTACTGGCTGTTTCTGGGAATTGTTTTTGTGGGCGTATTCATTGGCGGTTTGGTGCCCATCGTCTTAATGGGGCCAATGATGGTTGGTATCTACCTTTGCTTCTTTCACCGCATGCGCGGAGAAAAAGTCGAGTTCGGCGACTTGTTCAAAGGCTTTGACTATTTTGCCCAGAGCCTGATTGCCGCCCTCATTCAGATGATTCCCATGGTCATCGTCATGGTCCCGATGTACATCATCATGTTCGTCCTGATGATGTCCTCAATGCCGCGCGGCGGCCGAATGGATCCCGACGACGCTTCAAGCTTCATGTTCACATTTTTGGGATTCGAATTGGTGTTTGTCGTGATTATAATGGCCGTGGCCATCGTCGTCACAATGTTCTTCATGTTCGCCTTTCCCCTGATCGCAGATCGGAACCTCTCAGGGGTTGACGCGGTCAAGCTCAGCATCAAAGCTGCGAAGGCAAACTTTAGCGGCATTCTCGGACTGATCCTGATAAATGTCGGTCTGGGAATCCTCGGAGTTTTATGCTGCTACGTAGGTGCATTTCTGGTGGCGCCCGTTACGATTGGGTCTTACGCGGTCGCCTATCGCCGCGTCTTTCCTGAGGGCGGGCAAGCCTTTGCTTCGCCGCCGCCACCTCCCAGCAACTGGGCCCCGTAAAACGCGATGGACCAAGCCGATCTCGTTATCCGCGGACGCCGAGTCGTTCTGACCGGCGCGATCGCTTCCGCGTCGGTTCACGTTCGCGCGGGCCGGATCGCGGCGATTACGGCTTACGAAGAGATCCCTCCCGATTGCCCCCTGGTTGAAGCCGGCGAAGACTCTGTCGTCATGCCGGGCCTGGTCGACACCCATGTTCATGTCAACGAGCCGGGCCGCACCGAATGGGAAGGCTTTGTAACCGCGACGCGAGCCGCGGCCGCCGGCGGCGTGACCTCAATAGTCGACATGCCTTTGAACTCGATTCCCGCGACCACCAGCGGCGATGCTCTGCAAGAGAAACTCGCCGCGGCCCGCGAGAACCTTTTTGTCGATGTGGGATTCTGGGGCGGTGTCGTGCCGGGAAACACAGGCGAGCTCGCCAACCTTTGGAATGGCGGAGTAGTAGGCTTCAAGTGTTTCCTAATCCATTCGGGTGTCGACGAATTCCCAAACGTAAACGAAAGCCTTTTGCGCACGGCGATGCCAGAGCTGGCGCGGTTGGGAGCGCTCTTGATCATACACGCCGAGCTGCCCGGGCCGATCGAAAACGCCTGTTGCTCCGTATCAGAATCGTCAAGCACTGAAGACCCGCGCGCTTACGCCACTTTCCTGCAGTCACGCCCTCGCGCCGCTGAGGACCAGGCGGTAGAGCTTATGATCAGGCTCAGCCGTGAGACCGGCTGCCGCATCCATATCGTGCATCATTCTTCAGCGGACGCCCTCGAAACTTTGCGGGCCGCAAAAGCATCAGGCGCGAAACTAACAGTCGAAACCTGTCCGCATTACCTTCATTTCGCCGCCGAGGACATCCGGAACGGAGCAACCGAATTCAAGTGCTGTCCGCCGGTTCGCGAACGCGAAAACCGCGAACAGCTCTGGCAGGCGCTGGCAGACGGGACGATCGACATGGTGGTTTCGGATCATTCGCCTTGTCCGCCGGAAATGAAGCTGCCGGCAGAAGGCGATTTCATGAAGGCCTGGGGCGGCATTTCTTCATTGCAACTACGTCTGCCGGTTATTTGGACTGAAGCCAGGGCGCGCGGTTTCGGACTTAAGGAATTATCAGAGTGGCTTTGCGCGGCGCCCGCCCGTCAGGTGGGCTGGGAGCAACAGAAGGGATCGATCAGACTCGAAGCTGATGCCGATCTGATCATTTGGAATCCTGAGCGCGAACTTAAGGTCGAGCCGGAGATGATCCATCACCGCCACAAGCTAACTCCCTACAACGGTGAAGTCCTGCAGGGCGTGGTAGAAAAGACTTTTCTTCGCGGGCAGATGGTTTATGATGGCGGCGAATTTGTTTCAGGACCTCGCGGAAGGCTGATCCTGCGAGGAAAAGACTGAACATCGACTTCGGTTAAGTAAGGTCTTTCGGGAAGTATTTCGCGCTACTTCGTTATTTCGTGGATCGAGTTTTCCGCCGACGGCTTATGATCCACTAACACACGAAAAACCACGAACACGCACGATCAGCCCAAGTATATCTCGAGCTAATTGCCAATGGATTTTACTGAACTAGTCGATCTTGCTGCGGAACGACTCGGGGGCGCGGTGCTTTACGCCAACGACGACTTCTTTGCGCCGAAAGAAAACCTGCTCAGGTCCTCAGCGCCGATCTTCATCGAAGGCAAATACACCGACCTCGGCAAATGGATGGACGGTTGGGAATCACGCCGGCGGCGCACGCCGGGATTCGATTGGTGCGTTGTGCGCCTGGGTTTGCCGGGAATAATTCGCGGGATCGTGGTCGACACCAGCCATTTCAAGGGCAATTACCCGGAAGCCTGCTCGCTCGAGGCCGCCGCCATCAGCGGACTCCCCGCGACCGAAGATCTTATCAGCGATTCAGTGCAATGGACTGAGGTGCTGCCAAACGCGAATCTCAACGGCGACTCGCAGAATCCGTTCACGATTACCAGCGAGCAGCGCTGGACCCATCTTCGTTTCAAAATCTATCCCGACGGCGGCGTAGCCCGCCTGCGTGTCTACGGCGAAGTCGTCCCGGATTGGAACCGCCTGCAACGCATTGGCGGCGAGATCGACCTGGCGGCGGTGGAAAACGGTGGTCTGGTGCTTTCGTGCAGCGACATGTTCTTTGGCCATCGCCACAACCTTATTATGCCGGGACGCGCGGTCAACATGAGTGACGGTTGGGAAACCAAACGGCGCCGGGGACCGGGACACGATTGGACGATCATCAAGCTCGGCGCCATGGGCCAGCTGGGGCGCCTTGAGATCGACACTGCTTACTTCAAAGGCAATTTTCCGGAAAGCTGTTCTTTGGAAGCCTGCAGCGCCGCTGATCTTCCGCTGGAAACTCTGCAGGATCCCGAATTCGTCTGGAAACCCGTACTCGCGCGCACAAGGTTGCAAGCCCACACGCGGCATTGGTTTGACGAATTGATGGATGTCGGGGCCGTTTCACACGTCCGGTTTAATATCTTTCCCGACGGCGGGGTCAGCCGGTTGCGAGTCTTTGGGAAATTGAGTGATTGATTCATTGATCCTTTGAATCAGTGACAAGAATTAATGAATCAATCGATTAACCGACTGAATGAGTTATCGGCTGATGAAGCTCAGGCCGAGTTGTTGAAATGCTGCGGGTCAACGCGTTGGGCGAAAACTCTTGCCGGCGCGCGGCCTTTCCAAAGCATCGACGAATTGCTGGCGAAAGCCGACGAGGTGTGGTCGTCTCTGGATCAGGCAGACTGGCTCGAGGCTTTTCGGGCCCATCCGAAGATTGGCGAAAAGAAAGCGGCTGCTAGCCAATCAGAGCAGGCACAGAAGTGGTCGGCTGCCGAGCAGTCCGGAGCCGCCGGTGCCGACGCCGAGGTTAGACTGGCTCTGGCCGAAGGGAATCTTGAGTACGAACAGCGGTTTGAGTTCATCTACATCGTCTGCGCAACGGGAAAGACTTCGGAAGAGCTGCTGACAATTCTGCAACAGCGTCTTGGAAACGACCGCGAAGCCGAGTTACGCAATGCTGCTGAGGAGCAGCGAAAAATCACGCGACTGAGACTAGAGAAGTTATTTTCTTTCTAATGACTAACCATGAACGACTCAACGAAGAGTCTATTGAGCGTTATCATAGCCGCTACTCAGCTTGTGTTGCTGGTTGTCGGCGCCCTCTGGGCATATTACCGCTTCTGGCGGGAGGGCTCCCACCGGCGGCGGGTTGAGTTCAGTATTGACTGCAACTTTTTCGGACCGCAGCAGGAACAGTATCTGGCTGAGTTTAGATTGCATGCGGTTAATAAGGGCGTGGTAGTCCACAGGTTTCCGAGCATCGAGTTACGAGTACTCGGGCTCAAGAAGTCGGACCCGATTTCCTTCTGGGAGGACAGAAAGCCGCGGGTCGAGTTTCCGCATAAGGTGATGCAAGCCGAAATCGTCCACGACAAGTATTCCTACATTTTTGTGGAGCCCGGCGTTGAACAAGTCATTACTTATGTGACGACGTTTCCGGCAGAATACCGGTTCATACTTGCAAGAGCGGAATTTCGCTATGATCGGCGTAATCCGCATAGCGCTGAGAAAGTTTTCGAACTCACACCTTCTGACCAGCGATGAGCGCTATCACCACTCATATCCTCGATACGTCGCGCGGCCGGCCGGCGAGCGGGGTGGCCGTGCGGCTGGAACTCGAGTCCGCAGAGGGCGATTGGCAACAGATCGGCGCCGGGCTGACGGACACCGATGGTCGCGCCAGGGATTTGCTGCCAGCAGGTTTTGCTCTGCGGACCGGCATTTACCGGCTGGTCTTTGATACGCAAACCTATTTTGCAGCGCTGAATATCGAGAGCTTTTATCGCGAAGTGGTGGTAGTTTTCACAGTTCGCGAGCCGCAACAGCACTATCACGTGCCGGTTTTGTTAAGCCCGTTCGGATATTCAACGTATCGCGGAAGCTAGGAGATGGAGTGCGCTGACTTGTCAGCGCTTTCCAAAGCGGCGATCCCGACAGGTCGGGACCGCACTCCAAAAATGAACATCAATCCCGTTATCAGTGAATGGCTGAACTTCATCGCCCGCTGGGTGCATGTTTTTTCCGGCATTATGTGGGTGGGCACCACCTACTACTTCACCTGGCTTGACGCGCGCTTGAGCGAAGAAGAGAAAGCCATGCGGGCCACCGGAAACGCGGCTCAGCTCTGGATGGTGCACAGCGGCGGATTCTATGTGGTTGAGAAGCGAAAAGTTCCCGACGAGCTTTCGCGCAAGCTGCATTGGTTTCGCTGGGAAGCCGGGACTACCTGGTTGAGCGGCTTTGCCCTGCTGGTAATTGTCTACTATATCGGCGGTGGCGCCATGATTGACCCTGATGTGAAACAAAAAGTGGTCGACTGTTATCAACAATTTCTGGGCGGACGCTTGAACCGTTTGTTCGATTTAGAGCAGCATTACTATTGGTTTGTAATTGCGGTTGGCTTCGGTGCGCTAGTCATCGGCTGGTTGATCTACGACCTGCTGATGATTTCGCCTTTGGGAAAGAACGAGAAGCTTTTCGCGGTTATTGCTTACGCGCTAATTGTAGGCGCGGCTTACGGTCTGACGCGGGTCCTGAGTGGGCGCGCCGCTTACGTTCACATGGGCGCCATTCTCGGGACGATTATGGCGGCGAATGTCTGGATGCGGATCCTTCCGGCGCAGAAAAAGATGATCGAAGCCATCAAGGCCGGTCAAAAGCCCGACGAGCGACTTGCGGCGCAGGCCAAGCTGCGATCAAAGCAAAACACCTTCATGGCCGTGCCGGTAGTCATGCTCATGCTCAGCAATCATTTTGGTGGGAACACTACGGGAGGATACGACTGGATTCACATGATCGTGCTGATTCCGGTGGGCTGGCTGGCGGCAAAGTTCATTCGCCGCGCGTAGTGGTTGGTTACTTCTTCTTTCCGGTTTTCCTGCCTGAACCCATTCCCACGATAGTCTCGAACTCTTCCTTCGTCAGGGGCATCACGGACAGTTGCGACTGCCTGATCAAAGGCAGGTTGGCCAGTTTTGCGTGATAGCGAATTGAAGCCAGTGGTACCGGGTCATTGAGGCGCTTAACCGGCTTTAGATCGACGGCCACCCATTGCGGATCATCGGCGGTCGGATCCGGATAAGCTGCTTTGGCTATTTCAGTTATGCCTACGACGCATTTACCGGTGCCTGAATAGTAAAACAACACGCGATCGCCCAGTTTCATTTGCCGCAGGTTATTTCGCGCCTGAAAGTTTCTGACGCCAGTCCAATCAGTACGGCCATCGCGCACCAAATCGTCCCATGAATAAGCCTCGGGCTCTTGTTTGACCATCCAGAGCCCCGACGTTTTTTCCTTCCCGGAAGCGCTCTTCTTAGCCACGCTCTTTTTCACCGAAGTCGTTTTCTTCTTAATCATCTTGCGTTGCGTCTCATCCTTTCAAACGGGCCTGCGGACACAGACTCGCTATTCGGCTACAATCTATTTGCTCGTTCATTCTGATGGATTGGATCTGAATCACTGTGGCCACACTCAAAGAGGGAGACAAAGCTCCGGATTTCGCGGTCCCGGATGGATCCGGCAAGATTACGCGTCTTAAAGACCTGCGAGGCAAGAAGGTCGTGCTCTATTTTTATCCAAAGGACGACACGCCCGGCTGCACCAAAGAAGCCTGCTCGTTCCGTGATGCCTTTGCAAAGTTCAAACGCCGCGGCATCGAAGTGCTCGGTGTTTCGCTGGATAGCGAGAAATCCCATCAAAAATTTGCGCAGAAATACGATTTGCCTTTTCGTTTGCTGGCGGACACCGAACGCGAGATCTCTGATAGTTATGGAACGTACGGCGAGAAGAAGTTCATGGGGCGAACCTACATGGGCAATCACCGGATGACGTTTCTGATCGACGAAAAGGGAAAGATCAAAAAGATTTTCAGCAAGGTTAAGCCCGAAGAGCATGCCGAGGAAGTGCTGAAAGCCTTCAGTGAATGACGCCGTTCGAAACTTCTTAGGCCATACCCGCCTTTTTGGCTCGAACGCCGGCGGGCGCTTTGACTGACTTTCGCTTGCCCCTGGCTGAAGGTTTTCTTCCCGGCATCAGGACACCGACTGAACTAAACGACGGATTAAGACCACTTTTGCGCTTGCCCGGGCCGGCTGACTCTTTTCCTGCCTCCGCAGCCTCGTTCACAAAATACATCCGCGTATGGTTGACGATCTGGGTGCGAATTTCTCGCGTCCATAACAAGAGATTCGCTAAAGCATCGCAAACTTCGTCTTTGGGAAGCTTGGTGACCTGGGCAATCTCTTTCTGGGTGCGGGCCCCGCAGCGAATGGCTTCGCGCACGCGATCGGCCGGCGAGAGCTTGCGAAGCATGCGAGCAATGCGTCTGGCGGAAAAACCTGACTTGGCGTCAATAGTGACCCGGGCCCGGCCGGCAACCGACTGGTTGCCGTGCTTGATGCGGGCATTCTTGTATTCCCTGAGGGCCTGCCGGCTTTGAGCAATCTTCTGTCGAATGCAACGCTTGCAATAGAGATTCAAACCGTCTTTGCGGGCTCGGCAAACACCAAACTCTAACAAGGGGAGCGATTCTTCGCATCGTGGGCACCGCTTCAATTCGATGGCTTCGACTTCTGCTGCTCTGGTCATCTCTGCGCTCCGCTGGGGGGGGACAAATTCTGCAAAACGAGTTCTCGAAACAAAACACCTTCCTGGCAGACAGACAAGCCGCCTGGCACCCTGGTCGGTTCGAACCCTTTGTGACTAAATGTTGGCGATGTGCTCCGGATGTGAGCCGGAAAAATCCGCCGACGATTGCCGCACCGCCTGACCTGGCGGCATCCCCTTACCTATCAACGCAAGCGAATTGCAGAGCGTATCGAGGCTGGTAGCAGGAAATGGCTGACGTTAACTTGCGAGGTTAAAATAAGTGCTGCTGAATTCAATTGCTTAACTCGTCAACTTGATTCCTGTCCGATCACCTCTCCGAATAAACAAGGGACTGGCATTATATTTAGGAAGATTTTTTTTGCAACCTCTTTCTGGTTTTTGTTTGGTCCAATCTTGAACTGTAATCATTTTGTGCCTCAAAGTTCATCAAAGAAAAGTTTTATCTTTCGCAACGCCTCTAGAGAGAAAGGATACAGCGCGTTATTTTTCTTGAGCAGAGATCTTCGAGCTCCGTTTTTCTCTTTCGCAGCGATCATAACAAGTCTTATTGATTCAATAAAAATGCAGATTCCATGTGAAGCATAAAGCGTTCGCCGTATGTTTCGCGCAAAACCTTCGATGATGCGCATAGTGGTCCAACTATTAGTTGATTCTTTCGCCGCTCGCATTGCGGTCAAAGAGAAACAAGCGAGGCTTTGCAGCGCGATCAGATCTTTTCAATGGACGCCAACTACATTTCATCGGCTCGGATGATCACCCTGAAATCCCGACGAGGTGAATCAGCAATCAAGATGACTTGTCGCCTTTGCCGAGTGCCCTTAATTCGATTTTCTTGCGCGGCTCCCGGCGTCTGACGCCTGACTACAGTGACGATTCGAATAGCGACCAAAAGGCGCAAAGTCATGAAAAAGCAGGCGTTCTGTGAATGCCGCTGCGCTGTGCAAAACGCGAGAAGCTCCTATTAGAGAATAACTTGGAGCTGGTCTTCGCAGGGCTATCCACATCTTTTCCACAGCTTCTGTGGAAACAGTCTCAGTAATTCACAGGCAGGTGATTAACTACGGTGGCGGGTACTTCAGGCGGGTTTGCGATCCTTGAGTCGAACAACGAACTTTAATCCTGACCACACTTCGTTGACTGCGCAAATCTTGACGTCAACCAGACCGGTGGCGAGTCCGATGGCTTGTACGTTAGTGAAGTAAAGGTCGGTGGTCACGCCTGAACTCTTTTTCGGCCAGGCGATCCAGATCATTCCCTGCGGCGCTAGCCTTCGGGCGAATTGTGCAAATTTTTTCTTTAACTCCGCTTCACGCTTAACAAACAATAAAACGAAATCGAGCGGCTTTGTTGATCGCGAATTGACGCTAACGTCCTGCGGAAGTGTTAGTTCGTCAAAGAACTCTTCCGGTGAATTTACGAAGGCGAGATTGAAGCCGCTTTTGATCCCCAGCTTCTTTACCAGCGGCGTGTCAGAATAACCGGCCATAGTTTTCAGTGCGCGAGCAATTGCGTCACGATGCGTTGAGTTACCAAAACTGTATCAAGGTTGTTTGTCTTAATGACTCTGAAGACTTACGCAAAAACAAACTACCACCAGCGCAACAGTTTCCACCAGCCGAACCCAATGAAGGTCCAGATTATGATGTTGGGCACTGAAACCAGGAGACCGAGCAACCACCAGGTGCGTTGCTTAACGTAGCCCGCGCCAAACCAGATTGGCGCCGGTGTAGTTCCGTAGTGCGTTAACGAAGCGTTTAGGTTTGAAAAGTAAGCAAGCGATAAGACTGCTAGATACGGCGGAGCGCCGGCGGCCAGGATGACGACCAGGAAAGGCGTGTACATCGCGGTCGCGTGCGCGGTGATGCTGGCAAAGCCATAGTGCGCGTAAAAATAGATCAGCAGCAGCACGCCGAGTGCCAGCCACCAAAGCCAGCCAACTGTGATCGAACCGGCGGCTTTGGCAAATCGGTCAGTGATTCCTCCTTCACCCAAAGCCTCTGCCATCCGCACCAGACCGCCATACCAGATAAAAACGTCCCAGGCACCGCGCTCGCTGATCAGGTCGCGCCACTCGAGCACTCCGGTCAAAAGCAGCGCGCCTACGCCCAGCAGAGGCGGAATTGCATAGTCGAGAACTGAAAAGTAACCGAACACGCCGCCTAAACGGCCCGAGGTCAGCAAGGTCGGGACAAAACCGCCCAACCCGCGCGCGATCCACATCGCCGCCACCACGATGAAGACAACCAACAGGAGCCATTCCTGCCATTTCATCGGACCCATTTCCTTCAGTTCATTCCGGGCAAATTCGGTCGCCGCCGGAGTGTGTTTGATTTCCGGCGGGAAAACCCGATACAGGATTTGCGGCACGACCAGGAGCGAAATTAGACCCGGCACGATAGCGCCCACAAACCAGTGGACATAACTCAACTCGATTTGAGTCGTCGACTGAGCAAATTTTGCAATCAATACATTTGAGGCCTGACCGGTAAGAAACATCGCGCAGATGATGACGTCGCACTGGTAGCACAAAACCATGAGGAAAGCGCCCAATCTTCTCGCTGTCTCGCCCGGGCGGGACTCGTAAGCTTCAGAGAGGCTCTTGGCAATGGGAAAGATCACCCCGCCCGAACGCGCCCCGTTAGAAGGAATGATGCTGGCGAGAACGAAATCCGAAGATATCAGCGCGTATCCCAGGCCCAGCGAATTCCGGCCGATCAATCGAATGAAGAGCAAGGCAATACGCCGCCCCAGACCGGTCTTCAACATGGCGCGAGAGATGAAGAAAGCTGCCAGCACCAGCCAGACGATGGGATCAGCATAGCCGCCCAGGGCCTGACGCACCGGCAAAGCGCCGGTGATCGCGACCGTCGTCACGCCCAACAACACGATCGCCCCACCGGGGATGGGTCGGGCGATCAGTCCTGCAATTGTGGCGGCAAAGATGGCTAACAGCCGCCACGCCTGCGGCGTAATGCCGGCCGGCGTCGGTAAAAGCCAAATGCCCAGACCAACGCCAAACACGATCAACCATCTAAGTAACTTGAAGCGAACTGTGTCGTGCTGACTGCTTTCTGGTTGAGTTGCGATGGCGGGGTTGTCCATTCAAGGTGGCTCTCAGGCGCGCTTTGACGGAAGCAAAAACGCGGCGATACTAATATTTGCGAGCCTCGGGTTCAAGCAATTTGAATTGGGATCCAAACCAATCCCCCGATCAACCCGTATTTCCTTGTAAGGAAGCCGCAAACGCGAAGGACAACTACTCGGGATGTTGACTAAGAAGCCAGCCGACATAAGGTCCAGCGAAATCACCGATCAGAAAACCTATCTGAACCGCCGGGTGTTCATCCGTACGGCGATTCTGGCGGGCTCTGCGCTGGGAACCGGCTTTCTCTATCGCCAGCTCAATCCACCGGCAGCAATGGTTGAAGAGCGTCCTCAAATTGCCGGACTCGTCAAACCGCCTTCTGATGAAGCTATGCGCAACGGGTTCAAAGTAAATGAAGCGCTAACTTCGTTGAAAGACATAACCAACTACAACAATTTTTACGAATTCTCGACGGAAAAGCGTGCGGTCGCTACTGAGGCGCAGGGATTTGTCACTCGACCGTGGACAGTCGAGGTCGGCGGCCTGGTAAATAAGCCGAGGACCTTCGACATCGATGATCTGCTGAAACTGGCGCCGCAGGAAGAACGCGTCTATCGCCATCGCTGCGTCGAAGGCTGGTCGATGGTGATTCCCTGGGTGGGGTTTCCGCTTTCCGAGCTTTTGAAACGGGTCGAACCGCTCTCTTCCGCGAAATACGTCGCTTTCCAAACTTTGCTCGATCCTGGCCGAATGCCGAATCAAAACACCGGGGTGCTGGATTGGCCTTATATCGAAGGCTTGCGTATGGATGAAGCGATGCACCCGTTGACTATTCTGGCCACCGGACTCTACGGCGGGACGCTACCGCCTCAGGATGGCGCGCCGATACGGCTGGTGGTGCCCTGGAAATATGGCTTCAAAGGAATCAAGTCGATCGTGAAGATCAACCTGGTGGCTGATGAGCCGACGACAACCTGGAATCGGGAGTGGCCCCAGGCCTATGGCTTCTATTCCAACGTGAATCCAGATGTGCCGCATCCTCGGTATAGCCAGAAGATGGAACACCGGATCGGTGAATTCAGTTCGCGAAATACGCTTTTGTTCAATGGATATGCTGAGCAGGTCGGCCATCTTTACCAGGGGATGGATTTGACGGTGAATTACTGAGAGAGCGCCCTCGGAACTAGATGAAAGACACGCGCTTCGTCAAACTCGTGCTTATAGTCAACGGCCTCGTTCCGTTGGCGCTTTTGCTCTGGGATGTAGTTCGGAAACAGGTTGGGGCGAACCCCCTGGAGTTTCTCACTCGCACGACCGGCATGTTGACGCTGTTGTTTCTGCTGATTTCGTTGGCGGTAACGCCTTTGCGAAGAATCACAGGGTTTAATTGGCTGGTCAGGTTCCGCCGGATGCTCGGCTTGTTTGCCTTCTTTTACGGAGGGCTGCATCTGCTGACCTACGTTGCCTTTGATCGCTTCTTTCACTTCACCACTATTCCCGGCGACGTGCTAAAGCGCCCCTTCATCGCTATCGGCATGACCGCCTTCTTTCTGATGGTTCCATTGGCGCTTACTTCGACGGATAAGATGGTAAGGCGTTTGGGAGGCAAGGTTTGGTCGCGCTTGCACAAAGTCGTTTATCTGGCCGGCATCCTCGGCGTGTTGCACTACTACATGCTGGTCAAGTCCGACGTGCGTCTGCCGCTGACATTCGCGTTTGTGCTCGCCTTGCTCCTCGGTTTTCGCATCTTCGCGAAGTATTACCGTCCGTCGCCTCGCGTTTCCACCAGCGTCGTACCGCCACGCTAAGCTGGTCGCCGCTTGTATGTTTGATCCATGTCAAGTAAGAACAGCGTTTTCACGATC
>JBBPID010000102.1:0-18097 GCA_038040505.1 Acidobacteriota bacterium | reverse complement strand
CGACAAATCTCTTAGCAACGTTAACCCAAGGCTCGCAGGGCTCGCCTTGGGCTTAGCTAAGACCGCTGCTTCGCAGCTTGTTGAATATTGCTACATCTGGCGTGACTGAGCGATCAATAAAGAAATACTTAGCGCCTCCTAAGACTTTTTGGGCAAAGCCCTGATTAGGCTATTGCGTTCTTTTCAGTTCGGCTGAGAAAAAGCGACTTCTGTTTCCCTTCCTGTAAATCCTGTCAAATTCTTCCCGTCTATTCCAAACGATAGTTCGGAGCTTCCTTGGTAATCACGACGTCGTGCACGTGCGATTCGCGCAAGCCGGCCGGCGTCACCCGCAGGAAACGCGTCTTTTCCTGAAACTCCTGAATCGTCCGACAGCCGGTATAGCCCATGCCCGAACGCAGGCCGCCGACGAGCTGCGTCACCATCTCAGCCAGAGTGCCGCGATAAGGCACGCGGCCTTCAATGCCTTCGGGAACCAGTTTCGATTCGGCTTCCGTCATTTCCTGCGCATAGCGATCGCGCGAACCTTCGCGCATGGCGCCGATCGAGCCCATGCCGCGATACATCTTGAAGCTGCGGCCCTGGTACAGAATTACTTCGCCGGGCGCTTCTTCAGTACCCGCGAACAAAGACCCGATCATTACGACGTCAGCGCCGGCCGCGATCGCTTTCGCCATATCGCCGGAAAACTTCACGCCGCCATCAGAGATGATCGGCACCCCAGTGCCGCGCGCGGCTTCGACGCAGGATTGGATGGCCGAGATTTGCGGAACGCCCGCGCCGGTGACCACGCGGGTCGTGCAAATCGACCCCGGACCGATCCCGACTTTCACAGCGTCCACACCGGCGTCGATTAATTCGCGCGCGCCGGCGCCAGTGCCAACATTGCCGGCAATCAGTTGCGTGTCGGGATGCCGTTGTTTGATTTCGCGGACCGCTTCGATCACGCGCGACGAATGACCATGCGCCGTATCCACTACCAGGCAATCGACGCGGGCGTTGACCAGTTCATCGGCGCGTTCGCGAAAATCTCCGGTGGCGCCAATCGCCGCCGCTACTCGCAGCCGGCCGAGATCGTCCTTCGCCGCCGTGGGGTACTTAATCGCCTTCTGAATGTCTTTGACAGTAATCAAGCCTTTCAGGCGCTTATCGACGTCGACCACCAAAAGTTTTTCGATGCGATGCTTTTGCAGAACTGCCTTGGCTTGCTCCAGCGTGGTGCCGACAGAAACCGTAACCAGCGGCTGCTTGGTCATCACTTCAGCCACCGGCAAGTCGAACCGCTCTTCGAATCGCAGGTCGCGATTGGTGATGATGCCGACCAGGTGTCCGTCTTCATCGACAACTGGTACGCCGCTGATGTGATAGCGCTGCATGACATCGAGCGCATCGCGCACCGGGCGGTCCTGCGGAATGGTCACCGGATCGACGATCATCCCTGACTCAGAGCGTTTCACTTTGTCTACTTCTTCAGCTTGTCTTTCAATGCTCAGGTTCTTGTGCACGACACCGATGCCGCCCTGCTGAGCAATTGCGATCGCCAGCGCTGCTTCGGTAACCGTATCCATCGCGGCCGAGCACAAGGGAATTTGCAAGCGAATGCCGCGCGTGAATCGGGTCGAGGTGTCAGTTTCCGTGGGCAACACGTCCGAGCGCGCGGGCACTAACAGCACGTCGTCAAAGGTCAGTCCTTCGAGAATCTTTTCAGTGATCATGGCTATCTAACTTTACTCCTGGAAATAAATTGATTGGATAACTGTAGCGCAAAATGAAAACGCCCGCAGTCGTAATGCGGGCGACTCGGGGAATTTCTGAAGAGTTTGAGACTCCGAATTTATCAGTCCGCGCAGGATTGCCCACCCTGCGGATTCGCGCAGCGTGAGGGTTACCTCCAGCCCTAGACAGTGAATTCGTGCCGGCCCTCCTTTGCGGTCGGAATCTTTGTAAATTCCGCTGCTCGTCCTGATCTGCTGGAGCCGGCTGATTCACCCGGTGTATGGCGCTGATTGGTGCGCGGCGTGACGCTACGCTGGTAGAAATGCAGTCCGGCCCAAACGGCCAGGGAGAGTGCGGCCAAAATCAGGATCGCCAGCAAGAGGGTGGCCAAAGGCGAGCGGCGGGGACTGTTGCCGTCGTCTGTGTAGACCAGAGACCGGGCCTTGGGAGACTCATCTTCCTCCGTCGCGCCGTGTTCGCGCAGGGTGCGCGTGTATTCTTCGATTGCCTCCTGCTCGTCAAAGCCGACAAACTTCGCATAGGCGCGAATGAAACTCCGGTTAAAGATTCCTCCCGGCAGTCGTCGATAATCGTCCGCCTCAATCGCTTCCAGATAACGCATCGAGATGCGCGTGTTCTCAGAAATGTCGCGCAGAGCAATCCCGTGCGCCTCGCGTTCGAGTCGCAGTTTTTCTCCGATGCTTGCTGCCATTTTTAGTTGAGCCAGCCTCAGACGACCATGAACCTGCGAGGTAACTAACAGCTCTGCAGGCAACTGGATCGATACTCGGTGAGCGTTCCACTCGTCACCATTTGGTTCCTGCCAGCTGTTCTTTCGGCGCACTATAACGCCCGCTTGCAAACGTTGTCAAACTTTACTGATCTCGTCTTTCACCTCTCTTGATTCTTAACGCGCAGGGTGGTAGCTTGAGTCGAACCCGTTTTGGTTTTTTAACTTCTACAATCTCGAAAAAGTGAGGACTGAAAGAGATGCCTCTTGAAGCACTCGGAATGGTCGAGACCAAAGGCTTTGTCGGCGCAGTGGAAGCCGCGGATGCCATGGTCAAAGCAGCCAACGTGCAACTGTTGGGTAAGGAATACATCGGCGCGGGATACGTGACCGTGTTTGTGCGCGGCGACGTGGGCGCGGTTAAGGCCGCGACCGATGCCGGCGCAGCCGCTGCTCGTCGCGTGGGCGAGCTGATCAGTGTGCACGTCATTCCTCGTCCCCATGCCGAGGTCGAGCGAGTGCTGCCGGTTGACGGCCGCACGGGATTTAGCCCCGACGAAACCGGACAGTTACAGGGCGGAACGCGCGGCCAAATTGGCCAGGGCGATGCCGGTCGCTCGCTGAGCGCGCGCGAAAGCTCGAGAGAAAGAGCGAAGTAACAACATTTCCGATTGGCAATCGGAAATGCCGGGGGGTGCAGTATGTCGGCCGACAAAGATCTTATTTCCGTACAGCAGGCCCGCGACCTGGTCGAAGCAGCCCAGCGCGCGCAAGCAGAACTTGCGCGTTTCGATCAAGCTAAGATCGACCGCATCTGCGAAGCAATGGCCAGGGCGGCGCTGCGAGATTCGCCCCGGACCGCGGCCCTGGCCGTTGAAGAAACCGGTTATGGCGTGGCGGCCGACAAGCAGGAAAAAAACCGCTTTGCCGCCGAAGACGTCTGGAACTATTTCAAAAACCTGCGCACCGTCGGCGTGGTTTCCGAAACCAAAGATGTCGTAGAGATCGCCAGTCCGCGCGGAGTCGTTTGCGGAATCATTCCCTCCACCAATCCTACGTCAACCGCAATCTTCAAGATTCTAATATCGGTCAAGTCGCGCAACGCGATCGTGATGTCGCCACATCCTTCGGCGGCGCGCTGTATCAATGAAACTGTCAAAGGGATGCGCGAGGCTGGGATCAAGGAAGGATTACCTGCGGACGCGATCGGCTGCATGACGACGGCCACGATCGAAGGCACCGAGGCCTTGATGAAGCACAAAGCGACGGCGGTAATTCTGGCTACCGGCGGAATCGGTCTGGTGCGGGCCGCGTATTCTTCGGGCAAGCCCGCCTTTGGGGTCGGGCCAGGCAATGTTCCGGTTTTCATCGAGCGCTCAGCCGAAGTGCCGAAAGCTGTGCAGGACATTCTGACCGGCAAATGTTTTGACAACGGTACTATTTGCGCTTCGGAACAGGCGATTGTAGTTGATGCGCCGATCGAGATGGCGGTGCGCGAGCAATTCAAGTTGCAGGGTGGATACTTTATCAGCCAGTCAGAAGCGGATCAGTTAGCCAAGATCGTCGCGACACCGCAGCGGACGCTGAACCCGGGGATCGTCGGCAGGTCGGTCGAAGTAATCGCCAACCTGGCGGGGATCAGTGTGCCGCCCGGAACGCGTTGCCTGATGACTGACGTCGGCGGCGTAGGCCGTGACTTTCCGCTGTCGATGGAAAAGCTGTCGCCGATACTTGCGTTCTATGTCGAGGATGGAATTGAACGTGGCGCTGCTCGCTGTAACGAAGTTCTGCATTACGGCGGCATGGGTCACACCGCCGGCATTCATACGCGTTCGCGGGAAGCTGCGGTGCGTTACGGCGGAGAAATGCCGGCCTCGCGCGTCACGGTCAACACGCCGACGACGCACGGGGCGATTGGATTCTCGACGGCCCTGCCACCTTCTATGACGCTCGGCTGCGGATCGTGGGGCGGCAATGTGACTTCGGATAATGTCTCGCCGCTACATTTGATGGACATCAAACGCGTCGCGTTCGAGGTCCGGCCGGTCGCCAGTAAGCGCCCAGCGCTCGCAGCGCAGCCTGCGGCGAGAACATCTCAAGTTAGTGCTCCAGCCCGGCCCGCAACTCCGGCCCCGGCGCCAGCTGCGGCTAACCCGAAAGTCAGCCGCGAAGAGATCGCCGCCATCGTCGATCGTTTTCTGGCGAATCGCCAACCGGAAGCGAGTCCACTGCCGGCAGCACCACCGGCCCAGACGGAATACGCGCCGCCTTCCGCCGTAAACGGTGGCAGCGGGCGCGCTTCGGCAAATGCCGGCCCCGCCTCCGCCGCCGCAAACGGCCGCAAGGCCGCCGAGTTTGTAAGTGAAGACGACGTGAGACGGGCAATTCAAAAGGGCGAAAAGATTTATGTCGGTCCCAAAACGATCATCACGCCTTCGGCGCGCGACATCGGCGATCCGGCGGAGGTGTTTGCCAAAGCTTGAACTTTGAACTTCGTACTTTGTACTTGGTTCTTGTTTTTTCAAAGCACAAAGTACAAAGAACTAAGTACATTTATGTTTCTCGGAAAAGTCATCGGCACGGTTTGGTCAACGAAGAAGACTCCCGATCTCGAGGGCGTCCGTTTCCTGGTCGTCCATCCCTTTGATATGGATCGCGAACCGACCAAAAACGTGGTGGTGGTTGCGGACCGGTTGGGAGCCGGCGCCGGCGAAACCGTCTTGTGCGCGTATGGAAAAGCCGCGCGGTCAGCGATTGGAAATCAGGACATGTCGATCGAGGCCGCCGTGGTCGGCATCGTTGATCGAGTTGATTTGGCCGAGACAGAATCTGAGGAGTTACGCGAAGCGGCGCGCGCGCTGGTTCGCGATAACGGTCGGAAGTAGCATTGCGGATTTCGAATTGCGAATTGCGAATTTGAGATAGCTGCGGCTTCTTTTTTGAATTCGAAATTGACAATCCGAAGTCCGCAATTTCACTCAAAATGGCTAACGAAGAGTTGATCTACCGTATCACTCGGGCAATCTACGAGCGTCTGGGCACCGGCATGGATGAAACTGCGGTTGAGCAACTGGTCACCGATATCTATCGCACCGTCGAACCGGAATTGGCACGCAACGGGGCCGCCCCGGCTTCAACGCGTTCGTTCAGTGCGGCTTCGAGTGGCGCGCCGACTCAGGAAGGCTCGGCCGATCGTCTGATAATCTCAGTTTTCGGGGTTGACCATCCGGGTATTGTGGCCGGCGTTTCGCAAATCCTGGCCGAAGCCGGTTGCAGCATCGCCGACATCAATCAAACGGTGGTGCAGGGAAAGTTTGCGATGGTAATCATCGCCAACACCTCGCGCGCGCAGTCCACAGTAACCGGATTGAAAGATCGCTTTCGCGTCGAGGGCGAGAAGCTTGGCGTGCACATCTACGCGCAGCGCGAAGACCTTTTCAATGCCATGCATCGAATCTAGCCATTGCCGATTGCCGATTTTCAATTTCCGATTGCGCATGATTCTTCGTGACCTATTCTGAGTGAAGGAGATTGAGCAAGAAGTCTTTCAAATCGGCATTTGGCAATCGGCAATCGCAAATGAACTAATGCAGCCTGAGATTTCACATCGTTGTAAGTCATGCGGCGCGTCGATTCGCGAACCGGTCGCCATGTTCTGCCCTGAATGCGGCCAGGCCCTGACAAAATCGCCCCCAGATTCAAAGCAGCCCAAAGACGAAGAGACGTCGAAGTCGTCGGTGAAGGGGGATGAGGGTGCTCCGCGCCGGGCCATGCTTTCGGAATCTGCCAACGCGGCGACCAATATCTTCAACACCGAGGATCCACCTTCCGCCATTGGACTCCTGAAAACTCAAAACGATTCAACCGAGAACCAGCCGGCGGCAGCTGTTGAGCCGGCGCAGACCGAAGCCGTCGATCGGGTAATGAATTCTTCCGCGCCAGCGGTTTCAAAACATCGCACGTATGACAAGGCCCGCGAAGGTTTGCATCGCGCTTCCACCGCCACGCGCGAAGCGCTGGCGGACAACGTAAAGCGCGTAGAGAAGATTCGCCACGTTTCCACGGTCATGTTCGAGGAAGCCTCTTACGATCCCAGCCTGCGTTTCGTGCTGGTGGCGGTCGGGCTATTCGTGGTCTTTCTGGTGTTGTTGCTGCTCAGCAAGGTGATGGGATAAGACAGTTTCGAGTTTAGGGTTCCGAGTTTCGAGTCTCTGCTTGCTCGCAACCCGCAACTGGAAGCGAACAACCCGAAACCCGAAACTCCAAACTCCAAACTCGTAACTCAATGGAGTACACGCAAGCCGAAATTCTGCAGACGGTGCGCATGACCGAGATGGAGCATCTCGACATTCGCACGGTGACCCTCGGTCTAAGTCTGCGCGATTGCGTCACCGATTCGATTGCCGGAACGGCTGATCGAGTCCGCGAAAAGATCGAACGCACCGCCGGCCGTCTGGTCAGCACGGTCAACGAAATCGGAGACGAGATCGGGATTCGGATAGCGAACAAACGCATCGCCGTAACGCCGGTCTCGATCTTGACGGAAGGCGCGCAGGGCGATCCGGTTGAACTCGGACGCGCCATTGACGAAGCCGCGGCCACCGTCGGAGTGGATTTTGTCGGTGGATATTCCGCCCTCGTGCAGAAGGGTTTCACCCGTAACGAAAGCGAGTTTCTTGACTCAATTCCGGAAGCGCTGTCAGTAACTGAGCGGCTCTGCTCGTCAGTCAACGTAGCGACGACCCGCGCGGGGATCAACATGGACGCAGTTGCGCGCGTCGGCCGGCTCATCAAAGACGCGGCCGAGCGCACGCGCGAGCGTTCCGGTCTCGCCTGTGCAAAGTTCGTTTGCTTTGCCAATGCCGTCGATGACAATCCGTTCATGGCCGGCGCTTTTCATGGCATCGGCGAACCTGAGGCCGTGCTCAACGTTGGCGTGTCCGGGCCGGGAGTGGTTAATCACGCGGTGCAACAGGCGGCCGGTGATTTGCCGCTTCAGGAAATTGCCGAACTCATCAAAAAGCTTTCATTCAAACTGGCCCGGGCCGGCGAGCTGGTCGGGCGCGAAGCAGCTCGCCGTCTGGACCTTCCTTTCGGCATTATCGATCTGTCGCTGGCGCCGACACCTGTGCCGGGCGATTCTGTAGCCAACATCATCGAAGCGATGGGATTCGAACGCGCAGGCACGCATGGCACGACCGCGGCGCTGGCGCTGTTGACGGACGCGGTCAAAAAGGGCGGAGCCATGGCGAGTAACTCAGTCGGCGGGATGAGCGGGGCGTTCATTCCGGTTTCTGAGGACGCGGGGATGATCGAAGCCGCGCGCCTGGGCGCCTTGTCGCTCGATAAACTTGAAGCCTGGACGAGTGTCTGTTCAGTCGGCATCGACATGGTGGCCGTGCCCGGCTCGACTTCGGCGGAAACCATCGCGGCCATCATCGCTGATGAAATGGCCATCGGCGTGATGAACAACAAGACGACCGCCGTGCGGATAATTCCGGTTCCGGGTCGCGACGTTGGCGAGATGGTTGAGTTTGGAGGCTTACTTGGCAGCGCGCCAATAATGGCGGTGAATCGCTTCTCTTCAGATCGATTCATCCGACGAGGTGGCCGCATTCCGGCGCCGGTGCAAAGCTTGCGGAACTAATGCCGTTAAGCTTTAGCGCCCGGCGCAAATGGATCGTAGAATGGGCTTAGGAGTTTTGCGCTGATGTCGAAAAGAATCACAACCCTGGATGATGCCGCGTCGGTTTCATTGCCGCCCGAAGCCGTTGAGGCGTTGGGCGTCGTGGCAGGTGGCGAATTGGACATTGAGATTGTGGGACGAGCTCTAATCGTACGCTCTGTTGAGGATGCCCAGCGCTCTCGCGAGTTCTCTGACATATTGGAGTCGGTGCTGAAGAAGCGGCGGAAGGCCTACGAGCAGTTGGCTAAACGGTTGATCGCGGAAACCGGAGGAAGCACAGGTGTAAGAGACGAAGGTTTGTGACCGCAGCTCTGCAAGCAAAGGCACCGGGGAGAATAAATGGCGAACGCCAACCACTGCATGAGAAATAGAACAGTATGCTTGCAAAGATCTTTGTTGACAGGTCTGCCGCTGGGTGTATATTAGCCGCCATTCTTTTTTCCTGGCGAGCTATTAAGTGAACGGATACGCGAGTCGTCATTCGCTTGTTGGCCTCGCTAAATTTCTAAACCTTTCTACTTGGGGAGACCAAAAATGGCAACTAAGAAAAAAGCCGCAAAGAAGAAAGCTCCAGGACTTAGTGCAGCTCTGGTGTTCAGGAAAGAATGGATTTTTGATCCGGCCCCGCCATGGTTAAGACTCAACAGGGCCGCCTTAGCCAGGATCAACCAGCTCAAGACCCAATTTGCCAAAGAGATAAACGAGGTCATCGCCAAAGGTCAACAGTAATCACCCAACCTAATTTCGCAGCACGACCTTTTGGTACCCGGCATTACTGACCGGTGCCAGATGTTTTGGCTTGGGAGGGGCTAAAAGGCAATTAGTTTGCTTGAAGCCAACAGAGGACTTGGTACAGAACCGCTCGCGGTAGCGAGCGGGATAAAGACTCAAGCTGAAATCTAAATTTGTTCCGTATTTTGATCCACCAGGATAGCACCACCGCCGTTAAGGTCGATTGAGTTTTTATCCCGCTCGCTACCGCGAGCGGTTCTGTAACCGCTTGGCCGACTTTTTAGGGCAAAGCCCTCGGGAGGACTTATGCGCCAGCCTATTCCGCTACGCGTGTTCCAGGGCCCGGTGGCCGCTGAGCGCGAACGCGACACTTCGCGTCCCGTCATGCTCGTCGGTTTTCAGCACCAGGGGAACCTTGGTCTCGGATATCTGGCCGCGGTACTGCGCGAGCATGGTTATTCCGTGCGGGTAGTGGACATCGAGCAACGGCCGGAAGAGATCCTCAAAATTGCGCAGGAGATCAACCCGATCCTGATTGGCTTTTCGCTGATCTTTCAGTTTTTTGTCGATCGCTATGCGGCGTTACTTTATGTCCTGCGCGCCCACGGCATCGATTGCCACTTCACGATGGGGGGCCACTTTCCCAGCCTGAGTTTTCAGCAAACTCTTGAACTGGTCCCGGAACTTGATAGCGTCGTCCGCTTCGAGGGCGAGATGACCCTGCTCGAGATGGCCGACGCAATCAGCGTCGGCCAGGACTGGCGCGACATTCATGGGATCGTGTATCGGCGCGGCGAGGAAGTTGTCGCGACGCCGGCGCGGGCCCTGGTCGAAGACCTCGACAAGTTGCCGTATCCCGAACGCAACTACGAGCCGGAAGCCGTGCTCGGCCGGAGCATCATGCCGATCATCGCCAGCCGCGGTTGTGCCCGCACCTGTTCGTTCTGTTCGATCCACACGTTCTATCGCGCGGCGCCGGGAAAGATCGTGCGCACGCGTAAGCCCGCGGAAGTCGTTAAGGAAATGAAGATGCTCCACGAAGAACGTGGCATCACTATCTTTCTTTTCCAGGATGATGACTTTCCTTTGTTTGGCACAGTCTGGCGCCGCTGGGCCAATGAGTTCGTGGATGAACTGCTTCGCAGCGGATTGCCTGAAAAGGTCATCTGGAAAATGAACTGCCGCGCCGATGCCGTTGACCGCGAGCTTTTCATCAGGATGAAGGAGGCGGGCCTCTACTTCGTCTACATGGGACTCGAATCCGGGAGCGAACAGGGACTGGAAACCCTGCACAAACAAATCACCGTCGAGCAAAACCTCAGGGCGGTGAATCTTCTCAAGAGCATCGGCTTAATGTGGGAATACGGGTTCATGCTCCTTGATCCGTCGAGCACTTTTGAGTCAGTGCGGGAAAACCTCAATTTTCTCCGCACAATTCTGGCCGATGGCTGCCTGCCGGTAACTTTCTGCCGAATGCTGCCTTACGACGGCACTCCCATAAAAGATGAGTTGGTGCGCACGGGGCGGTTGCGCGGCGACGTTTGTAATCCGGATTACGATTTTCTCGATCCGCGGCTCGCCGACTTCTATGACGGACTCACAAACGTTGTCAGCCTCCAGGGCTGGATTCACGGCCTCGAGGCGGTAACCCTCCAACTGTCCACGGCCTGGCACGAAGTGGCGATAATGGAACGCCTCTTTCCGGCGCTGCCGGGAATGTCGGAATATGCCGACACACTCCGCGGGATTACCAGAAACAGCAACGATCTTTTGCTGAGTGTGGTTGAAGATCTTTCTTATGTGTATTCGGACGGCCGCGAGAACCGCTGGGATCCGGCGAAACTGGAAGAAAGTCGCCAGCAGGTGCTTGACGATCTCCTCGCGGAACGTAATGACTTCATCTACCGGCACCAGGAGACCCTGCTGACCGCCCTCAGGCTTGATGGCGCGCCAATCTTAGTCGAGGAATCCGCGCGAATAGCTGCCACCGCGTGAGCGGGCTGGCGATCTAGCCTCAAAAAAATTAGTCGCGAGTGTCGTTGTTTCGAGGAAGTCTGCGAACTGCGCTCTAATCAGCAGGGTTTGTGTTATTCTTGCGACCCCAAATCCGGAGACTATTAAAGATGGATCAAGAAGCCCTGGGACTAATTGAATGTCGCGGACTGGTGGCGATGATTGAAGCTGCGGATGCAGCCGTAAAATCGGCCAATGTGGTATTGGTTGGCTGGGAGAAGATCGACGCCGGCCTGGTCACCTGTATTGTCCGGGGCGAAGTCGGCGCCGTTAAGGCTGCCGTCGAATCAGGCGCGGCTGCCGGCCGCCGCGTCGGCGAAGTCGTCGCCACCCACGTCATCCCTCGTCCTCACTCAGAAGTCGACACCGCAATCCCCGTCCTGCACACCGGCAAGACTACTCGGAAGAAGATCAGCGGCTCAGTACGCGGCAAGTAGTTAATTCGCGAATTCACCTTCGAAGTGCAATGGAACGCTCGCCCCATTAGGGGCGAAATGTTTATAGCCTGGCGGTGCTTTCTTTATCCCTAAGCTCCGGAGGAGCGCAATCGCCTTCGCTACGGCAATTGTTACGCTGCCGCGTTTCGCTCCTAAAGGAGCGAGGTCTTTGAGTTTGCGCTCGCAGCTATAAACATCTCGCTCCTCTGGAGCGAAAAACAAACTCTATGTTGCACTTGAGAGTTGAACCTAATTTTAGTATCGACCTCCGCTCCTCAAACCCGTCCAGCTTCAATCCTGTAATATTTTTCCGCGAAACAATGGCTGGCCCGCGAGGCTGGTGTAAAAACCATAAATAGCGAGTGCAACGCAGATGCCGAGCCCGATGGTAAAGTCCCGCGCGTACCAGGCCCCGAGTTCGGTTGTCATGGGATAGAAAGCCCAGAGGTGAACAACGAAAAATGTGGCCACCGCGGCCAGCAGCCCGAAGCGGTAGAGCACGAAGACGACGAGAAAGGCGGAAAGGGCGGCGAACGGTATCATCAAGACATGCACATGGGCAATCAGCACGTTCACAATCGCCAGAAGCAGCCAAAGAATTCCAAAGGCCAGGCGTTCACGGCGCAGGACCGTTATCAACAGCAGTAAGAGAAACAGCGAGAAGAACGGGAGAAAGATACCTGCGTTCATCTGACTCAAGAATCTGGTGGTAAAGAAATGACCGATCTCCGTGTTTCCGGGATTGCCGGCTAAGGCGGGCGGCTGTCCGATCCATCGCAAGCCGATTAAAGTCACGAATCCGAGGAGTATCATAGTCGCGCCGAACACCGAGCCGATCAATATGTCCCGTCCTACCAGCGGATCGCGATAACCGCCGGCGAGCAGCCTGCTCCAGGAGATAATTCGCTGCGGCCAGCGTTTGCGCACAAAAGGCTCGAGCGCTACATACAGTACCCAGAGAAAAACTGCGATGAAGACGGCGGACGCCAGGTGAGTTACAAACAGGTCAAACTCGTACCTGGCCAATCCGTTGTGGTGCTCAATAAAGAGCCAGTACAGCATGCGTACTACCAGAAACACGAGCGCTAAACGCGTTGCGCCACGGCGGTCCCCGCGCCCCAGCTTCAAGTGCTGGCGTGCAATCAGAGTGCTGCCAACCAACACGATCAGGTAAACCGCAATGATTATGAAAACCAGTGCGCGGTCCCTGCCACTCCCGAGCGTCTGCTCCTGCCGCAGCGGTTGATCCCAGGGATAGATCGTTTCGAAATAGACTGGCTTGCCGCGAAACGCCGCCGCCTCAACGTGGGTCTTAAGTTCGGGATGCGCGGGATCGGAGCCGTCCCATGCCACGCGCGTGTCGTAGGCGTGCAGGGGAACTGAGGTTGAGGCGACCTCCTTGAAATTCGCTATGTCTAAACCTGCCTCGCGAAAAGCAACCGACCAATCGGGTTTGACGTTATCTCCGGCAGGAGGTTCACGCTGCGGCGGAACTCCCAGAAACCAGTGCAAGCGTCCGTCCATGTCCAGGTAGAGACTGGTCATTCCGGAAACATCCAGCGCCGGCTTATCGACCTCGATGTGTTCGGTGGTTTCAAAGTACCGGGGACTCTCGCGATACCAGAAGCGATAAGCGCCGGGCCCTTCGGTGCGCAGCCGGTTCCATCTGGTCAGCGATTGGTCTTGCTTCTGAATGTAATCCAGGTAATCCCACTTAACGACGATGCCGTCCTCGCTGTCGAGTGGCTGACCCCCATAGCCCATTTTCCTGATCACCTCGCGCGCCCGCACCTGCAACGCTTCGGGCGGTAGATCCATCGAGGTCATCCGATAAATAGCGGTGTATT
This sequence comes from Acidobacteriota bacterium, assembly GCA_038040505.1. Taxonomy (GTDB): domain Bacteria; phylum Acidobacteriota; class Blastocatellia; order Pyrinomonadales; family Pyrinomonadaceae; genus UBA11740. The sequence goes on along the minus strand of JBBPID010000102.1, from coordinate 4,936 downwards.
TTGTGAGCCAGCAACTCAGGGCCAACAGTCCCAGAAAAACAGCAAGCAGCGAGATGCCAACGGCTGGTTTGAGCAAGCCTTCGGTAGGCGCGGCGGCCACCATTTCTGGTGACGGCGTCTCTCCTGCCGCCAGTGCAGCGGCGATGGGGTCGCCGCCCGGGAGGGCCGCAGCAACCTGTAAAGCTGATGACGGTCTCTGTTCCGGATCTTTCTGAATACAGCGATCGATTACCTTCTCGATCAGCGGATCGAGATCCTTCACTATCGACGTAGGCGTGGTTGGCGTCGTGTCGCCGCGCCGCAACTTGATCAACTCGCCGAGGGTTGCTGCTTCAAACGCCTTCTTACCCGTAAAGAGCTCGTAAAGCACCAGACCGAGCGAGTAGATATCCGTCTTGACCGTCTGCTCTTTTCCGGCGAGCTGTTCCGGCGCCATGTACGCGGGCGTGCCCGCGGCCAGTTCTTCGTCTTTGAACTCTTCTGACAAACCTGCCAGGCCAAAGTCGAGGACGCGAGCATTGCCATGCTCGTCGATCATCACGTTTGCCGGTTTCAAATCTCGATGCAGCACGCCGGCGTCGTGAGCTGCGGCCAGGCCGGCGCAGATTTGGCGGGCCAGCTGAATCGCTTTGTCTTGCGGCAGACGGCCGATCCGCCGCAGCAGCGAAGACAGCTCCTCGCCCTTGATGTACTCCATTGAAAGGAAGTGGCGTCCATCGACATCGCCGATGTCATAAACGCGACAGACATTCTTATGGCTGACTTGTCTGGCTACCCGCACTTCTCGATGAAAGCGCGCCAGCGCGGCACCGTCACTCAACAGATGTTCGGGAAGGAACTTCAGTGCGACCGGCTGGCCCAGCTTCAAGTCATCTGCGCGATAAACTTCGCCCATGCCGCCGCGACCCAGGAGTCCAACGATTCGATAACGCTGAGCAAGGATTTCGCCGGGCACGAAACGCGCGTTGTCGATTGAATCGAAGGACATCGATGAACGCGATTCTTTTTGGCGTGATTTGCCGGCCGGAGCAGGGTTTGAGTCCAGACGCTGAGTTGCGTCGTCAAACGATAGGCCGCAAGACGAACAGAAGGACGAGTCGACGGGGATCTCTTTGTGACAACTGGGGCAGATCATTGGCGGCGGATTGTATCACTGGAACGTGAACGCAGAAATGCTTTTGAACGAAGCGCGAGTGCAGAGTGTTTACTCCCTTCTCCCTGGGAGAAGCGCTGGGGATGAGGGCCTACGCGAGCACTTTTATTTTGCTTGTGCTCCGTGATAGGCGAGTGCCATTCATAGACAAAATATCAAGGGAGGTGGACGTCGCGGTAAGCCCTCACCCCGCCCTCTCCCAAAGGGAGAGGGAGTTAAGTCAAAATTAATCCTCGAGCAGCTTTCCGCGAAAGGACTCACTCGCGCAGCAGTCCGCCCTTGAAAACCGTCTGCCCAGCCAGTGAGGTATAGAATCCATAGATTGCCAGCGCGATCATTATCACTACCGGAAGAAACGCGGCCGAGGTGTACCAAACTGAGATGTTTGAAGTCAGAGGGTAAAAGAAGCTGAGATTAAAGAAGAGGTTGAAAGCAATAGTTGCCAGTAAGCCGAAGCGAGCCACGCTAATAACACTTAATGTCGCGATTAGAACCGGTACTACCCAATAGAGTCGCGGGCCGCTGCTGGCAAAGGCCAGCATTTCAAGCCCAAATACAACAATCCACATCGCACCTGCGGCGAGTTTGTCTCTTCGCAAAATGATCTGAAGCAATAACAGCAGGAAAAGGACCGCCAGAGAGAAAAAAACGACCTGCACCACAATAGTGCCCAGCATGTCCGCCAGCAGAGGGCGCATTCCCTCAAGCGTCGATGGATGAGTACTGTTGGCAGGCGGAGGCACTGCTCCGAACCAACCCGACAACAGCAGGCCAAAATAGATGGCCCCGGTATGGGCTAATCCGAGCAGACCTCCAATTAACAGATCGCTCCCGACCATGGGGTCACGGAAGCCCCCCGCCATGAGCCTGCTCCACGATATGATCAGCCGGGGCGAACGACGCCGCAGATGGGGCTCAAGCGCGATATAGATTAACCATGTGAATGCGGCCGGGAAGAGTGACAGGGCGGTCAAAGTAAGAATCAGTTGGAGCTCTCCTCCCGGAGCCGGAACATGATGAGCGCCAAGAAGCGCCCCCGCTACTGAAACCAGAAACATAAAAAGGGCCAGTTTGAACGCGCCCTTCTTGTCGCTGCGGCCAAGTCGAAGGTTGCGGCGACCCAGAAACGCTGCCCCAACCAGCACTCCAAAGAACAGAGCCACAATGAGAATGCCCGCGGTCCTCGCGGCTGAGGGTAGATTCTCTTCCTGTTGTCGCAATGGCTTGTCCCAGGGCGCAATGATCTCGAAATGAACGGCTTTGTTCTTGTAAGCCGCCGCTTCAATGCGAATGGGAATCTCGGGATGATCAGGATGAGGTCCCTCCCAAGCCACGCGTTCGTCGGCAAACATCGCGGGAACCCACTTCGGGGGTGCCGTTTTAAAGCTCGTGGAATTTAGGCCCGCAGCTGTAAACAAAGGACTCCAGTCGGTTGTGGTGCGCGCAGCTTGCGCATTGAGGTCGGGCGAGATGACCGGGCTACCGCTTTCCTCGACTTGAGGAGGCAGATGGTCGAATCGCACCAGTCGCCCACGCACGTCGAGGGCGATATTCGTCATCCCTGAAACATCAAGGGGAGGGTCTGAGGCAGAAACAGAAGCTGAACCGTGTGGGACCAGGTAACGCGGACTCTGGCGAAACCATAGATAGATCGCGAGTGGCTGCCCCGTTTTGATCAACTGCCATTGAACTCCGGCCCTGGCCAGTTGTTGAGCGTATTGGTTGAAGGCCACATTCACGTCGAAACCATAGGTCTCATCAACGGGACGGGTTGAATAGCCGAGGCTTTTGACAATGTCGCGCGCGCGCTCAGCCAGCACCTCAGGCGGCTTTTCCAGCGGTACGTTTTGATCAACCTTGGTCCGGCTGGAAAACGTCACCAGGAAAAGCAGTGCGAGCACCACCGCCGAAAGACAAGCAATAGCAGTGCGAGGCTGAAGCGCGCCTTCCCTGGGCGCCGCGGCCACCATCTCAGGTGAAGGTGTTTCGCCGGCAGCCAGCGCCGCGGCCAGCGGATCGCCTCCGGGCAGAGCGGCCGCAACCTGCAAAGCAGACAATGGTCGTTGCTCCGGATCTTTCTGCAAACAACGATCGATTACCTTCTCAATCGCCGGATCGAGATCTTTTACTAACGAAGTCGGTGTCGTGGGCGAGGTATCGCTCCGACGCAACTTGATCAACTCACTAAGCGAAGCTGCCTCGAATGCTTTGCGGCCCGTGAAAACCTCGTAAAGCACCAAGCCAAGTGAATAGATGTCAGTGCGGACAGTCAGAGTCTGACCGTCGAGTTGTTCGGGAGCCATGTAGGCTGGTGTCCCGGCATGGGCCTCGTCGTCGTGGAACTCTTCGGCCAGGCCGGCGAGACCAAAATCGGTAATCCGCGCGTTGCCGTGCTCGTCGATCATTACATTCGACGGCTTCAGATCGCGATGCAGGATCCCAACCTCATGAGCAGCGGCCAGGCCGGCGCAAATCTGACGCGCAATCTGAACCGCCTTGTCCTGTGGCAGGCGTCCAATTCGCCGCAGTAGCGAAGAGAGCTCTTCGCCCTTAATGAACTCCATCGAGAGAAAATGCCGGCCGTCGATCTCGCCAATGTCATAGACGCGGCAAACGTTTCGATGAGAAACCTGGCGCGCAACTCTCACTTCGCGATGAAAGCGGGCCAACGCCGCGCCGTCCGTGAGAAATCGGTCGGGCAGAAACTTGAGGGCGACGGGCTGGCCGAGTTTTAAGTCATCCGCGCGATAGACTTCTCCCATGCCTCCGCGGCCCAGCAATCCCACGATGCGATACCGCTCAGCCAGCATAGTGCCGGGAACAAAGCGGGCGTCGTCGATGGATTCAAACGAGGTGAAGGATCGCTTCTCGGTTGACCGTGGCGGTGTTTTCATCCGCTGCGTCGCATCATCGAACGAGAACCCGCAGGCGGGGCAGGCAGAGACGTGGCTGGGAATTTCCTTCTGACAGGCTGAGCACTTCATTGGCCGCGGATTGTATCCCAAACCAGTGGCGGGAAACAGAAACGCCTGAGTCTCGTTTGTGATTGCCGTCCAACCTCGCATCGCGGGGGCGCATCAATTAGGTGACCGTACTACCGATTGTCTCCCTTCCCGGTCTCCCCCTTTCACAAAACATTTCGTCTGAGGAGGCCGAGCCCATGAAACGCACTCTCCTGTTGGTCGTAGTCTGTCTAATCCCCGTCAACGCTTTTTCCCAAACCCGGCGCGCGCCGCGCACCATCGCGCCGCCAACATCCGCCACTCGATCCATGGTTCAGACGCTGCCGATTCGCCGCGTCATTCTTTACAGCACCGGAGTCGCCTATATCGAGCGACGCGGAACCGTCAGCGGCCACGCGGAGATCAGTCTCTCGTTCAAGCAATCGCAGGTCGATGACGTTCTAAAGTCCATGGTGGTTTTGGATCTTGGGCAGGGCCGCATCGGAGCAGTGAGTTACAACTCGAGTGCGCCGCCCGCCGCGCGGATGGCCGAAATACCGTTTGCTATTTCATCGGCTACTGATGGCAGCAATGGCGGTCTCGCTGGAGTGCTTAGCCAGCTTCAGGGAGCGCGGGTAATCGTTTCCACCGCCGGCCGCACTGCGACCGGATCGATCCTGACGGTCGAAGAGCGCAAGTCGCAGATCGATGCCGCCAAGCCGGCGGTGACTACTCATGCTTTGGTTATTGCTTCTGAAAGCGGCGAGTTGATTAGCTTCGATCTGGCGGACGTTCGTTCGGTAAAGCTGGTCGATGAAGGCGCGCGACGAGACGTTGGGGA
>JBBPID010000101.1:0-18210 GCA_038040505.1 Acidobacteriota bacterium | reverse complement strand
GCGAGTGAGCAGGATCATTGTCGTCGCTTGACTCCTGTCAGCCATATCAACGTCTCAGTGGACCGCGTTCGATGCCGTTGTCTCAGGAAGGTTTCGGAAGGCGGTAGTGCATTTGAACCACCCCATCCGCGAACCGTTCGACGGACTGCAAATCCAGTGGCACGTGGCGGTGACGTCGCGCCAGCAGCGGAATGCCATCTCCAATGAACACCGGGGCCACAGTGACGACGAAGTCGTCGATCGCCTGCTCGTCAAGAAAGGAAGCGATGAGATCGCCGCCGCCCATCAACCAGATATCCTTGCCAGGCTGCTCTCGAAGACGGTTTACCAAAGCCGCGATCGGTTCGTTAGCGAACTCCAGACCTGCCGGAGCGTCGGCCGGTCGCGCCTGACGCGAGAAGACGATGGTCCGATCCTTCTGCGAGTCGAACTTTGCCCCCATGTGCAGACTCATCTCGTAGGTCTTCCGGCCCAACAGCTTCGTGTCGATGGATTTCATAAAGGCGCTCATGCCATAGAAACCTTCGGGCTTAGGACGGGAGGTCAGCCATTCGAGGTCACCGTCAGGACGCGCGATGTAGCCGTCAGCGCTGGTTCCGATGTGGACGATGACGTTTCGGCGTTTGGTCATGAGTACGGCTCTCCACCAATGATCATTTCACTTTCGACGCTTTAAACCTTTTCCAGGAACGATAGTTTTTGGGAATGTCCAAGGTCTTTAGCCTCTTCCACGCCTTGATCGCCTGTTCTCTCGTGGTCTCGCTCTCCGCCGCCAGAAAATCACTTAAAAAGTTAACGTATCTGTCCTGCGGAATTTGGGCAAACGGCTCTTTGGTTTCGTTGAGGCGAACATATTCTCGCACGACATCACCGTAGGTGAGCTTGACGCCCTTCATGAGTTGTTCCTCTCGCCAACGATTAAGCCGATAGCGCGCGCCGGATTTCCTCTTCAAGCCAGGAGACAGTTTCTGCGCCTCCCGCTCGAGGAACGCCTTGGTTTTCTTGTCGTTGGTATAGGTTACTACCCGGAGGTCGAGGCTCAACCCTTGCTCGACATCTTTGACGCCTGAAGGCGAGAGGTTTCTTTTAGTCGGGGTTTTGACTTTGCCCGTCTTGAGGAACAGCTTGATGGCTTTTTCTAGTTCGTCTTTGCGTAACTTGTTGGCGGAGGGAATACCAATGGTCTGCGCGAATTCCTTCAGGTCGGTCGCATACCAATACCCATTGTCGAATTGGTCCAGTCTCATCGAAATTGATAGCGACGTCTTCGGCTTCAAGAGTTAACCCCCGGGCCGGCCGGATGCCTACCCAGGATGCAGTCGATTTGTCGCAGATGGTTCAAGTCGTGGGCCGCTTCCATGCGGACGAATTCCTCGACCGTTTGCCGTCCGCGTACCTCGTGGACACCGTAGCACTCTACCCACCGCGCGCGCGGGACCGATTCCAACAGTCGCAGGTTGCTCTCGCGTAGTGCTCGAAAGACTCCGACCGAAAGGCTCGCCTCTTGCTGCGCGTAACCCAGGCGCTCCGCCCATGCGGCTTCATCCCACCACGTCAGGGCTACTCCCGGATTTGCCAGCATGTTTCGCAATCGCCACCCCATCGCCAGCTCAGCGTCCGCCAGGTGCGCTACGATCTCGGCGATTGACCACTTTTCAGGCGCAGGGCGCCGGATCAACTGCTCGGGTGCGACATCACGCAGTCGACGCTCGAGCTGCGATGGAGTGGCTTGTTGGACGCTGATGGGCTCCTCATCGCCAAGATAGCTCAGGATTCGGTTTCGGTATGCTTCGAAGGTCTCTGCCATTGGTCCTTCGCTTTTATTAGGCGCTGAACATTCAAAGTTCCTGCCGGTAAACAATGAACCCTGAGCGCTGTGCGACCTTGTCATAAAGCTTCATACCGATCAGATTGGTCTCGTGCGTCTGCCAGTAGACGCGGCTTGATCCGGCCGCTTTAGCGCGCTCATAGACCGACTCAATCAGCGCGCGGCCTATGCCTTGACCACGCGCGGGCTCTGCCGTGAACAAATCCTGCAGGTAGCAAGTCGGGCCAATCATGTTAGTGCTTCGATGAAAGAGGTAGTGAACCAGGCCCAGCAGCTGTCCTCCTCTCTCGGCAACCAGCGCGTGCATCGGCTCATGAGCGTCAAAAAAGCGTGACCAGGTCATCAGCGTAATCTCTTCCGGGAGTGCGGTCGCACCCGTCCGCCCGTAAAAGGTGTTGTAGCCCTCCCATAGCTCCCGCCAAAGCGCAAAGTCCGTGAGAGCTACAGCACGAATTATCAGCGTGCTAGACATTGTGATTTCTTTGACCGGGTCAAATGCTACTTCGGAGCGTCATAGATTCTAATAGAAGAATCTAACGTCGGACTTGACCGGGCCGGCGCGAGATTCTTACTGCCGTTTGGGAAATGTTATTTTCTCAAAAAACTCTTCGCTTAGAGAATATAAATCTTCCGTCAATCCTCTGGTATTCGAGTAGTTGGTAAACTCTAATTGGACAGCCGAATCCTTAGCGTCCGGGTGCCTACAAAGATAGCCTCTGAGATTGAAATACGCATAGTGACTTGATGATGTCTTCTCAATCGGGAATATCCCGTCATACTGCAAGCACGTCGCACCCTTGAACCCCGTGTAATTGAAGTGGATGCTATCGCGTTTCAATTTACTTAATTCTGCCTGTTTGAGAGTCTCCCAGCCAGCCAGCCGTTCCTTATCTGTCTCAAATGTTTGTGTGCGGATAGTCTTGACGCTGGCGTTTAAGATTCCGCCCTCACCGCGTTTCTCAAAGACCGTCTCCGATTTTTCTGCTTTTAGTGATATCCATCCAGGTTGATTAGGCGACACAACGGTTATTCCGTTTTGATCGTAGATGGTGGCAGGCTTAATCGGTGTCTGGGCTCGTACTGACACTGCGACACAAAAAAGCGCGGCGGCAATCATAACTCTGAAGTGATTCATAAAATTCCCTCTATCACGATTGACAGATTTGCAACAAGAACCAATATTCGGTTTCCGAGAGCCGAACACTACCGCGTTAGCAATGGAAAGGTTAGTCGACATAGACCAGTGCTGCGAAACGTCAGAGGTGACCGAGCGATGCGTCTTCAAATTCGCAATTCGCAGTCCGAAATCCGAAATTCCATTGGACGATTCTTCATTTTGATCTTCGCTCGCTATAGATGGGCTCAAAGGCGCGAGTCGTGTGCTCGGTCACGCTCGGTACGGGTTCTGGCAGCACTCGCGATTGTGCCGCGTCAAGCGCTTTCGCAGCTTGTCCCTTTGATAGCGCAGTGTCGCCTGTTTCCTCAGCGCCCCGCTTGCGGCGCAATAGCTGCCAAATGAACACGCCTTCGACCAACAGCATTACTAGAAAGCTCAGTATCGTGAAGGCGAGAATCTGCCCCACCTCTAAGCCGACCATTTTCATCGCCATCATGAGGAACACGATGCCTACAAAGCCAAAGACCAGGACCGCTACCATTCCCCATATGAGGGATTCAGGTCTCACTTCCGGCGATTTGACGATGCTTTCGACCTTAGAACCACTCAACTTTGCGCCACAATAATTACAGTAGCTCAAGCCCTGCGCGACAACCACGCCGCAAGATGAACAGTACATACTCTTTCACCTCCTCAGGGGTACTACGATATTGAATGACGCGGAGTTCAACAGTGGTGTCTCCGCAAGAGCAGGCGCAGAACACGCCCAAATAGATTTGCTAGCCCGCATCGAGCGCACTGATCGTGACGTAATACCCGTCCCTATCTCGAAGTGAGAACTCCATAGTCCCGGTGCTAGGGTTCACATGCGGCTCCTCCTCGAGCTGAGCGCCGAGAGCGCGCGCCCTTGGCAGCGCCTGTTCGAAATCATCGACCCGGAAAAACAAGAGGAGACCGTTGCCAGGCTGCGCGTGATCGGGGCTCGTCAAGGAGGGATGCTCATGATCACCCCATTCGTGAAGACAGAGCAAAACCGTTCCATCCGAGTCGAGGATTTGACCAAAGTAGTCATGGGCGGGAGCCGTCTCAGGCAAGCCAAGCAGCGACTGGTACCACTTGAAACTGCGAGGCACATCGCCAACGCCGATAATCGTCCACGTGCGCCTCATGGGGTTGCTCCTGCGGCCGAACGTCTGAGTTGAGCGGGCGGCGCGAAATCCAATCGGCAATTCAAAATCCGACAGTCGGATTCCCTGCTCCCGCTGCTCGCGTCGAACGATTTGTTAGCTGGCGGCCCCAATTTACTGATCAGCACTCGGGGCATCCGCGCTAAATTCAACTAATCTTATCCCAGCCTCGATAAAAGGTACGGCCTGGTTCCATAACCTGCCGTTTCTGTCAGTGATTGGTTCAGGCGAATATGATGCGAGAAAGGCCCGACGGGGCTTGTCTGTGATATTGGCACACTGCAGTGGAACGTCGTGCTCGACAAAACAATTATGCTTCCACTGGGAACGGGAAGAGCTATACCTGGCTCATCCCCTTGATACCCAACCAGATCATTCACCTTCTTATCCTTTTTGTGTTCAACGACCTCCTTGGATCCGGCCCGACTGTAGGGCAATACGTATAAGGCCCCATTTTCTTCCGTCATGTCATCGAGCGCACACCATAAACTGACGTACGGTTTGTGTGGATTACCCAAGAGGTATCCCGAATCCTGATGCCATGCAAATGGGAGTCCGGTTCTGGGCCACTTGACGACAAACAGTTCCAGGAACAGGTAAGCGTCTCGACCCAACACCGATCGAACAATCTCGTTCATGAGATCACCAAACAAAAACCGCTCCAGGCAGGGACTTTCCTCATGCCGACAGGGTAGAGAGTAGCGCTTTTCCTTATGAGATAGACCCAGCGTTTCAGCGCCGACTGTTTCCATGCTCGCGACCTGCAAATCCAGACTTTTCTGGCATTCGATCCGTAATTGCGTCAGCTCCTGTTCAGCCATAATACTTTCAAGCACAAAATAGCCTTCTTGATGAAACTGCTTGATATCATCTTTGGTGACTCGCATTTCTTATCCCCAAAGTCGAAGACCGGTGTTCCACAAGGGAGCTGGCTAACGTCAGAGTTGACCCGACGGCGTGAATTCAAATTCGCAATCCGAAATTCGCAATCCAAATGCTATCGGCGCTCCGGTCCAACGAGTTGTTATGCTTCGGCGCTGCGTTGGGAATTCACCTTCAGCAATAAAGACATAAGCCATAAGAATAGGAGCGCATTAATAATTTGTGGCACTTTGCGTAACCACCAGTTGGTGAAGATGAGCCGGTTGATAAGCGGCAGTGACAAACCATCCTCGCTCAGTTGCATTTGAATCGGCAATTGAATAGCGAAAGTGGAAACCCAGACAATAAGTTGAAGGACGACCGCAAGCCCGATTGCCCACCGCGGGATAGGAACTGGCCGGAACCACAGGAGAAGAATTGTGAGTATCGTGGTGAGGAGCAGCGGAATTACCATGTAGCCTATGACCAGTGGGCTAAGCGCCTGGTGATATGCACGGAACTCGTTCGCCCCGATCAAACGCCACGTCGGGTAGTTGACGAAGCTCTCCACAAAGGACGCGCCGACGCCATAGAACACTAGCGCGAAGGAGATCAGAAAGAGCCAAACCGAAGTTTTGTTTGATGTTTGCGCGTTCATCACGGTTTGTTGTTAAGGTACCGCGGGAGCGCGGAAGCGTTGTCAACAAGCACTTTTGTCAGAGCGCAAGCCGCGCGGCCTGAGCGTCAGAACCCGGGGCGGTAGCGACGGGATCATACACGCAAGTTGCGTTTTAATCCGGTCGCTCCGCTCCCGGTTCTGTACCCAAGCAACTCAGTCGTCGATGGGCTCCTTATCCGCGATAAAGTCCTTCATTGCCTGGATCTCCTCCGATCTGTGTCCCTGCCAATCCAGATGTTCGCCGACGACGCGCAGCGGGTCCCCGGAGCGGTAAGACTTCGTTGGGTTACCCGGAAACTTTCTGTCGGTCACATTGGGATCATCCATGAACGGCCCCGTAGGTTCTACCACGTAGATCCGGCCCCGGCCTTCGCCCTTTGCCAGTTCGGCTCCCCAGGTAGCCGCGAACACGGTCTCGCTGAAGTAGATCCATGGCGATCTCCGCTCCGTGTAGTTGGAGGAATAGCCGCCTTGAAGCATGTCCCCGGGCTTCAGGTCCGCCTTGGTGCCATGGTAGAACGTTCGTGCGCCGGTTTCAGTCATATGAATCAACTGGCGCATTTGCCGACGCCGAATCCCGATGCATCGGGACCGTTAACGTTCGCAAAGCAGATTCCAAAGTCGTTGATTTTCAAACCTTATTCTTTTCGTCCCACTTCATCGGTTCCCAAAGCTCGACCTTGTTCTTGTCCGGGTCCATGATCCATGCAAATTTTCCGTTTTCGGCCGATTCCGGCCCCGATACGATCTCGACGCCGTTCTGCTTTAGGTGATCGACCAATTCGTCCAAATTATCAACCCGGTAGTTGATCATAAAGGAAGACTCGCTCGGGCTGAACCATTTGGTGTCGTTGTTCGCCGCGTTCCATACCGTGAGGCCGCCGTCGTCGGCTTTATCGTCGGGCCATTTCAATATCGCACCGCCCCAACTCTCAAGATCGAGTCCGAGATTCTTCTGATACCACGACGCCAGCTCCGCGCCCTTGTTCCGACTCTTAAAAAATACCCCGCCGATCCCCGTAATTTTCGCCATACACTTTTCTCCTGGTGTTTGAATTTAACCGATTTGTTTCACCTGAACTCCATCCAGCTTTGCCTCGTCTGCCCGAACAAAGTACAGCGATGCACTAGCCAAAGTTTCAAGGTCCAGCCCCACTTGTAGTCCCCGCACTTTGCGGGATTATGCGTTCGAGCTACTGTCCTCACGAAGATCTGTCGTTTTAACTATGCACTCGTTTTTTTGGCCGGCTCATAGTAAAGAGTTACTGCAGCACAACCAAATGTTTTTGTTTTTAAGAGTTTAAGATCAATTCTATCCGTAACGTTCGTAAATAGTGGCAAGCCGCTCCCTATAACAGTTGGCTGAACGCTAAGCTGGTATTCATCGATCAAGTTAAGTTGAGCAAAGGCTACTATCAAACTTGGGCTGCCAACCAAAATGTTCCCACCCGCTTGTTGCTTGAGTTCTAAAATTTCCTCTTGAATCACTTCCTTTTTCAGTTCCGTGTTTTTCCAATCGACACTCTTCAGCGTGCGGGAGAAAACGATCTTTGAAATATTGTCTATTAATACTGCAAATTCATCCATCGGCTTGTTACCAGTAGGATTTTTTACGACAGATGGCCAATAACTTTCCATAAGTTGAAAAGTTATCCTTCCGTAGATGAGGGTGTCTGCATTACGTAAGAGCTCATTGTAATGTTGATGTATTTCTTCGTCAGCGATCATTGCCGTGTGGTCGCAAAACCCGTCCAGTGTCATATTGATTGCGGCAATGAGTTTTCTCATATTCCTCCGTCGGAATAGGATCGACGTGATTCGGCTTGTTCGCGGGACTATTCCGGACTTCGCAAGATCTTTTCCATCTTTTTGCCTTTTGCCAGTTCGTCGATCAATTTGTCCAGGTACCGGATCTTTTGCATCAACGGGTCTTCGATCTCTTCCACACGGATCCCGCAAACCACGCCTTTGATCAGAGAAGCATTCGGATTCATCTTAGGAGCTTTATCGAAGAATGTTCGAAAGTCAGTCTTCTCCTGGATCTGTTTTTCCAAACCAGCCGTACCATATCCAGTGAGCCACCGAATAATCTCGTCTACCTCTTCCTTTGTGCGGCCTTTCTTTTCGGCCTTCGCCACATAATGAGGATAGACGCCAGCAAAACTCATCGCGAAAACTCTATCGTTTCCCATTACATTGCCTTCGTAGACCGAGCGTTCTTTTTTACTAAGCGGTCCTTTTCAATCTACCGCCCATAATCGCCATCGGAAGTAGAATCGCCGTAAAGATAACGTGATACCAAATGGGAACATACGGCCAGGACATAAACACCTTCAGTAAACCAACGGCCAACAGCAGAATGCCGAGGATTAAGGGCGCGCGTTTGTTCTCACCGGCGATCAGCGCGGCCAGAAATCCTGACATCACCGAAACTATTGAAGCGAGGACAATATGTATGAGAAGAATAGTCGTGTTTGCGGTGAACTGACCGCCATGTTCAATGGCCGCCTGGAACGCGAGTTGATGAGCGCCAAACTCCGGCCAGATGGCCGAAAGAATCTTCTCGCTTACGACCCACACTATCGCCCAGGCAAAAAATCCGGCAATCACGCCCAAAATTATTCGTATCATGGATACTTTCCTCCTGTTGTTTGTATTAACCGATTTGCTTCACCTGAACTCCATCCAGATTTGCCTCGCCCGCCCGCATCTCTGTTGGGTTTCGTTCTTGTGATCAGCGCGGCTCGAAACGTTTCCGCGAAAACGAAATGGGAGGCGTCGGACTTTGCACTAACTCTGCAATCCATCCGACCACGGTTTGCCGAGCTTTGTACGTGTACCTCCGTTCGCTAGAAAAAGGCGCTCCAAAACAAGGTCTACCTGCGGTGACATGCGATAGAGTAACGACAGCCACACCGTCACGCAAAAGTATTTGCTTGAACAGCAAATATTCGATTACGTGATCTATTTTTGAAGCGTTAAGTTCTATAGCAGGAACATAGGTAAAGCCGTGGTTTGATAATCGCGACGGTTCGATGAATTCAATGTTCTCCGAAGAGACGGCCCTGATGCTGCCGTAATACGGGATAGTTCTTTGGTTTCGCAACTCGACGTTAAGCGCCGCTTCGATTATCACGGTTTTGTCCACAGTGGAGAGCCCGCCGGACGGTGTTTGTTGACCGCGAGCAACTGCGACGAGCCCGAGGAAAAGAATTGAGATTGTCCAAATGAGCTTCGTCATTTTCTATAGAAAAGAAACCCAACGGCTGAGTTGACCGACCGCGGCGATTACATACAACTCCCGAAGCACACAATCAAGTTGAGAAAGAGGCTATCCGCGCTCCGGTCCAACGATTTGTTATGCGCGTCAATCGGCAGCGCGCAACTACTTTGAGTACTTGCCGACGCACTTGAAAGACGCAACGGTCTTCTTTTCAGGTTTGTTTCGGATTTGCGTCCAATATTCTTCACGCACATCCTCATCGATCTCGACGATGGTGGAATAGAGCGCATCCGTCCCATCTTTTTTGCAGCCTGAGATCCAATAATGTTCCCTGGTCTCGGCATCGTAATAGTTCGCCTTGAATCCGCCGCCTGTTAAGGTCGTGAACCTTCGCCCCCGATAATAAACAGATTTGCCTGTCTTGTTGAACGTCACTCGAACAATCCTGGCAGGACCAACGATACCGTCGTCCTTGTATTCGATGTACATGATTCGACTTCGCGGAAGCATATGATTTAGCACGTAACGACCAGGTTCAGCGGGCGCGCGTTGAGGCGCTCGCTGTCGAGCGAACCCCTATTTGTGCGCGTTCCGCTGCAACCGCTAGTTGGGTGGCGCCCAGCGATGTCAGCCCTGGCCAGTGTTACTCACCCGGCGGTCGACGTACTCAGAGAGCACTCGAACGGCGTCATCGGAGAGGAACATGGAGGACCTCGTCCATGTAGCGGTCGGCGGCGGCGGTGGCCTCCTCCGGATTGCTGCCGTTCTGACGGGCGCTCAGGTAGGGCGCGTACCAGTCCCACCAGTCGTGCTCGGCGTGCGTCTGCTCGTAGTGGTGGTGGGCAAGCCCCGTCTCGTGGAGGAGCTCTGCCACGGTCGCGACGTCCGTGGCTTGTGCGCCCGTCGCCTTCCAATCGCGGCCGGGAAGTCGTGTCTGGATCTCCTGGAGCAGCCAGCCGTTCCCATCTGGATCCTCAAACGAGGCAAAGGAGTAGTAGGAACGACCTTGCGGATCGCGCCCGCCGACGCGGGGGTTCTCGATGGTGTTGTTGAGGGGGCCGCCGGCGTAGTGGAATACGTCGCTCACGGCGACGCCGCGGGCTACAAGGTCGTCGCGGGCGGCGTCGAGGTCGTCCACGGCGAGGACCAGGACAGGCGCCGAGCCAGTCGAGTCAGGATGGGCCGACGTGATTCCTTTGCCGAAGATGATCGAGGCCTCTGAGTTGTGCGGCGTCAGTTGCAGGACGCGGAAGTCGCCCACCGCGAAGTCGGCGTCAAGCCGCCAGCCGAGATTCTCGTAGAATGCCTTCGCGCGGTCGACATCGGAAACGCCGATCACCACGACCTCAAGCTTCATGTCGACCGGTTCGACCTCCGTTGCCGCCTCGGTCTTTTTGCTCACGTCAACGCTGTTCATCGTGAACTCCTTCCGTTTGCCTGCGGAATAATTAGTGTTGTCATTGCTCGTTCAAAGGCGGTCGTCTTCGGGAGTCACATAGGAGACGGATCGGTCTCCCCTTCGGTCGTTGCCGGGTTCCTGGTTCTCCTTGGCCCAATCGGACTTCCTCTCAGTCTCGTCCACATGCGAAGCCACCCAACGTCAGAGTTCAGGTGGCCGCGCGAGTCGCGACAACCTCAGAGAATAAAGACTTGATGAAGGACAGGCAATCGCGGCTCACCTGCAACGATTTGTTGGGCTGCCCGTTCAGGGAAAACGGACGACAGCATTTTCGATTGGTATTTCCAGCCGGCGCTTATCAATGATGGCACTGGGTTGCGGCCTCCAACCCCCTTCTATCAGCAGCCCTTTCGACGGCAGGATGCCTTCCATTTCAAACGACTCGATGACATACGGCACACCTTCCGCTCCCAAAGGCGAATTGCCGTCGGTAATGTGAAAGTGTAAATGCGGCGCATCAGAGTTACCGGAGTTACCAAGCAGAGCGAGAACCTGACCACGTTTCACTCTGTCGCCGATCTTGACGCGGATCCTGCCGGGTTGCAGATGTGCGTATAAAGTAAAGTATCCATTGCCCAAATCAAGAATGACGTAATTACCGGCGGCATTATCAAGCGTGATCGGAACGGCTTTGTTGTCGGCGGTTGGGTCATTTTCCGGTATCCCGTCATTAACATCGGCGACGGTTGCATTAGCAACGGCGAGAACTTCCGTTCCGTAAGCAGACCAGTTTGAGTTCTTCGATGGATCTCCGCGAAAGGCTAATCCGTCCGCTCCGATTCGGGTCCAATCGGTGGCGAACCGTTGGGCGATTCGCGCTTTGCCGTTGACTACTAACAACGTGCGCCGATGACTTGAAGTGTTAGACATCCCGTTTGATGCCAGCCAACCTTCACCGTGAACAGGCGGACCGATGACAAGCGCCGGGTTTCGCTGAACAACCACGCGTGCTGTGTCCACAGAGCGTTCTTCACCTTTAGGATCATCGGCTTTAAAGGAGAGACGATGACGCAAAGCAACGGGAACGTCGGCGTTGGTATTAAATGTGATCTGCAGAAAGACCACCGCCCGCATTCCGCCGCCAATAACCCGTTTGTCAGGTAAGTCGGAAGCTGCGCCAGGGCGCGCGAGTCGACTAATCAGTTCTGCGTCCTTGTAACTGGCTACCGGGAGAGCATTCACCTCATACTTGAGAACTTCAAGGCGTGTTAGCTCAAGACTCCTGGCGCGCAAATTGGTCAGATGCAATTCATACAGTAGATGAATTTTGCCATTGGCTCTAACGGGAGTTGGAGCCGCGGGGATTTCAACGTCAACCGGAACGGCTGAGATACCTTGGGCCGAAACGCAATTCGGGCTAATGGCAGTTGCGATTAACAGCAATCCAACAGCCAGCAGCCACATTGATATCCGTTTCATGATCCTTTGTTAAGACGCTGCGATAGCCGTTTATGTTAGCAAAGCAGCCATATCAACGTCTGAATTCACCGGGCGGGTTTGAGAGCGGATCCGCTGCCCACACAATTAGGCGGCCCTTGCTGAGCGCCACGTAGCTACAATTAAGCACACAGTGATTACACCCGAAAAGGCAATGGGGATAGTGAAGAAGTACATCCAACTCAAGACGGTCACGGCCGCAAAGCAGACCGACAAAGCCCACGCACTGCTGCGCACAAGCCGCAGGGTCTCTGCTGGAAGGCTACTGAGCTGCCACGCAAATATTGCCGCGAGTAGCAGAAACACGCTGACGAACAAGCCGAACCCAACATAGAAATTCCAGTACGTTCGGGTGAACCCCAGGACTTTGAAGTGACTTGACTGGATCGCGCCAAGATCCACTCCCCAACTGGGATCGGACCATGGATAGCCAGCCGTATGGCCAAGGTCAAATAGCAGGATTAGAACAGCGGCGATTCGATAAATCACACGAGTCGTCAAGGTTACTCCTTTGCTTTCGAGGCTCCCGCTCTAGCGGTGACCTTTAGTTTGCGCGCGTTCCTGACCCATCTTGCCGTTAATGACCACGTCACAGCCTCAACTCAAAACCAAGACTTCAAATGCTGGTTTCGTTGCGGGCCCGTTCGCGGTGGCGCTCAATCGCCAAGGCGATGAGTTGATCGATGACGCGAGGAAAAGGGATTCCGGAGGCGGCCCACATCTTGGGAAAGCCCGACACGTCGGTCAGACCCGGGAGCGTATTGATCTCGTTTACCAGCAGCTCGCCGTCTTTCTGTAAAAAGAAATCCACGCGCGAGAGGCCCGAGCCGTCAATCGCCCGGAAAGCTTTGACAGCCATTTGCTGAATCTTCTTCATCACGGCTTTCGAAACTTTCGCCGGAACGATGAATTCGACATTGCCGGTGCTTGAGTACTTTTCCGTGTAGTCGAGAAAGCGCGCGGCTTCGGCATGCACCGCGTATTCGCCGGGCATGCTGGCCTGCGGCTGGTCGTTACCCATGACCGCGCACTCCAGCTCGCGGCCGTCCACGGCCTCTTCGATAATGATTTTCCGATCGTAACGGGCGGCCAGCTCAATCGCTTTGGCCAGAGACTTTCGGTCAATGGCTTTGGAAACTCCGACCGAGGAGCCAAGGTTCGCAGGTTTTACAAAAGCAGGAAAACCAATTTCCTTGATGATGCGGCTGAGAGCTTTCTTCGGCTGCTCGTCATATTCCGATCTGAGCAGCCAGGAGTACTTGCAGATCGGGAGATCGGCGTTGAGAAACAGCGCCTTCATGATTACCTTGTCCATGCCGCACGCAGATGCGAGTGTGCCGCCACCGACGAAAGGCACTGCCGCCATTTCCAGTAATCCCTGGATAGTTCCGTCTTCACCATAAGTCCCGTGCAGCACCGGGAAGACGACGTCGAGTTGTTCAGCCGGCCGGCCGTTCGTCTCGAGGCGCACCAGTCCGCTGCGCGAAGGATCGCCGATGATCGTAACGTCTTCTTTATTGCCGCCACGCGTTTTTGATGGCAGGAGACTCTGGGTCGATGGCGGCAGCAATTCGGCGGCAGCAGCCGGCGCCAGCCAATTCCCTTCCTTCGTAATGGCGATGGGCACGACTTCGTATTTGTTGGGGTCCATCGCATCGATCACCGCGCGGGCCGAGCGAATTGAGACTTCGTGCTCGCCTGAGCGGCCACCGAAGATGACGCCGATGCGAAGTTTTTTGGTCATTGGATCTTTGGATATGACCTATAGGCCCGATAGGTCCAATAGGACCTATTAGAAAACTACAGAATCGTTTTCCCCAGCGCCGAAAGAATCAATTCAACACCCAATTCGGCCGTGCGATTGTTTATGTCCAGCGCCGTATTAATCTCGACTACTTCCAGCGAACGCATGCGGCCGTCTTCCGCAATCTTTTCCATCGCCAGGTGAGCTTCGCGATAACTGAAACCGCCGCGCACCAATGTTCCCGAACCAGGCGCGTCCCCGGGATCGAGCACATCCACATCGAAGGTGACCGCATAGCCGCCAGTTCCCTGCCCGGCAATGGCAATCGCTTCATCCATGCACTTCGCCAAGCCACGCTCGTCAATCTCGCGCATCGTAAAGAAGCGTATGCCGAGATGCTTCACTAACTCCCGCTCGCCGGGGTCGATGTCGCGCGCGCCCACGTGGGCGCACAATCTGGGATCGAACTTTGGAGCAAAACCGCCGACGTTTACTAACTCCGGCGCGCCATATCCCAGGAGCGCGGCCAGCGGCATGCCGTGAATGTTACCGGACGGCGAAGTATCCGGCGTGTTCATGTCCGCGTGCGCGTCAAAGTAAATCAGCCCCAACCTTTCGTCGCGCTTGCGATAAGCCTTGACGACTCCCGTCAGGGATCCGATCGCAATCGAATGATCGCCGCCGATGGTGATCGGAAATTCGCCGGCGTCCACAATTTGCTCGACCTGGGTGGCCAGGCGCTCGCAGGCGTCGTAAATTTCAGTCAGATACTTTAGCTTTTCGCCGGACACCGGCAAGGAACGCGGCCGTTCAATCCGCAAGTCGCCAAGATCGTTAACCTCGTAACCGAGCCTTCCGATACGAGCGGTGAGTTTCGCGACCCGAATCGCGCCGGGGCCCAAATCGACGCCGGCCTTGCTTTGACCATAGTGCAGCGGCACGCCGAGAAAGCTGACCCGCTTTCCCCGGCCTGGAAACTGCCGCTCCTGACTGCCGAGTTCCTGTTCGGTGACGTTTTCGATCATGTTGAGCTTAAAACCGCCGCTTTACAAAACGGCGTTAGAGTATCGACTTTAGTCGGGCTTTTAATCAGACGCAAAAGACCCAACTGAAGTTGGTACTCTAACGCCCTGATCCGATCTTGCCGTTCGAACGTGGCACGCGCATCTTGCACGTGATTCACGGGCGGGACGCCCGTGCCACCTCCTACTCCCACTCAAACGCGACTTCCGAAATCGCCGTGTCGGGATCGGTACCGTAGTAAACCGACTTAATCACCAGCCGCACCCAACGAGTCTTAATGGATCCGACATCGATTCTTTGACTGTCCATCACGTTAGTAAAAGACAGCTCACGCGAGCTGCCATCGGAAAAGTAAGCAGTCGCACTCTCGAGCCGGTTATTCTGGGCCCAAATCTGGGGCGCCTTGAAATAGCCGGGCTGAATAAAGATCCGGTGCAGATTGATTTCGCGATCAAAGTCGAAACGGATCCACTCGCCCAGACCGGGTCCATCCACGCCTTCAATCCACGCGGTGCTTTTCTTTCCATCCATGGCGTTGGCTGCATAGTAGGTATTTGCCTGCACGGCTAGACGCGTTGACGAGGCGCTCGGCGTTATCTTCAGAGGAGTGCCCGGCAGCGAATCACCGGGACTGGTTCCCGGGCTCGCGTTGCGGCCAGGCTCGGGGCTTGTTTTCTGATTGGGATTGTTGGTGTTGGAAACGTTAGTGTCGGTCTTTGCTGATTGATTGTCGTTGGACTGTCTGAGCACAAAAAAAGCGGCGATGCCCACCAGCACAAGCAATAGCAGGGCGATGGCAATCACGCCGCCGGTCAAGACGGGGTTGCCGGACTGTGCAGTACTCTCACTGGGAGGGACCGGATCGCTCCCGCGGAAACTGGGAACGGTGGGCCCGGAGGATTTCAATGTCGGCGAGCTGCGCGGCAGAATCTCGGTCGCCGGCGCTTCCGAATCGCGCGCGTCGAACAGGGGCGTTCCGTCCTCGAGACAAAACCTCAGGCTGTCGTCGTCATATTTGCGTTTACATTTTGGGCACTGCTTCATACGAGCATCCGCAGATTTCACAGATTACACAGAGAACAAAATATCATAACTGCTGTACGAACATCCGCAGATTTCACAGATTACACAGACCAGCCAGCTAAGTTGCGTTGCGTCCTCATGAAAACAACAAACTCATCATGAAAAACTGACGGTGATTGTTTCCCTCATTAATCTGCGTAATCTGTGGATTAATCCTTAAACGACAACTCCATCTGACTTGCTTTTGATAATCGAGACGGCTTCGTCCGGGGTGCCGGCGAAGTTTAAAAGGCTAACGTCCTGGTCGTTCACTGCCAGATGACCTTGCCACGCTTTTACAATCGGCGGCCAGCATTCACCCAGCAGCACCAGGGGCCTGGGCTCAAGCACACGCGTCTGTAGTTTGTTCCAAACCAGAGACACTTCTGTCACCGTTCCCATGCCGCCACGCAGGGCTACATAGCCGACCGACTGGATAATCAACCGCTGGAGCCTCTCGTAAAAGTGTTCGGACGGGACTTTTTCGGTCAGGTAACGATTCGGCTCGGACTTGAACTGGTTCATGGTAATTCCCAGCACCCGACCGCCGCGTTCGTGCGCGCCGCGACTGGCCGCTTCCATCACGCCGGCGTATCCGCCCGTGCAGATGGTAAAACCCGAGTCAGCAAGGAGTTCACCGATCCGCAGCGCGTCGGTGTATTCGGGATCTCCTTCGCGGCACTTCGATCCGCCAAAGATGGTTACGATTCTTTCCATATATAGCTGTCCGCAGATTAGACCTCGAGCATCCGCAGATTTCAGAGACTCGACAGTGACGTTGAGTTCTTGCCCCTTTTGAAACCAAACTCGACCTGCCCAAGCCGTTAAGAAAACCTTCACTTTCTGTTCATGAATCTGTGAAATCTGTGGATGCTGCTATCGCTCGCCGGTAATCATCAGCGATCCGGTTCGTCTGTATTCTTCGTAGTCTTCACGGCTCTTGAACGAGCCGCCGGTGTAGTCGTCGGGTACCGGCCGCGGATCAAGCAAACGCTGATCGCGCACATTCACAAAACCGGCGTCCGCGAATAACGAACGATACTCCGCGATACTCAGCAGTTGCACCGGGACCTTTAACTGATCGACCCACTGATGAGAAGCCCGACTCTCTAAATACAAATCAAGCACTGTTACGAAAACGCCACCCTGACGAAGCGTCCGGTAGATTTCTTTAAGAGCAGTCGCGACGTTCGCGTAATAGTAGAGTGATTCCATCGAGAAGGCGTGGGTGAATTCACCGCCTTCGAAGGGCATTTGCTCAGCGCTCGCCGTCTGATAGTCGACGTTGGGAAACATCAGCGAGGACTCGCGCGCGAGCCGAACCATCTCATCCGAGATATCGATTCCAGTCACGCGGCCGTTGACCGCGCGCTCAGCCAGGACGCGCGTCGCCCATCCCGAGCCGCATCCGACATCGAGCACCCGCGCGTCCGCAGGCACGTTCATGAGCTCGAGGGCTTGCTCACCAACGGGACGGTGGCCGCGCTCCATGCTCTCGCCCTTGCCGGCCCGGGCCCACTCGTTGAATTCACTTCGTAATTGTTCGCTTGAGTCGTTAGTCATCGCTGTCTTAGCCTGGTCGCTCATGGTTTCTGTTTGTTCCGCCCAGAAAGATGATCCACGAAGTCACACGAAACAACACTGATAAGCACAATTAGTGATGGTTCGCGTCATTTCGTGGATCGGTTTCCGTCGGCGAGTCAGGGCTTCAGCCGGTAAAGCGTGCGCGGAAACGGAATCGTTTCGCGCACGTGCTCGATACCGCACATCCAGGCCGTACAACGCTCGATGCCCATCCCAAAGCCCGCGTGCGGGACGCTGCCATAGCGGCGCAGATCCAGATACCACTCAAACGCTTCCTTTGGCAGTCCGTGCGCGGCGATCTGCTGTTCGAGAAACTCAATCGAAGTCGCGCGTTCGCCGCCACCAATGACTTCGCCATAGCCTTCGGGCGCGAGCACATCGACACCCAGGGCAATCGCTTCCCTCTCCGGATCGCGCTTCATGTAAAAAGCTTTGACCGCCGCCGGATAGTGATGAACCATCACCGGTCGATCGTACTTGCTGGAAAGATAAGTCTCGTCCGGCGCACCCAGGTCGCCACCCCACTCGAATTTGTTTTCCAGCTCGCCGGCGGCAAAGCCCTCATCCAGCATCTTCACCGCCTCGTCGTAGTGCAGGCGCGGAAACGGCGGCACGATGGCTTCCAGCTTTGAAGTGTCGCGTTCGAGCGTCTTCAATTCCTCCTGCCGCGTTTCCAAAACCCGGGCCGCGATGTAAGAAAGAAATCTTTCGGCCAGGCTCATCGCGTCGTCGAGCGTAGCGTAAGCCATCTCTGGCTCGACCATCCAGAACTCGGTGAGATGACGTCGCGTCTTTGATTTTTCTGCGCGGAAGGTCGGACCAAAGCAGTAGACCCTTCCAAAAGCGGCCGCCGTAGCTTCGTTGTAAAGTTGGCCTGACTGCGTCAAATAGGCTTTTTCGTCGCCAAAGTAATCGACTTCGAAGAGCGTGGTGGTTCCTTCGCAGGCGGCGGGCGTAAAGATCGGAGTGTCGCAGAGAGTGAAGCCGTCGTTGTCGAGAAAATCGC
>JBBPID010000100.1:0-18257 GCA_038040505.1 Acidobacteriota bacterium | reverse complement strand
CAGCGGGCAGGTAGAACACCAGCAGATTCTCTTTCGTTGGTGCCGCGCCAACGGAGTGACCCCGTTGATGCGTGAACTCAAGGTGGTAAGGTCCATCCGGCTTGCCGACCATGACTCCGTCAAAGCCTTCATGGTCAACGAACGAGCCGAGCTGATCAAGGCCTAGTCCCAAAACGTAGAACCGCACGACCTCGTCCAGGCGATCTGTGGCGCGAGCGACGCGCAGTGTAGCTCGATTACTTACCATGTCGGGCCGATTCGTCGGGTGCGACGAATCATATACTCAATTTTGAGGTTTGATGCCAACTATCCGCTTGTTAGCTCTTGGCGAGCGTCATCCGGAATGCGGCCATCTCTTCGCCGTTGCGCACCAGCAGGATGTCGCCGACCAGAACCGGGTGGTTCCAGGTCTTGCCCGCGATCGCCTTGAACCGCGCCAGCTCGGTGAACTGATCGGGAGTTGCTTTGACGAGGGCCAGATCGCCTTCTTCAGAAATAACCAATAGCAGATCCTGATCAGCCAGTACGACGATCTGGCCGTGGCCATACTCTGCGCCCTTCCACTTGCGCTCGCCGTTCTTGAGATCGATACACCCGATAGTTCCTGCATCGAAACCAAAGGCATAGTCCTTATGAACTACCAGGTCGTTAAAGTAAGGCTTCAAACCGATCGATAGCCAACGCTGCTTGGCGGTCCATCCGTCGGGACCCTGGGTGACCGCCAGGCGGAGCACGCCGACTTCGGAACCAAATCCCGAGCCGCTGCCGAGCAGGACGTCGCCTTCGGCAGTGAGGGCGGGCTGCGTGATGCTGTCGCCTTCCCACGCGTATTTCCACAGCACCTTGCCGTCGCTGGGGTTGACACCAATTACCCCGGCGCCATTGACCATCAGCACTTGCGCGACATTTCCGATCGTCGCCAGCTGTGGTGAGCTATAGCCGCCTCGATCAGTTTCCGGTCCAAACCATTTTGGATTTCCGCTGGCAACATCATAGGCGGCGAGTGCCCCGGCCGTGGCGACGATGACGACATCTCCCACTACCAGGGGAGAGCTGGTAAATCCCCAGCCGGGCGTTTTTGTTTTAGTGTCGGACGCGGCATTGCGTGACCAGAAGACTGAGCCGGTGCGGGCGTCGAGCGCGTTAACAATTCCGGTCGCGCCGAACGTGTACACGCGACCGTTGCTGAGCGTCGGTGTTCCCCTCGGCCCGGCCCCGGCGTTCGACTCGTAGAACCTGGCCGCGTCGCGGTGCCGCCACACCGGTTGGCCGGTGCTCAGCCGGTAACAGGAGACAATTTCATTTTCGCCGCGCTGCTCCTGCGTGTAGAAAAGATCGCCGCTGACGGCGAACGACGACCAGGCAGGTCCGATCGGCCGGCGCCACATCTCGACCGGCGGTTTCTGCGACCAGTCGGTTTCGATGCGGACGCCGCGAGCGACGCCGTCGCGCTTCGCTCCACGAAAACCGGGCCACCCGTTGTCTGCGCCTGTCTCAATGACGGCGGGGAGAGACGCGGGACCGATGGGTTCGTCATTGGCCAGTGCCAAAAGCTTTTCTTCGGGTGTCTTCGTCCAGCGCCAGTGGATATCCATTTTGGCTTCGCCGGTGATGCCGCCGGTCCGAAGCAGTGTCATCGCCGCACATCCCAACAGGATGCCGCCCGCCAACAACGCGCGTCGCGGCCACCGCGACTGGCGACGGCTTACAACCGCGGAGAGAACCAGCGCGAGACTTAGAATGGGGATGGCTAATACGATGATCATCCTCCCCATCAATCCGCCCGAAATCGAAGGATGCACGATCAGCCGGGTAGCGAGGACCGCCAGGACCATAAAGACGAGGGCGCCCAAGCGGTCAATCCAGAGCGCACGGCTAAAGAACAGCCACCACACAACGACAAGTAATCCACAGACGACTCCACCCAGCATCCCGAGCATTGCGACCTCGGGCTTGATCAAGGGCAGCCCAAACCAGAAAAACCATTGAAGCGCCACGGCGACTACGCCGGGCCAGACTCGGAGCACCTTATTTCGGTTGGGTTGGTCGATCGAGGAGACAGCCATGCAAGCCTGTACGCTTCCGCCACGCGTTTGTTTCCAGGTTTTCCGAGCGGGACTCTGGTTTCGACGTTGTCGCCGGCAAGTAAGGTCCGCGAATCACACCAAACTGCACGAACAAACCCTGGTTCGTGTGTTTCGTGGATCCTCTGTCAGTACGGTTGCTATGGTGTGTTCCGGGTGACTTCCCTCATCCTGTCGGGAGGGCCATTCATCCACCAAGGTTCATAACGGACTTTGTGAGGGAGGTCTTTGGCCTTTCCGGTGGTGTGGAACCATTCGATCGTACCGGAACGCCAGAACGCGACGTGTATGTCGCCGCTAGTAAGATTCACGGGCCATGAAGCTCGCACTCGATGGACAGAAATGCTGCTTGCACATTTGCGCAACTAGATAGCCGTCGATCACTTCTATTTTCTTCATCACGTAGTAATCGTAAACCAGCCTCCGGTAATATTTTCGTCCCAACAAGGCGGTCAGTCCTGCGCGTAACTCCGGAGAAGTATAAATGCCTTGCCGAGGTTTGCTGTTGACGACCAGCGGATACTTACCAATCCAATCGTTTAGGTTGCCGCTCTGAGCCTGAGCGACAGACGAAAAGCAGACCAGTAGCGCAATGCAAAGGATTAGGCGCTGATAAGATCGAAGTGACATCACGTCAAGACTACCGTTGTCTCTTTACAGCCATTTGGGTTTTGCGATCACCGTTATGAACGCAACCAGTCCACCTACAAACATAGCGTGAAGTCCCACAAAAACAACCGTTCCTGCTGAAGAGCTCCAGTA
Organism: Acidobacteriota bacterium; assembly: GCA_038040505.1. Taxonomy (GTDB): domain Bacteria; phylum Acidobacteriota; class Blastocatellia; order Pyrinomonadales; family Pyrinomonadaceae; genus UBA11740. The sequence continues at coordinate 15,411 of JBBPID010000100.1, read as the reverse complement.
AAGAAGCACTACAAAGCCGCAAAGCCAGCCGATGACGGCACCCAATACAGCAGCAAGCCACGGCTTCTTCAGAACCTTCAAGACGCGCGTTGACAATAACCTTATTGGAAGACTAACGACCAAGCCCACCAAAAGTCCGAGGGGAATGCCAATGAGTCCGCCCACAAATGCCGACGTTCGCAAACCACGCGAATCGATTCTGGTTTCAGCGACTATTACCGACGCGAAAAATGTGGCGAGCATGCCGCCCAACCAACCAAACATTGGACCAAACAAACCGCCCACCAGCAGCGCCACCAGAATTTCTTTATGTAACGGCGGATTTGGTGTGGTCAAGCTTTGCTCACAAACTCGTATTTCGTGTCGCTTAGTGTGATTTCGTGGATCGTATGACTGCCAATCCTAAGCACACGATCCACGAAATTACACGAAATCTCACGAAGCAGCAGCCACTTAGACCGCTCGATTCAACTGCCCCTCAATAGCATCGCACGCGACAGATACTCCGTTCTCAGCTCGCACAAGCCGTCCCAGTTCGGCTGCTCTGCTTCCATAACTTGGATCGCCAAAAAGTTGTTTAAGTTCCCGGACGACCCGTGCGGTCGCATAGTTCTTGCGCCTGATTGTACGTCCAGCGCCCAAACGCGCAACTCGCGCTCCGTTATCGTACTGGTCGCCGCCAAACGGCATCACCAGCATTGGCTTTCCGGCCCGCAGTGCCTGTCCGGTTGTTCCGATACCGCCCTGATGCACGACCACCGATGCGCGCGGAAAGATTTGAGCATACGGCGCGTAGGCAACGGCGGCTACATCCCACGGCAATGGTTGAGGAAGTTGAACTGATGGGTCCGGACCGACCAGCAGTACCGCCCGCTTGCCCAGCAGCTGCGCAGCCGCGATGCTATCTTCATAGAAACTGCCTGCGTCCCAAGCCGCACCCGAGCCGAGCGTGAAAACAATTGGCGGTTCTCCATCGTCTAAAAACTTTGTGATCTCACGCGCGAGCGCTGAATCTTCTTCGTCATAGAACGGAAATCCCGTGACCACAGTATTCGCCGGCCAATCAGGTTGCGGCTCGCCAATCACTCGCGAAAACAGAGCCAGCACCAGATGCGGCGAATTTCTGCCTTCAAAGAGCGGATCTCTACCGGGCCCAAGTCCGAGCTCCCGCCGGAGTTGTCGCACCGGCTCGCTCCACGAGCGCGCGGTAATTCTTGCTAAGCTGAAAATTGAACGGTGAAAAGTTGAGCCCAGGCCGCGCAGTTTCGCCAGTGCGGGAAAGGGCGCGAGTACCGGCGGATCGTAAGCGGACAGGAAAGCGCCGGGCTGTAATTCGGTTGAGACCCAACGGACACCTGTCTTTTCGGCGACCAAGGGCGCGGCAAAGATCAGCAGTTGCGAGACGAGCAAATCTGCGCCGCCGTCCTGGTGCACTACTTCCCCCAAACCATCGTATGTCGATCGCAGAACCGGCAGCATGTGTTCACGAATGACACGCTCTAATCCGCGCTTTGGCTCAGTCATCCGCTGGTGAAAGTCTCTATCGTCGAACGAAATGTCGGGTTCGAGCGGATGAAACTCCAGTCCTACTGATTCAATTTTTCTTCGGTGATATTCGCTGGTCGCGATTACAGGTTTGTGACCACGCTTTCGCAATTCAAGAGCGATGGCCAAATAGGGGTGAAGATCTCCAAGCGTGCCATGGGTAGCCAGGACGATGCGTTTGCCTGAGGTCATCTAACGTCAGCGCGAGCGTAATTACTTCTTGAAGCGCTTCCAGTCCACGTCGCACCGGGCCAGTCCCTCGCTCTTGGTGAAGTAAACTTTCACGTCGGCGAGCCCCTCACTCGAGGTAAAATACACTTTTACATCGGCCAGACCTTCGCTCTGCGTGAAGTACCATTTGGCGTTCCCGCTGGCCAGGCCCTCACTGCTCGTGACGTAGATGATGCAGTCCGCCAGGCCCTCGCTCTCAGTCACGTACACCTTAACGTCCGCCAGGCCCTCGCTGGTCGTCTTGTACACCTTGATTGCATTGGTGGGGTTAGCGGCGAGCAGGCTCACCGCGATGCCCAGGATCCACAACTTCGTTCGCATCGTTTGACTCCTTCTTCGTATCCATTGGACTGCCCTGAACTGTACACGAACCGGGCAGCGCGCGAAAACTTACTTTAAATACTTGTGCAGGAACTGGGTCGCTCGTCCCCAGGCGAGCTTGGCCGCTTCAGGTTTGTAGAACGGACGCGTGTAAGCCAGAAAGCCATGATCCGCGCCTTCGTAAAGAAAAAGTTCTACCGGTGTGCCTTGCGTTTTGAGTGTCTTCTCGACCTTTTGACTCTCGGTTGAGGCCACGGCCCCATCGGCCGTCCCGTGATGAATTTGTACAGGAACTACCAAACGCTTGAGCTCGTCCGTCTTCATAACGCCCGGATGAAATGGCACTACCGCATCAATCTCTCGCGAACGCGCGCCATAAAGCATTGCCAATCGTCCGCCAAAGCAAAAGCCGAGAATTCCCATCCCACCCGGCCGCACGAAAGTTTGCGCCCGCAAGTAACTTGCGCCGGCCTGGATGTCGTCGAGTATATCCAGCTCGGTATGGTTCGCGATGAACTTGCTGTACGCCGCGTTGTTGCTGGGCGTATCGTCCGGCAAGGGATGGTAAATATTAGGAGCGAGACCAACGAACCCCGCCACCGCCAGCGCCGCGCAGGTGTTCGGAATGTACTCTTCCGAAATCTTGTTGCCGGCTATGACCATGACTCCCGGCCAAACCCCTTCTGATTTTGGGCGAGCCAGAAAACCATTGATGCCATCGGCGCCGTTGTGTTTGAAAACGACTTTACCGTGCTGAATGCTCGGATCATCCAGTACCCGCGTTTCGGGTTGTTTGTTTTGCGAATTTGTCCCTTGCCCGCGCAAGATTGTAGCGCTGGCAAGGGTGGCCGTGGCAGCACCGAGAAACGATCGTCTGTCTAAACCGTCATCTTTGCAATCATCGTCGAGGCACATAAGCTTTCTGCATCCCTCCAAGACAACACGAGATCCGCTTGAGTATTAAGTCTTAAAACGATGAGCCAAATATACGCGACTACGCCGGGTTCTTTACAGCTTCAGCGAGTTTCCGCTGCAGCTCGTCCTCAGGCATGGTTTTCCATCCAGCGATTTGGTCGACTCGGACTTTCACGCCTCTATCGATGAAAGGTATGAGGAAGGTCATTCCGGGAGGATAAATTGCAAACAGCTCGCCAAGCCGGAACACAACCAGGCGCTCCCCTTCCTTGGCGATAGCTATTGACTTCTTCGCAATGATGGCAAGAGCGACCGCCATGAACGCTAAGAATATGAGCAGACTCACAGTCTCAAATCCTGTTGAATTCGACATTTTCACCCTCGCACTCTTCCTGAGGAACTTGCCTGGAATTACGTAGAACCCTCACTTCAGGGCCGCTTCGATTTGCGAAAAATGATGCTCGTTATGATCAGCAACCTTATCGAATTCCTCTCGCAGAGCGTTATTTGCCGATGCGATAAAGGTGAGTTTCGCTGCGAATGAATATTGAACCGCCGGCCACCGCCATCGATGCCAGGGTTCGACCTTCGAGTCGATTCGTCGCGAGCTGCGTAAGCTGCTGCCCCGGCGCCAGCACCACCGACTCGCCTTCCTCACTCAGAAAATAGATTCGCCCGTCGGCATAAATTGGCGACGCTGAGTGATTGCCTCCCAGCCGGGCGCGCCAGTACTCCTTGCCTGTTTTCGCATCCACGCAGGTGGCGATGCCGTTGTCGGTGATCAAATACAATTCGCTGCCCACGAGGAGTGGAGAAGGTGTGAGCGGCACGCCGCGATCGAGTTTCCACACAACTTTCGATTTTGTTACATCGCCTCGGCCATCCAAACGCACAGCCAGAAGAGATGGTTGCTGGAAACCGGTGCAGATGAACACCAATCCGTCGCCATAGACGGGTGTCGGCACATTCGAAAAGCCCTCGCCGTATCTAACCTGCCATAGTTCCTTGCCCGTGCGCGGGTCGTAAGCCATAGCACGATAGGCGCCCGGACTGATCAACTGGTCTCCGCCGGGCAACGAAACGATCAAAGGAGTGGTGTACGCCTGATAGCCTTGCCTCGGTTTCTTCCAACGGACCTTACCGCTGAGTTTGTCGAGCGCCACGACAAACTGAACGTCGTTGCCATCACAACTGACAATCAACAGATCGTCGTAGAGCACCGGCGAGCCACCGGTGCCATGTTGCCCGTTGTCGTACTCGAGCCGCGTCTTCCAAACGATTTCGCCGGACTGTTTGATGCAGGCGGTTCCAAACGCGCCGAAGTGCAGATATACCCGGTCGCCGTCAACGATCGGTGTCGGTGAAGCAAAACTGTTTTTTGAGTTGGCGAGTTTTTCCGACTTCAAACGAAAGATTTCTACATTGTTCAGTATCTCGCCGCTGTTTCGATCAATTGCGAGCGCCCGCAACGACTTCCCTGCTTCGGTTGCCGTAGTAAGCCAGATGCGGTCGGCCTGGACCACGGGCGACGACCAGCCTCGTCCCGGGATCGCAACCTTCCAGCGAACATTGGTGGTTTCGCTCCAGTTCAGAGGAAGGCCGTGCTCATCTGATAGGCCCTGGCCGGTCGGCCCACGAAACTGCGGCCAATCGGAGTTATGCAGAAACAGAGTAAGAAAAAGAAAAAGAACCTTCATTGAAGCCTATTATCATACGAGGCGATCGGCGACTGGAAAAGGATTACGAACAAGGCTCGTCGTGCCCTAATTTAGCGGCGTTTAGAGTACCAACTTTAGTTGGGTTCTTTCTTGCCGAACAAAAGCCCGACTAAAGTCGGTACTCTGAACACCGCTTATCAACATAGGACACTACCAACAAGGCTCTGTACGCTCTACTCAAACATTCTATTACGCTCGGCTCGTCAGAGGAGCGAACCAGAAAGACTCGTCACGATCTTTGAAGAATACGTTGATTGCGCAATCAGAGGTGACTTCGCCTATCACCTCGACTTCAGTCACAGATGGAGTGGTTTGCCCATAAACCTGTCCCACCAGGCCGGCCACGCCCTTCGCTTCTGTTCCTGCCGACGTCCGTATGCGAACGTTATCACCAAACGACAGCGGTTCAGATGGGAAATCGGTTCTCATGTGAAGTTATACTCGGAGCATCAGTTTGTCCCAACAAGATTCTACGCGCCAGATATTTCGACTTTGGCACCGAAGCTGGCAAAAGCCATGTTTCCCTTGGTTCGATAAGTTGCGCCGACCAATAACTCATCCAAAAGGTTGCTTAGCTCCGCACTAGTCCGCGGGCGAACGAACTCGCCCGTCTTGTAGAGAGCAGCCAGCCAACGATCTCCCACATAGCGGCCGTTCGAGACCAGGCTTGTAAGATACAACCGTCCGCCATCGACGAGTAAGCCCCTTAGTTTCGGGATCAACTCTGCCGCAGCCGCAAATTGATGCAGCACGTTCATGCAGAGAACGGTATCAAAGCTCGCGGGCTGAAACACAATGTTGGTCAGGTCGGCTTGCAGCAGCACGATATGTCCGGGAAAGGAGCCTGCCAAGTCTATTAAGCGTGTGCGCGCGCGTTTCAACATCTGCAGTGACTGATCGAAAGCGATGATTTGCCGGTTCGTAGAGAGGTAAGACTGGGCAGTAAAAAGCAGTGAGCCGCAAGCGGCATCCAACATCCGCCCCTGGGGATGAGAGTCGAGGGCTTCGCGGGCAAATGTGACGTAGTCGGCCGGTGAGGTTCCCCACATCACGCGGTTATAAAGCCAGGTGCCGACGACTGCATCATAGGCAGCCGCCCTCTTGTCATAAAGGTGATTGTGCTGGACATTGGGGAGAGCTGAATAGATGTTGTCTTCGACCTGGCGAATTACGCATCCCTCAGTTAACACTTCTTGCCATCCGCCGGAATGGTCCATACGAGATTGGATTATGTCACCGTAGTAGAATCCAGGCGATGACGGAAGCCGCGAAGGTCAGGTCTCAGTTTCTGTGAAGGACGGAATGTGCGAGCTGATAGATTGTGGCTAGCTCAGGTGGCGTCTTGGTTCGGTCGTACAGTCGCGTCTCCCACTTTCCGTCGAGGCGATAGGAAACAATCACGAGATCGCCCATTGCGATCGGCGGCGTGCTTACCGGAAGAGTTCTGATGGTTGCCAGGAACAGCGTCAAATCTACTGCGGGCTGCTCTTTCCATAGGCTGCGCGTTCGATCGCGCTCCGTCAGGGGCTTAGGATACGTAAAGACCCGTCCGTGGATATCAACGATAGTTGTCATGGGCCCGCGCGGATTACCGTGGAGAAACCAGGTGGAATAAAGCGCGACCTCCGCGCCCTCCATTGGTTCGCGACGCGCATGCGTGTAAATAACTAGCTTCAAATTTTCGTTTTCAGGATAGCCGGCAAAAAGATCGAGCGTGCCCTGATCAAGTGCAGCAGGACGGACGGTTCGATGCGAGGGGTTTTGACCAGAAACAATTGCCGGCACGATCACATAAAGCCCAAGCAGCAACGCTACGATTCTTAGTCGATTGCTTTTAGTCATGGTACTGCCTCCGCGAAGCTCCATTACAAAATGTGCAGATGTTTACTCCACCTTCATAAAGGTTTCTTCATTCACCTGGCCTGCGACTATCTCGGCAGTAAAATAACTTTCGGCCCGGACGGGCTTTCCCGCCATCCGCCGCAATATCACAATCTGTCCCACATGTGTCAGCGCGTCACCAACCGGCCCTTGAATAAGTCTCTCTACCGGACAGGCCAGCGGTGCACTCGATGCCAGATATGAATCAAGCTCTTTCACAGCAGAGAAGAACCGCTTGACCCCGTCTGCCCACGGCAACGGAGCCGAGGTCAAATAAACCAACTCACCCTTAACCAGATAAAGTGACCCTTCGAGCAAATCGCCGAGGTGCGCCAGAATCTCTCCTGGGGTGCGCGTCGTTTCTCCGGCGCGGAAGACCGCGAAGTTGTCCGGCGCATCGGAAACAGCCAGGCCGCCGCGATACGCTACTGTAGCAACCATATGTCGCAACAGTTCACGCTTCACATCTCCCGTCAAATCTGGCTGACTCTTACTCATGAGGCCTTACTCAAAAAGGAAGACGCCGACACGTCGGGCTTTCGGCTTCACTGAAACTAACTCCGCGCCTCCTTTGAACGCTTCGAAAAATGCCAAAGCCCACCCGTAATCTCAACCGGCAGACGATAGCCCATCTGGCGGGCGAGCATGACAATCTGGCCGCGATGATGGCCTTCGTGCGCGACGAAATAGGTCAGGACATGCGCCACGTCAAGCGGAAGATTCCGCCAGGTGTACGCCGACGAGACTGGAATCGTGCCGCCTCGCTCAAAACCGAGCTTCAGCAAACTAATAATGCCGCGACTACTGCGGTCGAGTGCTTGAATCAACTCCTTTGGTCCAACCTGGTGGCGATTAACGGCTCGCGGAACCGCGATGCCGTGTTCCTTTCCTAAGGTCTTAATCCACATGCACCGCGCATTGTGTAGGTGGCCGGCGATCATTCGCACAGTTCGACGCGGAGCCCCCGGCACTTTCGCGTCCCATAACTCATGGGGCAAGTGCTCGACGAGGAAGACAGTCACGCGGTTGTTGGTTCTCCACGCGTCAAGCAGCATCTCCTTCTGATCAGATGCAGATTTCATCCGTTGCCCGCTGTGTTGCCGCGCCGGATCGAGTACAGCCGGTGCTCCGTCCTTATCAACAGGCGCTCGCCCACCAGCGCCGGCGACGCCAGAGCCATGTCGTCCAGATCATTCACGTGCAATAACTGAAATTGCTCGCCCGTCGCGATCACGAAAGTCTGGCCCTCCTCGCTCAGGCAATACAACTTGCCGTTGTAGGCCCAGGGCGAAGTCGTGAAAGCCGTTGCCTTCGGATCTATCCGCGTCTTGTAAGTCTGCTTTCCAGTTTTGGCGTCAAAGCGGCTCAAGATTCCAGTTTCAGTCAACGAATACACGGCCCCTTCATAAGCCAGGGACGATGGTAGATACGTTCCGGCGCGCGGTTGCGACCAAACGACATACTCGTTCGACGTCTGATCTTTTCCGAGCGAGATGTCGCCGGTGGCGCCCGGACGAAGCGCGAACAATGGCTTTCCTCGACCACCGTTGATATGTAGCAGTCCGTCGTATGCGAAGGGCATGGGAATCGGCGAACCCGACATTCCCGACATCCGCCATAGTTCTTTCCCCGCCAGGTCGTAGCTCAGGACTTCTCCCGGACCTATCGCCACGATTTCGGTGCGCAACGCGTTGCGCCAAACAAACGGCGTCGCCCATCCCGACCGTGCTGGTTGCCCTTTGGCAATATCCCGATTCGTGCGCCAGACCTGTTTGCCCGTCTGCTTATCAAACGCCGCGATGTACTGCTGCTTCTCGTTGTCGTTCACGATCACCAGCAGGTTCCCGGCCAGCGCCGGCGAACTTCCCGTTCCGAACTCGAGGTAGATCGGATTCGCTTCGAGCGGTGTTGTCCAGGCCTGCTTCCCTTTCAAGTCAAATGCCCACAACCCCAGATTCGCCACGTACACATAAACAAACTTTCCGTCGGTCACGGGAGTCTCTGAGACGAAGCTGTTCTTGCGATGACGGCCACCCGGCGGTTGCCCCTTGTAAAACTCTTTCTGCCACTCAACCTTGCCGCTCTTCAGGTTCAGGCAATAGAGGAAGTAATGGAGCATCACCTCTTTCGGCAGCTCGATGTCCCGCGCCGTCACCCGGTCCAGCACCTCCTTTTCCGAGAGCCCTTGTTTCATTAGCTCGGCGACGTACTCGTTGCTGTATTCGGTGCCGATTTGTGGCGGCTTTGACTTGCCCTCCGTCGTTACGGTGGTGACGTAGACCTTACCGCCCGTCACGATTGGCGACGACCAGCCGCGTCCTGGGATTTCCTGCGACCACTCGACGTTTTCAGTCTTCGACCAGCGTTCTGCCAAACGCGCATGCGCTCCCACCGGATTCGAGTTTGGCCCTCGGAACTGTGGCCAGGCCATGTCCTGCCCGCGAACTATCGGCGACACCAGGACCAGCACGAACACCAGAGCGAGTTCGTGCAAAAGAAGTTGAAAGTTAATAACTCTGTGATTGGTTTTTCGTTCAGAACAAAGTGTATTCATGATTGTTTCGAATGTTTCCTTAGGCTGAGTTATGTAGCTACGCTTCGACCACGCTTGCCAGCGCGACTTTCGCCAGGTGCTCTGTGGCATATGTTGAAGCCGGGTCGAGGGCCAGTTCGCCAAGCAATCGGATCGCCCCGTCGTGATCCCCGTTCCGATCCAGAACCAGCGCCTTGTTGATTACGAGGATACCTTTGGTCTCGCCGTCAGGGTTCGCGGCCAGCCCTTGCTCGATAGCTGCCAGCACCTCTGCGTCGGTATCGACCTGCATCGCCAGCTCTTTCCACACCGGTGCGAAGCCCGGTATGCGTTCGACCAGATGCCGCACGGCGCTCGCCTTGATCGATTCGTCGTCCATCCACTCCAGCGACAGGAACGCCAAATAAGTTCCGTCCGGCAGCTCGCCTTTCGCTTCCCGCTCCAGGGCATCTAATGCGGTTAGCGCGGTGAAGAATCCGCGCGGGGCCAGCTCAACCGTTTTTCGGTAATACACTCGGGCGTTCTCCGCGTCCTTCATGAGCAGGTAGGTAAAAGCCAGATCGTAAACCGGGTAAGGCCATGACGGAGCCATGGTCGACGCCCGCTCCAAAAGGCTGATCGCCCTCTGGTACTCGCCTGCTCCGCCCGCCTGGCGCGCCTGCTTGTGCAACGACTCGGCCTCAGCGGGTACGTCGGACTTGCCCAGGATCTCGTACTTGAAGGTGCCATTTACGCCGCGCAGCTCCTCCGTCGTCAGGGTTCGGCCATCGCTGGATCGGAAAACGATTATGGTTTTCTCCCTGGGGCCTGACTCCTCGCGTTACCGACGGTCGAAGCGGAGCGCTCAAATCGTAAACGCATCGCACGATTTCTCGCAATGTCACCTAACTGTGACTTCCAATGTGTAGGTCGGATTCCGCGGTCCACCTTCCCGATTGTTAATGAGGACAATCTGATATTTGCCAGACGTGTTCAGGTCACCTTCCCAATCGTAAACGCCAAGCGGGTACTCTGAATTATCGTCCTTCGGCGCGAAGATAGAAAACTCGACTCCCTTGTTCGAGGAGGTTAGATGGACGGTCAGGTGTTGGCCAGCCTTCGCCTGCAGGACCCACTCATAGATCCCCGGTGTACGCGCGACGCCACGAATAACGGTGGTCGTCTTCCCACGGTGAAATCTTACTCGTTGAATATGTTTCGGATAGTTTGCAGGAAATCGTTGCGGCGGGACGGCAACGAGGTTACCGCCAGCGATGAGAAACACTATCACTAAAAGTGTAAAAGTTTTCATAAGAGAATCCTCCAACCACGCGCTCGAATTCCGGGGCGCTGACAAACGCTCAAGCTACGGTCTCACGAACATCAAGCTCTTCGTTTCAATCAAGACGAACACTCTATTCGGCAGCTGCCTATCCACCGGTCCTCTGCAAAGACCGCCCAGTCATCCAGGGAAGCATGAGCAGCATGAAATAAGCCAACCAGACTGTTAGCGAGACAAAGTAGCTGAAACCAGCCTTTAACAGAAGCACCAATATCAGCAGGTCCAGCAGAATGTTGACCGCCGAAAACACGATACCCAGCTTCAACCCCTCGGCAACTTTGTCAGGGGCTGTCTTCAGATAACTTTTCGCCAGAAGGTAGGTAACAATTAGCCACATGATCAGAATAGGGAAACTAATCGCAGGATTTCTGGAAACATAAGGAATCGGCGCAACCGTCTTCAATGCCGGCGTCATAAACACGATGCTGCCCCAGACGAATCCGATGACCCAGAGCAAAACAGCATAGATGAGCGCTTTCCCAATTCTATATGGCAAGTCCGGATCCTTTCTCTCAAGAACATCCGTGTGTCCCAAGGTCAGAGTCGACGGGGCGCGGTTTATTGGTTCGAGTTCGCTGAAGCCGGTTCCTGGGTTTCGGGATAGATCGTAATGGCAATACTGGCGCCGATGTTCGCGACGCGCCGAATAGTCGAAGCCCTGATTTCTGAACGGAAGTTTTGTGGCGAGGCTCCACTTTCGTACCCTACGTCGAACACTCTGGAGCAGCATCCGTCCCAAATCTCACGGACTTCACCTGACAATGACTCTACCAGCGTGCAAAAGGAGTTGATTGTAGCATCGGCATCTGCGCTGCCTCCGGGGATTTCAAAAGACGCATGTTGATAGCCGCTCATTTCTCCATGATGGAGAACAAACACGTCTTCTCCGAATTCCTCCACGATTTTTGAGAGCTCGGTTTTCGATTCGATTTCTAAATCGGTGTTGAGATATTTGACTTCCATAATCACTAGCCGCTGAACGTTTTTGGTTGAACGGGCGGCGCGCCATTACGAAACAAGCTCACCGTCGCCCGGTCCCACAACTTGTTATTCCCCATCGTGAACAAAACGAATACTGTTGCCGTCGGGATCGCTCACATACATTTCGCGATTGCCCCAGCTTTGTTCTGTTGGTTCAAGATCAATCGTGACACCCTTTGCTTTAAGTTCTGCGTGCAGCGCGTCCACGTCTTCGACAACAAGAAAAACCACCCCGCCCGGCACCGCGTCACCGGCGAAAGAAGAAACGTGGAGGCGGGCGCCGTCACGAGTCAGACCCATATAGCATGGGTCAGGCTGAGCGTCATCGAAGCGATAGGCAAACCCCTGGTTGAAGCCAAGCCGGTTGCAATAAAACTCTTCCGCCGCGGCTGCGTTGCTCACATGCAGGACAGGGATCGCTAACTTAAACATTCGAAACCTCCAGATGGTGGATAATGGGAAGTTACACGCAACCATGAATAAAGGCGCTCACCGGCGAGTCCGCTGCAAGCACTTGTTGGATTGCGTCGCGAAAACTAAGGCTTTCTTCCGGACGCGCAAATCCAACCTTTGGCGCGCTCGGGCGCCTTCAATTCAATAGCGATTTGTTAAGCGCGCAGCCGAGATAGTTTCGAGAGAAGCTCACTTGCGCACTCCGGCTTCGACCTGCCCGCAGTGTCAACGATTATTCGCTCGACGGACCAGTCGTGATAATCACGGTTCTCGATTTCGTTCCATGTCGGGAGCTTCAGCCCTGACACCTCTGCACCTCGAGTCTCCGCTCTGAGGCGATGCTCGCTGGAGTCGGAACAGATGACCTCAATGTTAACGTAGTCAGCTAGCGCATCGAGTGCTACCTGTTGCCATTCACGCCGAGTTAGTTCGATCGGGTTGCACGAATCCGCGACGACGCTCATTCCGACGCAGAGATTGTCAGCGGCGATTCTGTGGGCGAGTCTATAACCCTCACCCTGCACCTGGATTGCGCAAAGGTCCCGCAACCCTTGCTCGATTGTGTCGATTCGCAGATAGACAGCCCTGCGTTCGCGCGCAACCATTTGCGCGAGAGACGACTTACCGCTCCCCGGAAGTCCGGAGAAAATGTACAGAATCGGCCTTTTTGAACCTGAACCATGCACGGCTATCTCTTGCGCGCAACGTCAGAGAGTTGACGGGGTGGCGATTACATTTCGTTCGTCGATTCAATCGACTTACGAAAGACGCCCGTCACTCCAGTCTAACTTCGCCGGATCGGGGTGGGGCGGCGTACGCGGTCCTACCCGCCCAGGGTTACGACTTGACCGACACGAAGCTCGCCTGCTCTGACCACCGTGCCGTATACGCCGGCGCAATTCTCGTTCAGGCGAACCACAGTCTTCATCACAGCAGCATCTCGCTCGGCTGTGTCTGGATCAAGATTAACCATGACACATCGCTCATCCCTCATCGTAACCCCGATCGAAGCGATCGGGGCTGACCCGCTGTTTCCTTCACCAAACATCAAGGTTCGGCCCAACCATTTGTCTTCCCCAAACGGCTCGGCGATATTTGTTTCGATCACCACGTTTGGTCGAAATCTGCGAAGGTCGCAAAGGTCCACGCCTCGGCCCGATTCGCGCGCGACCGAGTGCACTGTGGCGAGGCTGATTACCGAAATCGAGGCTTCGTCAAAGATCCCAGATTTCAGATTCATTAATTCGACATCGCTCCCATACCGGCGCGCAATTTCCTCCCGTAGTTCGTCGCTGCGGAGTTCGTACTCTTTCCCGTCCGGCGTACGAACGTGCGTTGGCAGCAGCTCGCCATTCTTAGGGTTGGCGTTGCTGTCGAGCCTTACTGGTTTGTAGAGGAGCAACTGCGGTAATTTGCTGGCGCTCAGCCAGGGGAACGCACTTTTGTCTGTGAGGCGCCGAAAAGCTAACCTGCGATCGCCCTCAATGCCATGCCAACCTAACCTTGCAACGTCCAGTAATTCACCGGCCATTGACTTAACCGGGTAGCGAAAGATGGCGCTGATTCGTCCTAGTTCCATATGATTCGACATGAGCGCTCCGGGATTCGATTGGGGCTTTCCGTTTTGACTCCGGTGTTTCATCCCAGCTTCCACTTAAATGATCGAGCAAATATGGGCTATAGATCAACTTCGCGCGACAGTTAACCAGGGCCTGGCGGCCACTATCATCTCAACATAGCGTTTCGATTTGCGATGCCGGCCGATGACTTTAATATTGTCGTACCCGTCACCCCACAATGGCGGGTAACAATAAAGCTTGGTTCTGGCCGTGAAATGTTTCGTGCCGCAGCGCACTTCATTTCCGGCTGGGCCGCGGGGAATGCGATCGGAAATATTGGCAACCACACACCAGATCGGTTCGGCTTGGTTTTCGATATTCGTGATCACCAACTTCTGCCCACAAGACTTGTGTCGGTAACCTGTCCAGGCACGCCGGTCAGACATCTTGAATCGGATTCCGCAGCCAGGACATTTGGTCTGCCTAGCAGATTCTTTCAGCTTCGAGCGCCGGAACGTTACTGCGATCTGCGACTGCCATAATAATCAAAGGCGCACAATTTCAGTTCCCCGCTGCGCGTCATCGTACAACAGAATGGAGAGAACATCGTGGCTTTGGTCAGCATTTGCCCTGCGCGGCGTGGCCCCTTTCGTTGCTTGACCGCCGATACAATCTGCGGTCATCTTGGTTGGCATGAAGTCATCCAGGAAGACAGCGCTGATCATTGTCGCGTTGACGTTGCTCGCCGGCATCGCCTGCCTTGTCTGGTTCGGATCGCGACCGGACGAGCCGGTCGCCGCGAGCGCTTCGGACACCTCCCCAGGCCCGTCGTTCGATGTGCGCGTCGTCGTGCCTCGCGGCGGCCTGCCACTCGGCGGAATCCTGCCGGATTGGTTCGTGCGAAAGCACGACCTTACCCCCCGCGAGCTGCGGTTCGATCACACGAGCCGTGGCGCCCAGATCGTCAACGGGGAACCGAACCGCCTCGAGCTCCGCGCCGACGGCTGGGACCTCCTCATTGAGACCGACGGCGAAGGGCGAGTCGCTCCAGGTACGCGCCTGGTCTTCCCGCTGGCTCTCGGCGGCAGGCAGTTGAGATTAAGTTGCCGGCCCGCAGATCCTGCCAACGGCTATTTGAACACGACCACGCGGGCAGGCTCCGACGAACTCGCCGGCCGCTTCCTCGTCGAACTCGCCACCTGCATGAATGCCGAGTCGGGGAAGACCATCAACTGGCCGCCGGCACCTCTCACCGTCCGCGGAAGCTTCGTGGGCCCGCCACCCGGCCGTCGCTAAATCATTAGAAGCAATCCAACCCGCCTTCAGCTGCCGCGCCCGATCAGTCGGTTGTTCCGAACGAAAAGGCACCCAACGCCAGCGTTAACCAGGCGGCGACAACAAAAGATGAATTATGAGGGAGGAAGGCGGAAGTTTTTTCGTCCTTCATCCCTCGTCATCAACCTTGTACTCGCTTCTCCCGCGCTCCAGTCCAACCCCGACGCGTCGGGGTTATGCGTCATGCGCGTTTGTTGCTCTGCGGAATGAAAGTGCTAAAGATACGACAGTTGTCGCCCATAAGAGGAATTTGACGAACACCACCAATAGGTTATTTGGCTCAGACGCGGTGTGCCTCAGCGTCTCTTCAAGCTGATACCAAAAACTACTGCCGAGGAGGCCGGCGACATAGGCCCACGCCAGCACCAGGAACGTCGCGCCCCAAACGCGCGGCCGGTAACTTGCCCAACCGCCGATCAGCAGCAATCCGCCCGCGACGTAATCCTCGAACATTGTCGTGAAATCGACGCTCCAGTAACCGAACCCTCGACGACAGGTTTCAAGTGTCGGGAGTAGTATCCCGATAGCAAACGCGGCAATGACTTCGAATCTCATCGCTTTACGCATAGACATAATGGCTGACAGATAAGAGGCCTGTCACTTAAGAGCGTGGGTTAA
>JBBPID010000099.1:0-18469 GCA_038040505.1 Acidobacteriota bacterium | reverse complement strand
CTCTTAATACAGTGAGTGTCTAGTGCCAACGCACACCGTTTTCACTGCCCCACTGCCCACTGCCCACTGCTAACTGCCCACTGATTTCTACGGTTTCTTCTTTTTCTTCTTATCGTCTTCAGGAGCCGCTGCCGGCAGTTGGCCGCCGGCCTCGATGATTTGGTTGGCGTTGTCGGCGGCGCGTTCGATGGCTGCGATCTCCTCAGCGTCCTTTGCCGAATTTCTTAAAGCGGCAAGTTGGTTCAGGTAGCCGCGCGCGGCGGCTGTCAGTTTGCGCAGCGATCTGGAGATCAACGGATTCTTTGCGTCACGCCGGCCGACATCGTCGATGTTGGTGATCGCTTCATCCAGAATCCCGGAGATGTCGCTGAGGAGCTGTGAGCGTGAGCCGGTAGGTACCGCGCCCCACTCTGGTTCATCTTTGTCGGATCTCTTGGGCGTGGCCGGAGCAGTTCCATTAATGATGGCGAACCTGCGGTCGATAGCTTTGATGAAGACGTCGATTCGTTGGTCGAGCTCCTGATGATAGCGAATCAGTTCGGCTTCCGGTTCCGTCAGGTAATCGCGCTTCTGCGCGGGAGCCGCGACGGCCAAAAGAAAGAATCCCGCGATGATCGCACCACGCAGGCCAAGACTTAGCATCTGACGTTTGCGTCTTTGGTGATTGGATCTGGCTGGGGGAACGTTGTTACTCAGGAATTCTGAAAGCATGTCAGGTCTTTCTCACCGCGGCGAGCCTTTGCGGTTTTGTCAGGGACGCTTATTAGAGTCGGGAGGTTCTTTCATCTCAGGCTTTTTTTGTACGCCGGCATCTTCACGCAGCACCGAGTGACCGTAAAAAGAATCCAGGGCTTCGCTGCGAGCGTCGCGCGCGAATTCTTCAGCGGCTTTGATGTGACTGGCGTACTCGGCCGGAGTCGTGCGGCGAATAACTGCCAGGCGGGGCACCTGCGCTCGCAGCGCAATTTCGAAACGCCTGTACAGATCGCGAGTGCTGTTCTTATCGCGATTCAATCCGCCCAAAACCATGCGCGCGTCATCCACCAGTCCGAGATATCGACCTACCTCTTCGGAAGCCTGATCAAATCTCTTTTGCGAAGTTGACTCTTCAGACCGCAAAAGGTGGGCTTCAGCCAAATCGATAGTCGTGCGCAAGCGCGCCTTGATATCCTTGGCCGCCATTAGTTGCGAGCGCTCGTCGCGCGAGACAAATCTCATCGGCGGCGGCGCCGGCATCTGCGGGGTCCGAGGCTGGGCGCACAAACTAACCGGGATAGCGCACACGACAACGACCTGGGCCATCAGAAAGCATCGTTGACCTAATAAAGACGGCATGTTTGCTAGACCGGTTAACGGTTAGGACTAAGGCCGCTTGCGCCTGGCTCCCTGTCCGCGTTGGATCTGGGCGCGCAGTTGCGGCAAGCGCAGATTGATCTTTTCGAACTCGAGCTTGTTTCTGGTTGGGTCCGCCAGCGACAGAAACTTTTCGTAGGCCTCCAGAGCCTCTGGATACTCGCCGAGATTATCATGCGCGGTCGCAATGAAAAAGTATGTTACCGCGTTTTCAGGACGCGCGGCGGCCAGCCAACGATATTCGGGCAGGGCCTCGGCGAATCGCTTCAACTCGTAAAGCGCGAGCGCCAAATTCGCGTGCGCCGTATATTCGGTTGGGGCGGCGGCGATTACCCGGCGCAGGATCGGCACCGCATCGGCAAACCGTCGCATCTGCACAAGGGCGGCCGCATAGCCAATCGCAAATTTCGGATTTTTCGGATCGAGTTGGTTTGCGCTGTGATACGAGTCAGCGCTCTTTTGCGGATCGCTCAGTCGCGTCACTTCACCGAGACGAGCCAGCAGGGTCGCGTTCCTGGGATTCTTTTTGATTAATTCTTCGAGAGCGGGTTGCGCGACTTTGGGATCGTCACTGTTGGCGGCTTCGATTTCTTTCGCGGTCCCGATCACGTCAGCGCCGTTGCTGTCTTTTCCCCGCGCTAATGGCGTCTGGCCGAACGCAGTCAGGATTTTTTGCTCTTCATCGGTCTTGCCGGCGAGCGAATAAACGTGCGCCAGTTGCAAAGAGGTTTCCCGATCGCCCGTCTTTTCAGCCAGCGCGCTTTTTAAGTCATCGATCGCTTTGTCATAAGCGCCGCCGCTCGTATGAAGCGCGGCCCGCTCTTTCAAGGCGCCGATGTGTTTGGGATCGAGCTGCAGTGCACGCTCAAGACTTGCCAGGGCCGCGACCGAGTTTCCGACAGCGCCCTCAATCACCGCGCGCCACACCCAGGCTGACGCCAAAGCGTTTTCGTCATTGGTGGCGCTTTCCGCCAGGGCCAACGCTTCCTTTTTATCGCCGGCGCGAAAACGAACTGCTGACAGCGAGTCAAGCGTGATGAAATCCTTCGCTCCCAATTGCAGAGCCCGCCGCAAGACGGGTTCGGCTTCCCGGTCGCGCGACAGGCGAGCGAGCAAACTACCCAGCGCGCTGTGAGGAAGCATCCAGTCACGACGCAATTCGATCGCGCGCGCGAAAGCCTTCTCAGCTTCACCGTCGCGACGAAGGCCGGCCAGCGCCACGCCTCGTTGGTATTCAGCTTCCGGAAATTCGGGCCGCAGTTTGAGGGCCGCTTCGTAGAGAGTCACGGCCGCGCTTAAGTCGTTTCGGGAGTGAGCGTTCTGGCCGCGCTCGAAAAGTTTGATGGGATCAGTTTCACCGTCGCTGAGGTCGACCTGGGCCACACTGGTTTGCGCCGAGATGGCGATCAACACCACCGTAATTGCGCTGAGAATGAGTTGGCGCGAGCGCGGCAGAAAAAACATTTGTTAGTTCGACGTGAATCTCAGATCGACGTGGCGTCGCAGGATCGCGTTGACTGAGGTTCGATGTTAACACCGGCATTCGCGTTGCGTCCAAATCATCGGTCAGGCACGGCTAAGTTATGGTTGCGCGGGTCGGTTGCATGCGTTAAGATTTGCGCCCAAAGGAAATTCATCACCCCCGTTTCGCATCTTCAGATTGGTGGAGACACTATGTCTACAGCATTGGTCGACGACATCCGAGAGATTAAAGAGGACAACCCTTTCGAGTCGATGATGTCGCGATTCGACCGCGCCGCACAGTTGCTCAATCTCGATCCCGATCTCTACGCGGTCATGCGGGTTCCGAATCGCGAGCTTAAGGTTTACATCCCGACGCGAATGGACTCAGGTCGCATTCAGGTCTTCGAAGGTTTTCGCGTGCAGCACAATTTCGCGCGCGGCCCGGCCAAGGGCGGCATTCGTTATTCGCCGGACGTCAACCTCGATGAAGTGCGCGCCCTCGCCGCGTGGATGACATGGAAGTGCGCGGTCGTGAATGTTCCCTTCGGCGGCGCCAAAGGCGGAATCATCTGCGACCCGATGCAAATGTCTCAGGGCGAGCTCGAACGAATGACGCGCCGTTATGCTTCAGAGCTGCTTGACTTCATCGGGCCTGAGAAAGATGTGCCCGCGCCGGACATGAATACAAACGAACAGACGATGGCCTGGATCATGGACACCTATTCCATGCACGCCCGGCACACGGTCAACGCCGTCGTCACCGGCAAGCCGATTGACCTCGGTGGTTCTCGCGGGCGTCGTGAGGCGACCGGGCGCGGATTGTTGATCGTAGTTCGCGAGGCGGCAAAGCGATTCAAGATGAATCCGGGCGACACTCGGGTCGTAGTGCAGGGAAGTGGCAACGTCGGCGGGATAGCCGCGCTGCTGCTGCATAAGGAGGGCTTCAAAGTAGTCGGGATTTCTGACGTCCACGGAGGAATTCACGATCCGCAAGGAATCGATATTCCGGCGGCGATGAAACATCTCCAGGCCACCAGGTCCTTCGAGGGCTATGGCAACGCCGAGTACGTCAGCAACTCGCAACTGCTCGAGCTTGACTGCGATGTGTTGGTGCCGGCGGCCACCGAAAACCAAATCACGTCTCAAAACGCTGAAAGACTGAAGTGCAAAGTCCTGGCGGAAGGGGCCAACGGCCCTACAACTGCGGCGGCTGACGAGATTCTTTACCAGAAAGGCATCTTCGTAATACCGGACATTCTGGCTAATGCCGGCGGCGTGACGGTCTCGTATTTTGAGTGGGTCCAGGATCGGATGGGCTATTTCTGGCGAGAGGATGTCGTCAACGAGAGACTGGAAGACAAAATGGTCGCGAGTTTCAATGATCTGTGTCGATATGCCGATTCGCATTCGGTGGATACGAGGACCGCGGCCTACATGTTGGCCATCGATCGAGTGGCCTACGACACGAGGATGCGTGGCATCTATGCGTGATAGAAAAAACATAAACAAATTTGCCCTAAGTCGTGAAAAACTCTTGATTTCCGGCTAGGGGAATGTTAGTCTTCGGGCCGTATTTGCAGTGTGCAACGAGCGGTTTTGTTAGCGTGATATGACCAGTTCGGCGTACTCTGTGAAATGTTAGTTGACACAAGCGGCTCCTTTGCTTATAAAGGAGCGCTAGATTATTAGGCATTAAGAGCTTACGAGAGGTTTGGTAGTTCGTAATCCTCTCTCTGTTGCGCCGCTGTTCAGCGGTAGCAGTTCTGTTAACGTTAGCGTTGACGCTGTAGTTCGAGCGTCCGTATCCAAAAGGTAACTTGCGGCGAGATGCATCGAACCATTCGAGTCATGCCAGTATCGCCCGCGGGAACAACTTCACAGGTGCGGTCGCGGGAACTCACTCACTATCGCAGGAGGAACGCGATGAGATTCGCGAATAGAGTGCTCCTTTGTGCGCTCGCAATTTTCATTTTGTCAGCCGTTGCGTCTGCCCAGACACTTAGGCTGGAGAACGATCCCAGGAATCAGTCGCCGTCAGTAGGCACGGGAGGACCGGAAGGTGGTCCAACCGGGCTGTTTACGATTTACGACGGCTCGACCTTGAGGAAGGGGGAATACACGTTCAGCCTCGCCTATAGCAACTTTGATCGCGATCCCGGCAATGCCGACATCACCGATTCGATAGCGAGTTTCAATATCGGTCTTAGCGATCACCTGGAGTTATTCTTCAAGACGACCGCCTATCGCGGGATCAAGGTGAATAATCCACAGAACTTGTCGGCGTTCTATCTACCGAACTCGCGTGGCTTCTTTGGCGCGGGCCTGGCAGGGAGCGGCCCCGCAATCATTCTGTCGCCTTCGGGTCCGAATGTCGGGACGCTCGTCGGAACGGCCGTGTTTCGTCCGCCATTCTGCCCGACGTGCGTGCCGGCGGCGAATCCGCTGTTCGTTTATTACAATGCCGGTCAGCCCTTTGCGGCATATCCGTACACCGCCTCGGTGGGACCGAACTTCGGCCTGGGGCCGGGTTTCATCGGCACGCAGTTTGGCTTTCCTGGCTTCTCTACAGCGTTGGGCCCGCCAGTCGGCGGAGGCAGCAACTTTGGCTCAGCCAGTGTCTATCCAGGCATAGGCGCTCCGGGTGGCAGCATCCTGCCGGGCATCGTTCTGGCTACAACTCAATTGCCGTGTACTACCCTGACGGGGAATTGCCGACCGCCGGGGTCTCCGGGACCGCTGAATCCGATCGTGGTGCCAATTACGTTTACGACTGAACCGACTTATTTGCCTGATGCGCCATTTGTGAACCGGCTCTACGGAGAGTCGAGTTTTACCAACTTTGTCGCGGGCGCCAAGTGGCGCTGGACCGGACCCAACAATCCGCTGGGCGTTGGTCTCGTCGGGTTCTATCGCTGGTATCCGGATAAAGCTGACGATGCACAGGGCTTCAACCAGCTCAACCGGGGTGCAAGTCCCGGTGGTGATATCGGCGACTTTGGCGCGGTGCTGTTCGTGGACGGTCGCTTGAGCCGGTCGGTTAACGTCTCGGCGAACTTTGGCTATATTCGGAACAGTAATCCGAAGGGTCCTGCTGGTGATACGTTGCTTGATCGGCCGGACGAGTGGATTGCCGGAATCGGTGTCGACCTTCCGGTTAACAGATACTTCCAGCCAATCGGCGAACTTCGTTCCACCAAGTATGTAGGTGGCACGCGTAACGCTTTCCACAACAACCCGGTTGAGTTCCTCGTTGGCGTCAAGGTTTATCCGCGGCGTTGGTGGGGAATGGGCGCCTGGTATCGCAGAGCGCTTAACGATCAACGGTTGAAGAACTTTAACCTGGTGGATGCCACGGTGCCGATTGCGCAAATCACCAACGTTTGCGTGTTGAACCCTGGAGCCCAACCGCCATGCGTTGCCGGCGTAAACGGCGTACTGACAGTGGTGCCGGGCACTAGTCGCGTGGCAACCAGTGCCGGCCAGCCACTCGGATTCGTTCCTTCGAGCGATCCACATGGTTTCGGCGCTCAACTCTGGATCGGTCATCGCAACGCGCGTGAACCATCGATTCTGCCAAACCAGCCGCCGACGGCTTCGTTGGCAGCTTCGACGGCAACAGTGACCTTGCCGTGCCAGCCGGGATACCACTCGAGTTCGGGTGGGTGTCCCGCGACTGCAAACACAACGGTGGGTCTTACCACGACCGCCAGCGACCCTGATGGTGACACGCTGCTCTATACGTACACTGTCACGGGTGGCCGGATTACCGGAGACGGCGCTAACGTCTCGTGGGATCTCAGCGGTGTTGGTCCGGGTACCTACACGGCTTCGGTCGAAGTTGACGATGGCTGCGGTTGTATCACTGCCTCGTCGACGACGGTAACCATTGCCGGCTGTCCGGACTGCGTACCGGATCTGGTTTGTCCGACGGTTACTGCTGAGTGTCCGAGTCAAGGCAAAGAGGGCACGCCCGCAACGGTTACTGCGAAATTCATCCAGGGCACGCCGGTGGTCACGCCGACCTACAACTGGACGGTTTCAGGTGGAACCATCACCAGCGGTCAGGGCACCGAGTCGATTACAATTGACACGGCAAATACCGCAGGCACCACTATTACCGCGACAGTTGAGGTAGGTGGCGTCGACCCGAGTTGCGGCAGGACCGCTTCTTGCTCATTCCCAATCGAAGGCAAACCGCCAATGGCCCGTAAGTTTGACGAGTACGGCAACATCAGATTCAACGATGAGAAGGCCAGACTCGACAACTTCGCGATTCAATTGCAGAACGAGCCATCTGCTACGGGCTACGTCATCGGTTACGGTTCGTGTGAGGGCGAGGGTCAGACGCGAGCTAATCGCGCCAAGGACTACCTGGTCAATACGCGCGGAATCGATGGCAGTCGCCTGGTGGTAGTCGATGGCGGATGTAGGTCTGACTTGCAGGTTCAGCTTTGGGTGGCGCCGCAAGGTGCCGTAGCACCCACGGGTGATGCGACTGACCTGGTTACGCCTTGTCCGGAATGCAAGAAGAAACCTACTCGGCGCGGCCGTCGAGGCGAATAGCCCACAGGGCTTCTCGCTTTCGTTTGCCGAAAGCTTCTGACGCTCGCCACTCTTAAGAGTTGCGACCTTCTTCCGAACGCGGGCGGTGTCTTCCGAAAAGGAGACACCGCCCGCTTCGCTTTGCCCTCAAAACACTGCCAAAACGTTCTCCCCGCCTGCGACCTTCACCTTCTCGGAACTAGCTGTCGAAAAGATCGCTGCAAACAGTTATAATGCCCGTCGTGCACCGGTTGGCCGTGCTGCCGGCATCTAACTTCGGCATGAGAGAAATACAGATTATGAGAAAAACTGTTTTGCGCATTTCTATTGTCGGCTTACTCATAGGGATTATCTATCAGCTGACGGCTCCGATCGCCGGTCTAAGCGGAAATGTCTCGGCAAGAGTGGCTACCGGCTCCCCCTACACCAACGAATGGAGGATTACCGGTCCTTCCGGCGGCGACGTGCGCGCGCTCGAAGTCGATCCGAGCAATCCGGATCGGTTCTATTTCGGCACCCTCGATGGTCAGATTTATACGTCGATAGACGCCGGCCGCACGTGGCGTTTGCTGGTGAACTTTAATCGGCCGCGCCTTTTTGTCGACCACATTTTGGTTGATCCGCGTAATTCAAAGGTCTTGTATGTCGCCACTCACCGGCATAAGGAGCCTGGCGGCTTCTTCAAATCCGTCGATGGCGGACTCACCTGGCGGGAATCGCCGGAACTCAAGAATGAAGCTTTGCATTCTTTGACACAGTCGGAGCGAGATCCCAACATCATGATTACGGGAACCTTCAACGGCATCTTTCGCTCGGCGGATTCCGGCGAAACCTGGACGGCGCTGCCCACGCAAAATACGCCGGGGCTGGTGCATGTCGAGTCCCTTGCGATCGATCCGCGCGACAGCAATGTTATCTATGCCGGGACCTGGTACCTGCCCTATAAATCGACTGATGGCGGCCGCTCGTGGCGAATCATCAAGAACGGAATCATCGACGACTCGGACATCTTTGCCATCAATATCGACCCGCGCAACGCCAATCACGTGATTGCTTCCGCGTGCAGCGGAATCTATGAAACGCGCGACGCCGGAGAGAGTTGGCGAAAGGTGCAGGGCATACCGTCGCAGTCTCGTCGCACCCGCGCCATTCTTCAGCATCCCTCGATTGGGGGATTGGTCTTCGCCGGAACAACTGAGGGCTTCTGGCGCTCAGCCAAGGGCGGCGATAACAACTCGTGGATGGTTACCACCTCCCGGCAGCTGGAAATCAATTCGATCACCGTTCATCCCAGCCGGCCGAACAACATCTATATCGGGACCAACAACTACGGGGTCATGGTTTCGACCGACGGGGGTAAGAACTTTGTGCCGAGCAACGGCGGTTTTAGCGGACGGTTCGTAAACTCGATCCTGCCTGACCGCGAGAATTCCAGCCGGATCTATGCGACGACCATTAATACGACCACCGGCGGCGGATTCTTCTTTGTTAGTAGTGACGGCGGCGCTTCCTGGTTCCCGTCAATGCGCAACATGCCGCCGCGACTGATTGGTTACTCAATTCTTCAGGACGACCGCGATGCCAATGTGATCTACCTGGGCACCAATCTTGGCGTCTATCGGTCGGCGGATCGCGGTGGTTCATGGGCGCCGATTGCGGCGCGCAAACCCGTGAAGTCGCCAACCAAAAAACGACCCGCCGCGCGAAGCAAAGTTCGGCGGACCGTTGTTCAGGGGCGTTCGACTCCGCCCGCACGCGGTGGCGCGGGCGCAACCGGCGCCGCGCAACGACAGGCGCCTCAATCTAACCGCGCTCCCGACGACGTAGTGCGTTTGGCGCAGGAAGCGCTGGATCGTGCCGGTTACGAAATCGGTATTGCTGATGGACAACTCGGTCCGCGCACGGTGGCTGCTATTAAGAGGTTTCAGACCGATCGGTATCTGCCGGTGACGGGACAATTGGACGAGGCCACAGTGGCCGCGTTGGGTGTGGCAAACAAGGCCGGTTCGGGCGCTTCGGTCGCGCATTTGCCGACGCTTTCGGATCCGGTGAACGCGCTGGCTTCAATTACAGAATCCAATGGCAAAACCACGATTCTGGCAGCCACCAACTCTGGACTGTATCGAACTTCCGATCCGGTAGAGGGTTGGGACCGCGTGCCTTATGGCCGTGGGTTTGATGTGCGCACCACTTGTATTTCCATCAGCAGTCAGAATCCTTCGGTGATTCTGATTGGTACGGCGAGCATGGGAGTGCTGGTTTCCCGTGACGCGGGGCAAACCTGGGACCAAGTGAGCGGGGTTCCCAATTCCTCGCCGATTAACGTAGTCGTTCAGGATCCGCAGCGGGCGTCATTCATTTACGTCGGCACCAAACAGGCTTTTTATATGTCGCATGACGGTGGCGAGCATTGGTCGCGACGCGGCGGGAATCTGCCCTTCGGTGATTTCACCAGCATCCTGATCAATCCGCGAAACACGGACGAGATCTTTGCCGGCAACGCTTATCAGAACGGCGAGATCGGCGGCGGCGTTTATCGTTCCAGCGATGCCGGCACGACCTGGACGCGGATCGACGCGCGCGAACACCGGCTGCCAAGTCTCAGGGTTTGGGCGCTGGCACTGGATCCCCGTGACCAAAACACACTCTTCGTGGGTTCACACTCCGCCGGTGTTTATGTCGTTCCCCGCGGTGCCGAATCGATGAGTGGAGTTCGCTGATTGTTTTCGTAGAGTTACTAAGGGAAAATGGGCGCCGGTGGCACTATCGCAAGATGTGTCATCGGCGTTTCGATTTTATGCTTGCTCGTGTGATGCAAGTCTCACTCTTCCAATTAAGCGTTTAATTGGCCAGCCGCCTTGACACTCATGCGCGCCGCCGTGTAAATTCCGAAACGATCCGGTCAAAGCGGCCGGTGATAGTCGGACCAAGCGGGAGACTACGGGCACGACGGAAATCGAAACTTTCAACCTTCTTTTCCAACTCTCTAAGGCTCGCATCCTCTCAACCAAATCCGACTCATCACCATCAAGCGAAACGGTCGCGAACGACGCCAGCTCTTAGCGTCGGTGACGGACAGGCGCGTCAACCGTGTGATGCGGCTGAGTTAAAACTGAATCAGGAGTTTGCATGTCCACCGAAGAAACCGTAACCAATGCCGGCCCGGCCGACGCCGAACAACCTACTAACAACAACGAACCGAGCGCGAGCAGCTTCGCGCCCCGACCAGCCACCACCAGCGGCGAAGAATCTGCCGCGGCAGTTGCCACTCAACGTGCACCTGCGCCTTCTCAAAGCGAGGACGAACACGAAGGGCGCTCAGACCAGGATTTTGGCGAACTGCTGGACCAGTTTGAGCAGGAGCAGTCCAGCCTGCAGGAAGGCGAGGTTGTTCGAGGCACGGTTGTCGGAATCACTGAGCGGGGCGTGGTAATCGACTTCGGTTACAAATCTGAAGGCATCGTCAATCAGAACGAGTTCATGGAAGACGGTAAGATTACCGTCAAACGCGGCGACGAAGTGGATGTGCTGGTCAAGAACATGGAGACCGGCGAGGGCTTCCCGCTGCTGTCTCGAGCCGACGCAGTTCGCCTCAGGGCGTGGGACGATCTTGAGAAGGCCTTTGAAGAAGGCACTCCAGTCAAAGGGCGCGTCGCCGAGCGCATCAAAGGCGGGCTCAGAGTCGATATCGATGGCATCGGCGCTTTCCTGCCGGGCTCGCAGGTCGATGTCCGGCCGGTGCGCAATCTGGATTCACTGCGCGGCCGCGAGATCGAGGCCAAGGTAATCAAGCTGAACCGCAAGCGTTCGAATGTCGTCTTGTCACGCAAAGCCGTTCTGGAGGAACGCAACGCCGATCGCAAGGGAAGCACCCTCGGCCAGATCGAAGAGGACATCATCGTCGAAGGCCAAATCAAGAATCTTACCGACTACGGTGCGTTCGTGGATTTGGGCGGAGTCGATGGACTCCTGCACGTAACGGACATGTCCTGGGGACGGCTGCAAAATCCGGCTGAACTTTTCAACGTAGGCGACACAGTCCAGGTGAAAGTGCTGCGATTCGATCGCGGACGCGAACGAGTCTCACTCGGCTACAAGCAGCTCTTGCCGGATCCGTGGGAGACCATCGATGAGCGGTTTCCGCCGGGTACGCGTCTCAACGGCAAGGTGGCCAGCGTCACGGACTATGGCGCATTTGTCGAGTTGGAACCCGGTGTCGAAGGCCTGGTGCACGTTTCCGAGATGAGCTGGTCAAAGCGAGTCAAGCATCCCAGCAAAATTGTCGGCCCGGGCGACACTGTCGAAGTCGTTGTCCTCGGAATCGACCCCAAGGCCCGCCGCATCAGTCTGGGAATGAAGCAGGTGCAGGAGAATCCGTGGCGCACCCTCGGCGATCGTTATCAGGTTGGCGCTCGGGTTCACGGGCGAGTTCGTAACCTGACCGATTTTGGCGCTTTCATCGAGATCGAAGACGGCGTCGACGGTCTGGTGCACGTTTCGGACATTTCCTGGTCGCGTCGAATTAAGCACCCGGGGGAAGTCCTGAAGAAAGGACAGCAGGTCGACGCAATTATCACCGGCATCGATCCCGAAAATCGCCGGATGTCGCTCTCGATCAAAGATCTCGAGCCGAATTCGTGGAATGACTTTGTAGCCAGTCATAAGCCCGGCGACCTGATCAAGGGCAAGATCGCGCGCTTTGCCAGCTTTGGCGCCTTCGTCGAGTTGGGCGATAACCTCGAGGGCCTGTGTCACATCTCCGAGCTCTCCGATGAACGGGTTGCCAAGCCCGAAGACGCGGCCGAGGTGGGACAGGAAATGGAGTTCCGGATCCTCCGCATCGACGCTGAAAACAAGAAAATCGGTTTGTCAGCCCGCGCCGCCTCGCATGATGAGCCCATCACCGAACAGAAAGTCTACACTTCTGAAGCAGGTGGCGGAATGGCTTCTCTGGCTGAGCTGGCTGACTTTGGAATCACCAGCAAGAGCGGCGAGGACGACAACCAAAGTTAAGTCCCAAACCATTGGCTACCCGCCGGCCTCTCTCAAAAATTGTGCGGTTTGAACCGGGCGCCCGCGGCCCCTGTGCCTGCCTCTCCCACCGGCTGTAAGATATTGGCCGCGCTGCCTTTTTAGTCTTGCCGTCTTAACACCGTTCTGCTAATCTAACCCCCACGCGCCCTTATCTTGCTGCCGACAGTTCTGGCAAAACTAGTTGTCCGTAATTGTACAAACGGCCTTTCTTTTGAGCGAGGTGACTGCATGACTAAAGCTGATCTTGTCAATGATGTTGCTAACGCCGCTGAGCTGACCAAGAAAGATGCCGAGCGATTAGTTGAGCTTGTTTTCGAAAGCATCATCGAAAGCCTGAATCAGGGCGAGAAGATCGAGTTACGCGGCTTTGGCAGCTTTCGCGTGCGCGAGCGCGGAGCGCGACGTGGACGAAATCCCAAGACCGGCGAGCCCGTCAGTATTCCCGCCAAACGCGTTCCTTATTTCAAAGCCGGCAAAGAACTCAAAGAACTAATCAACGAGGACGCGCCGGCTTAACTTCCGGACCCGGCCGAACGGTTCGGGTCGATTAACCCTCTGCGAAACAACCTGACAGGATCGACTTAGCGGTGGAGAGACTCTGGAGCCCCTGGAGGAGCGAATACATCGCCGGGACCGGAACCGATATGTCCGTAGGACAGCCTTGCATCTTCTGCGAAGCCCACAAAAACCCCGCGAATGATGAAAAGAACTTTGTGCTCTGCCGCGGCGCGCACAACTTCGTGATCCTCAATCTCTATCCGTACATTAGCGGCCATCTGATGATTGCGCCCTATGCGCATGTCGGCGAGCTCGATGGCGCAGGCAAAGACGAAACTGACGAGATGATGGATCTGGCCAAGCGCTGTCAGACAGCTCTGCGCGAGGTTTACCATCCGCAAGGGTTCAACATGGGAATGAACCTTGGCCGTGCTGCCGGCGCCGGAATTGCGGACCACATACACATGCACATGATGCCGCGTTGGGCCGGCGACACAAATTTCATGACCACGCTTGGTGAAACCCGCGTCCTCTCAGAAGATTTGCCGACCACTTACGGTAAACTGCGCCCCAGGTTTCTTTAGCGCACTGATCCTGGCGGCAATCAGGCGATCAACCCGTAAGCCACAAAGCGTCAAAGAAAAATATCATCAAGCGAAATTTCGCAAGGCGTTACTTAGTGTCTTTGTGAGTTTGTGGTTTGCTGCTTCGCGTAATTGCTTCGTCTTCAACTTCTCCGGCAGGGTTAATCGGAACGTCTGAAGGCTTTTCATAGGTGACATGCGGTGAATCCGCGGCGATGTGTTTTTCGGCAGGATGAGCATCAGGAACGGCGGGCTCCGGAATGTTGAAGCCGGGATAATCTATGCGGCCGTGATAAATCGCTATGAGGGAACCGACGATTGCCTCGCGCATGCCGGTTAACTCTCGCAAGGTGAGTTTGCACTCGTCCAGCTGACCGTCGCTGAGCACCGCCTCAAAAATTCGGCCCACAATCGCCTTGATGCTTTCGGGATCCGGGTGCGCCAGACTGCGCGCGGCGGCTTCGCACGAATCGGCCAGCATGAGAATCGCGGCTTCCTTGAATTGCGGCTTAGGTCCCGGATAACGAAAGTCCGCTTCACAGACCTTCTCGCCGTTGGCGGCCTGGTCCTCAGCTTTGCTGAGAAAGAAGTGCAGAGTGCGGGTGCCGTGATGTTGGGGGATAAAGTCCGCGACCCGATCCGGCAGGCCGATCTCTTTCGCCAGTCTTTGCCCGTAAGTAACGTGACTGGTGATTATTTTAGCGCTCTGCACCGGACGCAGGCGATCGTGAGGATTAATGCCGCTCTGGTTCTCAACAAAGTAATCCGGCGCCGCCACTTTGCCGATATCGTGATAGAGCGAGCCGACGCGGGCCAACAGCGCGTTCGCGCCAATAGCCCGAGCGGCGTCCTCGGCCAGTTGGCCAACGGCGTGCGAATGCTGGTTGGTTCCCGGCGCCCGCAAAGCCAGCTGGCTGAGCACCGCCAGATCCGCGTTTGAGAGTTCCAGCAATCTGATATCGGTAAGAATGCCAAAGAGAGACTCGTTGATCGGCACGCCTCCCGCGGCGAAGATAATCGTCAGCAAGCCGCCGCCGATGCCGCAACCCGCGGCCACGACGGCGCTCGACACGTTCATCGGGTGCGCACTGAAAGCCAGCAGGGCAAGGGCCACAATGCAGTTCACGGCGGCCACCACCAGGCCGGCGAGCGTCACTGATTGGCGTTCCCGATAGCGCTTAATTCCATAGACTGCGGCTGAACACGAGATGAACGCATACAAAGTAATCGGCAAGCCGGCGGGCGATATCAGGCCGGCAAAGACGGAAGCTATCACGCCCGTGATGAGACCAAGCTGTTTATCTATGAGCATGGTCACCAGCAACGAAGCGGCCGCGAACGGGATTGCAAAGCTCCAGATCGCCGGATCGTTCATCGCGGGATGCGCGCTTTGGCCGGAGAGGCCGGCGGCTACCAGAAATCCGAGACGCATCACCGCGGTTTCAAAGAGCACCGCTGAGCCTGCCAGGGCAAACGCCCTTCGCCTGGAGATTCCCAGATCGGAAACTCGGCCCCGGTGTCCGACAAATTGCCAGACAGTCAGATAACTCGCCAGTACCAGCACCAGCAAACCGACTGCGCCTAAATTCAGGCGCAGCGGCCATCGCATGAGCATCACAGTCGTCAAGCTCGTCAGCGCGGCAAATCCGATCACCACTCGCAGCGCAGGCGAAAACCAGCGAAAAGGAATCAGCAACATGCCGAGCACGGCATTTCGTGCTTGCGTCAGCTCGGAGGTTATTCGGGGGCGCGGGCTCATTGATGTCGGGCGGTTGCGGTTTGCGTCCACTCACGGATGGCGCTGGTCGCACCGATTTGACCGCTGATTTTCCGTAATAGAGGCGCGAGCGTGTGAAGGTCGAGAGCCGAGATCGCGATGGTCTCCCGGCCTTGTTCAATTGCGGCTTGGCGCAACATCGCGTCGAGAGAAGCGGAATCGACCCGGTCAGCCTTGTTGAAAACCAGCAGGCGGGTAATCCCGTCGAAACCCAACTCAGTCAGAATCCGATCGACTGAGGCGATTTGCTGGTGCCAGCGCGGGTTGGCGGCGTCTACAAGGTGAACGAGCAGGCGACTACCGGCAATCTCTTCCAGTGTCGAGCGGAACGCGGCGAGCAGATCGGGCGGCAGGTCACGAATGAATCCGACCGTGTCGTTGATAATCACTTCCTGTTCTCGCGGCAGGCGCAGGCGGCGGGTTGTCGGATCAAGCGTGGCGAACATCCGCGCTTCCGACAACACGTGGCTGGAGGTCAGGGCGTTGAGTAAGGTTGATTTGCCGGCGTTCGTGTAGCCCACGATTGAAATGATGGGCACCTCGTGACGCTGCCGTTCCTTGCGGCGCTGTTCCCGCCGTTTGCGTTGGGACGCCAGTTCGTTTTCCAGCCGGTGGATTCGATCGCGCACTCGCCGCCGGTCCGTCTCGAGTTTCGTTTCGCCCGGGCCTCGGCCGCCGATGCCTCCCGCCAGACGCGAAAAGGCCGAGTTTTGCCCCAGCACCAGCCGCGGCAGAATGTACTTGAGCTGGGCCAGCTCAACCTGAATTTTTCCTTCGTGCGATTGGGCGCGCTGGGCAAAGATGTCCAAAATCAGTTGTGAGCGGTCGATCACTTTCAAATCAGTCGCCTCGGAAACTGAGCGCACCTGTGCCGCCGAAAGCTCGCGATCAAAGATGATGGCGTCGGCGCCCAGTTGCATCGCGCGAATCAATAATTCATCCAGCTTACCTTTACCTAAGACCGTGCGAGGATCGACCGCCGGCCGGCGTTGAATCATTTCGTCCAGGACGATGACGCCGGCGGAATTCGCCAGCTCGCGAAGCTCGGCCATCGAATCCTCGGCGTCGGCAATCGCCCCGGTCGAGACGTTTACCAGAATTGCCTGATCGACACCCGTGGCCCGGCGCGAGGTGCGCCGGTTGCGCGCCATTTCTTCTTCGAGAGCGTCGATCAAACTCAGAAAATCGACGTCGAGTTGCGAGGGCAGCGCGGGTTCCAGGTAGGCAAATTGTTTCGCCTGGCCGTTCGCGCCGAGTTCGGTCGGCGTCGATGGTAACAAGTGTGCGGCTTTCACCACGCCCGGCAGGCCGGTCTGTTCATCTACGTCGATGGCCGCCATCAAATCCAACCGCAGCAACGCAAGGTCAGTTAAATCGTCGCGGGTTAGTTCCTCTCCACGCAAATGCGTGTGAACACATCTGAGACCGCGAAAGCGATCACCGGCCACCCGGATTCGTTTGAAGTCAGGAAGCTCAATGCGGCGCGCATCGCCGACGATGACGAACTGCACGTGGCCCTGGCGATCGATGAGCGCTCCCAGCTGGCGGCGGGTTTCATGCGAAAGCTCGCTGAGCTGACGGGCAAATTCCGGAGTGATGATATGGTGCGGAGGAATGCGACGTTGATAGAGTTTTTCAATCCGCCGCAGTTGATTTGGCTTTAAACCCTGAGTGTTACCGTGAAGACTTCTCATTCAGTGGACTGCGGGGAAAGTATAGCACGGTGAGTCTGACAAGCTTCATTATCTGCGGTGACAGTGTCTTCCGTCTGAAAAGAGGTGTTTAGAGTACCGACTTTAGTCGGGCTTTGTCCTCACCAAGAAAAGAACCCAACTAAAGTTGGTACTCTGTACGCCGCGACATCCGGATCCGCCCTTAAGACCTTGGGTTAGACATCTGTTCTTTGCGCCGTTACCATGTGAAGTTCTGATCAGGGGACTTATGAGCAGATCCGGGCACATCACCAGAATCGATCCCGCGGCCGGGATTTCCGGCGGCGAGGTGGCGATTGAATATGGCGAAGTGTCCCGCGACCTGGCCGGGCGCGTCGGTATTCGTTTTGGCAGCGAGATGGCGCATATCGTTGCGGCGACTCAGAAACGCGCGCTTTCGCTTGTGCCCGAATCCAGCTTTGGCGGTCCGACCGACGTTTCTGTTTTGATTGATGGCGAGACAGAGCCAATCGGCAAGCCCGTGGATTTCCTGACCGGGACCAAGCTGGCCGGCGGACTTCACCCGGTCACTAACCCGGCGTTTGATCCCGGAGACGGCGCCCTCTTTGTGACGCGTTCAGGCGCGCGCGGAGAGCACGTACCGATCACGCTTTACCAGATAACGACGGACGGCGAGGTGATTGAGTTTTCCAGCGACATCACCAACCCGACCAGTATCGCCTTTGATCGAACCGGTCGCATGTTCGTGACCAGCCGCCTCGACGGCGCCGTCTATCGCGTTACGCCGGAAAAAGAAGTCGTGGTGTTTGCCGGCGATCTGGGCATCGCCACCGGTCTGGCCTTTAATCGCGATGGAGACATGTTTGTCGGCGATCGCAGCGGCACGATCTTTCGCATCAATGAGATTGGCGAAGCGAAGCCATGGGCTGAGATGGAGCCTTCTGTCTCGGCGTATCACCTGGCTTTCGGGCCGGATGATGCGCTTTATGTAACCGGGCCGACGGTCTCGAGCTTTGACGGGATCATGCGCTTTGACGAAGACGGGCAGGGGGGCGAGTTCTATCGGGGGCTCGGCCGTCCGCAGGGTTTGGCGTTTGATCGTGAAGGGAATTTGTATGTGGCGGCTTCGCTGCGAGGAAGGCGCGGGATCGTGCGCATTCCGCCGCACGGAGCGAACGCAGACATTGTCGTCGCGGGAATGAACCTGGTAGGCCTCGTTTTCAGTTCGAAGGGCGAAATGATCGTGGCGACCAATGACTCGGTTTACAGTTTGCCGCTGAGAATTTACGGGTTGTTGCCTTGAGAGTGGTTCTTAGGCAAAAGCCCGATCGCGCGAATAGCGCGTCTTTGACTCTGCTTAGGCCTGATGCTACTTTCACATTCGCGAGCGCACTCTCAATCTCAATCTCTGATCAGCAAGCTGTTAAGTTCCGCAAATGGGTAACATCGATAGCAGCGTAATCGGACAGTTCATTCTGAATATGGAAGCGCTAATCATTTCCTAATCCGTGCATGAGTCGTCGCATGCGAGGATGTCGAACCAC
>JBBPID010000098.1:0-18517 GCA_038040505.1 Acidobacteriota bacterium | reverse complement strand
TCTTTTCCTAATTGCCAGGTCGCAGGGCACGGCTATGCGCGCGGAGCTGGCCAAGTTTCAGGCGTATCAACCGCCACCCGAGGAGTTCCTGCACAGCATTGATTATGTCGATCAACTCGATCTGGATGGCGACGGCCTGGGAGAAGTATTCGCGCAGCAGGGCGGTTTTGATGGGTACGCCCATCTGATCTTCAAGAAGGTGGGCGGCCGCTGGCGACAGGTTTACGACATGATTGGCGACGCCTGCTAAAGTGTTCGCCCATCATCGAATTGGGAGGGGATTTGGGGCCCGAGAACCTAAGACTGCCTCAAGAGCTTTCACGAAGGGATAACATTGTTATAGGCTAAGACATTAATGGAACCCCAGCGCTGAACGATAAACGCACTTGGAGGCTGGCGACAATGCAAAGATCTAAGTACCTGAAGATGCCCAACATTGATTTCCCACAGATTGCCAAGCTAAATGAGCCAAACATTGACTCTCTGCCACCTGTTTTCACCAAGATCGCGCTGCGCGTCAAGTCGTTCGTTCGTTCACTCGGTAAGAGTGATTTGCATGAGGGAATAGTCTCCCTTAGTTCTTTATATTCGCAGGTTCGAGCCCCGAATATCGATTATGAACACTTGGCCGCTCATTTCGCTTATGAGTATTTTATTGAGAATTTTTGGAAGGCGAGCTGCGTTTTTCTCAAGGCTCCGCCTCCACTTTCGCACAGTGTGATCGATATGGGTTGCGGCTCGGGCGCGACGCTGCTGGCATATTTGGCAGCTCTCGATCACAGCCTCGCCGGCAGTACATGGAAAATAAAGGTGTTGCTAATAGATCGAAGCGAGGCTCAACTCAACCTGGCTTGTAAGATACTCAACGCTGTGCACGGGGACTTTGAGCACCTGGAGATATTTTCTCAGCGTGAATGCGCAGATATCATGGAAAAGGTAGAGCAGCATCGGTTCTCCGATTCAGAATGTGCAGAATTTGTAGATAGTTCTAAGTATGGTTTATTCTTGGAATCTGAGTGCGCGGATTTCATAGAGAATTCGAAATATGGTCCGGCTGGAGCACTCTTACTCGGTCACGTCCTTACCGAAAACGCTGGTCAAATTGATCACTTTCTAAGAAGAGCGATTGATACAGTTGACGACGATGGGAGGATTTACATCATCGAGCGTGCAGATGATTTGGCGTGGGAAGAAATTGACGAAAGTGCCCGTCAGCTTGCGCTGTATTCTAAATCTGGAACAATTAGCCTGAGGACTAAGAAGATTGATTCCGATGGTTCTAAACGATTGGCGAGTCGGTCGAACCTAAGTGCACGGTATTTGCAGATCCACCTTCCCCCTAACAAGAAGCTGGCTCTGTTACTTCATCTTTACTTCAAAGCTTGGCGAACGCAATCAACAGAGTTGTTAAAAAAGATATTTGCTCCTGACGCGAAGTATCACGAAAAGCCACACCGGTCGCCGCTTGACGGTTTGGAGCAGATTGAACGGTACTGGAACGAAAAAGTTCGACAACAACGGTGCCTTGACGTCCGGATTCTTCGGACAGCTTATACGCAGCGGGAAGCTTTCGCAGAATGGACGGCGGAGTTCAAAATGTTAGGAGAGCGAGTGAGCGTTACCGGTGTACTAATCTTGGTTGTCGGGCTTGATGAGAATAGGGTCACCTCGTTGCATGAATACTTCCGCACAGTTACTTCTCTTGAATGATGCTACTATGAACGAACTCCCAGACCTCGACAAGCAAATCTCCTCTATTCGCGAGTGGATTGTAAAGGCCGGAAGTGCATTGCAGGCCTTCTATCATCCATCCGTAGGAACTTTTTGGCGAGATAGCCTTGGCCTAAAAGCAGCAGATCCCGACATCCATCCTACGGCGACAAACCGATCATTTTACGCCCTCTATGAGTATCTCCGATTCCTTGTTGAGGGGGACTACCCCGCAACCCTACAAAATGAAGTCAGGCTAATCTTAAAAGGTGTTTCTGAGAAATATCTTGGGCTTCTCTTGACGGAACCGGAAGAGGTCCGCAGGTCCAAAGTTAATGAGATTAATATGTTTACCGATGGTCATCTTTTAGTTTCCGTCGCGCTGCTGCCCGGCCTCGCGAAAAGCGTTAAATTAGATTTGGACCTTCCAGCGATCAAGATTCAAGCAGACCTAATTGCAAATGAAAGTGGCACGAAGCTTCTGGATTGGGTTGGAGGAAAGGTAACCGCTAAAGATGATGTCCACGATTTCATTACACTCTATGCAGTGCGGGGATTGGATGCTCATTTTGGGCTAAATGTGGATCAGGCATATGACTTTACCCAAGCCCTGCGCGACCGAGTCAAGGATACCGTTTTGCGGCTGTTGGCGTTTAACTTCGCTAATGTGAGTTCGAGGTTTGACCCGGCCGAACTGGCATTTAGCTTAGCCGTGTTGGACAGGTTTCCCACTCCGGACGCCCCTCAGTTAAGAGGACGCTCCCTTCAGAGTATCGTGGCCAACCAGGCGGAAGACGGTGCATGGCCAACGGCGCGAATAATTTCTTATGAAGGTTATGGACTTCTTCACGTCGCCAGTTACGAAGTCGCACTCGCGATTACTCACATTTTGCATCGCTCTCTTAGGAGTCAAGACTTTCAAGTCTGCGATTATGTACTAAAGGCTCTACGAAGCTCCTTTGAGTTGGTCAAATCTCACTATAACAGCATAAATGGAGTCTCCGGCTGGGCCAACGATCATACTCGACGGATGGGCTTGGTTGAGTCTTGGGCCACTGCGATCGTACTCACCTTTCTTATTAGTTATCAGGACGCGCTTAGGTATTATCGACAGAGTCTAATTCTTAAGAAGTACGGAACTTGGCAACCACCTAACGGGAAGCACTCTTTAGCTTGGCCTGATATGATTCCCGGATTTCGCCACAACGACGTGAATCATATGGATCTAATCGATAGTATATCTGATCCAACTCCGGAAGCGACGCTCACCAAAGCAGTTAGAAAAGAACTGTTGGAGCCGATTGATGAGGATTGGGTTCATCGTCCGAAAAAAGCTTCCCTAATACTCTATGGGCCTCCAGGAACGCGAAAGACTAGTCTCGCGCGAGAAATGGCCCGTGCTATAGATTGGCCCCTGCTTACGCTTTCACCGCCTGACTTTTTGCAGAAAGGCGGTTTGGAGGGATTTGAGGCTTCCGCGGCGGAGATTTTTGACGACCTACTGAGGCTTAGACGCGTTGTTGTTTTTTTCGATGAGTCAGAAGACTTCTTCAAAAAAAGGCCAGACTTGCAACAATTAGAAAGCCGCACGTTGGGTGCTTTCATTACTTCGGGCATGCTGCCTCGCCTGCAGCGACTACGAGAGAAGAGGTGGGCGATTTTCCTACTTTCCACTAACAGCGAACTCAATGAACTCGATGACGCCGTAATTAGAAGGGGAAGATTCGATTTTGCCCAAAGACTTTTTCACCCAGCTCTCCAAGCACAAGTTAGGTATATCAGAGGTAAAGCAATGAAACTTCCGACGGTGACAATTTCCGTTATTGAGTCGGCACTTTCTCACCAAGAGACGGTCGCTAAGACTGAACAAGACGGGGACGCTGCTATGGTTTCTTTCACAATTCTGGACGACCTCTTAGCGTTGATTGTTCAAAGACCCAATTGTACGGAAGAAGAAGCGCGCGAAGCATTGAGCGAATTGGTAAGACGAAAGGATCCCCCCCCCCTCGCACACCTGTCCTGAGAACGATTCGAATCGCGACTCAAGACCCGGCTTGACGATGTATTTGATAACCTGCTGATGGAAGCAACACGGTCCTTGACGTTGGTTTCTAAGCGGGAACATGACGATTTGCGGCCCATCGACATCTTGCTTAGCCCTTTCATTGCGACAGTATTCCTACGGAAACTGAGTACCGACGACCTTTACTTCTACGTGCTGTGGCTTTGAGGTGTCCCTCATCGTTGGGCGATTGTTCGATCGCTTGCGGTTCAGTTCTCTCCATCACGCTGCGGCTCTCGCCGGGGTCTGCCCGGGTTCCAGATCTGATTTCTTTTTCCGAAGGATCAAAGCTGACACCAAAGTAACGATCAAGCCAATCGGAAAGGGCTCAATGAATGTAAATGCCGCGTTGATGAAGGGGTTCTTATACATCACGATAAAGTCCTTCGTCTGTTGGATGGCGGCCTGAATCTGTTCCGGAGTGCCCCCCTTCCTTTGCGCCTGAGCTATGAACATCGCGTCGAACTTTTCGGCGAAGCCGGGCACACCGAAGTAGATGGTTTCCCAGGTGATTACATACAAAGCGCACGAGATGAGTATGATGAGATTACCGACGGCAAAAGCGCGGCCAAACGTGATTGCACCTCCGCCAACATTCTCGCGATAGGAACGGATCCCAAAGAACACCAGCATTGAGGACAACACGATGATCGTGTAGCCAATAATCATCCCGCGGTCGGGGCCGATTCGATCGATAAAAGCGAGTGCGGCCCACATCAGCGCCGTCATGATGCCGCCGGAAATAAGCCCGAAAGTCAGAACTGTCTTTTTCATCTTCTGAGTCTCCTAAATAGTTTCGAATTTCGGGCGGAAGATAACTTTATGAGCCGATCTTGTCGTCATACTTTCGAGTGAATTTAAGGTTTTAGCTTTAGGATCATGCTTTTGGGTGACCGAATAGTCGCGGCTCAGCCGCTTATTTTGGAGTGCGCCGACTTGTCGGCGCTTTTAAGTTTGACGACTCAAAAGCGGTGACAAGTCACCGCACTCCAAATCAGCCCTACGGTATCAGTCCAAATTCTTTTCCTAATTGAACCGCCTGCGTTCTCCGCTTTGCGCTGAGTTTGTCGAACAGCCGGCTGGAGTGGGTCTTTACCGTGTTTTCGCTGACAAAGAGCTTTTCGGCGATTTCGCGATTGCTCAGCCCGCCGGCAATCAGTGCGAGTATCTCAAGCTCGCGGGGGGTAATGCCGAGTTCGCGCAGTTTCGGCTCGTTCAAGGCGAAAGAGGATGGCGCCGGAAGCACAACTTCCTTTACGACGACTGTTTCTTTGGTGCTGGTGAGTTTCAGTCCCAGCCAGATACCCAGGACGGCGAACATCAGCGCGATCAGGCCGCCATAGATTTCGATGGAGTGCTCGACAACCAGAAAACGGTACTCCACCAGCTTGAGCAGAACGATCAGCACTCCGCCGCAGAGACCATAGATGAGGATGTGTTTCTTCATCCTGACGATCTCGTGGTAATGATCCGCCGCGGGCGGACTCTACCACTCAGCTTTGGCAATGTATTTAAGAACGTGTTTGATGGTGGTCACGCTGTAGGTGCCGTCGGCTTTGCGCACAGGGATGTGGCGATAGTGGCCCATCGACATTTTGTTGAGGGCCATGGCGACCGAATCCGTCTCGTACAATGCTTCCGGATTTACGCTCATCAGTTCCTTCACCGGCGTGTCCTGAGAGCTGGCCTTCTTGCCGGTCAACTTGTTCAGCAGATCACGCTCAGTAAATATTCCCACCAGCTTGCCTTGATCCAGCACCAGCGCACATCCCACTCGCGATGTTTTCATTCTCTCGACGACATCTATGGCCGAGGTGTCGGGAGAGACGCCGAGGAATTCCTGCTCGAGCTGGTTGAGGTCGTCTTCCATGACTGAGCGCGCCAGGCCTTCCATCTCGGCTCGGGGCCGGTCGAGATTGAAGAGCGGGGTCAGGCACTCTTCACAGCGGTCGGTGCCGCTTACGTTGTCATAGCCACAAGAAGGACAGATCATTTGTCGCTACGCTCCAGATCAAGTAAAAAGTAAAAAGTTAAAAGGAAAAAGTAAGAACGATCAACCGCTACCAACGCAGCGGGCGGCAATAGCTCATCTCGCCCAATCTTTACTTTTACCTTTTTACCTTTTCCTTTTGCCTTATTCGACCGTCCACATATCGCCGCTATAGATCAGCTTTTCCAAACTGCCCGGGCCGGATTTGGCGATGGCGGTCTCAATCTGATCGGTCAGCATCTGATCATAGCTGGGTCGTTGCACCGCCCGAAAGATACCGACCGGTTGCGGAAAGTCAGGCTGTTCCATGCGGGCCAGCATAAAAGCCACTGAAGGATCTTCGAGATTAATATCGTGAACCAGCAGATCGGTTTCGCTGACTCCGTTTTCGCCAATCGTGACGACCTCAGGATGGGCGCCGTTCATGCGGATGCCCTGGTTGCGATCCTTGCCGAAGATCATCGGCTTGCCGTGTTCCAGATAAAGCACCTTGTCCGACCGCACGCTGCGTTCGGCGAAGTAATCGAAAGCCCCATCGTTGAAGATATTGCAGTTTTGATAAACCTCGAGAAATGAAACACCCTTGTGTTTGGCGGCAGCTTCGACCATCCCCCCGAGATGCTTCACGTCGATATCAATCGAGCGCGCGACAAAAGTGGCCTCGCTGGCGATCGCCAGTGAAAGCGGATTCACCGGATAGTCGATTACGCCCATCGGCGTCGACTTGGTGCGCTGGCCAAAGACCGAGGTCGGACTGTACTGACCCTTGGTCAGGCCGTAAATCCGGTTGTTGAAGAGGATGTAGTTGATATCCAGATTGCGCCGCAACACGTGCATGAAGTGATTGCCGCCAATCGAAAGCGCGTCGCCATCGCCCGTGATCACCCACACGCTGAGGTCCGGATTCGCGGACTTGATGCCCGTCGCAATCGCCGGGGCGCGCCCATGAATGCTGTGAAAGCCATAGGTATTCATGTAATAAGGAAAACGCGACGAGCAACCGATGCCGGAAACGAACACAATCTTTTCCCGGCTGATACCGAGGTCGGGCATCACCTTCTGCACGTTGTTGAGAATGGCGTAGTCGCCGCAGCCCGGACACCAGCGCACTTCCTGGTTGGAAACGAAATCCTTTTTGGTGAGTTGCTCGGGCGGGGGCGCCGCGCTAAAGATGGCTGCGCCGCCTTCGCTTTCGGCCGATACCGAAGTGTCGACCGCAGAATGTCCATTACTGCCTGAACCGTTACCTTGTGTGCTCATAATTACTCCTCAATATCATTGCTCCTGCCGTATTCTACGGCAGCTAGTAATTCCAAATACTTTTCCTGAACATACGGATTAAGCTTCTCGGCGAACTCGCCGTCAAGGCTTCTAATTTTGATCATCTCCTGTACATCAGCCAAATCCTTGAGCCGGTCAGGCGCCGTCATCCCCGATGCGAGCTTCAATTCGATCAGTTTCTCAAGAGTTGCAAATCGAACCCCGTCGATTTCGACCGACGCTTCCAATGGGTTTGGAAATCGGACGGGCTTTGGCTTACCGTCACCCGGGTATTCGCCAGACGCGATTACGTCGATTCTGACCCCATCTCTGGTTGATCGCAGTCTTTTCCTGGCTCCTGGAAAAGCCGGCGCGTATCCGAGTCCAATAAGCTGATCGTGAAACTTGTCTAAGCCTTCGGCCGTGAAAACCAGATCTATGTCCTCGGTTAGGCGTGGATATCCGTGCGCCAACAATGCTACAGCCCCGATGACTACATAGTCGATTCCATGCTCCTTCAGGTCTGCCGCGAGGTGCGCGAGGGCGCGGTTAAGACTTCCTTGTCCCATAAAGTAACGAAGCGCTTCATCGTAACGGTCGATTACAGATTTCTCTTGATGTAACTCGGCGGTTTGAGTGTCCATAGTACAGTCAGCTTTCCGAATCTACGGCTTCACCTTTAATTTTTGGTGTCTCAACACCTGCTGTAAACAACGCGAGATTGGCGATGATGTCCTTTTGCTTTGGCATTTCTTCTACCAGGCTAGCGAACAGTCTCAGTCTTGGGGCTTCTGCCTACAAATACTCTTCAACCTTCTGTATGATTTCGCGAATCTGGAAAGGCCGGCCTTTCACTTTTGAGAAGGGAACTGCGTCGATCAGGAACCTCGCGCGAATCATCGTGCACAATTGCCCGAGATTCATTTCGGGAATGATCACGGTCTCGAAACTTGAAAGCACTTCACCGAGGTTCTTCGGAAAGGGATTCAGGTGACGCAGGTGCGCGGCCGAAACTGACTTGCCCTCGCCTTGCATCTTCTCTACCGCTGAAGTGATCGAGCCGTAAGTAGATCCCCATCCCAGCACCAGCACCTTGCCGGTTTTTTCGCCAAATATTTCAACCAGCGGAATATCATTGGCCGCACGATCCACCTTTTCCTGGCGCAACTTCACCATCAAATGATGGTTTTCCGGATCATAGTTGACGTTGCCGGTGATGTGCTGTTTCTCGATCCCGCCGATGCGATGCTCCAAGCCCGGCGTTCCCGGCAATGCATAAGGCCGGGCGAGCGTGGCTTCGTCGCGCGCGTACGGCATGAAGTTGGCGGGATCGGTGGCGAACTTCACTTCAATCTCCGGCAGTTTATCGACCGCCGGCACGGCCCAGGGCTCAGCGCCGTTAGCCAGATAACCGTCGGACAGATAGAAAACCGGAACCATGTATTTGAACGCCAAACGCACCGCCTCAATTGCCATGTCAAAACAATCTGCCGGCGTTGACGGCGCGATTACGATTGCCGGGCACTCGCCGTTTCGGCCCCAGACGGCTTGAAAGAGATCGGCCTGCTCAGTCTTTGTCGGCAAGCCCGTTGAAGGCCCACCCCGCTGAACATTTATGATCACCAAGGGCAGTTCGGTCATCACGGCCAGCCCGATGGCTTCCTGTTTCAGGGCCACACCCGGTCCTGACGTTCCGGTAAGTCCCACATGTCCGGCAAAGCTGGCGCCGATCGCCGCACAGACCGCGGCGATCTCGTCTTCAGCCTGAAATGTCTTGACGCCGTAATTCTTATGACGGGCCAACTCATGCAGAATGTCCGACGCCGGGGTGATCGGATACGAGCCATAAAACAGCGGCCGTTTGGCCAGCTGGGCAGCGGTCACGAATCCGATCGCGGTGGCTTCGTTACCGGTGATCTTGCGGTAGCGGCCGGGAGCGATGACTGCTTTCTTGACCGTGTAATGGGTCGTGAAAACCTCGGTCGTTTCGGCAAAGTTGTAACCGGTCTTGAGCGCGACCTCGTTCGCCTTCACCAGTTCAGCATTCTTGCGGAACTTGTCATTGATCCACTTTAGAGTTGGATCGAGCGGGCGATCGTAGAGCCAGTACAAAACACCAAGAGCAAAAAAGTTTTTGCTGCGGTCGATTTCCTTGCGGGAAAGCTGCACCTCGCCTTTCAGAGCGTTTCGATTCAGCGTGGAAATCGGCAGCCGATGCAGACGATAACCGGTGAGCGATCCGTCATCGAGCGGGTTCGACTTGTAGGCCGCGTGTTCGAGATTCTCTTTGGTGAACTCGTCGGTGTTGATGATCAGCGTGCCGCCCTCTTCCAGATCCGCCAGGTTGACTTTCAGGGCCGCCGGATTCATCGCCACCAGCACGTTCGGCTGATCGCCGGGCGTGCGAATGTCGTGATTGGAAAAGTTCAATTGAAAGCCGCTGACGCCGGGCAAGCTGCCGGCGGGCGCGCGGATCTCAGCCGGAAAGTCGGGCAAGGTCGAAATATCATTGCCCATAATTGCCGACGTGTTGGTGAACTGCGTGCCCGTCAACTGCATGCCGTCGCCGGAATCTCCGGCGAAGCGAATCGTGACGGTATCCAGCTCTTCAAGGTGTTTGTCGGAGGTTTCGACAGGAGGTTCTATGACTGCGCTCATGAATGTTTGATCTTGCCTTCTTCAAAAGTTTTATTGCCCATTGCCCATTTCCAATTGCCGATTGCCAAACAGCTATTCAATATCGAAAATTGGAAATCGAAAATCGGCAATTCCTCAGCCTCCGTCCACGGTGTCCATCACTTGCGCCGAGAGCGGCGGCAGATTCATCGTAGCTTTTGGATAAGATTCCGCCAGATAGGTAATGATGTCGAACACCGAGATCGAGCCGACCAGTTCGCCCCGTTCGACCAGCGGGATGTTACGGAAACTCTTGTCGTTCATCAGTCGCACGGCATCACCCACCGTCGCATCGGGCGAAAGCGTAGCCACCATCGGCTGCATCCACTGACTGATCGGAGAATCCATATCGATATTCTGTCCAAGCACGGTGTTGAGCAGATCCCGCTCAGTGAAAATGCCGGCTACTCTGCCATCGTCCGAGATGATCACACAGCCGCCCTCGTCTCTTTTCATCGCTTCGATCGCCTGTGACAGCGGGGTATAGGGCGAGACGGCCACGTAGTCGTCAGTGGGCAGCACGCTGACGCGCTGCTCGCAGGCCCGGCGCAAGGCGCTGGACTTATTGCCTCGAGGACGCAGGTCCATTTCTTCAGTTTTGCTGTCTTCGGACATGGCTGGCCATTGTAACTCAATCCGCGCTTGGGGCGAGCATGAAGCCTGATCCTATCACAGGTGTTGATGATGAAGTGAAATACAAACCACTGGGTAATTTTCTCTGCGCGTTTCAGCACCTCGGCGCCGCGACGGTGAATAATGATTTCAAAACACTCTCCGCAGGAGACTTTCAAATTTAGGACAGCATAGCTAAAACCGCAGCATTTCCAGGATCGGTTGAGCCAAACTTTCGGCGATTTTTCGGTTGCCCGCCTCAGTTAGATGCATGCCGTCCCAGCAAAGCGCGGGATCGCGCAAGTCGACGGTGCGGCCCAGGTTTATGTAACGCAGGTTGGTTTGTCCGGCAAACCGTCTGTTCAGCATTCCTGCCAGAGCCCGTTGTTGCTGCACATGCTGGTCGCTGATATATGGCTCGGTAACAATTAGAACCCGCTTGCCGCTTTTGAGTTCGCTGTCGATTGCTTCATAAATCTCCTGGCAATAGAACTGCCATTCGGTGGGACAGTCCTCTGATTGATTTGTATCGGGTGGTCGCGAATTACTGAGCCGGCCGATTTCCTC
The DNA here is from genome assembly GCA_038040505.1 of Acidobacteriota bacterium. GTDB lineage: Bacteria > Acidobacteriota > Blastocatellia > Pyrinomonadales > Pyrinomonadaceae > UBA11740. The sequence goes on along the minus strand of JBBPID010000098.1, from coordinate 7,640 downwards.
TTCCAGGGACCGGGAGGTTTGCGCGCTCGATTCTTTGGGACCAGGAGGAGCAAATACGATTGGCTTATCGCCTTTAGTCATTCGATTTTTCCAGACCTTCAGTTTGTCGACTGTTAATGCCGGCAAGAGGGGGAGATAGCCCGTCCAGATAAAAATTGGGGATCGGTGACGAAAGACAATTTGGTTGGAACCGATGAGGTCGTTGTACCCGCTGTAGATCACCACCTCGTCATAGTCCAGATAGGCGTAATCTTTGAGTGTGTATTTGAAAGAGTAAGCGCCGTCATTATTGAAGCCGAGATTCAGCACGTTTATTTTCGGGCCTGCAGCGCCCTGGCTGAATCGCGTTTGCAGCTGCCCCGGAAAATCCTGGCCGGCGGCCAAACCAAAGCCCCACGTCGTGCTGCCTCCGAGCACGGCCACCCTTTTCTCACCGGCTTGTTTTTTGCCAACCGCCGCTCCGCGGTAGCCCCAGAGATTTATGCCGTGCTTATGATGAAGGTAAAGGTCGATGGCCAGCAGAACTGACAGTGCCACCAAAGTCGAAATCAGCGAAGTCGCAATCTTTAGAAGGACGCGCCGAAGTCTTTGCCGAGGTTTATCCTTTGCTGCTGATTGAGAACGATTCAGGGAAGTTGCCGAGGCTTGGGTCAGAGTACGTTCCATCCTGGAGAGCGTTGAAGCTGCGCGATAGTAGGTTACAGAGCCCCGATCCATCGGGGTAACGAGCGGGTTAAGGGCGCAACTTGGATCATGAAGGCCGAACGTGTACCTGACCCCTTCCGACCTGAGTGTTAGTTCCGCTCGCTACCCCGACAAGTCGGGGTTCTGTCCCAAGCCTCAATGTCCAACCATCTCGATCGCCATCAGGGTCAAGTCATCGGTTACGCGACGTCCGGAAGAAAACTCGCGCACGTTGTCGAGCACTCGTTGGATCAAAGCGTTCGCCGGCAATTCGCGCGATTCGCTCAAAAGCGATTGCAAGCGGCCTTCGCCGTATTCCGTGTCATCCGAATTGCGTGCCTCTGACAAACCATCGGTGTAAAGCACCAGCCGATCGCCCGGGCCGACTTTCACCGGCGTCGAGGTGTAGGTTTCCTGGCAAAACATTCCCAGTGGCAAGCCGGTCGCGGGGATGGGGGTGACCCTGTCAGCTTGTACCAGGAGGGGAGCCGGATGGCCGGCGTTGCAAATCTCGACTTCACCGTTGGGCGCTGCTTTGCCACAAACCAGCGTCGCATAGTAAGGGCTCATCGTCTTGTCCGCGAACAGGTGATTTGCGCGCTGAACCAAATCACATACCTCCAGGTTAACCTCAATCAAGCTGCGAAAGATTGCGTGCAGCCGGCTCATCAAAAGCGAGGCAGCAACACCCTTACCGGAAACGTCGCCAATCAGGAAATAGAGATCGCCGGTGTCGGTACTCACCAAATCGCAGTAATCGCCGCTGACACGGCCGGCCGGCTCGTAGTGGTAAGACACTTCCCAGCCATTGAACTTGAGATTTTGCTTCGGAAGAAACTCGCCCTGAATCAGCCAGGCGCGATCAAGATCGTCCTCTAATTCGGAAAGCTGTGCCGGGGTCAGGCATGACAAACAGGTTCGGGCCAGAGGATCCGCCTGCATCGTCGCTTTGCCAATATCGTCATGGCAAACCTGGCATATCCCATACGAGTCCTTCTGCCCAAGGCGGTCGATCGCCGACGCGACCTCGCGCAAGAGGCTGTTCCATTCGATTTGGTTCGACGAATCTCGGGCGGTGGCCTCGAGACGGTCTCTCCAATCAATCAGTTCTGAACGAAGATTCGGCTGGGTTGTTTGAATGGCGGCGCTCATCGATTTTTACCCCTTGTTGGTTGGGCGTTAGTTCGAATTAGAATCCATTTAGACGGCCCCGAAAGGCCAACTTTTCATACGCTGAAACAGCAGCTTTAGTTTCAAAACACCGTGTATTTTACGCTCAAATGGGCCCATAATCTATCCGGTTTTGCCTCTCAAACCGGGCTGAAACCAGCGCCCAAAAAAAGGGCTATTTTACGAGCTAAATCGGCTCAGGATTTTGCCGAATGGGAAAGGACCTCGGGAAGGACTTCGAGAGTTTGATCGATCTCATCTTTGGTAGTGTAACGCGAAAGCGAAAAGCGAATCGTGCCCCGCGCTCTTTCAAAAGGAACTTTCATTGCGCGGAGGACTCCGGAGGTCTCACGCGACTCAGCGTTACACGCCGATCCCGTCGAGACACAAATTCCTGCCTCGTCCAGCTTTGCCAGAATCGAAACTCCATCCAGGTTTTCGAAAGATACGCTTGAAGTGTTGGGTAGCCGCTTACTTCTGTCGGCGGCGCCGTTAAGCCGCGCTTGAGGAAAGTTCGCCAGGACTTGATCTTCGAAATGATCTCTTAAGTCGCGAATCTGTGATTGATCACAGAACTCTCTCGCAAGTTGAGCTGCGCGACCCAACGCGACGATGTACGGAACGGCTTCGGTGCCGGACCGGCGACCCTGTTCCTGCCCGCCGCCAATAATGAAAGGCGGCAAGGTAACGCCGCGTCGAATGTAAAGTGCTCCAACTCCTTTGGGCGCATGAAACTTGTGGCCAGAGAGGGAAAACAGATCGACCGGCCAGTCGCTGAGCTCGATCGGAATCTTGCCGACTGCCTGGACGCCGTCAACATGGAAAACTGCGTTGGAGTGCTCGCGGATGATGCGGCCGATTTCTTTGATGGGAAACAGAATTCCCGTCTCGTTGTTCGCGAGCATGATTGACACGATTCCGGTATCGCGTCGCAGGGCCCGTCGCAGATTATCGAGATCCAGCTCGCCGTTTTCATCAACGTCCAGCCAGGTTACCTCGCACCCGATCTCGGCGAGATGCTCACAAAGATTACGTACTGCCTCGTGTTCGACGCGCGTGGTGATGATGTGACGCCGGGTGGGATTCTGTTCCAGAAACCCGCCGATTGCCCAGTTGTCGGATTCCGAACCGCATGAAGTGAAGACGATCTCGCTCGCGTCGGCTGCGCCAATGAGTTCCGCGACCTGCTCGCGGGCCTTCTCAACTGCCGCGCGCATGCGCCGTCCAAACGCGTGCGCCGAAGACGGATTTCCATAGAGCTCCGTCAAATACGGTTGCATCGCTGCGAAGACTTCTGGTGCAACCCTGGTCGTGGCGTTGTTGTCGAGATAGATCATCAAGGTTGGTATGAGAGCGGGCCGACCGATCGATAAAGCACGTACTCGCCACTTCGCTTGAGTACTTCACAGTTACCGCAATTTGCCAGAGATCCGATCGCCGGCGCCCCCATCGGCGGAGTCCTGCCTTCGTCGAGGTGAACGAACTCAGCCCGGTTCCGGCCTTCAACCGTCGCATACCAGAAGGCGTGAACGTATCCCGGCGACGTCCCATCGACCAGGTAAATCGGCCGGTACGGCTGGGCCACCGCCGCGTCATAGACTTCCTTATAGGCTTCGTCAAAGACGTAACCACGCTCGGGCCCTTCGCGGCGAAACACTGATTGAAAGTAGACAACCTGGATTGCTGCGGCCGCCAACACTGCATACAAGATTAGCCGGCGCGCTGACATTGACAGGCCACTTTCCGGCTGCTGGACTTCGGCCTGGGATTTTCGCAAAGACAACGGTTCAGTTGCCGGCGCCGGCTCAAGCAGAAATTGCAGAGCCGGGATCGTAAACACGAGGAGGAAGACCGGATACGCCACCATCCGCAAAGTATGAAACTGATCCAGCGTGAGCGAGCCGGGTATGACTGAGATGAGCGTGCCAAACAGAATGAATCGCCACCAGGGATCGCGCCAATGCCGCACCAGCACGATTACCAGCCCGATGAGCGCCAAAATGAAAACTCCGATGAGAAAACTTCCGAGCGACTTGGGCATGTGGTGGCGCGGATTGCCGTCGCCATCGAGCAGCAGACTGATCAGACTGAAATCCTCCAGGTACCGGCGAATGAACTTGGGCAGAATCTCTCGCCACGGCGTCTCTGGTTTGATGTACGAGATTAAGTAGAACCTTTGGGTCAGCGCTTCAGGATGCGACAGCCTGAATATCAACAGTGGCAGTAGCGTCACTCCGTAAGCCAACCAGGTCTTACCGATTCCGATCAAACGCTCCCTGTTAGTCGCGAACAAGACAAGCCCGAACGCCAGCAAAGGCCCCAGCAAACGCCCGATCGTATAGGTGTAGGTGAGCAGCATCAGCGTCGCGGCGAGAGTCCCAACGGTCAGCCAGTTCCAAACCCGTTTTCGCTGAGCGTAGTGAACTGCGATCAGGAAGAGCACTAGCGCCATCGGATAGAAGAATGTCTCGAACACCAATCGGCCGACTTCAAACAGCCAGGGTGTGGCGAGAGCGCACAGCGCGACGATCGCGCCAATCCGGCGTCGCCCGGAAATCTGCTTCGCTAAGAAACCCAACATCAAACAGGCGGCAAATGCCCAACCTGCGCTATAGACCCGGGCCAGCCAAATGCCTGGCTTGAATATGAGGAAGGGAATTGCCAGCAAATAGATCTGCGTAGGATTCGCCCACTGGGTCCACCCGCTGGTGTAGAACTGAAAGAACAACGGGAACCGCTCGCCAAATTCGTTGCGGCCGGTGTGGCCGATCAGATAAGCGTTGTAAGCAATGCCTGACTCGTCAACGTAAAAACCGGGCGGGTTCTTTGAGATGCCGTTGATGTAGAGGAAAAACAGTACGACGATTGCGAGCAAAATGATCACGACACGGTAGCGCTGCATGATTTCAGGGACGCGCCCGGAAAGAGGACGCCGATCCGTAGGTTGAGGTTCGTCTGGAGGATTCATTTTGACCAAGTTAGCCAGGTGTCGGTTCAGCGCGAGAGTATATTTGAGTTGAAGTTCTAGTCAACGGTCAGTTCTGCAGCCGTCTTCAGACGGCTTGCCCGAAGGGTTCATAGACCAGCGCTTTTAGCGCTGGGTACAACCGGCCACGCTAAATATTAGCGCGCTTTCAGCGCGCTTCCATTGATCCGCTTTAGCATTACGCTAAAGCCTCATATATAAGCCCGTTGAAACGGGCTCTCGGACTTCGGTGCTCCCTGAATCCGGGCGTAAAACGCCCGGGCTAGTAACCTGCGGGAAAGCCGTTTGAACGCGGCTCAAGTCCCAGCCTCACTGTTTCAGATCTAATATCTGCTTCGGCTCCTTTTGAAAACGCATTCATACTCTCTCTGATACCTCGTTCGACAAACATCTTACGCATTCGGCATAATTCGTTTATGTCTCAGATCAGTGAAAGCGTAGTGCTTGACGCGCTGCGCCAGATAAGGGATCCCGATCTCCACAAAGATATTGTCACCCTCGGCTTTATCAAGGATCTCAAAATCGACGGCGGCGATGTCTCGTTTCGCATCGTGCTGACTACTCCGGCTTGTCCGGTTCGTGAAGAAATGGAGAGCTCCGCGCGCGAGCTGGTGAGCGGCATACCCGGAGTGCAGTCTGTGTCGGTAACCATGGACGCCGAGGTGCCAAAGGGCCGCGGCATTGGCGACAAGGTCTCGATCCCGGGCGTCAGGAACATCGTTGCCGTGTCGTCTGGCAAAGGTGGTGTCGGCAAATCAACCGTCGCGGTGAACCTGGCAGTGTCTTTGGCTTTGGATGGAGCGCGCGTTGGTTTGATGGACGCGGACGTTTACGGGCCTAACGTACCGATCATGCTCGGCGCCAGCCAGGCGCGGCCGGAAATTGAAGGCAATAAACTCATCCCGGTCGAAGCTTACGGCGTGAAGCTGATTTCGATGGCTGTGCTGCAACCGGGCGACAAACCGTTGATTGTGCGCGGTCCGATTCTGCACGGCCTGGTCAAACAATTTCTCTCTGACGTGAAGTGGGGCGAGCTGGACTACCTGATTGTCGACATGCCGCCGGGAACCGGAGATGTGCAGCTTAGCCTGGCGCAACTGGTTCCGGTTCAGGGCGCAGTGTTGGTAACCACGCCGCAGGAAGTCGCGCTGATTGACGTTCGCCGCGCCCTGCGAATGTTCGAAACCGTGGCCGTGCCCGTGCTCGGTGTAATCGAAAACATGAGCTACTTTATCGCTCCGGATACCGGCAACCGCTATAACATTTTTGGCGAAGGCGGCGGTGAACGGCTGGCCCAGGAGTACGGCGTTTCGTTTTTGGGCTCGGTGCCCATGGGCATCGAAGTCCGCGAGGGGGGCGATACGGGCGTGCCGGTTGTCGTCGGCAAACCAGACTCGCCGCAGGCCCAGGCCTTTCGCAAAGTGGCTGAGGAAGTAGCTCGCCAGGTCTCGATCGAGGCGATGAAACCCGAGCTTGTCGTTTTGCGCAAATCCCAGTAAGATGGCTGCGGGAACACTTATTTCAAGTAATCAGCAATCGAAAAAAACAGGAGTTTATTAAGATATGTCAGCGAATCCAGCAACAACCACGCCTGCCGCAACCGGTGCGCCCGCCGCGCCGGCCGTTTCCCTGAACGTTACCGAACCGGCGGTAGCCGAGATCAAGAAGTTTATGACTAGCGAAGAAGGCCTGCCTGAAACCGCCGGTCTACGCGTGCGCGTAGTCCCGGGGGGCTGTTCGGGCTTTCAATACAGCCTGAACATTGAAGAGGAATCACGTCAGGGCGACTTTATTCTGGACGAAAAAGGCGTCCGCCTGTTCGTCGACATGTTCAGCGCGCAGTATCTGAATGGTGTCCAGATTGATTACGTCACCAACGTCATGGGTTCCGGGTTCACCTTCACGAATCCGAACGCGACCGGAAGCTGCGGCTGCGGCTCTTCGTTCACGGCGTAAGATTTAATTGAACGCGCATGGCGCGGTTAAGCAGCGAGGCTCGGCCTGATTCAGTAAGACTGAAGGCCGAGCCTCCTTTTTTTTGTTTGTATCAGAAGCCCGATCGTAAGGGAGGACTAGTTACGCGGGTATTTATGTTGAGCAATACTGAGTTCGTTTGGGCACGGTCATCCGAGCAGGTCGAAGCTGCTCGCGAGCTCTTCAAAGAATACGAAGCCTGGCTGGGAATCAGTCTCTGCTTTCAAAACTTTGAAAAGGAACTCGCAAATCTGCCGGGCGAGTACGTGCCGCCTGCCGGCGGACTGTTACTGGCGATCAGAGATCAGAAAGTTGCCGGCTGTATTGCGCTCCGAAAGATCGGCGTCGGAACCTGCGAGATGAAGCGACTGTTTGTGCGATCGGAGTTTCGTGGCGAAGGCATCGGTCGGGGATTGGTCGACACTATCATCCGAGCCGCGAAAGAGATTGGTTACCAGCGAATGCGCCTCGACACCTTGCCACCAAAAATGAACGACGCGATCGCGCTCTACCGTTCGCTCGGGTTCAAGGAAATCGAACCTTACTATCCCAATCCAGTGCCGGGCGCAAAGTTCATGGAACTCGACCTGGTTTCAGAAGCCCGACCGTAAGGGAGGGCAACTTTCCTTTCTCCCTCTCGCTGGGTTGAGGTGAGGGCTGTAGTGCGTCCCGCCTAATGGGAGGAAGGCTGATGCCCTCTCCCATTGGGAGAGGGTTAGGGTGAGGGTTTTAGTACGACGTGAGACTCAGTTGTCATGCTCCCTTCTCCCTTTGGGAGTGTATAGACCGGAGACATCAGTTACAGGTGTTCGGAAACATAGGTTAC
>JBBPID010000097.1:0-18783 GCA_038040505.1 Acidobacteriota bacterium | reverse complement strand
GAAGGAGTAAGATTTATTCGAACTCAAGGTAGTTGAGTTTTTGTAATTGAGTCTAAGGTGGTGGCCTGGACTAATGGCTCGATCTTGTTCCTGGTGCAGGACTCGCAGAATCAGGCCCTGGAGATTGAGGGCCTCTTCCCTTACTGAGATCCCTCGAAATGGATCAAGTTTTTAGCGAAAAAAGAGGACTGCAATCATGATCAATGGTGCGCACGTAATCCTTTACAGCAAAGACGCCGAAGCCGATCGCGCTTTCTTCAAAGACGTCCTGGGTTTTCATCATGTGGACGCCGGGCATGGATGGTTAATTTTTGCGCTGCCTCCGGCTGAAGCGGCATTCCATCCGGGCGATGAAAACAACACGCACGAACTCTACCTGATGTGTGACGATGTGAAGGCTGAGATATCCGCGCTGGCTGAAAAGGGAATCAGTTGTTCCGAAGTGCAGGAGCCACCGTGGGGGTTGCTGACGACGATGCAACTGCCTGGGGGAGGCAAACTTGGTCTTTATCAGCCGAAGCATCCGACGGCGGCTAAAGTAAAGTGAGCTCTGGTCAAGCTAGCTGCGCCCCTCCCCCAGCCCCTCCCAAAGGGCGGGGAGTATGAGCGACAACCCAGCCACGCACTGCGGGCGGGCTGAGCCCGCCCCCCGGAGCTTACTTGTTTAGGGCTTTCAGTAATTACATCCCTCCCCTGACACCTCCCAGGAGAGGGGAAATCATATGACTCACAACACCAAGTGGATTATCGGCGTGCTGGTTGTTCTTGGGTTTGTCGGTATCGTCATCGGCGCCGGTGTGGTTGGCTTTGTTTACTACATTTACAAAGGGGAGGGAAGCGGCGAGTACGAAACTAAGCAGGCTGAAGGGCGCGAATTCGGCAAAACGATCGATCAAGCCGGCTGCGTTAAAGAAGGACTGGTGCGGGCGAGGGGACTCAGGCTCATAGACCTTAACCGGAATATTAACAACCAGGCATTCGTCGCAGAGTGTTTGAAATCAGCTCGTCCGAATTCAGGTTTTTGCGATGGCGTCCCGGCCATTTGGAAGCTTCAAGACAGCGAGTGGACAAATAAACAGTGTGAAAACGCCGGCATGGACTCAGTGCAAACCGGCTGTGGCGCCGTCTTTCAGGCAAAGGTGGATTTTTGTCAGGGCCTGTAATGGAGGAGTTTCGAGTGAAGTCAACCAAAGCATCCTCAATAATATTTATTCTCGTCTGGCTGGCTTGTTTTTCCGGTTGCGCTCAAAAAGGATCCAAATCAGCTGCGGCAAATGCGTCGTCGTCCGCGGGCCAAATCTCGAAACCGTCGTCAGACTCACCGTCATCGGCAACCGGAGGAAGCGAAACAACTGGTGATCATGCTACCGGTGGGAACCAGATTGTCGATCAATTACACACCCCCGCAAAAGGGACCGAGGAACGGCAGACAATCATGGATGCTCTGCGAGCAGCCTTTGATAATCGGCAGAGTCCTTACTACACATCTCATCGTGGCGCGATTACTTTTGTGGTAAATCGCCTGCAGGTTCACAACGGCTGGGCCTGGATGCTTGGCTATCCGCAATCGTCCGATTCGCAGGACTCGTTTGGTGAGTATAGCGGGTTCCTGCTTCACAGCGTCGACAGCAAGTGGAGCGTGATGCGACTGCCGCCAATGGTTAACGATCCGAACGATCCGGAGAATCTGGATTACCCGAGCCGCAAGGATGTTGAAAAGATCATACAAAAATATCCAACCGCACCGGCCGATATTTTTTCGAAGTAAGAACTCTTGATGATCTAACAGTGGAGAATTAATGAGGAGGACCTCGATGAGAAAACTGGTTTGGTGGTCCGCGGTGGCGTTCGGAGTGATAGCTCTGGCCGCAGGCGGTCATGTGTCGACATCCGCTGGTAATTCTTTTGCTCGGTTGTCCGCGGTGTCGGCCCAGGGCGCAACGCGTTTTACGAGCGCGTACACCACCTTAACCAAGTGCGGCAGCGGGATGACCAGGAAGGAAGAGAAAGCAGCCGAAGAAAATGGCTCAGACATTCCCACCCGGTGCAAAGGCTATGGCGGCTATGATGTTTACATTTATTACTCAGCCTGCAGTTCAAATTTCATGCTCGATAAAGGCGATGAAGATATTCCACTGGGAATGCAGGCAGTGGACTGGAAGCAGAAAACCGTGGAATGGCGGATGGCCAACGGCAAGCCCTTCGCAATCATCATGCGGGTTTTTCATTATGCCGGCGACAATGAATGCGGAACCGGCGGCAAGATCACCGGCGAATCTTTGAGGGTCAGAGGGCTCAAGGGCTACGAACATATCGATGAAAGTGTCGCCGTGAAAGGCGACCCGAACGCTAACGTCAAAGCCAGGGAACTCGCCGATAAGGGCTTCGCAAAGCCCAAAGGCTGAAGGGATGAACTGGCAAAACAATCTCATCACCGGCACTGAGCGAGTTCGGGAATTAATTGCTGCCACCAGAACCATTGCCGTGCTTGGGATCAAGACTGAGGCCCAGGCTGGCCAACCCTCTTTCTACGTTCCTCAATATCTTCAGGCTGCCGGATTCGAGATTATTCCGGTACCCGTTTACTATCCGAACATAGCGACGATCCTTGGACAAAACGTATATCGGAAGCTGGTCGACATACCGATCGAAGTTGATCTGGTGAACGTATTTCGCCGGTCCCGAGATGTTCCTGCTCATCTGGAGGACATAATTGCAAAAAAGCCAAAGGCGGTGTGGATGCAGTCAGGTATTAATCATGATGTCGTTGCCGAAGCACTCGCAAAGGCCGGTATCAAAGTGGTTCAGGATCGCTGCCTGATGGTCGACCATCGTTACCTCAGCGCCAGCCGTCAGAACTGAGGATTAAACAGGATGGTCAGATTCGATCGTTTTTCGATGTTAGCTTTCCCCTCATTCATCTGGTGTTGGCTTTGAACGTAATCGCTTAATCCGCGATCGTCTGGCTTTCTCTTCCAGGGTTCGGTTTTTTGCTCTGCGCGGAACGCGTGTGGGCACGCGTTTGGGAGGACGATAGTTCAGCCTGGTGATTTTTTCACGGAGCTTTTGCAGGCACAGGGCTTTGTTTCGATACTGGCTGCGTTCCTGCTGTGAAGTGGCGACAACACCCGACGGCAAATGGGTGAGGCGTACCGCGGTCTCCGTCTTGTTGACGTGTTGGCCTCCGGGACCGCTCGACCGAAAGGTGTCGACCTTGCATTGACGCAGCAAGTCTTCGTCAGAATCAGGCAACCGGATCATGTGCGCCCTGGTTGAAAGAAATCGATCTGGTCCTCGGGACCAGGGCCGGCCTTCACTGAATGCATTTACTGGCAGGCTGCGCCGAATAGTGATACAACACGCCCTCTAAGGGCAACAACTCCTACCTGGTTAAGGTTATGAAGCTTCTTCAGACTCTAACTCTAATGAAGTCTGTAGACACCTGATTGCTTTTTGCTCACCCAACTACCCGAGGAGAGCGCTCATGCCAGAAGAAAAGTTTCGAGTCAACAACGCACCCGGTATGTGGATTAGAACCGCAGCCGAGATTAAGCCGGAAACTGAGAGCAAGCTGGTTCCCAACGGGCAAATAATCACGAAGCTGGCTGATTCTGAAAACCCCGACTGGTGGAAAGTTAGCACCACTTTCGAAGGCGTCGAGGTTGAGGGCTTCAGCAAAAAGTCGCTGATGGTCCCCGCCGGACAATCGGGTGGTTCAGCAGAGTCCGGCGCCGGCTCGCGATTGGTCACTAAGACTCTCTCGGTGCTCGCGCGGGTCGCTCCGGACGCGCACTCAAAATATCTTCAGGCGCTGCGCGAGGGCGCTCCGCTCTTCGAGACTCACGGCATTATGACGCCGCAACGCATGGCGCATTTTCTCGCCCAGGCGATGCAGGAAACGGGTTCGTTTACCGTCCTTCGCGAAAGCATGAGTTACTCGGTTCCCCGCATGCTCGAAATTTTTGGGGTCGGTAAACATTCGGCGCGAGTAACGGCGTCTCAAGCACCGGCCCTCGCGCACAACCAGCACGCTCTGGCCGAGCGTGTCTATGGCGCCGGAAATCCAGGGAAGGCGTCTGAATTGGGAAATACGCAGCCGGGAGATGGATTTCGGTATCGGGGAAATGGCGTCCTGCAAACTACCGGACGAGGAAACCATCGCGCGATGGGCGAGGCCTGTGGGTTGGATTTTGAAGGCGACCCCGACCTGGTGACTGTTCCGGAGCATGCGCTGAAGCCGGCGCTTCAGGAATGGACCAATGGCAACCTGAATCGCGCGGCCGATCGCGACGAGATCGTCAAGATTACTAGGGTCATTAACGGCGGCGAAAATGGCCTGCCGGAACGGAGAGCGTTTTTCAGAAAGCTGCGTCCGCTTCTTGAGAGCTGATCCGGTTATTGATTGGAATGAAAAAAAGGGATGCCACGAGCCAGAAGTGCTCAGGCATCCCCTCTCAATTTCTGGCTAGCAGAATAAGTCGAGGTCAAATAATGATCACACGTGCCCGGCGCGGAGCCCGCGGAGTTGTGGGCACAGTGACGTCAATTCGCGGAGTCGGGACGACAATGCGCGGCACCTGAATATTCACTGGCGAAACTTCAATCCGCGGAACGACAATCATGCCCTCCACCACGCCCCGCCGTATTGAGTCGCGCACCTGATCTCGGATAGTGCCGATCGTACCTGGCCGGATTAACTGCCGGTTGGGATTCTTCTCCGGAGTGACTGTGACTGTGCGGCTGTTGCGATCCCGCACGACCGTCAGCGTGATGTCTCCCTCCTGCTTCTTATTAATTACACGGGAAACGTCGCCAGAGGAATCAACCTTCTCTCCATCGATCGCTGTGATCACGTCGCCCGCTTTCAGTCCGGCTTTGGCCGCGGGGCTATTCTCGGTCACCGAGGTTATGAGGGTGCCGCCTTCCTTTACGCCGAAATAGTCGGCGAGTTGTTTTGTCAGCGTCTGGGTGCTGACGCCAATGCGACGGTTGCCGCCCAATGAAAAGACGAATTGTCCATCGCCTTTTTCCAGGCCCTTCCATACCTCGCTATTAATGGTCGACCCCCAAACCTTGTCAAAGCCGGGTCGCTTTGCGAGCGTGGCGGTGACTTCCTGTTCCGAGCCGCCGCGACTAATCGTCAGCCGTACGCTTTGATCCGCCGAAGCTTCGCTTACGAGTCGGTTCAGTTTGCGCACGTTGGTAACAGCCTCGCCGTCAAAGCGAAGGATGACGTCGTCCTTTTTCAAGCCGGCTTTTTCGGCGGCACTGTCTTTAACGACCTGGGTCACGCCGACGCCGCGAGCTTCGCGCATGCCATAGCGCGCCATGTTCTCTTTGGTAATTTCTTCGGCGTGGACACCCAGAAACGCGCCGCTGTCAAAGAAGAAGCTGAAAGTGCCGGGCGCATCGCCGGGGTCCTGATCTTGATCAATCAGAGCCATCGGCGCCAGGGTCTCCTGGGCATAGGCTATTCCGCCGGCAATCACGCCGATCGAGAGAATCAGAGCAATTACCAGGGCCAATTTGTTACGAATCATCATTGAAATCCTCCGGAAAGGTTTTAGTGTTTCCACGCCGGGTGGAGTGGTGAGTTCCAAAATCTCTGTCGTTTTGGGACGATGAGGTCCGGCGACCGGGTCATGTTTCACCTCGGCTTACGACCCGTCTGCGTAAGATTTATTAGTTCTTTCTCCCTTCTCCCCCTGGGAGAAGGGCCGGGGATGAGGGCCTACGCGAGCACTTCTTTTTTGTTGATTGTGATTCGTGATAGGCGAGTGGCATTCAAAGACAAAATATCAATTGAGGTGGCCGCCACGGTAACCCCTCACCCCGGCCCTCTCCCAATGGGAGAGGGAGATAAGAAAAAAACTCGTTCGGGGGTCCACGCCGGAGTAAACCCTCTCCCATTCGGAGATGGAGTCGGAAGGAACTTAGTCTGTAGACAGCTTTCGGTAGACCTCGCGACCGTCGCTTATCTCCATCGCCAGCTTGCCTTCAGAGTGAGCGTAATCAAGGTGGGCGACAGTCTCTGAAACTGCCAGGAAGCGATGCACATCGTCAGCATCGGGAAACATCGCGCGGGCCGCATCCCAGGCGGTGGCCCCGTTTCCCGGCATCAACCGAATCAGCTGTTCCTGACGTTCGCGAATCGCGCGCAGGTACCGGTTGAAGAGCTCTTCAAAGTCGTGGACGGGGTCGCCGTGTCCGCCTAAAACCAGGGTGGGCGAAAAACTCCTGACCCGAGCCAGGCTAACCAGGTATTCAGCCAGCGAGTGGAACCGGCGTGAGCCATCAATTGGATCGGGGGAGAGAATTGGGTTGGGCGTTATCCGCTTCAAGACACAGTCGCCGGCAATCACCGTCCGATCCGCCTCGCGTATGAACGAGCAGGAACCCGGCGTATGTCCGGGGGTATGCAAGACGCGCAACGCGCCGTTTTCAAATTCCAGTTCGGCCTCGTCCGTTAACTCGCTAACGTGATCGTCTTCCAGTGCATCGGCATATTGTCGCACGTCATCATAGACTGCGCGCATCGCTTCGACTTCATCAGGAGGAACTCCGGCGCGGACCAAAAGCTGCCGATGCTCTTCATACTCCAGGCGTCCCACGCGATGTCCCGTTTCCCAACTATGCACCAGGACTTCGGCATCCTTTGCTTCGTCGCGCAGGGTGCGCGCCAACCCGCAATGATCTTCATGAGCGTGGGTCAGCACAATGCGGCGGATATCCGAAACTGCCAGGCCCGCCAGCCGCAATGCCGCGCGCAGAGCATCGACTGCTTCCCGGGTCTTTGGCCCGGTGTCAATGATCGTTATCGGATCTTCTGCGATCAGATAGACGTTGACCGGGCCAATGTAGAAGGGGGTGGGCAGTGAGATAGGGATGATCTTCATTGAATCATTTCAACATTGACTCATTGATCCGATGAATCAATTGCTGATGTGAAAAGGCGGAGCGCGCCAAAAACTTCTGTTTGCTAAATGCGTTAAGTTCTTTAGCAACTTCAGACTGATGAACGATTCAAAATCCTCAGTCCCGGACTGCAGGATCAGAACTACAATCTTGGTCTCATTTGATCATATAGGACTCTAGTTAGCCTAATGAAGTACAACCGTTTCGAGGAACTGCCAGTCTGGAAAGCGGCGATTGAGTTAGCGGTCGGCGTCTACAAATTTACTGCGAGGCCCGCTTTCAGGCGTTACTACAGCGTTCGGAATCAGCTGGAAAGAGCGTCGATGTCAGTATCGAATAATATTGCCGAAGGCTTTGAAAGGGGAACGACGCAAGAGCTCTTAACTTTCTTGTATATAGCTCGTGGTTCATCGGGAGAGACTCGATCCGCATTATGCTTCTGTGAACGCCTGGAAGGGTTCGGCGATTTGAAATTTGAAATCTCAAATTTGAAATCCAAAGCGGAAGAAGTCTCTCGACAGCTCCGGGCCTGGGCTGGTTCATTGCAAGACTCGGACGTCCGCGGACAGCGTTACCTGACAAATAAAACCAGGCAGGCCTCAAAAACCGCTCGCGAACGCGAAGAGTTCCTCAAAGAGCTTGAAGAAATACGCAACCGCAAACGCTAGGAAATCGCTGACGATGCGTTGTCATTCGCAAGAGAGCAAAGATCAGAGTCCAAAGATCAAAGTTCAGAGACCAAACTCAATGCCAATCGGCACCTCGTATTGCCTAGTACACGTATCTTCAATGAGTCAATGAATCAATGAACCAATGGATCAATGAATCAATTAGTCAGTGAATTACCGAATCAATAAACATACCGGTTCGCTTCAATCATCGCCCCGGCGATTCGTTGGCGCGCGGCCACCGTGTTGATCGGCGTCATCTTGGTAAAGCGACGCAGCGCCGCCAACAGCGTGCGCAGCTCGTCGCCTTCCGCCATCGCCGCCAGAGTGTTCTTGGCCGCCGCCTCAATTCGCTCGACTGCGTCGTTGCAAAAGACGCGCGTGATGTCGACGTAACGGGCCACCGCCTCCTCACTTTGCGAAGCGGCCATCTTTTGCGTGCGCAGAATCGCCGTCTCCATCGCAAACGCATCCATGATGATGTCGGCAACTCCAATCAGGACTTCCTGCTGATCGCTGAGGCCCATCATGTACTTCTGCGCCGCCGTGCCCAGCGTCATCAGCGCCACCTTCTTGGCGTTCTTAGCCAGCTTTCGTTCCGTGGCCAGCAGGCTGTCGTCCGCATCAAAAGAAGCCATCGAGGGCGTCAGGATCTCGTCCATCAAAGCCTGGGCCGCCGGCAGCAGGGCCAGCCGCCCACTCAACGCGGCTTTCATCAGACGACCCGGAATCAACATGCGATTGATTTCGTTGGTGCCTTCGAAAATGCGATTGATGCGCGTGTCGCGATAGGCGCGCTCGGCCGGATAGTCGGCCGAATAACCGTAACCGCCAAAGATCTGCACCATCTCGTCCGTGATGTAGTCGCAGTATTCAGACAAGGCAACTTTAATGATCGAACATTCGGCCGCGTACTCTTCAATTGCTCGCAAGCGCGCGTCCATGTCCTTTGAATCCTCAACCGCAGCCAAACCGGCTTCAATCATTCCCAGGGTGCGAAAGATCATGGCCTCACCCACCCAGGTGCGAATGGCCATCTCGCCCAGCTTTGATTTGATGGCGCCGAACGAAGAGATCGGTTTGCCAAACTGGTGGCGTTCATTCGCATAGCGAATCGATTCGTGCAGCGCCAGTTTCATCCCGCCCAAACACATCGCTCCCAGTTTGAAGCGGCCGATGTTGAGGATATTGAAAGCGATCTTGTGACCCTTGCCGATTTCGCCGAGCAGGTTCTCAACCGGCGCTTTGGCGTCGGCGAGAATCAACGGCGTAGTGCTCGAGCCTTTGATGCCCATCTTGTGTTCTTCGGCGCCGTTCTTACAGCCTTCCTGTCGCTCAACGATAAAGGCCGAGAACTTGTCGCCATCGACTTTTGCGAACACGATGAAGATGTCGGCAAAGCCGCCGTTGGTAATAAACATCTTCTCGCCGTTAAGAAGGTAATGGGTGCCGTCTGCGCTTAGTTTAGCAGTCGCTTTGGCAGCCATCGCGTCCGAGCCCGAGCCGGCTTCGGTCAGCGCATACGCGGTAATCATATCGCCGGCAGCGATCGGCGGCAGGTACTTTTTCTTGGCTTCCTCAGTGCCGAAATAAACGATGGGCAGCAGTCCGATGCCGCTTTGCGCGCCCAGCGTGGTAGCGAACGAAGCTGAGCGGCCGAGGTTCTCAGCGATGAGGGCGCCGCTGGTTTGATCGAGTCCGAGCCCGTCGTACTCTTCCGGAATGTTGGCGCCCACCAGGCCGAGTTCGGCGCCTTTCTTTACCAGCTCACGCGCCAGCTTCCAGTCCTTATTCTCGAGTTCAGCGATGCGCGGCAGGACCTCTGCATCCATGAACTGGCGCGTGGTTTCGGCAATCATGCGGTGTTCTTCGTTGCAGTCGCCAGGCGTGAAAATTGAATCCGGCGTCTGCTCTTCAATCAGAAAACTTCCGCCCTTAACGATGTCTTTTGCTTCGATTACGGCTGCCATAACGGTTCCTTTCACTTTGGAGTGCGGCGACTTGTCGCCGCTTTTCGACTCCGTAAGCTCAATTCCAAAGCGGTGACAAGTCACCGCACTCCAAATTAGTTCAGTCTTTCAAAAATTCCGGCCGCACCCATGCCGCCGCCGACGCACATCGTCACCATGCCGTAACGGCCGTTGCGGCGCTCGAGCTCCCGCAAAATCGATGCAGTAAGTTTGGCGCCGGTGCAACCGAGCGGATGTCCGAGGGCGATTGCTCCGCCATTAACGTTGACTTTGTCGGGGTCGAGCCCCAGCGTCTTGATCACGGCCAGCGATTGGGCGGCAAAGGCTTCATTCAGTTCGATCAGATCGATCTGATCCAGAGTTAGTCCGGCCAGTTTCAAAACTTTCGGGATGGCGTAAACCGGTCCAATACCCATCTCTTCGGGAGGGCATCCCGCGGTCGCGTAAGCCACGAACCGGGCCAAAGGTTTGGCGCCGAGTTCCTTTGCGCGATCAGCCGACATCACTACCGCAGCCGCGGCCCCATCGGACATCTGGGAAGAATTGCCGGCCGTAATCGTGCCTTTGATGTGGAACGCCGGCTTCAATTTCCCGAGCGCTTCGGCCGAAGTGTCGCGCCTCGGCCCTTCGTCTTTGGCAAAAGTTATTTCCCGCTGCTGCTTTTTGCCTTTGGCATCCAGCTCTTCGACACTGACCGTGAGCGGTACTGTCTCTTCCGCGAACTTGTCTTCATCAAGAGCAGCTGCCGCTCGCTGGTGAGAGCGCAGCGAAAACTCGTCTTGCTGCTCGCGCGTCACTTCGTATTTGCGGGCCACATTCTCTGTGGCCAATCCCATATTCAAATAAAAGTCGGGATAGTGTTCGACCAGGTAAGGGTTCGGCCGAATGATGTGACCGCCCATGGGAATCATGGACATTGATTCCAGACCGCCCGCGATGATGACCTCCGCGCCATTTCCGCGAATGCGATCGGCGGCCATGGCAATCGTTTGCAAACCTGATGAGCAGAAGCGATTGATGGTCATCGCGCTGGTTTCGACCGGCAGGCCGGCGCGAATTGCGGCGGCGCGGGCGACGTTCATGCCTTGTTCGGCTTCAGGCATGGCGCAACCCATGATCACGTCTTCGATCTCGGCGGCTTCCAGGCCGGGCACGCGCGAGATGGCTTCCTTAATCACCGCGGCCCCCATGTCGTCCGGACGGGTGTCGCGTAGAGTTCCTTTTGGTGCTTTGCCGACCGCGGTGCGAACTGCGGAAACGATTACTGCTTCTTTCATTGATTTGACCTTTCAAAAAACCAGCCACTAAGACACAAAGTCACAAAGAGAACATCTCAACCAATCAAACTTATCTTAAAGCATATACTTTGTGTTCTTCGTGCCTTTGTGGTTCATGCCCTTAATTCCTCAACGGCTTGCCAGTCTTCAACATGTGCGCGATGCGATCCTGAGTTTGGCGCGTGCCAATCAAAGAGAGAAAAGCCTCGCGTTCCAGATCGAGCAGGTATTGCTCAGACACGCGCGTCGCATGATTCAAATCACCACCGGTCAGAATCCGCGCGAGCTTCTCGCCAATCAAAGCATCATGATCGGAAATATAGCCGGCGCGCTTCATCATATGTACGCCCAGCTTCAGAGTCGCCAGGGCCGGGTTTCCCAAAGCCAGAATGTCGGTGCGGGGCTGCGGTTCGACATAGCCGCTCGCGGCCAACGCCAGAACTTCCTTTTTCGCGTCCGCAATCAGACGATCGCGGTTCATCGAGACAGAATCCTCGGCGCTGAGAAAACCAAGGTTGCGCGCCTCTTCAGCAGAGGTGGCGACCTTGGCCAGCGCAATTGTTTCAAACGCGCGTTTGACGAACGGAAATGGATCGGCGTCTTTCATATCGTGCGGGATCGAATCCATCGCCCGCACCAGCATTTCCTTGGTTCCACAGCCGGCGGGAATAATGCCGACTCCGACTTCAACGAGTCCGATGTAGGTTTCGGCCGACGCGCGTACGCGATCCGCGTGCAGGACCATTTCACACCCGCCGCCGAAAACCATCTGGAACGGCGCGACCACGACCGGTTTCGGCGAATAGCGCAGGCTCATGACCGACTGTTGAAAGAAACGGCCAATCATGTCGAGCTCTTCCCAGTTTTCGTCCTGCGCTTCCATCAGCATCAGCATCAGGTTGGCGCCGACTGAGAAGTTTTGGCCCTGATTGCCAACGACCAATCCCAGATAATTCTTTTCGACTTCAGCCAGCGCGGCTCTCAACATCTCGAGCGTGTCACCGCCAATCGAGTTCATCTTTGAATGAAACTCAAGACAGGCGACACCGTCGCCGAGATCAACCAGCGAAGCGCCGGAATTCTTTTTGATGACGCCGGTGCGATCCTTAAGTGACTTGAGAATGATCGTGCCCGGGGGATCGGTGGCCGGGACGTACTTCGCGGAAGGGAAGTCGAAATAGAAGCGCTGGCCGTTTTCCTGTTTGTAGAAAGACTTTGCGCCTGAGTCGAGCAGCTTCTGGACATTCGCGGGGACGTCCTTACCTTCTTCTTTAAGTTTGGCGACAGATTTTTCGACGCCAATTGCGTCCCAGGCTTCGAACGGTCCCAGCTCCCAATTGAAACCCCATTGCATGGCGCGATCGACTTCCACCACCGTGTCCGCAATTTCCGGGATCCGATCGGCTGCATAGCAGAGCGTGCGCGAAAAAGTCTTCCACAGAAAAGCGCCGGCGCGATCTTTCGACCAGACCAGGGTCTTGATTCGCTCGGCGGTGTCTTCGATGTTCTTCGCCATCTCCAGCGCAGGCAGCTTTACCTTTTGAGCCGGGCGATAGTCGAGTGTGGCTACATCCAGTGTCCAGATTTCGCGCTTGTCGCCTTCGCCTTTTTGACGGCGGTAAAAGCCGGCCTTGGTCTTATTCCCCAGCAAGCCGCGCTCAATCATCTTGCCCACGAACTCAGGCATCGCGAACATGGCGCGTTCCGGATCGTCGGGAAGGTTTTCGCCGAGGTTCTTCACGACGTGCGCCAGGACATCGAGGCCTACCAGATCGAAGGTGCGAAATGTGGCGGTCTTGGGACGGCCAACCGCCGGTCCGGTGATCTTATCTACTTCCTCGATCGCGTAGCCGTCTTCGAGCATGGTGTGAATCGTGACGAGGGCGCCGAAGGTGCCGATCCGGTTGGCGATAAAGTTGGGACGATCCTTGGCGATCACCACGCCTTTGCCGAGCCGCTCGTCCAGAAAGCCGAACATCGAACAGGAAACTTCCGGCTTGGTCCATTCGGTGCGAATCAACTCGACCAGATGCATGTAACGGGGCGGATTGAAAAAGTGCATGCCGAGAAAGTGCGCGCGGAAATCTTCCGAGCGTCCTTCGGCAAGTTGCTTGAGGGGAATGCCGCTGGTGTTGGAAGCGACGATGGAACCCGGGCGGCGATGCTGCTCGACCTTTTCGTAGAGCGAACGCTTGATCTCGAGGTTCTCGACGACGGCTTCGATGATCAGGTCGCAGTCTTTCAGCTTAGCCAGATCGTCCTCGAAATTGCCGATCGTAACCAGCGATGCGAGATCGGCGGTGAAGAACGCAGCGGGCTTGGCTTTCTTAGCCGCTTCGTATCCGGCCCGCGCAATAGCGTTGCGATCCGGCGTTTCTTCGCGGGGGACAATGTCGAGTAAGAGAGTTGGAATTTGCGCGTTGGCGAGATGCGCAGCGATCTGCGCACCCATAGTGCCCGCGCCGAGCACGGCAGCTTTTTCGACCCTGATCATAGGAAGCTCATGATACTGAATGAACGCTCATTCAGCAAGGAAAACACGCAAAGTTAATGGTCGCCGGACGCTGTGGGTTCGGTCATAAAGTGAAAATCGTAGGGCATAAACTGAAATCTGTAGGTCATAAAATGAAATTCTGTGGCTGCCAATTCAGATTGCACGCAGATGATTTTTGAGCGATGAGGAAAGGCACCTATTGGCTTTCATCACCATTAGAGCGGCAGGGCACTAGTTCCAGAACACCAATATATTTTCACTTTTGTTAAGCAGTAGCTTCCTCCAGGCGGAACAGCGTTTATCACTGAGGGAGCAGCATCATAGGCTGATACCGTAGTACGGTTTAGATAATCGCTCCGGGTTATCGCTACGTCAAGAGTAACCTGCCGCCCTTAGCGAGACTCGTCAACAGCCAGACCATACAAGGCCCTGATCGCCTCTGAAGCAGGTCACAGAACCAATGTAGAGTTCGATCACAAGACGTCACTTCCGTGTCGTGTAATCGATTAAGTGAGATTTGCACTGGTTTGTGATCATGTAACATTTGGCATTCGCGCGCTCGATTTTAGCCCTTACGTAAGCAGATTTTCCTCTAGCAGTACTTAATGGCGTTGATCCGCGAAGTTTGCCTTTGAACCAGTTAATGTGCTCGCTCGGTCTCCGCTGCAAACAAAAGTGCTAATGTTCCACTTGAATCCTCACAATTACCGGCGAACCATTCTATGGCAGGATTAGAGGTTCGAGAGTCGTGCCGCCATAGAAATCAGGATGGCAGTCTCCGTCCGGGGTGACCTCATTATTCGAATGGGCCCAGAGATCTTTCTGCTCTCCGTCCACCTGTATCACCACACCGTAGAAGCGGTACAAATCGCCTCTGACAAAAGGCGACGCAACTGCGGGTGGGAGCCCATCGTTGTTCCGGATCTCAATCCGGTAACGTTGGCTCTGACTGTACGGGAGCGGATTGATGTTAAGCGATCCCACTGGGTCGGACTCGAATCGAAGCTCACCTGGACCACTCCCGAGTAGGACGCCAACGATCTCAGTATTGTTTAAGGGGAGGGAGTAGCTGGCCGCGCTGGTAGGGCTACTCTGGATTATCGGCGAGATCCTGACTTCCTTGTCTTCTGGTTTCAGTGTGCAGAACAAAGAGTGGCGAATGCGCGCTAGTGATATCGGGCGGCTTGGATGTCTCGGCAGCAGCACAGCATTTCCGTGCTGTAGCTCCTGACCTGCCAGGTCGACCATCCATCCAAGGTCATGCGGGTTATCGCGGGGGGCCGCGGGGTCGGTGCGGTCGAAGTTTGGATCTGATGGGCCGCCGAGCGGAAACTGAGTGTAGTGCCCTACTGAGCCATTTGTAAGACTGATGTCAAAGCTCTTGACGCCTTGATCTACGTCGTAAACTTGAGCCGTTCCGTTTGGTTGTCCGGCGGCGTCAAACTCTTGGATAGTGATTTGCAAGTCGTGCTCAGCCATTCGCGGATAGGCCACTTCCCAAAAGTTTTCGCTGTTGATTCTGTTGAAACAGAAGACAGAGAGTCCGTCGATAACTAACTCAGCGGCGTGCAGGCCGGGAGCCGAAGCTAATACGGGTGGTAATTCCATGATTTTTACTCCTTCCCCGATAAACAGGGTCATGCAAGACGGACTAGTAGCCGGTGAGTAGACGGCGCGCCGCGGACTTCGCGGACCGTCGGCTCAATATTCAACATAGCCGCCAACGCAGAGGAAGGCGGCCCAGTAATAAGGGGACCTGTATGCCTCGTCAGGCCCGCGAAGCATATCCGCCTGCGCTTTCCGCAGGGACTCCGAAGTGTCGAATCCTGATTTTCTGTAGCGGTGAAAACTAATCATCAGATTCGCAGTCGCGTCAGAATCGACCCGCCACTGGCTGGCGACCACCAGCGGCACACCGGCGGCGATGAAGGCCCGGGCAAGGCCTACCGCTCCCTCGCTCTCGTGATACTTATCAAGCCCGGTCTGGCAAGCCGACAAGACGACAAGGCCGGTGTGGTCAAGCCGCTGCCTGATGATCTCGAACGCGGCTAAGTCACGATCCCGGTCCTCCGCATCGTGCTTCGTTTCGCTGGCAGCCAGCAGCATCTTGGATAACAGGGGAGACGACCCGTCGACAACATAATGTCCGGCGAAATGTATGATCTCTGCCGAATTCATTTCGCGGGTGATGCGATCCTTGCTCGCTCGAGGCCCTAGGAGAGGGTTGGAATGATCGTAAAGCTCAGCCACCGTACGCGCCTCTCGCTCGGCTGAGCGGAGCGGCGTCAGGTCTGGGTGTGCTTTAACGTCGAAGGATGGATTGCCGATGCTCAAGACCGTGCCGCCGCCTGACGGAGCTTTCGTTCGACCTGCTTCTGTGCAGTGCCAAAGCACGTTCAAACTCGGGGCGTAAAATATGGCCCACTCTTCTACCAGGTATCTACCAGCGGGCGAGATGAGCGCGGCGAAGGGCAGACGATGCAGGAACTTGTCAGGAACAATGCAGACCACGTCGCCGGCCTTGATTGTCTTCACGACTGGTTCGAGGAGCGTATCGAACAGCTTCCTGGCTAACGCATTGGTCGAGGTGGTGGGGCCGGAGAGTTCTTTCGTAAGGGCATCAACGTACGAATTCACTTCCGTCCCGAGATCGTCTGCCGGTACGTCCTTCTCAAAGACTAACAACTTCTCATCGTGCGAAATGCTCCAGATAAGCAACTTCGTTTGAAGGACGGTGTACATCAACACATGCAGCCGTCGTGGCATATTTTGAAGTATGGTTTCCAGATCGGCGGGAGTGGAAATTTCTCCGAATGTCATCTCCGCACCAGCGTTTGTTACCTCGATGCGTGCGCCGGATTCGACGGCGTCAAGCAGTGAGCGACCGTGGGCTTCTTCGGCATGGTTAAGGGCAGCCGGATAGTTATGTTTGTCATACTCGTACTCGACGGCGATGTCATAGACGCCTTGCTCCGCGTCGAAAAAGCTATTGCGGTTCTCCTCTTCACGAATCTGAGAACGTTGCTTCTCAAAGAGAGCAAGCAGGGTGGAGAGGTCGCGACCCACCGCGGTTTCGTCGCGTTGTGCGCGGACGCAGAGCAAGCGTCCCTTGTACGCAGCATAGCGATACAAATCTAATTCGATCTCCTCATACATCGAGATGGCCTGATCGTAATTCGCCACTGCGCTGTCGCATTTTCCGGCTTCGCGCCAGATATCAGCCTGCCTCAGGATAGCGTTCGCGACGGGCTTCAACCTGGATTTCGGATCCTGGACGGAGCGGGCGATGTTGAGCCCAATCTCGGCCTGAGTGTTTGCCGCGTCGAATTGCCGGAGTTTGCTGTAGATTTGTCCCAGGTTGAGGTGCTGCAGGTAAAGCAGAGACGGGTCGTTGAACTCGGTTGCTGCTCGGCGTAACGCCTCATTGATTAAGGTTGCTGCGGCATCATAGTACTTGAAGGCGAACAACGCCCCGCCAAAGTAAGTGAGATTTCGCCATGCCTGTCTAGGAGTCGCTCCTGAGCCTGAGGTGAGCACAAGGTTCCGGTAGTGGTAACCAAGCGACGCTTCCGGCTGCCGCAAGCGCGCGTATAACTCCCCAAGACTCATAAGCGCCCGCTGAATCTCGTAGGTGTCAGAAATTTCTTCGGCGAGAGTAAGCGACTGCCTGTTGTATTTAATCGCGCTTGAATACTCGTGGAGAGCGGTATGATTGCTGCCGAGCCATCCGGTGGTCAGCGCGAGTAGCCACTTATAGCCACGCCTCTGGCAAAACTCCGCGAGGATCTCCAGCAGGGCGTTGCTATCTCGCGTGCGGCCCGGTTGTGACAAACAGTAGGCAATCCAATAGTTGGCAAGTCTCGCCTCCCACTCGTCGCCAGCCCTATCGAACGTTGCACGAGCAGACGCGAAACGCGAGGTTGCCTCTCCGTAACTCGTCGCCAGGCACAGCGCATACCCTTGGTTAACATCTTCCGCGGCTTTGGATAGCAGGTGGAGTGTTGCGCGAGAGGAGTGTCCGTAATAGCCGGCCAGCTCGGACGTGTATGGATCGCCACCGTTGCGCTTGTCCAGGTCGCCGGCGAAAACTAAGGCGCTCAATTTCTCGCGCGCCTCCACATCCTCACCTTTCAAAATATGCTCGATATATTCGTGGGCCAACCGCAACGGAATCATCTTTCCGGTGATCACCTCTCGATTGGCGCTGAAGACACGCCACGCTTCGGCCTCGTTGCGCTCTCGGAACGCTGCCAAGAAGCTTGCCAGTAACTCTTCAGGAGCGAGCGGAGATTTGCGGTTCGCGGAGATGCTTTGGAGGTGACGTCGGGCCTCTTTGGACCACTCTGATTGCGGGTCGAGTTCCAAATATCTTTGCCACGCTTCCCTGGCCTGTTCGGGAAGCATCAACTCTTCGAGCATGAGCGCCTTGTTGAACGTTGCTTCAAGTAGAGATGGATTTAACCGGAGTGCCGTGCTCAAATTCTGATGACTTTCGGCGAGCTTCTCCATGGTCTTTCCATCTTCACCACGGTCGCGAAGTAGCTTCGCCTGTTCCAACAAAGCCGCGCCCAGGTCGGCATGCAACTGTGCATCGTCCGGAGAGGATTTCAGTGCCTCCTGAAACTGTAAGATGGCTTTATCAAACTCCTTCTGCGCGAGGTAGAAGCGTCCGAGGGCGTGAAGTGTCGAAGGATTCGGATCAGAGGCAGCGTCAAGCAAAAGGGAGCGAGAGAGATCCCGGGCGCGGTAGTCAACGTTTTCCGGCTCGCCTCCACGCTTACCCGAATGTGGTGCATAAGACATGCCCGTCACGCGAGCTTCGAGCGGACGCTGCTGTTTGTAAGCCATGTTCAGTGCAACGAGGCCGCGCTCCACCGGCGATTGATAGAAGAAGGCGCGCCAGACTCCGAGTCCGGCTAGGATGATGAGTGTTGCGAACACAGCTGTCTGCCAGCGGGGCTGAAACAGTCTGGTCCACCAAGTGGCCTGTTTAACCCTCCGAACTTTGGGATTCTCCGTCGCTGCGGTTGTTTGTTCTATCGGGCCTTCGATCGTAGATCCAACGTCCCTGACGGAAGCGCGCTGTCTTAATTCTTCGACCATCATTAATTTCCGGCGTCGTCTTGGCGTAGTTAAAAAATATTTCTCGAAGTGCTGCTGCTCCTTGTCGCTGAGCTCGCCAAGCGTATACTCCTCAATCAGCTCGCCTTCAATCAGCAATACCTGATTGGCGAATTCTTCTTCCCTGAGTAATCGCTCTTCCAACTCACGCATCTCATCTTGAGCGAGTGCGCCAAGAAGGTAGCTTTTTATGTGTTGTTCATCGTCGTGGTTGAGGCTCATTTCACTATTCCCTAGGGATGCGTGCGTGCCTCTACTTGCATAAGGCTCTTACCTTCATTCCGTTTCCATCGGAGGCTTGAGCCCCAGACACTGCTCTATGCATTCTTCCAAACCGC
>JBBPID010000096.1:8208-18921 GCA_038040505.1 Acidobacteriota bacterium | reverse complement strand
GGCGGGATTGTGCATGGATTGCGCGCATTCTGGGCGTAAGCTAGGTGGTAAGTTTGGGCACCACAAGATCGCCGGAAAGATAAATCACTTCTTTACCCTCGTACCGATTTTGTGACGTGTAGTGCAGCCAATAAACAATGCGTCGCTGATCCTCAAACATTTCGTGCCTGAGCGCGGCTTCGTCATAGGTAACTACCCACGGGTTTTTTAGTTTGCCAATTCTATCGGCGAGCGCAACGTGATTCGCGATCTCGTAGTCGTTTAGATAGAGTTCATCATCCGCATTTTCGATGTAGGGCGGATCGTGAAATGAAAATGAGTTGCGACCGAGAGTCGAGACGATCCTATTCGTAAAGTCCAAAGCATCTAGCTGGTAGAGTCGGATACGCGAATTGTACCTGGCGATCTTACGGATGCGCTGAATTAGTTCCGTTTTGTTGAATCGCACGTCGAGTGGCCACTGGCCGGTTTGTTCCTGTCCGCCGATCACTCCGCCGTCTATGATGCCGGAACGATTCGTTCGATTAAGAAAGAAAGCCGCAAAGCCAAGGTCGTCAATATCAGCCGTATCCCTTCGTTCATAAACCGCGCGCTGCCTGTGCCACTCGGCCATCGTAACCTTCACGCGCTCAATTCGACGGCAGAGTTCATCGGAATAGTTTAGAACTAGATACCAGAAGGCATAAACCGGACGACTCAGATCGTTAATGTGAATTGTGGCGGCGTGTTCTTCAAACAAAAGGGCGAGCGCAATGGCGGCGCTACCGGCATGGGATTCCGCGTACTCAATATCAGTTAAGCCATTCGCCTCCAAAAGACGGACGATCACTTGCGTCAAACGACGCTTCCCTCCCGGATAGCGTAACGGAGTATAGAACGGCACGGCGGTATTCTACTATTTTCGTTCCGTTCTGGCCAGAGTTCCGCGAAGGCTCGCGTGAACAGACCAGAGAGCGATAAAGAAAGGCTGCAAACTATCCCAACCCGCGCGCAAATCTCCGGGCATCGGAAATATGTACGGGCTGTGAATGTACTCGTTCATCACTGACACTGACGCAGCGAAATATTTATCCTTCTCAGCCGCGATGCGAACAGGTCTAGCCTGTTGCTGCGTCAACTGGCCACGTGCGACCAAATCCCCTGCCGTATCCTGAAGTTTGGTTGAGAGATAAGAGTCTATATTGGCAGTTGTGTTCACTCCGACATCAGCGATATAGGCATCGCAACTCAACTCGACAAACACGCGAAAGAGTACGCTGATTGCGTTTGAATGAGTCGTTAAGCTGAGACTCTTCAGTTCTCCGGCGATTTGTTGGATTCGAGGCGGCGTGATTGTCAAGACGCAGCCCGGTGGAATCAATTCGTCGCGAGGCATCGGCGGCCTGAATTTCGAGACGCGCGGTTGCGGTTTAGACGGCGGCTGTGTGCGGGTAGTTTTTGCCGATGGCGTAACAGTGATGCTCGCTGGAAGTTTTTTCGCGTATTTGATGCGGTCGTCTTTATCGTAAATCTGCTTAGTCTTGGTCTCTTTTGAGGCAAGATCATTGACTACGTACATCAACGCTTTGGCGACTTTGCTATCAGAGGCGAGCGGAATCATTTTGCCGCCTTTCAAGTCAATACCGAGTTTCGCTTGGACTTCTGGCGTTCCGATGAGTCGCCTAAAGCTGTCAGTAGGAACTTTTTGTCGCAACTCCGGTGTGAGGTCGCCACGATTTTGGAGGAAGTCGAGGGCTTGTGTGTGAAGCTTAGGTAAAGTCGCGCGTGATAAGTAGCGGGCCTTTTCATCCGCGCCCCACTTGACTATGCCAGCACCTTGCTTTTCGCCAGCATGTCGCAAGTCGATCCAATGATCAGCTTCTTCTCTGCTCTGGACTACTAGACAGTAAATCGACGCGATAGGATTTTGAAGATAACGCTTGCTCAGATTTCGCATTTCGACAACTGCCTTCGGATCAAAAACGCCAACAAGCCATTGCGGATTTTCAAGTGCTCGCAGTGCAACGAGTCTTCGGTTTCCCTCAAGTACGATATAACGTGTGCCAAACGGCATCACTATCGGCAACTCCGCGAGATTCGGCCCATATTTCGCCATGTCATCAGCAAGTTTTAAGAGCTTGGGACCCTGACGGCGAGCTATTTCACGTTGCGCTTCTCGCTGGCCATTCTGAGCCTCAGGTAGTCGCCAGTTTTTGAGATCGACCTGTAATGCAGCGACAGCTATTGGCAGTCGTTCGGCCATAACTGAATTACTCCTTTTTCTTGAAGGACGAAGAACGGGTGAAAGACCGTTTACCACGGCCCTGCCGTTTGCGCGGCAGAGCTACGCGGGTTGGCGTGAGTTTGTTTTACCCGTCACTTCCGCAAACGTCAATCTTTTCCCGATGATTGCGCGTGATGCTATGTCGAATCGCTGGCCGTCTGTCAGTGTCCGGTTATTGAATCGGAATGACTGTTCATCCAGATAGCGGAAAAGGTGAAAAGGTTCGACGCTGACATAGGTTCCGCCAAGTGTCCGCTTTAAGAGACTCCAAAAATTCTCAACTCCGTTGGTGTGAATCTGGCCGTCAACATACGTCTCGGCATGGTTGATGACCTTGTGGATGTATTCGCGGTCAAGGTCATTGTACGAGCGCAGCGCGTCCGTGTAGACCGTGGAGCCAGCTTCTACGTGCTTAGTGACTCCACCTTGAAGCGAACGGCGCTTAGTGTCCGGTACGACCATCGTTCGGATTTGTCCGTGACGCTCAAGCAAACCCATTACGGCAACCTTGCCGATGTTCTGGTTTCTTCCGGTGCGGGGAGTCGCAAACTCTGCCACGCGCTTTGCCAGCTTCGTGCGGTGCATGTTGCGCGCCTTGCCGCCAATATAGGTCTCGTCAGCCTCAACGTGGCCGGATAGCTTCTCAGATGATTCCATGCCCAGAGCTAAGCGGACTCGGTGACTCATGAACCAAGCGGACTTTTGCGTGACGCCAACCGCTCTGTGAATCTCGTATGAGCTAATCCCGTTTTTGCAGTTTACAACCAGCCACATGACGGACAGCCACTTATCAAGACCTATCGGTGAATCCTCAAATATAGTTCCGGTCTTTAGGGTAAACTGTCTGCGCTCGTGATGGCTCGCACACTGCCAGCGGTTATGCTTCGGCTGCGCGGTAACGCTTTCCGATCCGCAAGTCGGACAGGTAACGCCATTCGGCCAGCGACGGGCAACTAGGTAGTCCCGGCAGTTGTCACGGCTTGAGAAGTAAACGATGGCTTCCTGAAGTGTTTTCGGTTCCTTGTTCATGGTGAGGCCATTCTCTCACGGCAGGGGTGGAGTTGTCAAGTATATTATTGCCGGAAATACAGTTACCTGACCGGCTTTCCATCTATCCGGCCTTGCTAACAGATTATAAGACCGGCATCACACTGAACGACGTCGATGACGGAAAGACCGATTCTATTCCGATTGGAACGGGTCCGTTTCGCTTGGCCTCGTATAGCTCTGACCGAATCGTGCTCGAGCGCAATGAAAAGTACTGGAAAGGTTCTTCAGCGTTTCTTGATGAGGTCGAATTTCGGGCGGGGCTAAGCGCCTTAGAGATAGCTTCAGGGTTGCGGTCAAGCTCAATTGACCTCGCCCGTGATCTATCGCCCCAGGATCTTGAAGAGTTCCTCCGCGACCCGCGTTTTCGTGGCGGGTTGGTTGAGTCTCCGCGCAAAAATACTTACTTCCTCATATTCAATTCTACGAGTGGTTCAGTCCTCCAGAGCGCAGACTTTCGTCGGGCGCTCTCAGGGACGGTGCGCACTCACGATCTCGTTTGGCAAACATTGGGGCGCTTCGCGCAACCAGCCGTCTGCGTAGTTCCACCCGGCCTGCTCGGCTATGATCCGGGCCGGCGCCGCCAAACAATCACTCGCGACGAGGCCCAGGCCATACTGAGTTCAGCGGGTATCAATGAGCCAATCAGTCTCAGAGCAGCCGTTCATCCGCTGTTCTTGGATCGATATAAGTCGTTGCTGACAAGGCTGCTCTCGATTTGGTCGGAGCTCGGCGTGAAAGTGGAGGTGGCAACTCCGACGATGGCCTCCTACTTGGACTCGTTCCAAAATAGTACCGGAATAGATCTGTTCATCGGCAGGTGGAATGCTGACTATGATGATCCCGACGACTTTACCTATGGGCTCTTCCATTCACGCGTAGGGATATACCGCGCATACATCTCTTCGACCGAGGGGGATCAGATCCTGGAAGAAGCTCGCACGGAAAACCGTCCCGCTGTCAGAGCATCCCTTTATCGGAAGTACGAAAGTTTTTTGCAGGAATCGGGAATGGTGTTACCGCTGTTTCACGACGTCGATTATCGCCTTGCCAACTCGAAAGTTCTCGGCCTTACGCTTCGTGGTAGCGCTCCATATGTGAACTATGCCGAGATAGGCAAGTTAGAATCGGTGGCCAAAGCGCCCGACACCTTGCGGGCGGGCGGTGGGAGTATTGAAGTCCCGATAACCGGAACACTGGACCACCTCGATCCTTCACTGGCGGGCACCATAGAAGATGCCGAGGTACTGCCGAGCATCTTCGAGACACTCACTCGCGACGTCGGCGGCGCGAGGATTGTTCCCTGGCTAGCGACTGATTTCACGGCCGAACAGGGGGGTAAGAGATATCGTTTTCGCCTTCGAGATGATGTCCGCTTCCATGATGGCCGCAAAATGACAGCCCGCGATGTCCGCTATTCGTTTGAGAGGCTTCTATTGAACCCCGACAGCACGGGCCGCTTCTTCTATTCTCCGATTCGCGGCGCGAAGGCGCTCCTTAACGGTGAGGGGTCGGATCTGGCAGGTTTCCGAATTCACTCTGCCGACGAGTTTACGATCGATCTCGATGAGCCAGTCTCGTTCTTCCCGGCACTCATTTCTTATCACGCAGCAGCCATCGTCCCTGAGGGTAGTGACAAGTTCGGGGGGAGCTGGGAAGAGGGCAGTGTGGGAACTGGCCCTTTTCGTGTGGAAAAGTTTGAGCCGGGCGTTCGCCTCGAACTCGAACGAAATAGGACCTACTGGCGCAGCGGCTATCCTAAGATTGAGCGACTTACCTTCAACTTCGGTGTTACGCCGGCCGACATCCTTTCTCAGTTCCGCGTTGGTCGATTTTCGCTGGCGTCGGATCTATTGCCCGCGGACGCAGAGACTCTGCGCCGTGAGCCTGAGTTTGCCTCCGGTTACCAAGAGATCCCCAGTCTTATAACCTACTACGCAGCATTCAACTGTCACCGCGGACCGCTGAAAGACAAACGCCTGCGCCAGACTCTGGCGCAGTCTATCGATGTCGCGAGCGTGGTTCGTCAAACCCTGGGGCGGCTCGCCGTCCCAGCGCACGGGCTCATTCCGCCTGGACTGCTTGGCCATGATTCTGCATACACGCCAAGAATGACTCAGGCACCCGCATCAGCTCCGTCACAACCAGGCGGGGAAATTGAATTGACCGCTGTCCTTAACCCCGTGTTCTTTGGTGAATACGCAGCCTTCGCGCGTGAGGTCTCACGCTTTTTTCGCGAGCACCAAGTAACAATTCGTCCCGTGAATAAGACGATGGATGAATGGCGGGAGGCGGTGGCCCAGGGTTCTGTCGACCTGGTGATAGGGCGCTGGGCCGCTGATTATCCGGACGCGGACACCTTCGCTAACATCCTGGCCACCAAAGAGGGGTTGTTGGGACAGCTATGTGGTTCACCAGAAGTGGATCGTCTGATAGCACGGGGACGATCAGAAACATCTCCGGCACCGCGGCATGCGGTCTATCGACAGATCGAAGAAATCATTGCGCGCGATAGACTGCTTCTTCCTCTCTTTCACGAGCAGACCTACCGTTTTGCCCGACCAGAAGTCGAGGGACTCTCCCTCTCTTATGGGGGCATAGCCGTTGACTACGCCAGCCTGCGCATCAACCGCTAGAAATTGGGCGGCGAGACTGAGAATCCCGCCGCCTTTCCCGATTGAGAGTAGTGTTCAGACTAATGTCTTTCGCCGTGTTTAAACTGTAGTAAAAATTGTAGTAAACACCTGCATTGACTGAAGGCCAAGGAAGAACACGAAAAAATCTAAGCTGCACTCTATGTAGGTGCTTACACCTCCATGGTCCTCTGTGAATGATGGGAGATAATTTCTGCAAAACCTTTATTCATCGGTTCGATTCCGATCGCCGCCTCCATTTATAACTCCAACTAGTTCCATGCGTTAACGGGCCTAGGGACCTCTGCGCCCTGGGGCGGAAGTCTGCAGAAAAGGCCTTAAAGTGTGCAAACGCTACCGAACACTTCGAGCAGCTACGATTACAATCTCACCAGACCGTGCTCTTTGGTGACAGACGAGACGGCTGACGATCGTTCGGTGTGGACGACAGGAGTCTAGCGATCTTTGCAGCGAAGACAGGATCCAAAGATTCAAGAGTGTCCTGCTGTTTCTCCGCCAGGTTTCGATCACCGTTGGCAAGGTAGGCTAAGGAAAGGCCGTAGTAAGCTTGCGCTCGGTTCGGATTCAACGAGATGACCTGTTTTAATTCTTCAATCGCCTTGTGGTAACGCCCCAGGTTGTAATTGGCGAGTCCGGTCAAGTAGTGCAGATCGGCCAAGGAAGGAAACCTGGAAGCGTTCGCACTCTCGGCATTAGTCTGTTCCGCTCGCTTAACGTATAGACCTTGCTTAAGAGTTTCGAGCGCCTGGGAAAACTTTCCGAGACCGATATAAGCATTACTCAACTGATAGTAGGCTTCAGCATCCATGACT
The DNA here is from genome assembly GCA_038040505.1 of Acidobacteriota bacterium. GTDB lineage: Bacteria > Acidobacteriota > Blastocatellia > Pyrinomonadales > Pyrinomonadaceae > UBA11740. The sequence goes on along the minus strand of JBBPID010000096.1, from coordinate 12,145 downwards.
TCTGGTTTGATCCGAATTGCCATTTTGAACACGGCTACCGCTTGCTCGTGCTGCTGCAACCCTGCGTATGCAATGCCGAGTTTTGCATACGCACCAGCGTCACTTGGATCGCGATCGGTCGCTTGTCTGAGTGCTTGTACTGCCTCGTAATTGCGCCTCGATGCCAGGAACTCCAAGCCTTTCGCGTAAAATGAGGATGCCGATGCGAGGAAGCCGTTTTCGGGTTTCGGGGTTGCCTGTAAAGAATCTCCGGGCTGCCCGACTATCTTTGGCTCTGATACCGCTTGGTTTGTTTGGCTCGTCTTAGGTTCGCTTGACGTATCATTTGCAACGCTCACTACGGATTGATTATCCGGTTGCGGCACTTCGATGGTCGCTTTCTTGCGTGTTTCTGACACTCCAATGATCGGTAGCCTGGCCGCCTCGTCTTTAGGTGTCCCAGTGGAAGCGCCGCTCTTAGCTTCAATCAGCTTTTTCGAGCCACTCTCTGTCGCGGTTGTGATCGCGTTTTCACTTTGACTGTTATTTGGACGAACGTTTACTTGGGGGGCTGGCTGACTATAGTAGTAAGTAATGGTGCGTAAGGTGATTTCAAATGGCTCGTAGCTGACGTTTCCATTCTCAGATACGGCGAAAGAAGCAGTCATCATTTTCCAGTTTCCGAAATCGTCAAACTGATAGTCATACTTCTCTTTGCGTAAAATGGAGCCATCATCTCCTCGCAAGATCATTTCAATAATGTTGCCCTTCGCATCGTATAGGTAATGCTTTTTGCCAATCACCGTGCTGCTCGCAGGAGGATATGACACCGAGTCGATCTTCTGGCCCGTCTGGTCGTAAGTTGTTATCTCTCGCACCAAGCGGGGTCCTTCTACAGTTTTGCCATCCTTTACCATCAGGTTAACAGTCTCCACCCGAATCCTCCGCACCGGGCCATTTAATCCAGGCTGCTCTTTGATGGCACTAATTTGATTCTGCGCCTGAACGGTCTGCGCCAGTCCCACCGCGAAAAGACAAACGAAGATATGGAATCTGATAACTTTCATGAGGCCTCCCTAACGTGCATGAAGGGTTTAGTGTAGGATCTCCACCCGATCACCCGGCAGAAGTTTTGGGTCCCGAATCTTGCCCGACTTGATCTCTTTCAAGTTAAACTTGGTAGAGGCGAGTCGGCCGTCAGGATTTTCGCGAGAAACTTCGGCTACATGGTCCTGAGCCGAACCACCGGCGGCCAGTATCGCCTGGACCAAAGTAATTCCCGGTTGATAAGTCTTCTGTCCGGGATTGTTGATGCGCCCACCAATAAAATAAAAGTCTTGAGGACGGGAAGTCAGCTTTATCACATCGCCGGGATGTACGAGAGCGTTAAGAGCAATGGAATCACTCAGGTCAATGACTTGTGTGGGGGACTCGGGCCGCATTATTACTGCGCGAGCCGCGTCAGATTTAGGTTGAGCTTCAGCCAACAATACAAAAAGTGGCACGGCCTCGCGCCTTAGAGTCTTTGTACCAGGATTACTAACAAGCCCGGTGATGGTCACGGTATGACTGGCGTATTGTCTTACCACGACCGCAACCTGACCTCTGTCTTCGAACCCCAGGCGTTTTAATTCAATAGTGATCTTCGCCTGGATTTCTTTGGTTGTGAGACCTGCGACCGATAGCGGTCCGCTGGCAATCGGAAGCTCGATTAAGCCGCCTTCGACGACGCTGTAGAGAGTAGATCGATTCGTGTTTGAGTTGAGTAGACTTATATCAAGCACGTCCCCGACGCCCACCTTGTAGATTTCTGTCGGGGCCATGTCGTCCGGAGTTATATTCTTTTTATTAGACGAGGGATCTCCGGTCGCAATTCGTATAGCCGGAACTATTGTGGTCTCAGTCCGTGGGGTAACAACGGTTGCGGGGCCGTTTTTTGATTCGCTGGCGGTCAGTCGCTTGTTTTTGTCAGATGGAGCGATTGCGGCAGAGCTTGGAATTGGAACTACTTCATTTTTCGCGGTGGGGGCTGCGGACGGAGACTCAAGGTTTTTGACAACGTTGGTTGGACTAGTATCGCTGTATACCAACTGGAGCTTTTGGGCCAGCGGAGAGTTCAATTCCAGAAGTCTCTCGTACTCTTCCTGCGACTGCGTCTTTCGTCCGAGCACGTAGTACGCCAATCCCAATCTGAAGTGTGCTTCAGCCCAATCGGGCTTAAGACGGATTGCCCGCTTAAAGAAATTTGCGCAGTCGTCGAAGGCTTTTGCTCTCCAATAAACCATTCCCAGCATGTATTGAGTTTGGGGATCATCTGGTTTCAGCTTGTTCGCCTTTTTGAACGCACTAATCGCTTGGTCCAATTTGCCTGAGTTGTAAAGCGTGACACCGGCGTCGTAGCTCATCTGTGCTGGGGATGCAACTCTGGAGGGTTCGTTTGGAATTGCCTCGATTGATTCTTCCAAAGTTGACGAGCTGCTTTGATTGTTGGCAGCACGGTTTATGGTCGGTGTGTTCTTGGCGGCCTGGGCGAGCCCGCAACGGTACGGGGTGAGCACCACCAATGAAAAGATGCCAATGAATACAGCTGTTTTCATAGGTACAACCTGACTGATTTCATTGTTGTTCGTGTCGGGTGTGGCGTGCCTAGACGCAAACCGGGTGCGGCGTGCCTAGACGCAAAAAACCGCAGGTTGTTCTGAACGTGCGGACGATAACGCGGAAACGGCAGCATAATATTTATTAACTCTGTGAATGTCAACAGATGATTTGACTAATTCAAATGGTACTTTTTCTGCCGAAATAGACTTGAAGAGTACCCGAATTCATAGGGGGCGGCTTCGGCGCAAGTTGTTGATTCTATTGGTTGGCGTGTCCTGCTGGTGATGCAGAACGAGCCGGCGCGAAAGATGGAGATGTCCGAGCTAGATATGTCGTTCATGGGGCGATCCTATCAGGCGAGTCAATGCAAAATTGATCAAGCTGGAAGAGTCGGGGGAAAGCACTTTCTTGCTTTACAAAGACCGTTGGAACTAGTCTATCGCAAACATTATGCGATGCTTCACTATCGTAAATGTCTTGCTGTTATCCTCACTCTTGGGCTTAATCAATACCATCGCTCAAAGCCAGGTTCCTGGGGGGTCACCTGCTCGGGAGATTCAAACTGAGGTAGAGAAGGCTGACCCTCGAGTCGATCAAATTATTGAGCGGGCCAACGACCACTTTCGCAAAGCCAAACTCAAGCTCGAAGACAACAATCGCCAGCAAGCTCAGACGAACTGCAAAACCTTTATTCATCGGTTCGAAGGAAAAGTCCACACGGGACTATTGGATCATGAGATTAGGTTGTTTTTAATTAGATATTCCTGACTCTTTGGCTGGAGTGAATAACGCTCCGAGCCGCCGATGCTCCACGTGCTGAGATAATCAATTTCGATCAGTCGTTGCAAACGAAACTCGATTATCGTCAAGTTAAGGTTGAGTTTCTCAGCAATGTATGAGGCGACCGGATCAGTAGTGAGGGCAATTTCTTTTAAGATTGAAATGTCGGTTTCATCAAGCTCAGGACTATGCGTAAATTGATCGAGTCGTTTTTCGAGCTTTATTAGCTCCGCCTTTGCATCGCGCAGGTTATCTTTGAGAATCACATTCTCCGTCTTGAGGCCGTCGCTCTCAGTCTTGAGGCGGTCGTTCTCCGCCTCAATCTTTGCTATCTGTTTGCGAAGTTCGGCCGAAAGCGGAACTTCTTTAAGGATATCAGTAAGCAAGCCCATTCTATTCAGACCATGACCCAGACTCTATGAACTCACGCGCGCCGACGGCTTCGCCTTCACGAACCAGGGCGGCTGCATCCATACAATACGTCAACAAAGCAATTAAGGTTAGATCGAACCAACACCCTGCGAGGAAGGCCCGTGCGAGGGGGCTGTTCCCGGAGGTATAACGGTCGCTGAGAAGC
>JBBPID010000096.1:0-8198 GCA_038040505.1 Acidobacteriota bacterium | reverse complement strand
AGGCCTCTCTGGCAATCCGGCGCAGCGGCGTTCATCCGGCCGACATCTTCAAAGGACGTCGCTTAGAACCTAGCCCTGAGTTTTCCGACCGCTGATTAGCCTATAAAGAGCCAGCAGAATTATCGCTCCTACCACAGCAAGCACCAGACTCATTAAGAAGCCGGGCTGGCTCAGGTCCCGGGAGTCACCATACGTTTGACCATAGCCGAACAGTGCTCGACCAATAAAGCCGCCGATGAGAGAGCCGGCAATGCCGATCAGGATGGTGATTATGCACCCACCTGGATCTCTGCCCGGCATAATCGCTTTAGCGATGATTCCCGCGATCAATCCGAAGATAATCCAACCAATAATCCCAATCATCTTTGCTCCTTTGTACTAGTTAAGAATGGACGCCGCTGGTGTCCAGCAAAATGCTGTACGATTTTAGCGCGTCTTTCGTCTTCCCAAAAAGCAACGAGCAAAAGGCGAACCACCGAAGAGAGAGACACCCCTCAACTTCCCCTGGGTATTGCTAGGCGATCCTAAGGAGGCTCACTATAATCCCGCCCAAATCGGCGTCATTCTGCGCAACCTATCCCGCTCGCTACCGCGAGCGGTTCTGTAACCGCTTGGCCAACTCTTAAGGCGAAGCTCCTCAGGCTCAAGGCTTCTGAGAATGAAAGACAATCACGGGCTCGCAGTCACCCATTGAGTTCGTAATTTCTGTTGCGCGGTCGTCGCGTCGGCAATCTCGACGATCCGCACGGTGGGACGATCGTAGCCATTGATGGAAACTGCCACCTGCGACAACGCGCCATTGCGCATCACTTCCAAACGCGCGTTATCTCCCAGATGAAGCTTCCCGAGCCAGGACCTGAAATCGGTTGTAGTCCCGACAGGATGACCATCAACTGAAATCAGACGGTCGCCGGTATGTAAACCGGCGCGTCCCCAGGCGCTGGCTGGATTCGAGATCCGGATGCGCAAGACTGAGTCGTCGGGCAGGCTGAAAGCCGAGATCCGCAGGTCCGGCTGGGGCTTTCCATCGCTACTTAGCGCCGGGGACCAGGACACCTGCGCTTGCATCCCGATCATTCGCAGATAGTGGTCAAAATCTACGGGCCGCGCGCCGCGCACATGTGCTTCAAAGAATGTGTGCGCGTCACAACCGCACACTTCGTGCACTGCCTGCTCGATATCGCGTCCAGTGATACCGCGTTGCGGAGTAAACCGTCCGCTCAAACTGCGCATCACGTCGTCGAGTGAGCGCTGACCGTGCGTCGCTTCACGGACCATCAGATCCAGCATGGTGCCGAGCAGGTTTCCCTGAAGGTGTGTACTGGCAACATCGTCTCCGAGCCCAAGCGGATCTTCTGACGCCCGGCTAACGCGTTCGGCTGAATTCCGTGAATAACCTGGAGTGAAAAGATACGCCGCGATGTATCGCTCGAGGCGCGCGACGCGAGTTGAATCATAGACCGGCAACTTGGCCCGCCTCAGCAGCAGGTCACTAAAAAAGATGGTGACGCCTTCGCTCCACCAGAGCTCCCCAGTCGGATCGGCGGGACGATACCGAAGGCCGACGCGTTCGACCGGGCGTACGTGCATCAAGTTCCAGGTGTGGAAGTATTCGTGCGCCGTCGTTTCGAGCACGTCCGTAAGTCCTTTCGACAAACTCTGGCTGGTCGCGCCGATGGTGACGGAATTGAGATGTTCGAGCGCACCGGAGGCTCCGTCCTGATAGAGAAACGTGTACTTGCGGTAAGGTGGTTTGCGAAAAGTCTTGAGGGCCTCGGTCACCAGTTGTTGAATGCCGGCGACGAACGCAACCGTATCAAATGACGTCGCGTTCGGTTGAGCCAAATAAACGACCGTGTGCGGCACGCCTTTCACTTTGAAATCCCAGTGACGGAATTGTCCGACAATGATCGGGGAATCCAACAGCAGCTCAACCGATGCGGCATTAAATGTTTTAGGATCTTTGGTAGGCTCGAGTCCGGAAGCGATCGCCCAGCCGCTGGGGAGTTCAAGGGTAACGCTCGCCGGAGCCGACGCCGCGCCAACAACATACATGAATGAGTGCAAATCGCCGACGAGTCCACCTGCAGGTGAGAGAGATGGCTTCCACGCACCCCGAGTTGGTGTCGTTTGAGGCGGCAGATGAATGCGGTACTTCACGGTCACGTCTCCGTTCGTGGTCGCGACCCGCCACAGCGCACTTTCTTCACTCGTGATCTGGAGTGGCCCTCCTCGCGATTCGGCGGTGAGGTTCTCGACGTACCGCCAATAGCGATCGTCGTATTCGGGATGGGACTGCATTGCGATTTGCAGCGTGTTCCCAGCGCCGCGCACTCGCATTTCGACGTCGAAGCCTGATAAATCACTAACGTCAACGCGAAGTTTGTAAGAGATGCGGGGATGCAAACCCTGACCTAAAAAGGATGATTGCGATCCCACGGCGATGACGAAAAGAAAAGCCAACAACACGCGAGTTATGACCGACTTTATCGAAATGCGCGGGAAAAGTTGGCGAGTATTTTCGGCTTTTATCATGGTTCCACGCTGGGGAGGTGCTGAGGAATCGGCTCCTGAAGTTCTAACAGACTGCTCAGGAAACATTGGTACCCGGTACCGATGTCGAAGAGTTATTTTTAGAGCAGACCGGGGAATTTATCGCATTCCACGAGCCCAACGTCTGTGCGCTAAGATACACATTAAGGAATTGAATCATTGAATCATTGAATCATTGATCCATTGACCCAATTTCCCGACCCTCTCTCTTTGACATACAGCACTTTAGAGAGTAAGGTTGAATAGAACCGAGACCAGCTAACTCCATTCTCAGCTCTTCTGGATTCTCCAGACCATCTGAAATTCCACAGCTCATCTACCAAAACGCATGGCAGTAGTCTGAACACTTCATGAGCGACTTCTCGCTGAACGCGATGAAGGAATGCACGCCGTTGATCTGTTCTTAGACTCCAAAGTTTGGTAGCAAACCGCACAAGGAGATCCAAATAAGTTATGACCACGAATATTCAACCCCTGCACGACCGTGTGATCGTGAAGCGCATTGATGAAGGCGAGCAAGTTCGCGGCGGCATCATCATCCCCGACTCAGCCAAAGAGAAACCGCAGGAAGGCGAAGTAATCGCCGCCGGTTTGGGCAAGTACAAGGAAGACGGCACCCGCCAGGCCATGGACGTGAAGGCCGGCGACCGCGTCCTGTTCGGCAAGTACAGCAGCTCAGAGATCAAGGTCAACGGTGAGGAACTGTTGATTATGCGCGAAGACGAGATTCTGGGAGTTATCTCCCGCGCCGGTGCGGCCTCAGGCGGCAAAAAGAGCAAATAGTTTTCGGTGTAACGCAAACTGTTAGTTTGCGAACGCAACTGTGCATAACAGTCGACACCAACGTTTCAGTTTTCCGAAGCCGCAACCTAACAGTTTGCGCGACAAACATTGATTTGGAGAAAAGATAAAGATTATGGCAAAGCAAATAACTCATGGCGAAGAATCGCGGGCAGCAATTTTGCGCGGCGTCAATCAACTCGCTGACGCAGTCAAGATTACCCTGGGACCGAAGGGCCGAAACGTCGTGCTGGATAAGAAATACGGCAGCCCGACGATCACCAAAGACGGCGTAACGGTAGCCAAAGAGATCGACCTCAAAGATCCGATGGAGAACATGGGCGCCCAGATGGTGCGCGAAGTAGCCTCGAAAACCAGCGACGTCGCCGGCGATGGCACCACCACCGCCACCGTGTTGGCGCAGGCGATTTACCGCGAAGGCGTGAAGACCGTGGCCGCGGGTGCGAACCCGATGGCCTTAAAGCGCGGCATCGATAAGGCCGTTGAGCGCGCCACCAAAGAAATCAAGAAAATGTCCAAGCCGGTCACCGGTGACATGATCGCGCAGGTCGGCACTATCTCGGCAAATGGCGACCATACAATCGGCGAATTGATTGCCGAGGCAATGAACAAGGTCGGTAAAGATGGAGTCATCACCGTCGAAGAATCGAAGACGATGGATACCGCCCTGGAGGTTGTCGAAGGGATGCAGTTCGATCGTGGTTACCTTTCTCCTTACTTTGTCACCGACGCGGAAAGCATGGACGCGGTGCTTGAGAATCCGGTGATTCTGATTAGCGAGAAAAAGATTTCTTCGATGAGAGACATGCTGCCCATCCTCGAGCAGGCGGCAAAGCTCAGCAAACCAATCCTGATTATCGCGGAAGATGTTGAAGGCGAAGCATTGGCCACCCTGGTGGTCAACAAGCTGCGCGGCACGATTAGCGTCGCAGCCGTAAAGGCGCCGGGCTTTGGCGATCGTCGCAAGGCGATGCTCGAAGACATTGCGGTGCTGACGGGCGGTAAGGTGATCAGTGAAGACCTCGGCATCAAACTTGAGAACGTCATGCTCGAAGACCTGGGCAGCGCCCGGCGGGTGACGCTCGATAAGGAAACCACCACGATCATAGATGGCGGTGGCGATGCCAAAGACTTGCAGGCTCGTGTGAAAACGCTGAAAGCCCAGATTGAAGACACTTCGTCTGACTATGATCGCGAGAAACTGCAAGAGCGTTTGGCGAAACTCGTCGGCGGCGTTGCGATAATTCGCGTGGGCGCAGCCACGGAAACCGAACTCAAAGAAAAGAAGGCCCGCGTCGAAGACGCCATGAACGCGACCCGCGCAGCGGTGGAAGAAGGCATCGTGCCGGGCGGTGGCGTGGTTCTGATTCGCGCCGCGAAGGCTCTGGAGAAGTTCAAGCTCTTTGAAACTGATGAAGACGGCGATGTGATTGGTGATGAAGACGAACAGATCGGTGTCAACATCGTCAAGCGCGCCCTGGAAGAGCCTCTCCGTCAAATCGTCGCGAACGCCGGCAAAGAAGGCGCGGTGATTGTCGAAAAAGTTCGTTCGGAAAAGAACGCGAACGTCGGCTATAACGCAGCAACTGAGACGTTCGAAGATCTCGTGGCCGCGGGTGTTATTGATCCCGCGAAGGTCACGCGATGCGCATTACAAAATGCCGCATCAATTGCGGGCTTAATGCTAACAACTGAAGCCCTCATTTCTGAGCTACAGGATGATGACAAGCCACGGGCAATGCCCGGCGGCATGGATATGTAATCCCTTGGCAAATTGGGAAAGCCCGTGCTGAGCATGGGCTTTCTGTTAACTCGCCAGGGGAGAAGTCTTCCGGTGAGAAACCCCATAAGGGGAAAAGGTAAGAAACTTATGACTATGAAACTTTATGTTGGAAATCTCTCGTTTGACACTTCGAGCAATGAACTACAAACATTGTTCGCGCAAGCGGGTACTGTCGAAAGCGTCTCGTTGATTGAAGATCGCGAAACCGGTCGCTCACGCGGCTTCGGCTTTGTCGAGATGTCGACGAGCGACGAAGGCGCGGCCGCGATCCAGAAGTTCGACGGCCAGGAAGTCGGCGGGCGCGCGTTGAAAGTTAACGCAGCCAAGCCGCGCGAGAATCGCTACTAATAGCGTGGATCGTAGTAATGGTGAGGTCGGGCTGCCCGCGGGCCCTCTCACTTTATTTTTTTCTAAAAGTCGCCAACGGTAAGGCGCCATCGTAATGAACAAGAGAACCCCCATCTCCAGCAGGCGAGCCAAAATTCGTTGGCTCAGGGATCATCGAGTTCTGTGGGAGGGCTTTCCGCCGGATGACGACGAGAACTGGCGGGATATCGTCAGGTTGATGAAAGCAGATGGTTTGATTGCGCTTAACACTTATGCCCTCGACGTGAACGTTCCCAGCCTCATCGCCGAAGTGCCCGCTACCTAGTTTTCAATTGGTTCCTCCACCGGTCACTGAGGAGTCCCAATCGTAATTTCAACCTCTTTCTGCCAGTCGCTCGGCCATCTTCCAATCTTCTCATGTTTAAGGTGATACTCGATCTTCTTTAGCTTCAGGTCGCTGTCAAAGTCAGCCCTCAGCAGCACCGGGTCACTCGAGGGATTTCCCAACCACTCAAGCCTGGTTCCATCAAAAGTCTGGCTGCGAGAATCTGCTTTACCAATCGCAGCTTCCATTCCACTCGCAGTGGGATATGGCTGTTTCAGAATCCGATACCGGACACTATAGAGAAATTCCGGCGGCTCGCCGGTGCGTTCTTCAGTTATTTGATTAACGTAGCGCTCGACAGAGGCGAGACGTTCCTCGCGCTCTCTTTGCGACCCCTTCTCCTGTCTGACAAATCTCAATCCCGCCAGGAGGACTATGCCCAACACCAGGACCACAAATCCCGCGATGAGCACAATCACAAGAGCTTTCCTGGCGTTCATAACGCTAGTCCACCCCGAAGTCGTAGTACGAGATACTACTCTGAGCCAGACAGTATTCGCCCGGGCGAAGCGGCACGCTCGGCTTCATCCGATACCGCTTGGTAGAGTCTGGTCCAGCTCCTATCTCTTCCAGGCTGGTTGGTACGATGCGATCCTTTGGGATCTTAAAGACGCCAAATCCGCCCGCGCCCTTGGCGACTCTGATTTCTCTCCGATCCGAGCGTGTTTCAAACTTGAATAAGTACACATCTGAAGCCACGCGGTTTGGGTCGGCGTAAAACTCAAATACTGGCGTTGGGTTTGAGACGCGCAGGGCCGCTCTCGGTCCTGAGAAAATGAAATATTGCTTACTGGAGGGTAAACCAAGCCGGCCGCTGCGCGTGGGCTCGATGGATTTCATCAAGACAGACTTAGCGCCATCTCTGAGTGTCACATCATCAGCGTTAGCGGGAGCGTCAGCCGGGCGCTGACCAGAGAGACTCGAGGCAAGAAGCAATCCGAGGCCGATTGGCAGAAGTCGCATTTCAGTACTGTCTCCCTTCCAGGATTGGCCGTCGGGGTTCCAGTCTATTTGGTTTTACTCACTCAAGCAAAACCGCTGCTCAGCATCAAGCCGATTGAGACTGATGGAAACGGAGGTGAGGACCAATGGCTAGGCCATGCCGATGCGCGGCAAGTCTTTGACTTGCCGTGATTGGTGTTTAGGAGTAAGGGTCTTAGACCCGGAAAATTAACGGCTTGTGCGCCGGCAAGTCAGAGACTTGCCGCGCATCGGAGCGGCTTAGCCATACTATGTCTGAATAATTCTAACCAGGTCATCTGAAACCTTCGGACATGACAGCTTTTCTCTCTCTAATTCACATTCAGATTTCGCTAAACCCCAGCCAGGCCGCACCCAGCAATCCCGCATCGTCGCCGCATTCGGCGGGCACGACTTTCACATGTCTGGCCGGAACCGGAAAAGCCCGCGTGGCGATCTGTTCGTTCATGTCTTTGGCAAACAGGTCCCAGCCGCCCGCCACGCCGCCGCCGATGACAATCAGTTCCGGATTCAGAATGTTGACCAGGTTCGCGAGCCCGACACCCAAATACATTCCCATGCGATGAAAGACTTCCAGCGCCAGTTCATCACCCTGCACGCCGGCGCGATAGACCTCTTTAGCAGTGAGCTCCGCTTTCTCCCGCAGGATTGAATGAGGATGTTTTGACAATGCTTCGCGAGTCATCCTCACGATGCCTGTCGCTGAAGCATAAACTTCCAGACAGCCGCGACTGCCACAGTTGCAGGGCGGGCCAAATACCTCGACAGACGAGTGCCCGATCTCTCCGGCTGTATCAGTCACGCCGCGCCAAAGTTTTCCGTCGAGGATGATGCCGCCGCCAACGCCTGTGCCCAGCGTCAGACAAACCAGCGTGCGTTTTCCGCGCCCGGCGCCCTGCCACATCTCGCCCACGGCCGCAGCGTTAGCGTCATTTTCGAGGATCACAGGCCGCCCAAGTCTTTGTCTCAAAACCTCGACGATCTGAAATCCATCAAGACCCCCTACGTTTGGCACTCGCACAATCACGCCCGTGGCCACGTTAACCAGCCCGGGAATCACGACCGATACGGCGCGGACATCTGCATCTGGAGATTGTTCCTCGCAGGTACGGGCAGCGGACACCAATGCGTCGACTATTACTTCCGGGGTTTCAGCCCGCGGCGTGTTTTGCTTTAGCCGAAAATGAATCCGGCCGCCCTCATCGACGGTCGCTACCCGCAGGTGCGTGCCGCCCAGATCGGCAGCGATCACCGCGCTCACCTTTGAAGAATCGTTGCTCATTTCCGGCTTTGCCCAAAAAGCCAGGACCGCAAGCGAACAAACTCGTCGAGCTGCGAAGCAGCGGTCTTAGCTAAGCCCAAGGCGAG
>JBBPID010000095.1:0-19480 GCA_038040505.1 Acidobacteriota bacterium | reverse complement strand
GACAAACGAAAACGATTTGATCTGAAACCGTATTTGAATTGAATTCTTACGCCCTCTCCCGCTGGGAGAGGGTTGGGGTGAGGGAATTAACCTGACGCACAACATTTTCCATCTGATTTTCTTCATGCCATTTTCCAATGGCACGGGGTTACAGAACCGCTCGCGGTAGCGAGCGGGTTAAGGGCGCGACTTAAGTAACGGTTAAATCGATGTCGTTAGTGCAGAGCGTTTTGAAGAGTTGAGTCTTTATCCCGCTCGCTACCGCGAGCGGTTCCGTACCTTTGCCATTGGTAAATGGCATGAAGCTGGAAACGGGAATCAGGGTTTGAGCTAGCTCTGCCCCTCATCCCAACCCTTCTTTCAACGAGAGAAGGGAGAATCAAACTTGCCCTCCCTTACGGTCGGGCTTCTGATACGTAGACAACATCCATGAAGCTTCCTTTAAAGACTTCTTATCCGCCGATGGAAGCGAAATCTGTCGAGCAGCTTCCCGCCGGCGACCATTGGCAGTACGAGCCGAAGTGGGATGGCTTCCGCTGTCTCGCCTTTCGCGACGGCGATCAAGTCGAGTTGCAATCCAAAAGCGGCCAGCCACTCGCTCGTTACTTCCCGGAAATCGTCGAGGCCCTTTTGAAGTTGAAAGCGAAACAGTTCGTGATCGACGGCGAGATCGTGGTGCCGATAAAAGGAAAGTTTTCGTTTGACGATCTGTTGATGCGGATTCATCCGGCGGCGAGCCGAATTAAGAAACTCGCCGAGGAGACTCCGGCAAAGCTGATAGTTTTTGATCTGCTGGTCGATGATCGCGGCAAAGCTATTAATGATCAGCCACTAACGACCCGGCGAAAAAAACTCGACGCCTTTGCGAAAAAGTATCTGTCAAAGAACAAATCGATCGAATTGTCGCCGCAAACCAAAGACCTGAAGGTCGCCCGTGATTGGTTGGCCGGCGCGGGCGTTGACCTGGACGGCGTGATCGCCAAGCGCACCGACGTTCCTTATGAAAGCGGCAATCGCCACGGCATGGTCAAGGTGAAGCGCCTGCGCACAGCCGATTGCGTCGTCGGCGGATTTCGTTACGCCTCGGAAGGGAAAGTCGTCGGCTCGCTCCTGCTCGGCTTGTATGACAAAACCGGCTTGCTTCATCACGTCGGCTTTTCTTCCAGCTTCAAAGCGAATGAGAAGGCTGCGCTGACAAAGAAGCTGGAGAAGTTGATCAAACCGCCGGGTTTCACCGGCAACGCGCCCGGCGGGCCGAGCCGCTGGGCTACCGAGCGTTCGGCTGAATGGCAACCGTTGGCCCCGACCCTGGTGTGCGAAGTCCGTTACGATCATTTCACCGGTGGCAGGTTTCGCCACGGCACAAAGTTTCTGCGTTGGCGGCCGGACAAGAAACCGTCGCTTTGCTTATTCGATCAGGTATAGTAAGCTTTCTTCCCCGCAGGTTTCCGGTACTAAGTCGAACTGAACTCACTCAAAAGTATGGCTAAGCGATGTGATCTTCTCGATTCGCTCGGACAGCAGATTGTCGAAGCCTACGACTGTTGACTAACAGTCGAACGTCTACTATCCTTGCCGCTCTTCGCAACAATTCGTGCTAAGCCCGGACGCAGACTGCACCTTATCCTGACCTAAAGACGCGAGGCTGCTAATGAGGAAGAGGGAGTTCTTAATCAATGCCGTCAGAATGGTAGAAGTTGAGGGAAGTCCCAATATACCCACGAGTTTGCTCATGAGGGTAAGGGGAAACTCTTCATTGGTTCCGCCGCGGTTGCCGCAGCTGAGAGACGAAATCAAATCAACGAGGACTTCAAGATTGATCTCGGTAACATCGATCCATCAGGCTCGGCTCCAAAGCGGTTCTTCAAGAGTGCGGATGGAGAAAAGAGATCGGCCGCAGCTCTTACCGGTGATTTCTTGCACGAGATTCTTACCTGCACCAAAGAGTGGCTAGCGGACAATGGAATCTCAAAGAGCGCAAGTATCCTTTTGGCCGAGCCATTGTCAATGCAAACTGAACTAGCGTCTGCAGAATGGCTTTCGAACTACCGACGCAATCTCGAAAGAATACTGAAGGGTAAGCGCCTTCTAGATCCTGCGGGTTTTAAGGACATAGAATTCTTGCCCGAGCCCTTTGCGGTCTTTCAGTACTATCGTTATGGGCACCGACATCCGATAGTTGCCGAACGAACGAAGCATCACGCCTTAGTGCTTGATTTCGGAGGTGGTACGTTTGACGTATGTATTATTGAGACCACGAAAGAAGGTGACATCAGCCAATCTGGGCGCAATTCCAGGCCTCTTGCGGCCTCTTCAGCCCCCATTGGCGGGTTCTTCATCAACCGAATGGTAGCCGAGGAGTTGTTTCGCAAATATGTAGTTCCCAAACATGAGAGCGCAAAATTTAAGAAAGGCTTGGATGTATACAATAGTTGGCGAAAGAACCAAGTAGATCTAGCGACAGTTAGCGATGAGTACCGCAACTTCATAGAGAATTTTCATTGTTCAATCTATGCTATCGAGAATCCTAAAATAACGATCTGCAACAGCGTGACCGATTGGTCGCTTGATACACCACATTCTCTTTCTGTTCCAGTAGTCTTGCCCAAACACCCGTTTCTGGCCGACGATCAGGCGGTTAACCTTCAGTTGCAGGCGACAGAGCTTCGAGATATTTTTGCTAATAAGGTTTGGAAGCAACGGCTAGTTCCAGTCATTGGTCACGCACTTCAGCGAGGTAAAGAGGAACTCAACGGTGCACCTATTTCAGTCGTATTACTATCCGGTGGTTCCGCGAACATGCGTTGGTTGGGAGAACTCCTACAGCGCGACTTCTCGCAGGATCTCACTCATGCCGAGGTCTTACGTATCCCTAATTTCCAGGAAGTAGTAGCAAAAGGTTTAGCAATCGAATGTGCGAGAAGGTTCTACAATCAAGATGGCGACTTTGCCTCCGTTACCTACAATCGACTCTGTCTGATCCTTGACGCCGACTCTTCAGGGCAAGAGGTTCGATCGTTTAAACCTCGCACAACCGGATTACCGAGCGTCGCGGATCTTCCAGGCGTGCTACTCCCCTCAGCGAGCGTCCTCAAGAACTTTATGGATCGACCAATGAAGTGGAGAGTTCGATTAGATCGTCCGCCCCGGCGTCAACTTGAGTACTATTTCTTACGATCTAGTTTTAACCCGAATGACATTCAGAATCTGCAAAACGTCGAGGAACACACAGTCTATACGCCCAAAGGAACTGCTTTCGATCAGCATCTACAAGTCCAACTGATAGTAAAACCAGATGGAACGTCCGTGCCGCGATTTGTGTACAAGACGGGAAAGAGCGAAGAAGAAGAGACTGCTATTGCCGGTAAGCCATTCTATCTTGACATGACATACAACGTAGCCGGCTCTGGGGCGGCTGCATATATTGGCGTGGATTTCGGAACGAGCAATTCGTCCGTTTCCTTTGTCGACGCTTCGTCGGTTGAGATTTATAGAACCCGATCCGAAGAAGCATCGTGGGTAGAACTCAGTGACCTCGTCGCCATACTTCCTTATCCTCTTGCAGCGCCACTGGCATCCTATCTCGGGCAGAGCGATCAATCGGGATTGGTTACCCACGCGATGGGGTTTGTTGAAGCGGCGCTTGCGATGGCAGCCTATGTGGCGTACCTCGACTATTGCTTGCATAAAGGCAGAGGTGAAACACACATATTTAAGGGGTTTACTCAAAGATCAGCCGGACCACTTTGGGCATTCCTCAAAGAGTGCCTGACTCAATCGGGAAAGCGAGCCGCAATCTCTGCTCCATATGCTGAACTCATGGCTCCAGAGTTGCACAAGCCCATCGATGATGTAGTTACTTTTTTTGCTCAATGGAAACATGGCAAGACCAGCGACTCGTCGATCGACTCGTTACGTCCCGTACAAATACTCGCCAACATAAGTCAGAAAGTTTTTGCCGAGAACTCTTTTGGTTTCTTCGAACATGTGCGAAAGCAACGTTTCGCGCTCGAGTACGCCGGTCTGTTTCGGTATGCGTCTGGGTCTCCTCCTTTCATTAGGGTTCTTGATTACCATGGAGCAGAAGCGTTTTCCGAGGACGAGCCTTTTCTATTCAACGAGGAGAGTGGAACAGCGCTTTCACTTCAGCCGTTGTTGTTTTGGGATAGATGCATAAACCACCCCGATGTTGGTACTCATTGCTTCGTCTTCGACAAACCCGAAAAACAGGAAGGTAGCTTTTCCTTTAAGGCTGTAAGCTTCCCCTGCGTACTTCAAGTCTCGCTAGCCAATGAGTATTCGGCGTTAGCGCAAAGACTTATGCAGCTCCTTCAGCGAGATCCACCGTTGCAGCTAACTAACGTCAAAGCCGCGGAAGCGAGTGGTTTGCCAACACAGCAGGAGGTGTAATTCTTGCGAGTCAATCTTCAAGCGCAATTCGTCGTGACTATTGATTCGAGTCTCTCGCTCGAGCGTAAAACGACATGTCAGTAGACCCTAGAAACGTCACCCGTTAGTCAGCTACTACTTGTCAAAAGCATTTGAGGGCTACTTTCAATGCAAATTGACACGTTTGCAGGAAGACTACCTCAGCTCTGAAAGTACTCAAGGAAATCCTTTCCCAATAACTCGAACTATTCTCTTTCGCAATAAACCTGGAAGGACTGCAATGGCTAAAGGATCCGATCTCGTTAAGCTCGCCCGGCAACACGTCGGTGAGGCGTACGAGAATGTTCTGGTGCCTAAGGACAATGCCAATTGGAAAGGGCCGTGGGATTGTGCGGAGTTCATGTCATGGCTGGTGTATCAAGCTTCGGGCATTCTTTACGGCTGCCTCGACAACAACGCCCGGCCGGATGTGGCTGACGCTTACACGGGCGCGTGGCGAGACGATTCGAATCTACTGGGGCGCCGCATTCCTTATCAGCGCGCCGCCGCTATCGTGGGTGGAATCGTCCTGCGGTATCCGCCGCGGCCCGGTCGCATGGGCCACATCGTGTTATGTGACGGAAAGGGCGGAACGATCGAGGCGATGGGGCACGAATACGGGATCGCCGAGCATACGGTACAGATGAGGCGTTGGAATACTGGCGTGCTGGTTCCCGGGATTGAATACGACGAAGACGTAACGCCCATCGATGTGGTCAAGCCGCCTTCGATTTATCACATCAATGCTCCTAACGTGGATCGTTCCGTGGTGCGGGACATTCAGCGCGCGCTCGCGAAAGTGGGAATTGATCCCGGCCCCGTTGACGGACTGTTTGGCGAGAAGACCCTGGCCGCGGTTGCCGCCTTTCAACAACTCAAAGGCCTGGTGGTGGACGGCGAGGTTGGACCGATCACGGCGGAGGTCCTGGATGTGAGTATCTGACATGCTCCCTTCTCCCTTTTGGGAGAAGGGTCGGGGATGAGGGTCTAGGCGACGCAAGCAACCTTTGGATTCGTGCTGTGAGAGAGGCGAGTGGCATTCAAAGACAAAAACATCTTTCACAGTCGACGTCGCTAAGCCCTCACCCAACCCTCTCCCGGGCTAAGTGATTTCCGCTGATGCTCTCACCGCAAGACGAAGTTGTAAGTGATCAATCCCTGAACCTTTACCGGTACGCCGCTCAGCTTGGTTGGCGTAAAGCGCGCCCGCAGCGCAGCCTCTTTCGCGGCCGCAAGTAACAGTTGGTTTCCCGAGACAGCTTGAGCTGTAACCACCCGGCCTTGTTCGTCGACCAGGATCTGAACGGTGACCGGACCTTGGGCGCGAATCTGCCTCGCCAGCGCGGGATAGAGAGGTTGGGGCAAGCTGATCGCGTTTGACCTAAGCACGCCCAGAGAGACCTTCAGCGTCGTCGGAGGCTTAACCGGTATTGGCGGCGGGGTCGTTTCCGGAACGCGCACAATTGGGTCGCGGGTGTTGCCACCCGTGCAGGTTACGCACCCTGACGTACTGGTCGGCGGCGAGACGGGATCGCCAACATAGTTTCCGATAACGGCCCCTGGTCGCCACGGTGGAACTGTGTGGGGCGCGGTGCTAACCGTGTCGGGTGGTTTAGTCGGGTTACTTGCACTCTCGTAAAAAGCGGGTCGCACGGGCTGCGACGAAACCCTGTCCGTATTGTTGGAAGCAGGCGTTCTTCGCGGCGGCTGCGGGCGAACATGTTCTGGTGGCGTAACCGGCGGGACCCAGCCGACCAAAGCCAGATCACTGGTCTGCGCTTCCAAACGCGCGTCATAGGCATAGATGCTGGCGACACCGGCGGCAAAGAGAATCAACGCATAAGCCGCAACCGTAACTACAAAAAATGAACTGCGCCGCTTGAACTCCTTGCGGTGCGATTCGGACTCGATCAAATTAGTAAACATCTTAGCTTCCTCCTGTTTGCCGGTGCCTTTGGGTCGAAGAAGCTGAAGACTTAGACCACAAGAAGACGGGGTTGTTCCCAAATCCGACTTTTAGTTTTTAGTGCTTTGTACTTTGTACTTTGTACTTTGTTCTCCACCCCAACGGGAACGGCTCAAGGGTGGAGTTGCGTGCAAAGTACAAAGCACTAAGTTCAAAGCTCGTCTTGTCCGTTGTCACTCCACATGATTTCCATTACGATATCGCCGCCCTACGACTAATTTCTCAGGAGAACGAGCAAATGGCGACAGCGCAAGCCCCCCAGGAAGAACTCAATCCTTTTGAAATAGCCAAACAACAATTCGATCGGGCAGCGGATTATCTCGAATTGGATCAGTCTCTGCGCAACGTGCTGCGCAGCGCCAAGCGGCAGCTTATCGTTTCGATTCCGGTAAGAATGGACGGCGGCGAGACGAAAGTTTTCGAGGGCTATCGCGTGCAACACAACATCGCGCGCGGGCCGGCCAAGGGCGGCATCCGCTATCACCCCAACGTCACGCTTGATGAAGTGAAAGCACTCGCTTCGTGGATGACCTGGAAGTGCGCCACCGTGGGGATTCCTTACGGTGGCGGCAAAGGTGGCGTGGTTTGCGACCCGAAGAGTCTTTCCCAGAACGAACTGGAGAGATTGACGCGGCGGTACGCATTTGAGATCGCACCTATTATTGGTCCCGATCGAGATATTCCCGCGCCCGACGTTTATACCGACTCACAAACCATGGCCTGGATCATGGACACCATTTCCATGGTTCACGGCCACACCGAGCTGGGAGTGGTAACCGGCAAACCCCTGTCGCTCGGTGGGTCGCAGGGTCGTCACGAAGCGACCGCCCGCGGTGCTCTTTACGCGTTGCGCGAGGCTTGCAAAGTGCGCGGCGTAAGTTTAAAGAATTCCCGCGTGGCGGTGCAGGGATTTGGAAACGCAGGCTCGATTATGACACGACTGGTGGCTGAAGATGGGGCCCGGGTGGTCGCCGCGTGCGATTCGAAATGCGGTCTTTACGCCGAGAACGGCCTGGACGTTCAAGCTACGCTTAAACATAAGGAAGACACCGGCTCATTGAGCGGGATGCCGGGAGTGAAAGAGATTGCGCCCAATGACGTGCTCGAAGTTGACTGTGACATCCTCTGTCCGTCGGCGCTGGAAAACAGCATCACTCTGGCGAATGTTGGCAAAGTAACAGCAAAGATCATCGCCGAGCTCGCCAATGGTCCGACTACGCCGGCCTCCGATCGTATTCTGGAGGACCAGAATGTGATGGTGATTCCCGACATTCTGGCGAATGCGGGCGGCGTGACTGTCAGCTATTACGAATGGGTGCAGGATCAGTACTCCTTCTTCTGGAGCGAGAAGCGCATCAATCAGACGTTGGAAGACACCATGGGCGATGCTTTTCATAAGGTGCACCAGACGGCGCAACGCTATAACACGGACATGCGCACCGGCGCCTACATTCTGGCTATCGATCGAGTGGCTGAGGCGACAAGGGTGCGCGGGATATTCCCCTAAGAAAAACGATCTTAGATCTTTGGTCTTTGATCTTTGTTTTTGTGACTACGACAGTTGAGCTGTAGCACGGAGACGATCAAGCTCAAAGAAGCAAAGATCAAAGACCAAAGATCATCATGGCTGACACCATCACCGTTTATGAAAAGCCAACCTGCACCAAGTGCCGCGAGATGAATCGGTTTCTAACCGAGCACGGCGTGGACTTTAGCAAAGTTAATTATTACATCGAGCCGCTCAGCGAAAAGAAGTTACGCGAGCTAGTTAAGAAAATGGGAATTAAGCCGGAAGAGCTGCTTCGCCGGAGCGAACCCATCTATCGCGAGCTCGGTTTAAGTAAGAAGAATCTTAGCGATGACGAGCTAATTTCGTTGATGGTAAAGCATCCCGATCTGATGCAGCGGCCAATCGTCGAGCGTGGCGAACGCGCGGTCCTGGGACGGCCGACCGAGAATGTGAAAGCTCTGCTGTAATTTTGGAGTGCGGTGGCAATCCCGTTTCATCGGGAGACACCGCTTTGGATCTTTGCGGTACACCGTAGAGTTCCACTGACGCTCGAAACCAAAGCGCCGCCGATCCCGACGCCTCGGGACTCTGCCGGCGCACTCCATATAAGACGATTTGCCAAAACAATCCAACACAACTTTCGTTTGTCAGAATTGCAGCTATGAATCTCGCAAGTGGCTGGGCAAGTGTCCCGAGTGCGGCGAGTGGAATTCGCTGGTTGAAGAACGCGTCGTTACGACCAAAAAAGGGGCAGGCCGCAACAACTTTCGTTTGCGCGAGGCGAAAGCCATCGAATATCGCGAGATCGAATCTCAGGATGACGTTCGTCTTTCGTCCGGCGTAAACGAGTTCGATCGGGTGTTGGGTGGCGGCATTGTGCCGGGCACGCTGGTCCTGATTGGCGGCGATCCCGGCATCGGCAAGAGCACTCTGCTACTGCAAGTCGCCGACAAGCTCAGCGTCAACGGCGCGACGGTGCTTTATGTTTCCGGTGAAGAGTCGGAACGTCAGATCAAGTTGCGCGGAGAAAGGCTCGGGATTAAGGGCCCTAAGCTGCTGCTGCTCCCTGAGACCAATCTCGAAAATATTTTTCGCGAAATCGAACGACTGCAGCCAGGGGTGATCGTGGTCGATTCCATTCAGACCACCTTCTCTTCTGAGATGGAATCCGCGCCGGGTTCTGTCTCGCAGATTCGCGAAGTCGCCGCGCAGTTCCTGATGCTGGCGAAGACCCGAGGCATTCCCATCTTTCTGATCGGGCATGTGACGAAGGAAGGGTCGATTGCCGGCCCGCGCGCGCTCGAACACATCGTCGATACCGTGCTGTACTTCGAAGGCGAGCGCCATCACAACCATCGCATCGTCAGGGCGACCAAGAACCGATTTGGCGCGGCCAACGAAGTTGGTGTTTTCGAGATGACCAACAACGGCCTGGCTCCGGTTGCCAATCCTTCTCAAATGTTTCTGGCTGAGCGGCCAGCCGATGCGGCCGGTTCGGTCGTCACCGCGTGCATGGAAGGCACGCGGCCGATGCTGGTTGAGATTCAGGCACTGGTCTCGAGCTCGAAGTACGGAACCGGCCGGCGCATGACTCAGGGGGTCGATCAGAATCGAGTCTCGCTCTTGATTGCCATGCTGGAAAAACGGGTCGGGATGCAGCTTCTGGGGGACGACGTGTTTGTAAACATCGCCGGGGGTCTGGAAGTAGACGAGCCGGCGGTCGATCTCGGATTGGTGACGGCGATTGCCTCGAGTTTTCGTAATCAACCGCTCGATGCGCACACGGCTGTGTTTGGCGAGGTCGGCTTGACGGGCGAAGTGCGCGGCGCGATGCAGGCCGCGGTGCGCGCGCGCGAAGCCCAGGCTCTGGGATTCAAAAAGATCGTAATGCCGTCATCGAACACCGCTGGATTGGAAAAGCTGCTGGGCCTGCGTGTGGTGGGGGTGCGGTCGGTTGATGAAGCGCTGGCGGAATTGTTCTAGCGTAAGTGCGCCGAATCGCGCCCCTGAAGCTTCATAGTTTGCGGCGGCGGCTTCGCCGCAGCACACGGCGGCAAAGCCGCCGGCATTCACCTGTCAGCGAACACCAGAAATACAACTTTGATAGCGCTAAATCAGAGGAGTCGATCCGATGTCTAAGAGCTCACGTGCCTCTTTCTTGTCATCTCTCGCTGCCGTCCTTTTGGTTTTCACCTTTGCCGAAGTTTCGGTCAAATCCCAGCGCCGACAACCTGCGGACAAGTCATCAACCCCGGCTCAAACCGACTTATCAGTCCTTCAGTGGCGATCCATCGGACCGTTTCGCGGCGGGCGAGTGACCGCAGTCGCCGGCGTCGCTTCACAGCCGATGGTCTATTATTTTGGTGGAACCGGCGGCGGCGTTTGGAAGACGACGGATGGAGGCATCAACTGGGAACCGATTAGCGACGGTTCGGTGTTCGGCACCGGCTCAGTCGGGGCGATTGGTTTGTCGGATTCCGATCCGAACACGATCTACGTGGGCATGGGCGAATCGCCGATTCGCGGAAATGTCTCGCACGGCGACGGCGTCTACAAGTCGACGGATGCGGGCAAGACCTGGAAGCGCATCGGCCTGGAAGACACGCGACAGATTTCGCGGATTCGCGTGCACCCGAAAAACCCGGACATTGTTTACGTGTCGGCTCTCGGACATGTCTGGGCTCCCAACCAGCAGCGCGGCGTGTTTCGTTCAAAGGACGGCGGGAAAACCTGGGACAAAGTTCTCTTCCGGAGCGACAAGGCCGGAGCTTCAGACCTGATCATCGATCCGAGCAATTCGAATGTGCTGTACGCCGGCTTTTGGGAAGTCTATCGCAAGCCCTGGACGCTGGAGAGCGGCGGCCCGAACGGCGGTATTTTCAAATCAACTGACGGCGGCGATACCTGGACGGACATAACTCGCAATGCCGGTTTGCCCAAAGAAATGGTCGGGAAGATCGGCATCGCAGTTTCTCCCGCCAATCCCGAACGCGTCTGGGTAATTGTCGAAGCCGCAGACGGCGGGGTCTTTCGTTCGGACAACGCCGGCAGAACGTGGACGAAGACGAACGAGCAGCGCAACCTGCGTCAGCGCGCCTGGTACTACACCCGCATCTATGCCGATCCGAAAAGCGCCGACACGGTCTATGTGCTGAACACCGGCTTTTACAAATCGAATGACGGCGGCCGCACCTTTACCGGGATCGGCGTGCCGCACGGTGATAATCACGATCTTTGGATCGCGCCCGAGGATCCGCAGCGGATGATCAATAGCAACGACGGAGGCGCGAATGTTTCCTTTAATGGAGGCAAGAGCTGGAGCGAGCAGGATCAGGCGACGGCGCAGTTCTATCGCGTGGCTTTGGATAATGACTTCCCGTATCACATCTATGGCGCGCAGCAGGACAACTCGACGGTGCGAATTGCCAGCCGCACCACCGACGCCGGCATCACCACCAGCGACTGGTTCGACGTTGGCGGTGGAGAGTCAGGTTGGATTGCGCCTTCGCCCAAGGACTCGCTGATTATCTTCGCCGGTTCATACGACGGGCTAATCACGCGCTACGATCATCACACCGGCCAGTTGCGCGACGTAAATCCTTACCCAAACAATCCGATGGGTTGGGGGGCGGGCGACATCAAGTACCGTTTTCAGTGGAACTTTCCCATCGTCTTCTCGCCTCACGATCCGAATACGCTTTACGCGGGCGCCAACGTCCTTTTCAGATCAACCAACGAGGGACAAACCTGGGAAGTGATGAGCCCCGATCTGACTCGTAACGACAAGTCAAAGCAGGGCCCGTCGGGTGGACCGATCACTAAAGACAACACCAGCGTTGAGTACTACGACACGATTTTTACCTTGATGGAATCACCGGTGCAGGCCGGGACGATCTGGAGCGGTTCGGATGATGGCCTGGTTTACCTGACCCGCGACAACGGAAAGAACTGGACGAATGTTACGCCTTCGAAAGAGATGATGCCGGAATGGATTCAGATCAATTCGTTGGATGCCTCGCCGTTCGATCCGGCCACGGCGTATCTTGCCGCGACGATGTACAAGCACGATGATTACAAACCATACCTTTACAAAACCAGCGACTATGGCAAGACCTGGAAGAAAATCACGGCCGGCATTCCCGAAGGCGCGTTCACGCGCGTGATTCGCGAGGACCCGAATAAGCGCGGGCTGCTCTACGCTGGCACCGAGACGGGCCTTTATGTCTCGTTCGACGATGGGGCGAACTGGCAATCCATGCAATTCAATCTGCCCGTCGTTCCCATTACGGACCTGGCTATCCAGAAGCGAGAGCAGGAATTGGTGGCCGCGACACAGGGCCGCTCGTTTTGGATCTTTGATGATCTCCCTCTCGTACATCAGGCGATGGACGCCGGGGGCTTCAAAGCAATCAGCGGTACTAAACTCTTCAAACCCAAGTATGCGTATCGGATGCCCGGAGGCGGCGGGGGCAACCTGCCATCGACAGCAACGCTGGGCAGAAATCCTGCTAACGGGGTCGTGGTGTATTACTCGTTGAACGCGAAACCCACAACTGATGTCGTGTTGGAATTTCTTGAGGACAAAGGAAAGTCGATTCGCAAATTCACCGGTCGTTTGCCACGGCCAGGCGCGACTCCAGGTTCCGGTGCGTCTGAGCCGGCCACCGCGCCGGCCGCTGAAGAAGAGGGCTTTGGTGGCGGCGGGGCGGCGCGGGCAACGACTGAGGTCGGTCTCAATCGTTTCGTGTGGGACCTGCGTTACGCGGATGCGGTGCGCTTTCCGGGAATGATTCTGTGGGCTGGCGAAACGCGCGGCCCGCGGATCGTTCCGGGAAGTTATCAAGTGAAGCTCACCGTCAATGGGAACACTGAGACCCAGACTTTTGAAGTCAAACCGGATCCGCGTTTGACGACAACTGCTGCTGAATACGCAAAGCAGCTGGATCTGTCTTTGAAGATTCGCGACAAGCTCAACGAGACGCACAATGCGGTCATTCAGATTCGCGATACGAAAAAGCAGGTTGAGGATTTGCTCAAACGCGTCGCCGGCCAGCCGAATGCCAAAGCCATCACCGACGCGGGCGCCGCGCTAAATCGAAATCTGACGGCGGTGGAAGAAGCCCTGTATCAAACCAAAAACCAGAGCAGCCAGGATCCTTTGAACTTTCCCATTCGGTTGAACAATAAACTGGCGGCGCTGGGCGGCGTGGTCTCCCGCTCTGAAACGCCGCCAAACGATCAGTCGTACGCGGTTTATGAAGATTTGGCCGCGCAGATAGACGCGCAGCTGCAAAAGCTCGCTCAGATCATGAAGAGCGAGGTGCCGGCTTTCAACCAACTTGTGCGCGATCAAAACGTGCCGGCGATCGTAGTGAAGTAGGCAGCAGATTCGTGAGTACTGAATCGGCAGCCGACAAATAGATGGCACTTGTACGCCTGCTCATTTCTTGAACAGGTTTTTGAACGCCTGACGTGCGTCCGTCGGGGTTCCTGAGGACGTTTCGCGTTCAACGACCGTCCGTGGGGCGAAGAGTTCGCAATTGTTGCGCGCGCCCTTGTTCGCGATTCGCGCAGTAATGGGTTTTCGGCATTCGAAGCGCGCACCGGGATCGAAAGAGGTACATTGCCGGCAGGTGTGAAGGTCGGCGTTACACTTCGGACATGTGCTATCAATCTTGATGTTCGCCGAAATTGTCGCTCCGCACGTCGAGCATTTCACCTTCTCGCCGAAGGCCATCATCCGCGGCGAGCGCGGTCCCTCACGCTCGCTCGGCTTAGGCTGCTGCTGCTTCGGACGCTGCTCACTTTGCCGATCGCTGTCCATATAGCCGCGCTGACGGTATTTTCGGTCGCTCATCAGTCGTCCTCCGTTCCAACCTGGGTCACAGAAAAATCACGAGCCACCAAACCGAATCGTGGGTACTAGTGCTTGCCAACTCGGGCGAAATCGATGAAGCCGCGTTGCGGGGCGAGTGTGCCGGCGATCGTGGTGAAGAGTCTTACGGCTGGTAGTTCGCCATAGCCGAGCATTGAATTCCCAGTAATGGGATCTAAAAGGTTTACGAATCACGTCGACTAAACGTCTTACTTTTCAAGGTGTGCCTTTCCCCAGGCGTCTCTCCAGCGGTTTTCATCCGGCACGTCCAGCGAATAACCGATGGTCCTGAGTTGCGAAACAACTTTCTTAATTAGTTCGAGGAATGAATCTACCGTCCAGAGATTTTCGAGTGACTCGGATTCCTTGTTAGCCTTGGCGATTTGGGCCAGTATGGTAGATATCCACTCGTCTTCAAACAGACGCTGCACAAATTCATTCCACAGCTCACCTGGAGTTATCGTATCGCGGATGTGTCGTTTTATCGTCGAATCCGCCGATCGCGCGAAACTTAGCAAGACCGAGGTACTCCTGAGGTCACGACGTCTGAGAGCCTCCCAGCTGGATGGTTCCTCCTCTAAGGTTTGTTTCCAGGCCATTAGCCAGGGCGAGTCGCTTTCATCCGGTAGCTCATTCTCCAGAACAAGCTTTCGCAACTCCCCGGATACCGAATGGGCCATTGATTGATATTTCTCGAAGGGATCCTGTAAGCCGTACTTTCTTCTTAGGCGTTCAAGGGCAATTTGAATTTTAGGGCCGTCACTGATCGTGCGTGACCAATAGTAAAACATTCGCTCGAGGTCTCTGAAATAATACGGGTCTCTGGAGGATGTTAGAGCAGCCAAGATTGTCAGTAACATTGGTTCGGACGTCTGCACCCGGCTGGATATTGATCGTTGTTGAGGTTCTTTGAAAACTACGCCACCTTGCTCCAGTGACAATTGAAGTGGCGAAGGCTGGTAGGTTTTGAATACCATCCGTATGATTTCAATGAAAGCGTTGTCATCCCCCTTATCGCTGGATCTCGCAATGCAGGCATCGACAGTTTGTTTCAGATTTCCCACTTCCGATTGCCATCCGTGCCACCAGATCTGTGCTTGCCGAAGTTGCGCCCGGTGATGTTCTAGACCGGAGTCAAAAATAAGATGAAAAGCCTCGACAAAGGATTCGACCGGAGTTTCAACCAGAAGGAATGCCCGTTTTCCCTTGAGCCGCGATAGATGTCCCTGAGTAGCTTCAATGGAAGCAAGAATGTTCTCCCTGCTCGAGGCCGACTCGAGGGATTCAATCGCAATTTCGGAAACCCGCCATTGTCTACCAATACAAAACAACGAGGCAAAATACAAAGGAATCTGCTGCTGGAGCGCTGCACCCATCGCGCTCATCAAGACGAACGTGCCGCGATCGTCTCTGCGCTCAGATTGCCTGAATTCGGTGGGTGATGGTTCGGTTTCCAGTGCGTCAAAGTCCATTACCCACCCGGCAAGGGAATCTTTAAGGATGGCTGTGGGCAATATCGCTCGTTTCACTCTCGAAAGTGATTCACCGAATGATCTTGTTATTCGACTCTTGTAGATTTCAGGCATGTGCTCTGGCTTCCCGCAGAATTTTCTTAAACTCCCTGCTACCAAAGAAGCGACGAAAATAACGAGTTGCTTGCCGCTCTGTGCGCAGATCTGTCAAATCTACTATCGTCACATCTTCATCGTCGTCGAGATCATGAAAGAATATCAAACAAGGGACGTCTTCAGGCTTGATGCCAAACTCCTTCGCAACGCTCCAAACTTCACTTCTGTCATATAACAATTGATAGTCTGGGGCAAAAAGATGTTGGAGAGTAACGAGTTGTGCATCAGCTACCTGAACAATCACGGCCTGTTGGTACTTGAGCAGCTCTCGGACCAACTTGTTGCTGATGCTGTCAAACTCTTTACTGCTTTGGCCAGATGTTGCCTGCAGGTATCTACCAAACAACCTCCACCAGGGGTGGTCTTTTCGTCGGGTAAACTCAATCCATTTAGCGGACGGAGATTCGATGACGAAAATCGCACATTCGGCGCCCGACAGGGCATCGATTTCAACTAACCCTGATTGCATGTAATTTACTAGCGGCGTATCGGCGTCCGAGTAGAGCATGAAGCCATAAAGAATGTATCCCTGAGCGCGGATTTCTATCCACGCGATACGTACTTGATCTAATCCAGGAACAGGAATCATCTTAATCTACTTTTCGGGTAGTTTTTTTGGCCGGGGCCGCTTCTTGACACTTATGGGGACATCCTCATCCTCAACCTTTATCGGCGCAGACGAGGAGTACCACCACCACAGTACGACGACAAATGCTGCTGCCCCACCAGCCGCTTGAATAGAGAATTGACCGGTCTTGCCGAGGGAGCCGCCGAAATTCACACCTATTGTTCCGGTAAAGAAGAAAGCGAAAAAACCGGCAAGTAGTGCGCAAATGAAAGCAAGAAGTCGCTGTTTGAATTGAGGGAGTGAGTTAGGAGCCAGGAAAAACACAACTAGAATGAAAACAAGGAGTATCGAGCCAAATATCCAAGATGCGAGCCGGGAATCCATAAGGTCTGCTCGTCAGTACAACCCGCAAACAACTTCGACGGTAAGCACTCGTAACAGTATCTTGAGCTAAGCTGGAGCCTGACTAGGGTTCGTCGACATGAGGCTTACCGACTGTGAGTAATACGAAAACGATCGCCCGGAATCTACGCCTCGATTGGATCGGTGTCAAGGAAAACCGACGGCGATACCAGCTAGTCCTCCCGCCCGCTACTGATTAAACCCGCGCGTTCGTGTAAAACCGCGACAGCGAACAAAGCGCAATATCGAATTAATCACGCGCGGTCCCGCGCGAAATCAATAAAGCCACGTTGCGGGTCAGTGTGAGTTAGTTCAACTCTAATCTTTTCGCCAACCCGCAAGCCCTGCTCGCCTCGCATCACCCGTCCATCAACCGGCGGTTTGATGATTCGGGCGAAGGTTCCTTTGTCCGTTACGCCCGTCACAATCGCATCAAAGCTTTCGCCAACTCGTTTTTGCATCAGCACCGCGGCGACAACTTTGCGCATCTTGCGCTCGACCTTTCGTGCGGCATCCTCCCGCTCAGTGCAATGGGACGCAATCGACTCGAGTTCCGCTTCGGTGTAGGGTGCCGCCGCGTTCGTGAACGCTGCCTTGACCAGGCGTTGGGTCACAAGGTCAGCGTAGCGGCGATTGGGCGCCGTCGAGTGCGTGTAGTCATGGACCGCCAGTCCAAAGTGGTCACCTTGTTTTGAGACTGAGCCCGGCGTTTGCACGCAATATTCACCCGGCCCGAGCAGCTTTACGATTGATAAAGAAAGATCCGGGAAATGATCCGGATCGGCGGCCTTGCGCCGGGCAAGAAAATCAGCCAGGGCGCGAGAGTCGGCTTTATCCGGCAGCTTTTCGCCAAGCTCCTGCGCAATCTCGACGATGCGATCCCAGTGCTCAGGAGTCTTGACGACGCGGCGAATTGACAGCGAGTTCTTGGAATTTAAGAATCGCGCCATCGCGACATTGGCCGCGATCATGAAATCCTCGATCAGATCGCGGGCACTGTTTCGTTCGATTACAGAAAGATCAGTGGCCCGGCCCTTATCGATAACGGGCGAAGCCTGGATCGTTTCCAACCTCAGGGCGCCATTCTCTTTTCGTAACTCACCCAGGTTTTCGGCCGCTTCAAATTGCAGCTTAATTTGCTCGGCCATTCCCGGCACGCTCTCGATTTCCGGCGGAGTGGGCCCTTTCTGGTCGAGCCATGCGCCGACCGCCTCGTACGAGAGCTTGGCGTGATTGTGAATCCGAGCTGGAAAGATGTCGCTCGATTTGACCGCACCGTCCGCCGTCACGATCAATTCGGTAACTATCGAAGATCGATCGGCGCCGCCTACCAGCGAAGTGGCATCTGTTGACAACTCTTCAGGCAACATCGGAAAAGTTCTGATTCCGGTGTACACCGAGGTAGCGTTCTGAGCTGCGTGTTGGTCAACTTCCGATCCCTTGCGCACGATCGCATCCACGTCGGCGATGCCTATCAGGACGCGAATCTCGCCTCCGGCCAGTCGTTCAGCGTACTCAACCTGATCGAGGTCGCGGGACTTTCGATCGTCTATCGAAGACCAGAGCAACGACCGCAAGTCGCGCGCGGGTGAGCTCGGACCGGCAGCCTGCGGATTGGACTCAAGCGAACGCAGTTCAGCGGAAAGGGAAGGCGATGGATCTGGTTGAAAACCGGCATCAACCATAGCCTGGTGGGCTATCGCCTCGAGATCGAGATGTTCGGAAGCGGAATGATGTTCAGCCATGCAGTACTTGTTTACGTCAGAAGTCGTACGAAAAGCCAGCCCGGGCTGTCCCTTTGCAGTTCAATTGCTGCCGCGAATCACCGCAGATCGCTACGCGGCACGGTGTTTGTAGCTTCGAACCTCAATGGCGCGGCTCCAACCTGTGAAAGTTATCATCAACGCTCACTCCGGATTTGCAGAGAAGGAGGGAATCCGCCGGCAGCTGGCAGAGGTTTTCGCCGAAAGCGGAATCACGTGCGACATTTCCCTGGCGCGAAATGGGGGAGAAGTATCAGACCTTGCGCGTGAAGCGGTCCAGGCTGATTGGAAAGTGATCGTGGCCGGCGGTGGCGACGGCACAGTGAATACTATTGCCTCAGCAGTTGTCGGCAGCGACAAAGTTTTGGGGGTGCTGCCGCTGGGCACGCTCAATCATTTCGCGAAAGATTTGGGCATTCCCAACGATCTCGAATCGGCGGCGCGCGCCATCGTCGCGGGCCACACCACGAACGTCGATATAGGCGAAGTCAACGGCAGAATCTTTCTCAACAACTCGAGCCTCGGTCTTTACCCAACTATCGTGCGCGAACGCGAGAAGAACCAGAAGCTGGGTTCGGGAAAGTGGCCGGCGTTCTTGTGGGCGGCGCTCGCGGCGTTACGCCGCTATCCGTTCCTTGATCTTAGTTTGAGCGTTAATGGAAAAGAGTTTCATCGCCGGACTCCCTTTGTGTTTGTCGGCAATAATGAATATGAGATGGAGACTTTCAATATCGGATCGCGCGCGCGTCTGGATCGCGGCCAATTGAGTTTGTACATGACTCATCGGACCGGCAGATGGGGATTGGTGCGTCTGGCTGTGCGAGCTTTCCTCGGACGTTTGCGTGAAGGCGAGGACTTTATGGCGCTCTCTACGAATGAAGTAAAAATCGAAACGCGGCGCCAGCGCCAGCGGGTAGCCTTTGATGGGGAAGTCGACATCATGCAGACGCCCTTTCACTATCGCTCGCGTCCGCGGGCGTTGCGCGTTATCGTTCCCGACGGAGAAGACAACTGACGATGCGCACTCTGGTACACCTTTCGGACCTGCATTTCGGCCGCGTTAACGCGCAGCTGATCACTCCTCTAATCAACGTCATAAACGAGATCAAACCGGACCTGGTGGCGGTTTCTGGCGATCTGACTCAGCGGGCCCGTTCGTGGCAGTTTCGCGAAGCGAAAGCTTTCCTCGATCAGTTGCCTCAGCCGCAGATTGTCGTTCCCGGGAATCATGATGTGCCGCTGCATAACGTCTTCGCGCGCTTTCTGTGGCCCCTGGAAAAGTACCGGCGATATATCACTTCCGATCTGCAACCGACTTATGCGGACGAGGAAATGATCGT